>JAFZPJ010000024.1 GCA_017550385.1 Clostridiales bacterium
AACAGCACCGGTTGATACTATCGGAAACAGGATCATTTATACGGTCATGTACTTCGGGAAAGCATTCGAAAACTTCCTTCCGAGTATCCACCCTACCGACCTTCTGATTGGAGTCGGTACAGCATTAGCTTTGAAAGGAGCCTTGTATATAAAGCACAAGAACGCTAAGAAGTTCCGTCAAGGTGTGGAATACGGTTCAGCCCGTTGGGGTACTCCCGAGGACATCAAGCCGTATATGGATGACAAACCTGATCAGAACATCATTCTGACTCAGACAGAATCTCTTACTATGAACAGCCGGCCGAAAAATCCGAAGTACGCAAGGAACAAGAACATTCTTGTTATCGGCGGATCGGGTTCCGGTAAGACGAGGTTCTTTGTAAAGCCGAACCTGATGCAGCTCCATAGTTCTTACTGCGTCACAGATCCGAAAGGCACGATCTTAGTCGAGTGCGGACACATGTTGAGGAAGCATAAGTACAAGATAAAAGTGCTGAATACCATCAATTTCAAGAAGTCGATGCACTATAACCCCTTTGTGTATATCAGGAGCGAGAAGGATATCCTTAAGCTCGTAAACACGATCATCGCGAATACTAAGGGTGAGGGCGATAAGTCCGGCGAAGACTTCTGGGTCAAGGCAGAAAAGCTCTACTATCAGGCTCTTATCGGTTATATCTGGTATGAAGCCAACGATGAAGAGAAGAACTTCTCGACCCTGCTTGAGATGATCAATGCTTCAGAGGCGCGTGAGGACGACGAGAACTTCAAGAACGCGGTGGATCTCATGTTCGAAGAGCTCGGACAGAGAGATCCGGAACACTTTGCGGTAAGGCAGTATAAGAAATACAAGCTCGCCGCAGGAAAGACAGCGAAGTCGATCCTTATTTCGTGCGGTGCCAGACTTGCTCCGTTCGATATCAAAGAGCTTCGCGACCTTATGACTTATGACGAATTGGAGCTCGATCTTATGGGAGACCGTAAGACGGCGATGTTCGTCATCATCAGTGATACGGATGATACCTTCAACTTCATCGTCAGCATTATGTACACGCAGTTGTTCAATCTGCTGTGTGACCGTGCGGACGATCACTTCGGCGGTAAGCTTCCGGTTCACGTCAGGTGTCTTCTCGATGAGTTTGCGAACATCGGTCAGATCCCGAAGTTCGATAAGCTTATCGCGACGATCCGATCCAGAGAGATATCGGCGTCAATCATATTACAGTCCCAATCACAATTAAAGGCCATTTATAAGGATTCGGCAGATACAATCGTGGGCAACTGTGATACGACGATCTTCTTAGGCGGAAAGGAATCGACGACACTTAAGGAAATGTCCGAGATGCTCGGCAAAGAAACCATCGATCTGTTCAATACATCCGATACAAGAGGTACAAACAGGAGTTACGGAATTAACTATCAGAAGACAGGTAAAGACCTCATGACCAAGGATGAGTTGGCAGTAATGGATGGCGGCAAGTGCATCATGCAGCTTCGAGGCGTGCGCCCCTTCTTCAGTGATAAATTCGATATCACTAAGCATAAGCGCTACACGGAACTGTCGGACAGCAACCCTAAACTGGCTTTCGATATTGAGAAATACGTTAGCCGCAAACTGGTCCTGAAGAAGGACGACATCGTAGAAGTCCACGAGGTAACAGTCGAGGACTAACAACCAAACAAGAAAGCAATAGGCGGTCGTTTCAATCCCGATCATGGGAAAGAGACGGCCGCCTTTTTTGTTTTCAGCCAAAACAAATTAATTTCAGGAGGTTTTATTTTATGGCATTTTTTAACAGCGCAGTAACAGTTTTGCAGACACTCGTAACAGCTCTCGGAGCAGGTCTTGGTATCTGGGGAGTTATCAATCTTCTCGAAGGTTATGGTAACGATAACCCGGGTGCAAAGTCCCAGGGCATGAAGCAGCTCATGGCAGGCGGCGGTGTGGCTCTTATCGGTACTACACTCGTTCCGCTCCTTGCCGGACTCTTCGGTTGATGAGTGAACACAAAGGCTACGCGGGACGGCCTGCTTTTCGAGAAGAGAAGCAGGCTTTCCTATTACCGCAAAGGAGGTAAAGAAAATTGCTGGATGATTTATTAGAAGATTTGGAGGATTGGTTCCGGGACATACTTACGGACTTTATCTCAGGAAATCTTACCAGCATGTTTACCGACGTAAATGAAAAGACCGGGACGATCGCAACCGAGGTCGGACAGACTCCGCAAGGATGGAACTCTGGCGTTTTCAATATGGTCAGAGACCTGTCGAATAACGTTATCATCCCGATTGCGGGACTTATCATCGCATTTGTTCTGACATACGAGCTTATAAGTATGCTCACTGAACGGAACAATCTCCACGACGTTGATACCTGGATGTTCTTCAAATGGGTATTCAAATCCTTTATCGCCGTATATCTCGTGACAAACACTTTCAATATCACGATGGCGATCTTCGATGTGGGACAGCACGTCGTAAGTGGAGCCGCGGCGGTCATTGGTACGGACACGGCGATCAATACGGATCAAGTAGTCCAACAAATGCAACTTGAGATGATGACAATGGATGTCGGTGAGCTGATGCAGCTTGCACTTGAGACCATGATCGTTTCCCTGTGTATGAAGATAATATCGATCCTTATCACTGTCGTTATGTACGGCAGAATGATCGAGATCTACCTCTACACGTCCGTTGCTCCGATTCCGTTTGCTACTTTCACAAACAGAGAGTGGGGACAAATCGGAAACAACTACGCCAGAGGTCTTCTGGCACTCGGATTCCAAGGCTTTTTCATCATGGTCATCGTGGGCATCTACTGTGTGCTCGTTCATTCCATGACGATTGCATCCGATGTTCACGGTGCGCTCTTCTCGATAGCAGCATATACGGTCGTATTGTGTTTCGCACTCTTTAAGACCGGTTCGATCAGTAAGTCGGTATTCAATGCACATTAACGGAGGTACACATGAAAAAGATAAATAAAAGGGGGCGTAAAACATGGCATATGTCCAAGTCCCTAAAGACCTGACGAGGGTCAAAACCAAGGTCATGTTCAACTTGACCAAGAGGCAGCTTATATGTTTCGGAACGGCGGGAGTCTTAGGGATTCCCGCTTATTTTCTGACAAAAGGACCGCTCGGAACGACGTTCGCGGCGATGCTCATGATCATCATCGTACTGCCGGCATTCATGTTCGGCGTGTACGAGAAAGACGGCCGACCGCTCGAGAAGATCCTGATGTCCGTATACAGACAGAAGTTTCAGCGTCCGGGCGTGAGACCTTATCAGACACAAAACATGTATGGCGCTATTCAGAAAAAAATCTATGAGAAGGAGGTACTTAAACTTTATGCCCAAGAAAGTAAAGATGTCTCCCAAAAGACATCAGGCAAAGCCCGCCGCAAGAAGAGAAACTGAGAACGGTTCGATCCTTACGGCTGAGGAAAAGAAGCAGATCCTTAAGCAGAAGGCTAAGGAACGTAAGCAGTCCAAGGTTCCGAGGACGGCACAGCAGTCTATTCCTTATCAGGAGATCTATAAGGACGGTATCTGCCAGGTGGATAAGAAGCACTTCAATAAGTGCATCACATTTGGTGATATCAATTACCAGCTTGCCCAGAACGAGGATAAGACGGCTGCCTTCGGATTCTGGTGTGACTTCTACAACTACTTCGATCCGAATATCACGTTGCAGATCTCTTGCATGAGCCAGTATGCGAATGTTAAGGAGATGGAGAAAACGATCGATATCCCGAATCAGGGTGATGAATTCGACGATATCCGCGAAGAGTATGCAGGAGTCTTGAAGACTCAGCTTGCCAAGGGTAATAACGGTCTTCAGAGAAAGAAGTACATCACTTTCGGTATCGAGGCGGCAAATATTAAGGATGCCAAGCCTAAGCTTGAGAGGATCGAGACGGACATCATTAATAACCTGAAGGCTATGGGTGTTGCGGCAAGATCCATGACGGGATTCGAGAGATTGAAACTCCTGTATGCGACCTTTAATGAGGAAACACAGGAGCCGTTCGTATTCTCTTACGACCTTATCGCCGAGACAGGCCTTTCAACTAAGGACTTTATCGCACCGACAAGCTTTGATTTCAGAGAGTCAAAGTATTTCAGGATGGGTAAGACGATAGGAGCCGTATCGTTCCTTCATATCCTCGCCCCTGAGCTTTCGGACAAGATGCTTGCGGATTTCCTCGATATGGATAACTCCATAATCGTTAATCTGCATGTTCAGTCCATCGATCAGGCCAAGGCCATTAAGCAGATCAAGTCGAAGATCACAGATCTCGACAAGATGAAGATCGAGGAACAGAAAAAGGCTGTCCGTGCCGGTTATGACATGGATGTATTGCCTTCCGACCTCATGACTTACGGTGGTGAAGCCAAGAAGCTCTTGGAAGATCTTCAGAGCCGTAACGAGAGAATGTTCCTTGTAACGATCCTCATCATGAATACTGCAACTACAAGGAAGAAGCTTGATAACATCCTTTTCCAGACTGCCGCGATCGCTCAGAAATATAACTGTGCGCTTAAGCGTCTGGACTTTCGCCAGGAGCAGGGACTCATGAGTTCTCTGCCTATCGGCGTTAATGAGATCGATATCCAGAGAGGTCTTACTACTTCTGCGACGGCAGTGTTCGTCCCGTTTACTACCGAAGAGCTCTTTCAGGCTGACGAAGCTTTGTACTGCGGTATCAATGCGATCAGTAACAACATGATCATGGCCGACAGGAAACTTCTCAAGAATCCGAACGGTCTGATACTCGGTACGCCGGGCTCCGGTAAATCTTTCTCGGCAAAACGTGAGATGGCCAATGCCTTCCTCATCACAAAGGATGACATCATCATATGTGACCCGGAGGGCGAGTATTCCCCACTCGTAAATATGCTTCACGGACAGGTCATCAAGATCTCGCCGGCAAGCCATCAGTACGTTAACCCGATGGATATCAACCTGAACTATTCCGAGGATGAGAGCCCGGTAAGCTTCAAAGCGGACTTCATCTTATCTCTCTGCGAATTGATCGTGGGAAGCAAGACGGGTCTTGAACCTGTTGAGAAGACCATTATCGACAGATGCGTAAGGCTGACGTATATGAACTATCTTCAGAATCCAATCCCTGAGAATATGCCGATCATGGAAGATCTTTATAACTGCATCCTGGCACAGGATGAGCCGGAAGCAAAGCGTATTGCGACGGCGCTTGAGATCTATGTAACAGGTTCCCTGAATGTCTTTAATCACAGAACCAATGTGGATATCAATAACCGCATGGTCTGTTTTGACATCAAGGAGCTCGGTAAGCAGCTCAAGAAGATCGGAATGCTGGTCGTACAGGATCAGGTATGGAACAGAGTTACGATCAACCGCGCGGAGCATAAGTCCACGAGGTACTACATCGACGAGTTCCACCTTCTCCTGAAGGATGAACAGACGGCAGCATATTCAGTCGAGATCTGGAAGCGTTTCAGAAAGTGGGGCGGCATTCCTACCGGCATTACTCAGAACGTCAAGGATCTTCTGGCAAGCCGTGAGATCGAGAACATCTTCGAGAACTCCGACTACATCTACATGCTCAATCAGGCAGGCGGAGACCGACAGATCTTGGCTAAGCAGCTTAACATCAGTCCCCATCAGTTATCGTTCGTAACGAACAGTAACGAAGGCGAAGGCTTGTTGTTCTACGGAAGAACGATCATCCCTTTCAAGGATAAGTTCCCGAAGGATACGAAGCTCTATCGCATTATGACCACCAAACCCAATGAACAGACTAATGAAGGAGGTAATTAAACACATGAGAAAGATTACAAACAACGAGACAACAGCAAAGGTAAACATGGTTGAGATCCCCGAGGCAGAGCTTGGGAATCTCCAGCAGACAATGAGCAAGCTCTTCATGATGCACGCGAATCTTATCGAATACTACAAGGAAGAAAGTGAGCTTAAGAAGCACCACAGAGCTTACCTTCACGTAAGAGATGAGGCCGAGAAGGTCATTGAGAGTGATCTTGAGGAAATGGGCAAGATGCTCACGACACTTGGAAGCTATCTTGTTTCCGGAAACAGTCCTTTTGTGGAAAAGGATGATATTCCGTTCGATTGTGATGATAAGCCCGAAGAGGAAGATGGTGATCCTTGCGTCATCATGAAGCTGGATGACCTTTACGCGATGCAGCAGGACATGATCGAGCTTACAGATATGATCGATATACTGGCGAAGTATTATATTGCCGCCAAGTATCAGGCTCCCATCAATAAGCAGCATTACGATGATACGGTTCATCGTGCCAAGTCACTTGCTGATGAGGTCTTCACCAAGTGGGAGAACTCCACTATCGAAGAGATCAAGTAAGGTGATGCCGGATGAAAAAGTCATTACAACGCAGATATGCCAAGCTCTATCGTGAAAACATAGACAGCGGTCAAAGTGTTGTTCCCGAGCAGAAAGTGATACCGGAGCGAGAGTTGACAAGAGAGTCCCGAGAGGTCGAAGCAATTCCTTCTCGGGATTCTTTCTTCCCCGATACTTCTTCCCCGAAAGCGCCGAATAAGCTTACCGCCAAGGAAAGCCCGAAGCTTAATCAGAAGGAAGTGAATCTCAAATCCGAGAGTCTTCGGAGAGGCGAGCTTCACATGAAGCCAAAGCCGCAGAAGAAAGAGGTCGATCTTAAGAAAGCTCGTAAGAAGGCTATTAAGAAACAGCAATACAAGAGACTTCACTTTGATGACGAGGCAATCAATACTGCTGCAAGTTACGGCAGTTCGACAATCCATCGGAAGGTTTCTGAGTCTTCAGACGACAATACTTCTGTTGAAGCGTTTAATGAGGGAACGAAGCTCGGCGAGCGCGGTGCCCGGGATGTTGCCAGGAAGGTATCTTCTCTGAGGTTCGAATCCCAGAAGGATGAGCGCAATAAGAACCGC
>JAFZPJ010000003.1 GCA_017550385.1 Clostridiales bacterium
GAATCCGTCGATGATCTTTGCCTCTGCCTGAGATTCGGTGAGGCCTAATGTCATGAGCTTCGTTATCTGCTCGCCTGCGATCTTGCCGATCGCTGCCTCGTGGATGAGCGAAGCATCGACGCATGCCGCCTTGAGCTTAGGCGTAGCTACGATGACGCCCTTGTCCATGATGATGGAATCGCACTCTGCGTGGCCGTGGCACTTGGCATTGCCCGAGATATCGATAACGACATCCTGTACGGACTCGCCCTTTGCAACGCCTCTGCTGATAATGTCGCAGCTTGAGTCATCACCGTCGAGAGTTACGATAAGTTCTGCCTTGGCAGTCTGATCAGCATTGGTCAGGATCTTGTCGTGTATGCGGAGAGCTGCACCCGCTCCGACCTTGGCCTTAGTGATCCTCAGAGTATCGTTGATACCGCCTATCTGGGACGTCTCCATCTCGACAACGGCACCTTCCGCAAGATCGACCTCGGTAGTCGGGTTCATCAGACGCTTGCCTTCTCCGGTACCTTCGCCGTAGTGCTTCTCGATATACTTCACGTGCGAGTTCTTACCGACATGGAAAGAGTGCACGCCGTCATGTCTGCTGTCCTGTCCGCCGCAGTTGCTGATGCCGCAGCCTGCCACGATAACAACATCGCAGTCTTCGCCGATGAAGAACTCGTTGAACACGGTCTCCTTGTGACCCGACTTGCTGATGATGACGGGGATATGGCAGGACTCGTTCTTTGTTCCGTCCTTGATATGGATGTTGATGCCCTGTCCGTCTTCTCTGGACTCGATATCGATGTTAGCTGTTGAGTTGCGGCTTTCGCTCTTACCGTTGTTCCTAATATTGAAAGCTCCTACCGGTAATGAATCCAGTTCTGCAACTTCCTTAAGTATCTTCTTCTCAAGATCATCCATTGCAGGTCACCCCCTCTGCTCCGGCAACAACGCAGCCTCTGCGGTTCCTTCTCTCGTTCATGCCGAGCTCATCCATGATGACTCCGCTGTCATCGTATCTGTCCACACGGCCGTCCTTCAGGTAGATGATCTTATCGGAGATCTCTAAGATCCTCTCCTGGTGGCTGATGATAATGATGTTGCCCTGCGTTACGTCTCCCAGTTTCTCGAACACTTCGATGAGGTTCTGGAAGCTCCACAGATCGATGCCTGCCTCGGGCTCATCGAAAAGGCTCAGCTTGCCGCCTCTTGCAGCCGCCGTAGCGATCTCGATCCTCTTCATCTCACCGCCGGAGAGCGTATCGTTGATCTCACGGTCGAGATAATCCTTCGGGCAGAGACCGACTGCTCTCAGGTACTTGCCCATGTTAACCTCGTCGCCCTTTGCGATCGAGATGACGTCTCTTACGCGGAGTCCCTTGAACCTTACGGGCTGCTGGAATGCAAAGCTCATTCCCCTGTCTGCACGCTCGTTGATGGGCAGGTCGGTTATGTCCTCTCCGTCGAAGATGACCTTGCCGGATGTCGGCTTGATGATGCCCATGATGACCTTGAGCAGCGTGGATTTGCCGCTGCCGTTAGGTCCTGTTACTGCGACGAACTTGTCGTCGATCCTGACGTTGATGTCTTTTAAGATCTCCTTGCCGTCATCGGCGCGGAATCCTATATGCTGCAGTTCAAGCATATGTATACTCCTTGAGTCTGTCTTTATTTCCGCACATACTTTAAACTGTTTGGGAACAATAAACAATAGTAATTTTCGACATATGTCGATAAAATTTTGCTGACATCCTTGTACAGCGTGTGGCATAATACTTCGAAAAAACGCAAGGAATAAAGACATGGAAGACAAAAGGGTATCTGATATCGCATACAGGCTCGGGGCAATAGCTACTGCCGGCAAGTTCTATGCCAAGAACGATTTTGACAAAGAACACTATGAGAACATATTGGAGCTGTCCAGAGAGCTCCTTACCATCGGCTCGGATATAACCCCGGAACAGGCCGCAGACATCCTCGAAGGTAAGAGCGGTTATCAGACTCCGAAGGTCGAGACCAGAGTGGTGATCTTCAACGACGAGGACCGGGTGCTCCTGGTCAGGGATTTTGACGGCAAGTGGAATCCTCCGGGAGGCTGGTGCGAGCACAACATGTCCCTCTTCGACAACACCAAGAAAGAGGCCCTCGAAGAGACGGGGCTTACGGTCGAGCCTTTCCGTTTGGCAGCTGTTTTCGACCACAGGAAGAACAACAATCCGAATTCGCTCTTCTCCATCTGCAAGTGCTACATTCTCTGCAGGAATCTGGGCGGAGAATTCGTCCCCAACATCGAGACCTCTGAATGCGGTTACTTCTCACTTGACGATCTTCCCGAGATCAACACCCACAAGTGCAACAAAAGAGAACTCGAGATATGCCTCAGGGCATACAAGTCAGAGACCTGGGAAACTTACTTCGACTGATTTTCGTTATATAATTAAGGTATGAGAAAACACGACTCCTACATCTTCGTCACGCAGGACAAGCTTGCTGACTTCGCCAGATATAACATCGGACTTGCGGATATCCTGAACATCGATCTTGATGACATTCCCGAACTCGAACCAGACGTCTTCGACTTCGAGAATGATTATCCGATGTCTCTCGATGATCTGAAGTCGGCATTGGAGAACTTCAGGGACGAGGATACAGATGTATATGAATTCCTTCTTAACTGGTGGTATCCGACGCTGCTGTATTTCTACGACAGCCTGTGCCTCGATGAAGTGATGGGTCCCGACGCGGATCTCGTGGGCACGTTAGACGTGCCCGATCTTCCGGTCACGGAAGAAGACCTCATCGCGACGATATTCAACGTCATAGGAAGATCGGTACACACACCGTCCTTCCCGACGAATGCCGCTTCGCTCGCCCGCGTACTCGATATCGAATCCATGATAGAGATGATCGACAATTTCAACGAGGACCGCGACCTTCCCGTCGACAGGAGACGGTATACCAATCCGCAGAAGATCGCATTCATCAACCACTGGAACAACGATCTCATGCTCGAGGATGCACCTGAGCATACCAGACGCATGTTCAGGAAGTTCACGGATGAGCTGGCGGAAGAGAAGGTTTTCGATGCCGTCAAGATCAAGGCGTACTGCCTGTACGGCGGCAACTCCGTGTATCCGTGTGACTATGCCGAGTCTGCAAAGCTCCTGGAGATCCTGTGGAAGGACTTCAGCTTCGGGTATGCGGCAGACACGCTCGGTTATATCTACTATTACGGCAGATTAGCGGACGGCAAGCCGGACTATGAGAAGGCTTTCTTCTACTTCACGGTGGCTTCCGCCTACAACATTACCGAGGCAAGGTATAAGCTCGCCGATATGTTCCTTAACGGATACTACGTCGCGCCCAACCCGCCCCTTGCATATCAGACGTACATCAAACTCTACAATGAGACGAGATACTATTTTGAGGAAGGCGATTACGGCTGCGATTTTGCAGACTGCGCCCTGAGGATGGAACGCGTTCTGTCTCTCATGCCGGTCCAGTGCGTTCATAAGTATAAGATCCTTCTTGAAGCGGCTTATGCGATAGACAAGAGGATCAGATACGACAAGGAGATCGGCGATGACAGCGTGGCCGCCACGATAAGAGAGAAACTCGCCCGCACGAAGCAGGAAGTAATGGGCTTCCCCACTTTCAATTACGGTTCGCGCACGCAGCGCCTCGGCAACAATAACACTACCGAGCCGATAGAAGAATTCGTGAACAGCTTCAAGACCTCGTATTCCATGAGCGTAAAGAGGTCCGGAAACAGGTTCAAGGTAACCCTTACCCGCATGCCGCAGGTATTCGGCGGCAAAGTCCAGCTGTCGCTGTCGACGCAGCCGTGGGTAGATTTTACGGGACTTGTAAGCAAGTTCGATCTTACGGTCGATGCCGGAGAGAACACGCAGTTCCTCGACTTCCTTATCGACAAGAAGGGCGGCAAGTGCGAGTTCGATTCTCTGACCGTATCCGATCCGATCGAGTACTCCGACCTTACGTCATTCTCATTCTATGACCATGGAAGACTCGTCTGCATGTTTACGGCAGACAGAGTATTCTTCAACAAGCCTAAGGACGAATCCGAAGATTCCTGATAACCCCTTATAAAGAGAGCTTGTTATATGTCCAGGGATTGCTGCTTGTAAAGCTGTCCGGGAACTTACCCTTTGAGAAGAGCTGGAAGCGCATTGCCCTTACCGTCTTCATGTACGGCTTGCATACCCTGCCCATATCGCGGCAGATCTTCTCGGCATTCTCTTCGGGGCAGTCAACGATGCAGACATAAGCCTTGTCCTTCGGATCTTCCGAATTAGTGCTCATGAGGATCGCGATCTTAGCGATCTCGGGATGAGTATCGCCGTAATTCCTGACAGCCTGTGCGAGTAATTTGAACTCGCCTGTCTCCTGAGGCTTCGAGACGATCATCTTCTTGGGACCCTTAGGCATGGGAGTTGTGACGGCAGGAGCAGATCCGAGTGATTCGAATCCCGACTTGTCAGCGGCATCTTCGCCGTACTTCTCGGAGAACTGGCCCGTGAGGCAGAGGCTCTCTACGAGGGTCTTGGGGAAAGTAAACACAACGGGACCGTGGGGATTGACCACAAAGCCTGCATGTCTGTCATCCTTGGCAATGGCAGCGACCTTCGCGAAAGAAAGATTGAGAGCCGCCTGCTTGTCATTGTTAAGTGACTTGAAGTTACCCTTGGAGAGGGCATTGGCATCGGTATATACGGGAAGAAGGATCTTATCGGGATCGTTCTTATCCTTCATGCCGGGGAATCCGATCCTCTTCTTGTTCGGATCCTTTGGATCAACGGAGATGTTCGCAGGTACGAGGAAGCTCGAATCGATCGCAACTGCCATCATCGAGCCGAAATACTCCTGATCGCCGTGGAATCTTACATACTCTGCCATCATCGCCAGGAACCTGGGATTCTCGAGGTATGCCTCCTGATCGCCGTGCTTAAGAGTCTTGGGCGCCTTGCGCGTAAGAACGGCATAACGTCCGATCGGTCTTGCAGCCTCTTCGTCCGGAGTTCCGGGAAGCGGCAGGTCTCCCTTGGACACCTCGATCTCGACTCTCTCATTCTCGGCCTCGTCCAGGATAGTATGCTGATCGTTCCTTATCTGCAGGACCTCGAGCTTATGGACGTCTCCGTGACCGTGCAGGACGTATACCTCGTCGCCCTTCTTCAGCTTGCCTCTGAGCATGCCTCCGAAAACGATCGCACCCGCATTATCGGGCTCGACCTGGGGAACTTCATCTATTACGAGGAAGAAATTGTCACCCTTCTTATCAAGAGCGAGCACCTGCTCTGCACCGAAAGCAGCCTTAGCCTCGACGGCTTCAGCCTCAGCCTTCTCACGGGCAGCGGCCTCTTCCCTCTCCCTTATCTTCTCTTCTTTTTCCTGCTGTACTTCTTCCCTTGCTTCAAGGATGACCTTCATCTCTTCAGCGATCTCGCTGTTCTGAAGAAGGTTATCATCCTTATCGTTATCTTTCCTTCCGAAAAGTCCCATGTGTAGGTTATCCCCCTGACATACAGTCTTGATTTTTACCCAACGATTATAGCATACTGCCGCCACCTTTACTTTAAATGTGAAATGGGCTTAAATATTGCTATGTACGACAAGCAGGAGATATTTGCAAAGGCCGTCGAGGCTTATAACCACGCCGAAGATACCATAACGCGTATCGACAGCGTTTTCCGCAGCATATCCGGTTCCGATTACGATCCGGAATCGACTCTCGCACAGTTCGATATCCTGCTCCAGGGCGTTCTCGTAAGCGTTGCCTGTTCCGACATGATCTTCGATGATATAGAACTTCAGTTCATAAAGAACATCGCCGTTCACGGAGATCTTTTTGACTATATCAGAGCAGATTCCGACGGAGAGGTCGATCTTACCTGGGAAGTCTTTACGGAGGCCGAGACGAAGGGCCAGCTGTCGCTGGTGTCGATCCTTCCTCAGGTCCTTGCCGACCAGTGTGAGAGTTTCGTGCTTCCTCTTGCCGCCGTGGATTTCTCCTACAGCAGGTTCGGCAATCTGCCGACCACCCCGGGTGACTTCCTGCGTTCGATAGAGAGCGACATGATAACCATAGCAACGCTCCTGGCTTTCGTTGATGACGAGGGAGAACCCGTCGAGGTCAATGCTGCCGCAGAGATGATCTACGCATTAGTCGAGAGACATTGGAAAGGCCTTATCGAGGCCTGAATCAGACACCGAATTCCTGAGCCCAGTATGTTCCGTATGCTCCGTCTCCCGAGACGCAGTATGCTGCGCCCATCGTCTTATAGTCGGGATTGAGCATGTTCGCCTTGTGTGAAGGGGAATTGACCCATGCCTGGAAGACTTCCGATGCAGACTGCTGTCCGCACGCGATATTCTCACCGTACATTATCGAAGGATTGACTGTCCACCAATCAGATCCGTCGGGCCTGATGTGGGCCATGTTCTGATCGTCAGTGGCATAAGGGAGCTCTGCCGCTCTTACGTTAGCGCAGCTCGCGAGGTCATCACTCCATGACAGGGGAGCAAGACCGTTATCGGCGCGAAGATCGTTCACCATCTTGAGCAGGCTTCCTGCTTCAGTGCCGGGAGCAGTGTTGTTCGCTACGTCGGCGCTCGGAGCCTGAGGAGCTGGAGTCGTCGAAGAATCCGACGAAGAAGATGATGACGATGAGGACGAAGACGAAGAACCGCCGCTTCCCGAACCGCCGTCAGCAGAAGCCTCATCACCTGTTCCACTCTGTTCTTCAGTCATGACCTCAGACAGAAGATCTGCCTTAAGGTAGTAGGTGTTGCTTGCGAATTCAAGCTGCGCCCATCCGTCATCGCTGAATGCTATGACATTGACCATCGTTCCGCCGTCAGCGGCAACAGAACCGGACGTCTCTGCAGAAGGAAGATTGCGCAGCTGCGTGGTCTCTTCTATGAGATAGTATTTGCCGCCGGGAACCGGCGCAAAGAACTTAGTTCCGAGAAGCGCACCGTCTTCTCCGGCTGTTGTCGAGACTATGTCTTCCGGCATGAAGGAATCCGCATCATCCCAATCCTCAGGTCTGATTGTCGGGACGAGGTTCTTGGATACAACATACTTGACGCTGCCGTCATATACCGCAGCCCATCCGGTCTCTGATAATCCTATAACCTGTATGATGCGTCCTGCATTCAGTTCGCCGGTCTCTTCCGCAAATTCACTGGGGTATTTGTAAGACTCTGTGTCCTGAGTAAATACATAGAAACAATTCTCGATATCCAGCTCGGTGAAGCATACCGTCTCGCCCGTATAAAGAGGCATGGCATTCGAACTGCCGCCCTTGCTGCCGTCCTGCATCCCGGGGTTGATAACGTCAACGCTGAGATTCTTGACGCCCTTGACGATCTCTTCCGAAGCTTCGGCTTCGGCTTGAGTCTCTTCGACCGGTCTGGTCGCCACGTCAGGAAGCATGGTCGCCCTGACATTCTTCTCGGCCAGCTGAGGTATGACGATATAACCGTACATGCAGCAGCACAGTACGAAGGTGATAAACATCAGACCCGTCGCAAGAGTAGTCAGATTATTCTTCTTTTTCCCATCTTGTCTCACATCTTCTGACATCAATTATTCCCTCTCATGATGTATTCAGCAGATTGAGATAATAATACACCCGTTACCTATGTCGGTGTGCCTAAAAATACAGCCTGCGCAGACAAAGAATTCTGTTGACATAGTAGCATTTGTGTACTATCATACGGGGGATAGTAAGTATGTTTTTAGGACTAACTGTCGGCATTTGCCTGTCAATTGTCAAATAAAATCGACAATTGTGAGGCTTTTTGCTATTATAGTGGGCATTGGAGGTAAGGTATATGAATAAGAAAGTATTGATCATTGCCGGCTGTGCAGCCGGTGTCCTTGCGTTAGCAGGCGGAATAACGGCCGCTATCGTGCTGAACACGCCGGAGTCGCTGCTCCTACGTGCTGCGGCCAACACGGTAAAGGACTATAAAAGCCTCGAGTGGTACCAGTTAATGGACGATGTGGCTAACGGCGGTTCCGTCGAATTGTCTGCAAATCTTGCTCCTGTGTCTGATGACATATCTGATGATCTCTATCTCAGTGCAAAGTTCTACGAGAATGCAGGTAAAGGTAACGGTGCATTGGTAATGAGCCTTCAGGACGAGGACAAAGAGTCTCTCGCGACATTCAATGCCGCATACGACAAGAATGCTCTGACTCTCTGCTTTCCCGAGGCAGACGATGAAGTATACGGTTTTGATCTGAAGAACATCGAAGACAATATCGAAGGTTCTCCGTTTGATCCTGAAGAATACGATCCGTACGATTATTACGGCAACAACTACAAGTATGCGGTCTTCGGTAACTATCTCCTTAACCTCGGATCCAATGTCGAAGCAGATACCCAGATCCAGCAGAAGGCCGAGAAGCTCGGAGATAAGTACCGTGAACTCTTCATTAAGGAACTGATCGCAAACACCGATGTGTCCAAGTCTTCTGAGACAGTCAGCATCGGCTCTGAGAGCATCTCCTGCAATGTTGTTACCGTTGAGATGGACGAAGAGCAGCTGGCCAATGTGCTCCTCAATGTCATTGAATATGCCGAAGACGACGAAGAGCTCGAAGAATATGTTGAACTGTTGGCCGCTAACGGCAACAGCGAATTGTATAACGAGGATTATGAAGACGAATTCTATAACGGTCTCGATGAGATGAAAGACAGTATCGAAGAAGATCTTGATGATACAGAACTTGATATCACCGTAAGATTCTACATCTCAAAAGCCGGCACAAAGCTCGTTCAGGTTGACCTTGAAGCAGAGAGCGAGTATGACGGAGACGATTACTATACTGCCAAATCTTCGAGTGTTGAAATGACTATCGCCGTCGGAAAGAAGCTCGACGGTGTCGGCGAGAAATCCATCACCTACTCATTTGAGACAGAATATGAGTCCCGCAAGGAAGAAGATTCCGGCGAGATCGTTTTCGAGATCGAGCAGAATGACAAGAATGCCTTTATCGCAACGCTCAGCATCGAGACCAGTAAAGATTCGACCTATTACGACTGGGATGATACCTATACGAATGATACGGAAGCAGAGGTCGAATTCAATTGGGACAAGAAGTCCGGTGAGTTCACGATCGAATATCAGGGCGTAAAGGATGACTGGCAGGATTCCGATCCTTCCTTCTCCATCGAGTTCACAATGCTCGATAACGGCGATACGCGCACGATCGTTCTCGAGGACATCGATTACAACAGCGGATACGATTACAGCTACGACGATGACGAAATACTCAAGACGATCGAAGATATGGAGATCACCATCATATTTGACCGCAATGACAAGGCTCCCGCACCGGAAAAGAACTTCACCGAGCTTACGGACCTTGACGAAGAGGATATCGATGAGATCCTTGAAGAATACGGGGAAGAACTGGAAGATATCCTGAAAGACTACGGTATCGATCTGTAAACTGCAGTCAAATTGAACCTCAAGACCCGGGGCGCGTGCTCCGGGTCTTCTGTTTAAATATCAAATTTGGACCAATTTTCACATCGTTTATTGTAATTATTTTTATAGGACTTTATAATTTATTAGTTTTTAGTCGATAACAGTAAGTATCGGCAATCCAACACAAAGGGGTGCCCAATGAAGAAAGTTCTGGTTTGCAAGGAAAGCCTGCCGGCCGAGACACGTGTGGCCCTGATCCCTGATGACATCAAGAAGCTCTCAGGTATGGGTTTTGAATTCACGGTCGTATCCGGGGCAGGACAGAAGAGCGGTTTTGAAGACTCTTCCTATGAAGCCGTCGGTGCTAAGATCGTCTCCAAAGAAGAAGACGGATATGCGGATGCCGACATCATCGTAAGGATCTTAAAGCCCGAGTCATCAAAAGGAATGAAGCCCGATACGCTTCACGTCAGCTTCCTCGATCCTTTCAACGAGAAAGCGCTCCTCAAGGAGTTCGCAGATAATAAGATCCAGGCCGTATCTCTCGAGATGATCCCGAGAACCACTCTGGCCCAGAAGATGGACGTTCAGTCCTCACAGACTTCACTCGCAGGATACGTCGCAGTCCTCAATGCTGCAACGAGACTTCCCAAGATCCTGCCCATGATGGTTACCCCTGCAGGTAACATCAACCCCGCAAGATGCTTCATCATCGGCGTCGGCGTTGCAGGTCTTCAGGCTATCGCTACGGCAAAGAGACTCGGTGCGAGAGTCGACGCTTTCGATACGAGACCGGTCGTAGAAGAGCAGGTCAAGTCCCTCGGTGCCAACTTCGTTAAGATCGATCTGGGCGACATGGGACAGACCTCCCAGGGATATGCGAAGGAACTCACGCCCGAGCAGATCGCAAAACAGCAGGAAGCTCAGGCTAAGGTCTGCGAGAAGGCTAACATCGTTATCACAACGGCGAAAGTTTTCGGACGCAAGGCTCCTGTCCTCATCAAGAAGGACGTCTTAGACCGCATGCAGCCCGGTGCAGTCATCGTAGACATGGCAGTATCCACAGGCGGCAACGTAGAAGGTTCTTCCCCTGACCACGAGGTCATCACGGATAACGGCGTCATCATACTCCCCGGCGACGAGCTTCAGCGCCAGGTACCGTGGGATGCTTCCAAGATGCTCTCCGGCAATATCTCCGCGTTCCTCACACACTTCTACAACAAAGAGACCAAGGAATTCGAGGTCAACCTCGAAGACGAGATAATGAAGGGCTGCCTCCTTACAAAGGGCGGCGAGATCATTCACGAAAGATTCAAGGAGGCATAATAATGGACGGACAGACAATTATGCTGCTGATATTCGTTTTCATCATCGCAGCTTTCCTCGGAGTCGAACTTATCTCCAAGGTTCCCTCCCAGCTTCATACTCCGCTCATGAGCGGAACGAACGCCATCTCCGGTATCACCATCGTAGGTGCTATCGCAGCATGTGCTATCAATGTTGATAATCATGTCCTCGGCATGATCTTAGGCGGCATCGCTATCCTTTTTGCGACCATCAACGTTATCGGCGGTTACTTCGTTACCGACAGAATGCTCGCAATGTTCAAGAAGAAGGAGGATAAGAAGAAATAATGGAATTCATGGATTTTTTCTGCATCTTCCTTTACATGATCGCGAGCGTCTTCTTTATCATGGGTATAAAGAAGCTCGGAAAGGCAGATTCTGCCCGTAAGGGTAACCTGATGTCCTCCATCGGTATGGGCATCGCAGTCCTCTCCGTCCTCATCTCACAGGATGTTTTCGACGGAGGCATTTTGGCTTATGTGATCATCGTCCTTGCTATCGCAGCAGGTTCGGTCATAGGTTTCATCTGGGCAAAGAAGGTCGAGATGACCGGTATGCCCCAGCTCGTAGCTCTCTTCAACGGCTTCGGCGGCCTGTCCTCGATGCTCGTTGCAATCTCTCAGTATTGTGCTATCTGCGGCGGTTCTGACGCAGTCGGAACTGATGCTTTCACATCACTGACACTCGGTCTTACGATCCTCATCGGTGCAGTAGCTTTCACGGGTTCGCTCATCGCTTGGGGTAAGCTCGCAGGCCTTAAGATCTTCAAGAAGAACATCGTACTTCCCGGCAAGAACTTCATCAATGCGGGAATCCTCGTCCTCGCTGTCCTCGGCATCATCTTCTACATGTGTGATCCTGAAGGCGGCTTAGGCGTAGCAGGCATCATCATCACGACGATCGCTTCACTGGTACTCGGCGTCACGCTGGTCATCACCATCGGCGGCGGCGATATGCCGGTAATCATCTCATTCCTGAACGCACTCTCCGGTCTCGCTGCAGCATTCGCAGGTTTCCCTATCGGCAATACGGTGCTCATCGTATCCGGATGTCTCGTTGGTGCTTCAGGCGTAATCCTCACGCTCATCATGTGCAAGGCCATGAACAAGAGCTTTGCTTCTCTCCTCTTCAAGACAGTCAAGAAGAAGGCTTCTTCTGCTACGGGAGAGCACAAGGAACCCAAGTCAATGTCCATCGAGGATGCTTTCCTTATCCTCGAAGCTGCAAAGAGCGTCGTATTCATCCCGGGTTACGGCATGGCAGTTGCCCAGGCTCAGCACGCTGTTAAGGAGCTCTGCGACGTCCTCGAAGAGAACGGATGTGAAGTCAATTTCGCGATCCACCCCGTTGCAGGACGTATGCCCGGTCACATGAACGTTCTCCTCGCTGAGGCTAACGTTCCTTACGAGCAGCTCAAGACTGCAGACGAGATGAACCCTCAGATGCCCAACACGGACATCGCCATCGTCATCGGTGCGAACGATGTCGTTAACCCTGCGGCTATCAACGACGAGTCCTCACCGATCTACGGCATGCCTATCGTAAACGCTTACGAGGCACGCACGGTATTCATCCTCAAGCGTGGTCAGGGTACAGGCTTCTCAGGCATCGAGAACCCGCTCTTCACGATGGATAACGCCATCATGATCTACGGTGATGCTAAGCAGACGGTATCCCAGCTGGTAGTCGAATTCGAGAACGATTAAAGGTGAGCAGCACGCTTTGCTCGCTCAGGTCCTCCGCGCTTCGCTTGTGCGGAAGTCGCATCGCAAACCCTGCTGCTCTTTACAGTAGTTAAGGGTGCTCAATTTGAAGCAATAAAAAAACAAGCCGGGAACTCTGGTTCCCGGCTTTTTATTGTCTGCTGTTATCATCATGGATAATAATTCAAGAAATAATCTGGGTCATTCCAGGTTACAGGGTATGAGTAACCTGCGCGGCTTATCCTCATGGAGCCATCATCTGACAGCCAGGAGCCAATAGCGCCGCCGTTACGATCAGGGAAATTCCTGATGGTCCCATCGTCATATAGATACCCGGTACAAGCATAATGAGTAGGGATGTATCCGTGTGCAAAAAATGCTTCAATTGCATATAAATCTATCTCTTTCTGCGGATAATCCAGGGGAAACAGGAATTCCTTGAATATGTCTGTTTGTTCTTCCGGTACATTTGAATCAACATATCCGTCGAACTCCCAAATCTGACCAATGCAGTTAGCCGATGGTAGATAATATGGGTTCACCTTGTAATCTGGGATTTTATAGATATCCGGTATCGGCTCAGCTTCAGCAGTCGGATTAGAAGGATTTTGTATCGTTCCTGTAGGAACCGGTGCGCTGGTCGGTGCAGGTGTAGGCATAGGTGAATCGGATACCGCTGCATAGCCGGTTACGCTCGTGACTCCGTTTATATCACCTGGAACCGATTCTCCCTTCTTTACCAAAACTATCTGTATCGCTTCGAGTCTCTTTGACAGACCTGACGTACCGCTTACTTCGCCGTTCTTAGCCCAACCGAGCCACCCGAAATCTTGCGCATGCACCCTATAGTAAACATCATAGTAGTTTGCTATATCCCCGGTCAGTTCTATTTGTATCGCTTCAAGTCTGTAAGCTAGACCTTGAGTTCCGCTCATCTCGCCGTTCTGCGACCATGATGATTCCCAGCCAATGTTTTGTACGTGAGTTCTATACTTGATTCCACCGGAAAACTCATTGCCTGAAAGGTGAATCTCAATGCCTTCAAGCCTCTTGGATTCACCGGTAGTGCCTGACTCCTGTCCGTTCGTCTTCCATACGGATTCCCAGCCGTAGTCCTGACGGTGAACTCTGTAGTTGACTGTAGTTGAAGTTCCCTGTCCTCTCGGAACGATCCTTACTTGGACTTCCTCGAGTCTCTTGGACTCACCTGTTGTTCCCGCGAGCGCACCGTCAGATACAAATCCCTGCGCATCTCCGTAGTCTTGAATATGGACTGCATATTCGACTGTGTATGCCGCAGCGAGGTCGCCGGTGAGATTCATTTCGATGCCTTCGAGACGCTTAGCCTGACCTGATGTTCCTGCCATCTCACCTGCACTTCTGTAGTCCTGCCATCCTATGTCCTGTACGTGCACTCTGTATTCGAGAGTACCGGACAGGCCTGTGTTGTTGTTGAGGTAGATGGTGATGGCTTCTACCCTTTTGGCCTGGCCTCTGGTGCCGAGTGTTAGTGTACCGGTCGATGCATCCCATGTGCCCTCTGTGTCACCGTAGTCCTGAACGTGACAAGTTCCTGATAAAGAGATTCCAGTATCGGCGCTAACCAAGATGCTGGCGGTTCCGATCAGTAATGATACTGATAATAGAAGAACCATTATCTTGCATGCTTGTCTCGTGAATAGTTTTCTCATATTTTCACCTCATTCTGCTCAGATGCCACTTAACAAAAATTAAGAACAACGGACATAGAACTCAACAAATTCATCTATGGCTGGTTCTTCACCAGACAAATACCATCCGGATGTCTGTTCAGTTGACAGATGGATCGAGAATATATAACCGGGAACAACATACTCGGCAGGAATTGTGAGAGTATATGTTCCATTATTATTGGTAAGATAATCAGAGATATTGCATTCATATGTCATAGACTCTTCTTCGACAGCTTCTCCATCAACCTCTATGCCGGAAGTATGATTTGCCGTAGTCTGAGCAATATAGATCAAATCGGCATTTTCATCGAACACAGCGAATGTCGGATCTACGCCATCGGCATACCGCATGATCGTGCCCCAATCCAGATCTTCGTCGCATTTAAATGTGATTACAATATCTTCTCCGGCAGGATAGTTTGGATAAGTAGGCCAGCTATAACCATCTTCATCGGTCCAGAGCTCTAAAGAAACATTGCTTCCAAAATCAAAATCTGTTGCGACAAGATCTCCATAATCTGAGGGATAGAATTCGTCAATGTAGTAACTGCCTCCCGAACAGTTGACCTGTGCATAGGCTTCCGGTGGATATAGTATTTCCTGAGCTTCACTTTCCTCACTCACCGAGGGCTCAGTTATCTCCGATTCTTCGGTCGTAGTCTCGACTATCTCCTCTTCTGTTTCTTCTTTGTCTACCACGTTGGAATTACTTTCGCTCAGGAGCTTGATGCCTATCCCTGCTGTGGCAATAACCGCCAGAGAAACAGCACCGACCGCAATCTTTCCACCAACTGTTGAAAAAAAGGATGTCTTAGCTGTTGCTGCTGCAGAGTGTGCTGCTGACTGTGAAATAGTTTTTGCAGTATTACCAATAGAAAGCGTAAGAGAAGAAAAATCCGAAACAGTAAGTCCGAGCGCTTCTTCCTTGAAGAATCTTCCCAGGAAGGAGATGCCGATAGCTGCTGCGCCGAGTTTGTCTCCGGTCTTCTTCTCGTATTTCTCAACCCCGGACTTGATCTTTATACGGGAATTCTGAAGTCGCCTTTTGATAGTGCCTTCCGGACAACCTGTCACATCTGCAATCTCCTTGACGCTCATCTCATTAAAGTAATAGAAGAGAACTGTCTGATATTGATCTTCGGAAAGAACATTTTTTATAATCTTGTGAAGCTCTTCTCTCTTTGCCTTCTCTTCGATGAAGTACTCGGGAAGCGATTCCAGATCATCATCGCCTTCAAGTATCTCTTCGGTCTCGATTGCATCATCATATGAGATCCCGTCTCTCCTCTTTCTCAGAATATCTATGGACTTATATACAGCGATCTTCTTGATCCATCCGAGGAACTTCTCATTATCTTCAAGCTTGCCGATATCGTTTACGACTGTCAAATAAGTCTCCTGCATTGCATCCTGTGCATCTTCAGAATTGCCAAGAGTATTAAGACATGTCATGTAGACAAATCTTGATGATCTGTCATAGATCTCGGAGAACGCCTCTTCGTCACCTGACTTATACTTTCTTACGAGATCTGCATATTCATAAAACAACTCATTATCCATTTGGTTTTCCCTCCGCATTATTACCTTTGATTATAGTACTTTCGTTTTTGTTTGTTCTGCCCGGAATCTTGAGATCTTCTGCCAAAGACTGGAAGAATCTGCTTAGAAACGGGATCTTTTCTTTTTTGTTTCTTTTCATCGTGGACCTCCTGAACCTGCAACTGCCGGTTATCATTCAGATCCTTATGAAAGCTGTTCAAGTTCTTTCATGTCTTTTTCGATCTGCCTTCTTGTAACATCCACGTCGACATGAGCATAGTTCCAGCTTTTTTTCTGCTTTCCCTTAATGCCCTTGCGGCTTGCTGCAATCCTGTTTTCGAGGACATTCTTTCTTTCCTGCTTCTTCTTATCTGCTTTTGATGTGTCGTTGGATGAAGAACCAAAACCGGATTTACCTGTTGCAACTGCAGGAAGCTTCATTGTCATGAGGATTACAAACACTATGGCTCCGATCAGGACACCAATCTTGGATGCTGTCGAAAGGAAAGCAAACCACATGATCAGTGGGACCAGGATGTTCTTAAAGAGCAGTCCTCCGATGCCTGCAAGCATTAATACACTACCAGTCGTTCCCTTAAAGCAGATAAAACAAACGATCAGGCCAAGAATAAGAGCTGCTGTAGCAAACATCATTGGATCTTCTCCAAGCCAACGATCGTCATGGCTGTTCATAGCTACGATCTCTATTGCTGTTACGCCTATCAGATCAATAATGGCAAGAACTGCTTTTAACGGGATTTCCGTAAAGTTGATGATGATCGCGAGAACAAATGTGCAAAAGATAAAGACTACATCAACAAGTCCGCAGACATCACTACTCAGCATATATTCAAACGAATCGTTGAGATGGATCATATTCTTCGTTTCCGCACCAAAGAGGACCGGGAACGCATCCGATAACATGGGATACCAGCCTGTCTTGTTGTAGCAAAGACCTCCCAGAATACCCGTAACGATTACCACGATTGCATAAACCGCTACCATAACCTTAAAGATCCTGCTTACTTTTTTACTAAACATTGTTTTTACCTCCTGAATTATCGGATGCTTTATCCGTCTTATACCTAATAGTCGGTATGAGAATTCATTCGGTTCACTGAAATTTGAAAAAAGTTGTATAAATTCTCAGAGCAGGGATCCAGCCAGCAAAAATGCAAACGGAAACAATAAAGCCCGGGATTTGAAGTGAACCCCTGAAGTTGAACAAACTTCGGGGGTTTATATATGAAATACAGTTTTGAATTGAAAAAAGAGATTTACGAGAAGCATTGTGAAGGATATGGCAGTGAATATCTTTCTAAAAAGTATGGACTTGATGCATC
>JAFZPJ010000025.1 GCA_017550385.1 Clostridiales bacterium
CTCACATCCTAGGAGAAGAAACATGAAAGAACTAATGCTTGGAAACAAGGCTATTGCCAGAGGTCTTTATGAGGCCGGTGTAGCAGTCGCAAGTTCGTACCCCGGCACTCCCAGTACAGAAACAACTGAGGAAGCCGCTAAGTTCGAAGAAATCTACTGCGAATGGGCACCCAACGAGAAGGTCGCTATGGAGACCGCTTTCGGCGCAAGCCGCGCAGGCAAGAGATCTTACTGCGCAATGAAGCACGTTGGTCTTAACGTCGCAGCTGACCCGCTCTTTACAATGAGCTATACCGGTGTTAATGCCGGAATGGTCATCCTTGTTGCAGACGACCCCGGAATGCACTCCTCACAGAATGAGCAGGATTCAAGACACTATGCCATCGCTGCAAAGATGCCTATGTTAGAACCCGCTGATTCCCAGGAAGCAAAGGACTTCGTCATCGAAGCCTACGATATTTCCGAGCAGTTCGATACACCCGTACTTATCAAGATGTGCACAAGAGTTGCGCACTCCCAGTCAGTCGTAGAGACAGGCGAGAGGATCGAAGTTGCTGTTAAACCTTATGAGAAGGACGCAGCAAAGTACGTTATGGTTCCTGCAAATGCAAAGAGACGTCATCCCATCGTTGAGGAGAGAACAAGAAAGCTCGTTGCTTTTGCCGAGGAGTCTTCTCTTAACCGTGTTGAGGAAGGTTCTGATACATCAATGGGTATCATCACTTCCTCCACTTCATATCAGTACGTTAAGGAAGTATTCGGAGACAAGTACCCGGTATTGAAGATCGGTCTTATCAATCCGCTTCCCGAGCAGAAGATCAAGGACTTCGCAGCTAAGGTAGATAAGCTCGTAGTTGTTGAAGAGCTTGATCCTATCATCGAGACACACTGCAAGACATTGGGCCTTGAAGTAACAGGCAAGGATATTTTCCCGCTCATCGACGAGTTCTCACAGGGTCTCATTGCTACAAAGCTCGGACTTCCTGAGAAACCCGCATGCAAGCCCATCGAAGGACTTCCCGGAAGACCGCCGGCAATGTGCGCAGGCTGCCCTCACAGAGGAATGTTCTATGTTCTTTCCAAGCTCAAGCTCACAGTCATGGGCGACATCGGATGCTACACATTAGGTGCCACACCTCCGCTCTGCGCTATCGATACAACAGAGTGCATGGGCGCTTCCATCAGCTCTCTCCACGGCTTCAATAAGGCTCTGGGCGCTGATGCTGAGAAGAAGACTGTTGCCGTTATCGGCGATTCCACATTCATGCATTCAGGCATGACAGGCCTTGCGAATATCGCATACAACCAGACAAATTCAACTGTCATCATCCTTGATAACTCCATCACGGGTATGACCGGCCACCAGCAGAATCCTACAACAGGCTTCAATCTCCGTGGCGACCCGGCAGGCAAGATCGATCTTGAAGCTCTCGTACGTGCTATGGGCATCAACAGAGTAAAAGTCGTAGATCCTTATAACCTCGCTGAAGCTGAAGCAGCAGTTAAGGAAGAGCTCGCAGCAGAAGAGCCCTCCGTAATTATCTCCAGAAGACCCTGCGCTCTTCTTAAGAAGGTTAAGCGCGGTGAGCCTATCCAGGTTAACGCTGACAAGTGCAAGTCCTGCAAGGCTTGCATGAAGCTCGGATGCCCTGCGATCTCCTTTAAGGATGGACACGCTCACGTAGATACAACACAGTGCTTCGGCTGCAAGGTATGCAGTGAGCTCTGCAAGTTCGGAGCTTTTGAGACATTGAACGGGGAGGCAATCACATGGTAACAAGCATAATGATAGTAGGCGTCGGCGGACAGGGTTCGCTCCTCGCAAGTAAGTTATTGGGCAGAGCCGCAATGGACAAGGGCTACGATGTAAAGGTCTCCGAGGTTCACGGAATGAGCCAGAGAGGCGGAAGCGTTGTAACTTATGTTAAGTTCGGCGACAAGGTTAATTCCCCCATCATCGACAAGGGCGAAGCTGACTACATTATCTCTTTCGAGCTTTTGGAAGCTGCAAGATATGTTCAGTTCTTAAAACCCGGCGGACAGATCGTTACCAATTCACAGCAGATCGATCCTATGCCCGTAATCGCAGGCACTGCTGAGTACCCCCAGGGCCTCATCGAGAAGATGGAAGCAGCAGGTGCCAAGGTTGACGCCATCGACGCTCTCACGATCGCCGAGCAGGCAGGAAACGCAAAGGCTACGAACATCGTTCTCATGGGCGTTTTCTCCAAGTACATCAAAGAGATCAGCAAGGAAGAGTGGGTAAAGGCTGTTGAGGCTTCTGTTCCTGCAAAGTTCCTTGAGCTCAACATGAAGGCCTTCGAGATGGGCCTTGCAGCAGAGTAATATGCCGGATCTGGAAGCTGTAAGAAAGTTTTTCGAGGGCGACAAATACGCCACCGAAGTATCCGGAATAGTGATCGAGAAAGCGGAGAAGGGCCACAGCCTCGTATCCCTTGAGCCCGACGGAAGACATCTTAATGCTGTCGGAGGTTTGATGGGCGCAGTCTATTACACTCTGGCTGATTTCGCTTTTGCTGTCGCTGAGAACTGCGTACTCGATTCAGATACTGTAACGGTTACGCAGACCGCGCAGATCAACTTCCTAAGACCCTGGAACGGCGGCAAGGTTACATGCACAGCCGATATCGTCAAGGACGGAAGATCGATCTGCCTCTATGAGATCAAAGTTTTCGACAAGGATAACAATGAACTCGCACTTATAATCGTCAACGGTTTTAAAACCGCACGGAAATAAACATCCCGCTTAAGGAGGGACTATTTTATGATTTGGAATGAAGCAAAGGAGTGCATGTCGCGTGACGAAATTGAAGCGCTTCAGAGCGCCAGACTCGTCAAGCAGGTAAACCGCGTTTACCACAACGTTGAGTATTACCGCAAGAAGATGCAGGCCGTAGGTTTGGAGCCCGGTGATATCAAGGGCATCGAAGACTTAGATAAGCTTCCCTACACAACTTATGCAGATCTGAGAGACACATACCCCTTTGGTTTGGCAGCAGTACCCAGATCAGAAATGGTCCGTGTTCATGCATCATCAGGTACAACAGGTAAGCCCAAGATCGCAGTCTATACAAGACGCGATATCGATATCTGGGCTGAGTGCGTTGCTAGATGCCTTTCGATGGCCGGAATCACAAAGGATGACATCATCCAGGTCGGTTACGGCTACGGCCTCTTCACAGGCGGTCTCGGCGCACACTACGGTGCTGAATACCTTGGCGCGCTGGTTCTTCCTATGTCCACAGGTAATACACAGAAGCTCATCGACATGATGATCGACTGCGACGTAACATCTATCGCATGCACACCTTCTTATCTCCTGCACGTTGCAGAAGACCTTGAGAAGGCTGGACTCATCGACAAGATCAAGCTTAAGACAGCTATCTGCGGCGCTGAGCCATGGACAGACGAGATGCGTGACCAGATGGAAGCCAGACTTCATATCAAGGCATACGACATCTACGGCCTCACCGAAATGATGGGCCCCGGCGTTGCATGCGACTGCGAATATCACAAGGGTCTCC
>JAFZPJ010000026.1 GCA_017550385.1 Clostridiales bacterium
AACGGAAATACAAATACCATTAAGGTAGAAACAGTTCAGTAAAGTTTCCGTTTTCTGATTTGGTATATATTTTCAGCATAAATGACACACGATTGCCACATCGTATGTGTTTAATTAATTATGGTTTATTAGTATAATTCCCTTGCATCGTAATGGTGCATGAGGATAATTTTAGGAAGTTTAATAATGGGTCTTTCTGATAAGGAGAACAGTTCTTTCCCGAAGGAGACTGAGACACGGGTACGCCCGGGTTCGCAGTTTGCCGGGGAAAACAAAACGAACGAGGCTGCGGCTTCTAAGCGCGCGGCGGTTAAGACTACACCCAAAAAGGCAAAATCCAAGAAGAAGGCAGACAAAGCAGCCGACGATCATACCGGCAATTATGCTGCCAAGATAACCCCCAAGGCATATGAGACTCTCGTCCCCGGTGATATTCCGGAGTTCGAAGATACTCCGGAGAGACGCGCTCTCGTAGAGAAGCGCAAGAAGGGCCGCTTCATGAGAAGGTTAAGAGACTGGGGTATCTTCACCGGTTATCTGACACCGAGTTTCCTGGGCGTTCTTTTGTTCTTCTTCCTGCCTCTCATAATGCTGCTCTTTACTTCGTTCCAGAAGTCTCCTACGAATACCGATTTTGTCGGATTCCGCAACTATGAGAGAGTACTTACGAATGATGCTTTTATGGCAGCTTCGAAGAACACTCTTACATTTGCTCTTATATCGGTTCCGCTTGCGGTAGTTCTCGCACTGTTCCTGGCAATGCTCCTTAACACGGGTCTTCCGGGCAAGTCGGTATTCAGGAGTATCCTGCTCAATCCTATGATGGTACCGGTCGCATCTGTCGTACTCATCTGGCAGGTATTCTTCTCGTACAACGGTGTCATCAACGGATGGACTGCACAGTTCTTCCAGCTCGATAAGATAGACTGGCTCAAATCCCAGTATGCACAGGTCGTAATCATGCTGTTGTTCCTGTGGAAGAACCTGGGTTATAACATGGTGCTCTTCCTTGCGGCATTGAATGCGATCCCGGGTGAGATCCTCGAATCCGCTGCATTGGATGGTGCGGGCCCGGTCAAGCGTTTCT
The DNA here is from genome assembly GCA_017550385.1 of Clostridiales bacterium. Taxonomy (GTDB): domain Bacteria; phylum Bacillota; class Clostridia; order Saccharofermentanales; family Saccharofermentanaceae; genus Saccharofermentans. The sequence continues at coordinate 1,088 of JAFZPJ010000026.1, forward strand.
TTGCCATCAAGCTTCACTACCTGAGCCCGACGATCTTCTTCGTCGGCATTATGTCGCTCATTAATTCATTTAAGATATTCAGAGAGGTATACCTTCTTACGGGTGATTATCCGTTCGATAACCTGTACATGCTGCAGCACTTCATGAACAACAAGTTCACGCAGCTTGACTACAGTCTGCTCTCTTCAGGCGCCATTGTAATGTGCATCGTGATGATCATCATCGTCGGTGGACTGTTCTATGCCGAATCCAAGTTCGATTCGGATGTGGAGGAATAAGCTATGGATGCTGAACTGAGAAAACAACGCAGACTGGCCGCTACAAAAGCGAGACGCAACATATATACCGAGACGGTGCATCCGAAGTCGTATTTCGAGTTGATGACGGATGCAGAGCGCGAGGCGTTCTTCGCAAGAGAGAAGAAGAGAAGCGCCACAGCCCTGAAGCAGAGGAAGATCAGGAAGAACATCCTGACTGCCATCGGACTTGTCGTAGCTTCGACGATATCGCTGCTCGCTCTTGTCCCGATATTCTTTACATTCCTTAATTCGTTCATGTCATCGGATGAGATCATTTCCAACTACTCGGTCATCTTCCAGAGTATGTCGGGACACAATTCATCGGGTGCGACATATCTGTCACGTACGCCTGTGCTCAAGCTCATACCTGAGGAAGTAACGATCAAGCAGTATACGACGCTTCTGTTCATGAACCCGGCGTATCTGTTCAAGTTCTGGAATTCCATCATCCTCACGCTGCCTATCGTCGGCGGACAGATGGCAGTAGCGTGCCTGGCATCTTACAGTTTTGCAAGATACAGGAAGAAGAGAAGAGAGGTATTGTTCTTCTCTTACATCATCCTCATGCTCATGCCTTTCCAGGTCACTCTCGTTCCGAACTATATGATCGCAGACACCCTCGGTATCCTGAACACATATTGGGCCATCATCCTTCCGGGCGTGTTCTCGACATTTGCTATCTTCCTTCTTACCAAATACATGAGGCAGATACCTTCGGGTTATATCGAGGCCGCGACGATAGACGGTGCGACCGAATGGCAGATATTCACCAAGATCGCCATACCTCTTTGTAAGAATGCGATCTTCGCGTTGACGATACTTTTGTTCATTGACTATTGGAACATGGTCGAGCAGCCGCTCGTCCTTCTCACCGATACGGAGCTCCAGCCTCTGTCGGTGTTCCTTGCGCAGATAAATGAGCCGGAGATAGGCATTGCCTTCGCGGCATCGGCAGTATATATGATCCCGCCTCTGCTGATATTCCTCTGGGGTGAGGAATATCTGGTCGAGGGTATCTCGAGATCGGGAATCAAGTAACGGAGGATTAAGTATGAAGAACAGACGTAAGACTATTATCAGGATCATGGTGGCATTCGTCGCCTGCCTCGCGCTTCTGACGTTTTTCTCGAACACGATCATGAATCTTACTATCCCCAAGGTCATGGGTGAGTATGCTACAAGAGGTAATCTTGCGTATACCAATACCGCGACCGGCACTATCAAGGTCGAGAACGAGACCAAGGTGACCAGCGTCGAAGGAAGAACGATCGACAAGGTGATGGTATCCAGCTACGATACGGTCAGTGAAGGCGATGTCATCGCCACTCTCAAGCCCGTCGAGAATTCTGACGATCTCAAGGAACTTGAATCACAGCTGCTGACTCTCCAGCGTGAGAAGGAGTATGCCGAGAGAGCACCCAGCACGAGCGATCTCACGGTATATGAGACAGCCGTGGATACTGCGCAGGATACGCTTGAGGCTGCACAGGAAGGACTTACTGCAGCTCAGAACAAGCAGGCAACTATCGATGCGGCAGATGCCACTATCCTCGATCAGACTGCACAGCTTGCCGAGTATCAGTCGGCACTGGATTATGCTACTGCAGAGAAGGCCGGCTATGAGGATCAGATCAAGACTATCGATGACAGCATCAAGCCCCTTGAAGATCAGATTACGGTTTATATTTCTTATGGATATTCAATAAGCATTGAGGAAGATACCGGATATTACAGATTTACCGCTTCTGACGGAAAGACCGAATCCGATCCGGTAGGCTACACACCTGTTTCTGATGAAGAGAAGATCAGAGATCTCTGCTATCAGATCAACCAGTACATCGATGCAAAGGCTCCTCTTCAGGAAGGCCTCGATGCAGCAAATGCAGTCATCAGCGAGAAGAGTTCTGCGATCGCCGCTTGCGAACTCGCAGTGACAAATGCAGAGACTGCAAAGGAACTTGCTGAAGCGCTTCCTTCCGTATCAGACGCACAGAAAGCCGTAGATACGGCGCAGACCGGTCTTGCTTCTGCACAGAAGTCGTTGTCTGATGCTCAGATAAATGCAGGCATCGATGCCGATAAGGCACAGGACGCTGCTGACGACAGAGACAAGAGCATAGAAGAACTCGAGACGAAGATCGCGGATCTCGAGGCTAAGATCGCGCAGACCGAGATCAAGGCACCTGCCGACGGCTATGTATATAACATCACGATCGAAGAGGGATCCGTAATGGATAAGAACCAGACGATCGCGTATATCATCCCTGTTGATGACAGACAGTGCACGGCCACATTCACATTCCCTTCTGATGTTGCAGCCAGACTCAGCATCGGTGATGAGATGGACGTAACTATGGGTTATGTCGATTCCTGCACGATCATCAACATCAAGCCTGATCCGGATAATCCGAGAGAATACAAACAGGTTAAGTGTTCGATCAACGATATGTATGCTTTCCCCGGAGAGTCGATCACGGTCCGCGCGGATAAGTCCAATAAGGATTATGACTGCGTTATTCCTTCCAGTGCGGTCAACAAGGATAATTCCGGTTACTTCGTATATCAGATCATCGGATCTTCATCTCCTCTCGGTGACAAGTACACCGTTAAGCGTGTCGACGTAACGGTTCAGGATGATGACGGAACATACGCAGCTATCTCCGGCGATAAGCTCGATAAGGATGCGATGATCGTCGTAAGGAGCGAGAAGCCTCTCGAGGATGGCGAACGAGTCAGACTTGAAGATTTCGATGCAGATAAGAAAAAGAAATCCTGACGGGGGACAAAATGGCTTTTAAAGACAGCGTAAAAGAATACTTCCTCGAGACAGGAACTCTGAACAAGAAGAGGATCAAGAAGATCGTCCTCGCCGTTCCGTTCTGGGTAATACTCGCCGCGGTCATCCTCATCGCAGCAGGATTCATAAGGATATCCGTCCTGACTTCGGCAAGACAGGAACAGTACATGGCCACATACTGGGGTCAGGGTGCAGATGTGGATTACAGGCAGATGAGCGTTTTCGCGAGAGGCGCGAGACCGGTCGATGATATGACTCCGCTTCTGTATGTAAGCTCGGACATCTCCCTGCGCAAGGCAGATATCCCGGTCATCAGAGCGGCTATCCAGGGTACGGTGGATGCATCGAATCCGAACCTGCCCGAGAAGGCTAAGGGCCTTGATACCGACGGTTCCCCCAAGGGTTGGGAAGATGCATTCTCTTCGACCGTAATGGCGAATGTCAGCCTGGTGCCTGAAGAGCCCGGCACGAATTCTGATGCCATCATCCCCAACACCGATGCAGAGATCGTCGGAGTCGGCGGCAACTACAAGGCATTCCATCCGTTCAGGTTCCTCTGCGGCGGTTTCCTGCCGGAAGAACAGATCGACAGGAATCAGATAGTCATCAACGACATCATGGCATGGTATTTCTTCAAATCATACGATGTCTCAGGTCGTAAGCTCACGCTCGGAGGAGAGGATTTTACGGTGATCGGCGTTGTCGAGGAACTGGATACTTCGATAGATGATCTTGCTGGTGCGGACAAGCCGAGAGCATATATCTACTTCGACAGGCTTATGCTCCTCGTTCCGGAGAATGCAGGTTCTGCAGCTGATACGGCTTCTTATGATGCGATGACTGCGGATGCAGCTCCTTCAACATCCACGTCAGACGTTCTTGCCATCCAGTGCTATGAGGCGATGATGCCGGAACTCGTAAACGGAGTTGCGATCACAGATATCAAGAATGCGCTTCCCACTTATGCGCTTACGGATCCGAAGATCTTCGTCGTAAGCAATACCGACAGATTCACTTTTCTGAGTGTCTGGGACTGGGTGTTCCCGCTGGGTGAGACACAGAGCCAGCTCACCGGTTATGAGCTTCCATATTGGGAGAGGGCAGCTCAGATCACCGTGACCAGAGTGTTCTATGACATGGTGATGATCTTTGTCGGAGCGGTGCTCCTTATCATCGGCAGCGTCATGGTCTTCCTCAGATTCCGTAAACCCAAGCCTGCACAGGCGGAAGAAGCCACTGCAGAGAAGACGGAAGAAGAGATAAAACTCCTCGAGGAACAGACCAAATAATACCGGTACAAAATAGAAATATCCAAATGAACGGGCGATGCAAAATAGCATGCCCGTTCTTTATTCTGCCGTTATATATTCGTAGCCCCGGGTTCGGTAAGATATTTGCAAATGAAAAAAGGAGGGCAAAGATATGCCGATTGATTACATTATTCCGGTAGCTATTGGTTTAGGCGCTGTCCTCGTGATAGCGATCCTGCTTTCAGGTTATGTAAAGGCACCGCCGGATGTCGCTTACATCATCTCAGGTCCGAGGAGAAAGAAGAAGATCCTTATCGGACAGGCAGGCGTTAAGATCCCGTTCATCGAGAGAAAGGACACGCTGCTGCTTAAGCAGATCAGCATCGATATCAAGACGAGCGGTTATGTTCCCACAAATGACTTCATCGGTGTAGACATCGACGCAGTAGCAAAGGTAAGGGTAAAGACCGATCCGGAAGGCATCGAGCTCGCTATGAAGAACTTCCTCAACATGGACGAGGATAGGATCATCCAGGCACTCACCGATTCGCTTCAGGGTAATATGCGTGAGATCATCGGCACCGTAGGTCTCCGTGAACTCAACACAGACCGTAAGAAGTTCGGTGACGAGATGCAGACCAAGGCTCAGACAGACATGAATGCTCTCGGTATCGAGATCATCTCCTGCAACATCCAGAGGATCGAAGACGAGAAGGGTCTCATCATCGCTTTGGGTCAGGACAATATGTCGCAGATCCAGAAGGATGCTTCGATCGCTAAGGCTCAGGCTGAAAGAGACGTAGCAATCGCAGAAGCTGATGCAAAGCAGAAGGCAAACGAGGCTTCCGTAGCTTCGCAGATCATCATCGCAGAGCGTCAGAACGCACTTGCTATCAAGCAGGCTAACCTGCAGGTAGAAGCTGATACAAAGAAGGCTGAAGCAGATGCTGCTTATGAGATCCAGAAGCAGGAACAGCAGAAGGTCATCGGCGTTAAGGCAACAGATGCGAACATCGCTAAGACCGAGCAGGAAGCTATCCTGAGACAGAAGCAGGTCGAGGTCAGACAGCAGGAGCTCGAGGCTGAGATCAACCGTAAGGCTGATGCAGACAAGTACCAGAAGCAGAAGGCAGCAGAGGCTGCTCTCATCGAGAAGCAGAAGGCTGCAGAAGCTGCACTCTACAATCAGCAGAAGCAGAGCGAAGCTGAGCGCGTAATTGCCGAGACTGAGAAGTATAAGGCTATCCAGGATGCAGAGGCAAAGAAAGCACTCGCTGAAGCTCAGCGCTATGCCGCAGAGCAGGAAGCAGCCGGCATCAAGGCAAAGTACGATGCAGAGGCTGCAGGTATCCAGGCAAGAGGTCTCGCAGAGGCTGAAGCTATGGAGAAGAAAGCCGAGGCAATGAAGAAGTACGGCCAGGCAGCGATCCTCGAGATGATCGTCAGCGTACTTCCCGATGTCGCGAAAGCAGTCGCAGAGCCCCTGTCTTCCATCGATAAGGTCACGGTCTTCGCAGGCGACGGCGGCACGAACGGAGTGTCAGGCATATCGGCTAACGTACCGACAGTCATGGCACAGACTTTCGAGACGGTCAAGGCTGCAACGGGCGTAGATCTGGTCGATATCGTCAAGGCTTCCGGCTACGACGCAAAGGTAACACGCAACATCAATGTCTCCGGACTTGAGGGAAGCGAAGGTGCAGCAGATGCTGTGGCAACAGCTGCAATCACCGATGCCGTAACTGACAAGAACGACAACGAATCATAAGCCAAAGGCACCCGAAAACACCGCAAGGGGGATCGCAGGAGACTGCGGTCCCCTTTTTATGTCTAAGCAGCCAATTAGAAGAGATTTAGCAAAAACAGCCTCAAATTGCTAATATTTTTCTAAATTAGCAAATAATTAGAAAAAACGGCACATTTTTGCTAATTTTCATCTAACAGAGCATCATCGCCGTATTTACCGTCAAAACATTGACTCAGGATATATAATGTCCCTAGCTATTTTTAATGGGAAGGGTTATGTATGAATAAAAGACTTATGGCATCTGCGCTCGTTTGCGCAATGCTCTTTCAGGCGGGATGTGCCGCCAACACACAGGCAGAAGAGCCCATGGCTTCCGCTCCTTCAGCGGAGAGTCAGGCTGAGGTACAAACATCATCTTCTGCTGCCGAGACATCATCCGCGGCATCAGATACTGAGGGCATCTACGGATCCTCAAAACTTGATACCGGCAATCTTACGGAGTCCGGAAACGGATATGAAGGCATCGAGGGAACGGGTGACTTCAACTACGGCGAGGCACTTCAGAAATCAGTATTGTTCTATGAACTCCAGAGATCAGGCGATCTTCCCGAGAAGGTCAGATGCAACTGGCGCGGTGATTCCGGCCTGAATGACGGATCTGACAACGGCATAGATCTCACGGGCGGATGGTACGATGCCGGCGACAACGTGAAGTTCAATCTGCCGATGGCTTATTCTGCGGCTATGCTCGCATGGTCGGTATATGAGTACGGCGGTGCATATGAAGAAGCAGGCCAGACGGAATACATCCTCGGTGATATCAAGTGGGCATGCGACTACTTTATCAAGTGCCATCCGGAAGACGAGGTCTACTACTATCAGGTAGGTGATCCGAACGCGGATCACTCATGGTGGGGTCCTGCAGAAGTCATGGCAATGAGCAGACCGAGCTATAAGGTAACGTCCGATAACCCCGGTTCCTGCGTAACAGGTGAGGCTGCGGCGGCACTGGCGGCTGCGTCGATCGTTTTCGAAGAGACGGATCCTGAATACAGCGCGGAGTGCCTCGAGCATGCGAAGAGCCTGTTCGAGTTCGCGAACAAGTACAGGAGCGATTCGGGATATACCGCGGCGAACGGTTTCTACGATTCGTGGAGCGGATTCTACGATGAGCTCGCATGGGCGGGCGCGTGGCTGTATCTCGCAACGGGCGAGCAGGATTACCTTGATATCGCGGAGGAGTGCTATCCGCAGGCATCGCAGGACTACAACTGGTCTATGTGCTGGGACGATGTACACATCGGTGCGGCTGTCCTCCTGGCGCAGATAACGGGCAAGGATACATACACGGGTGCCGTCGAGAAACACCTCGACTGGTGGACGACGGGCACTTCCGACGGTGACAAGATCACATACACCCCCGGAGGTCTTGCATGGCTCGATTCGTGGGGGTCTCTCAGATATGCGACGACAACGGCGTTCATCGCTTCCGTCTACAGCGGATACAGCTGCTGCGATCCTTCCAAGGCAGATGCATATGTGGAGTTCGCGGAAGCGCAGTGCAACTATGCGCTGGGTTCCACGGGCAAGTCGTTCGTGGTCGGCTTTGGCGAGAATCCTCCCGAGCATCCGCACCACAGGACGGCGCAGGGTTCTTACTGCGACAACATGAGCGAACCGTCGTCGCACAAGCACACACTCTACGGCGCGCTCGTCGGAGGCCCTGACGCAAGCGACGGGTATTCAGACGACGTATCCAACTATACCAACAACGAGGTGGCGTGCGACTACAACGCAGGCTTCACGGGACTTCTCGCATACATGTACTCCAAATACCACGGCCAGACCTTAAAGGACTTTGGTGCGGTCGAGGCTATCGATGAATACGAGTACACCGTCGAGGCTGCTGTCAATGCCTCGGGAGACGATTTCACCGAGATAAAGGCGGTCGTCTGCAACATGACGGCATGGCCGGCAAGGGCAGCGACGGATGTGGAGATGAGGTATTTCGTTGACTTAAGCGAGATCATCGAAGCAGGCGGAGATCCTTCCGCGATCGAGATCACCGCGAACTACATGCAGTCCGGAACCGTTGACGGCCTCAAGGTATGGGATGAAGAGAACAACATCTACTATCTGTCGGTCGTATTCGATGACGGAACGCTCTATCCGGGCGGACAGTCGCAGTACAAATCTGAGGTTCAGATCAGGCTCACATATTCAGGCGGTCCCTGGGATCCTTCGAACGATCCGTCCTACGAAGGACTTGCCACAGGCACGGCTTCGCTCGATACGAACATCGCGCTGTATGAAGACGGCAATCTGGTATTCGGAACGGAACCTCCGGCAGGTGATAACGCGGGCCAGAGCGTGGTGATAAGCGGAGCTTCCGGATCTTCATCCTCATCAGGAAACAGCGGTTCATCGTCATCCTCCGCCGGCGGAAGCGGAGAGTCGGGAGATCTGTCTCTGTCCGTCAAATACGACAGCAGCGGCGGCAACAGCATCTCGGGCTCCATGGAGATCAAGAACACGAGCAGTTCGGCGATAAGTTTCTCCGGACTTGAGCTCAAGTACTATCTTACGAACGATTCGGGAAAATCGATGACATTCGACTGTTACTATGCGGGAATGAACGGTGCTGACGGTGCTTATTCCGAGGTGAACGGCATCAGCGGAACATTCGAATCCGCATCCGGTACGGATACCGATACCTGCCTTGTCATGTCATTCCCTTCGTCGGGAACTCTGGATGCGGGAGCTACCGTAACGGTGAACTTCTCGATCCATTATTCGGACTGGTCGAACATGACCACTTCGAATGACTATTCTATGGCTGATGTCGGCAACATAGTTATCGTATCAGGAGGCAAGGTAATCTACGGCACGGAACCGTAGTGATAAAATGATTGCATGACTGACACCGTTAAGCAGAAGACCGGATCATTCGGGGTTCACAGGAAGAGGGATTATCTCATCGTCTATACCCTCATATTTGCGCTGCTCGCCGCTCTGACGCACGTATACATCTACGTCAGCGGCAAGACGCTCGTATGGAATCTCGACGGATCGGGACAGCATATAAAGACGCTTGCTTTCTACGGTGAATGGCTCAGGGGAGTACTTACAAACATCTTTGTTAACCACGACCTTTCCATTCCGGCATGGTCGTTCTCCATAGGCTACGGCGCTGATGTTCCCGTTACGCTTAGCTTCTATGTTACGGGAGATCCGTTCGCGATGCTGGCGGTATTTGTTCCCGTGCAGTATACATACTATCTGTATGAGGCGCTGATATATCTCCGCGTCTGGTGCATGGGACTTGCATTCGGAACGTTCTGTTTTGGCAAGAACAAGGATGTCAGCCCCTGGGCTGTGCTCGCTTCGTCTTTTGCATATTCATTCTGCGGATTCGCGATGCACAATACGATCAGGCATCCGTTCTTCCTGACGCCCATGGTTTTCCTGCCGCTCGTCCTTCTCGGAGCGCAGTACGTGATCGATAAGAGAAAGCCCTGGATGCTGGTATTCTCGGTATGCCTAGCGGCTTTATCGAACTTCTATTTCTTCTACATGATCGCACTGGTAACGGTGCTGTATGTGGGGCTGATGCTTTATGTGCCGTTTGCAAAGGACAGGTTCAAGGACAGCCTCAAGGCGATAGGAAGAGTGGCGGCATTTGCTTTTACCGGCGTTCTGATGAGCGGATTCCTGCTGTACCCTACGGTGCTCCTCATAATGAATAATTCCAGGGCGGGCGCAGACCACGTGCTGAGCCTTGTCTATCCGCTGCAGTATTACGAGTCGTTCCTGTCGTCGTTCCTTACCTACTACGAGGCCGAGGGCGGAGAGTGGACGACGCTCGGATATGCCGCGCCCGTTCTCGTGGCGGCGGCACTGCTCTTCTTCGGCAGGAAGGCGGACGGCGTGAAACTCAGGCTTCGCGTGGCCCTTGCGGTCATGACTTTATTCCTGCTCATCCCCGCGGTACAGCTGGTTTTCAACGGCTTTTCGTATCCTTCCGCGAGATGGCATTTCGCGTACAGCTTCCTTGTATCGTACATCCTGGTGTGCATGTGGCCGGAGCTTATCGGAGCAGGCAGGAAGAGACTCAAATATCTGGGTATATTCCTCGGCGTCTATACGGTACTCTGCCTCGTCTTCGCGAGGGGCAGGAATGCAAGTGTATTCGCATCACTTGCGGTCGCCATATCGGTTGTACTCTGCCTTAACCTCATAAAGGACAATGCGAAAACAAAGATGCTCAAGGAGAAGATCCTTCTCATGGCTGTGGCGGTATCGGTAGTGCTGAACTCCGCATTCATGCTCATGCCTGAAGGAAGCGTTTTCATGGCAGAACTCTCGGAGAGCGCCGATGTAAAAGAACTGGTCTATCCGCCTGAGACAGAAGAACTCAAGGCTGTCGCAGGAACAGAAGCCTTCTGCAGGTTCTCTTATCTGTCACACCACGATGCGAACTCATGCAACGATGCGATGGCAGCGGGACTGTGGAGCACGGGAACGTACTTAAGCTTCGTACCCGATTCCGTTACGGATTACATGGAGCTGAACCAGATAGACAGGAAGTCCGCATTCAGGTTCTCAGATCCCGACAGGAGGACGGCGCTCCTCGAACTGGCAGGAGTCGGATACGTAGTGATGGCAAACCCGGCAGAAGGCGCGCCTTACGGATATGAGCAGGTAACTGACAATATCTTCATCAATAAGTACGCGCTCCCTCTCGGAACAACGTATCAGACGGTCATACCGGAAGATGTTTACGCATCGATGACGCCGGTGGAGAGGCAGGAAGCAATGCTCCAGGGCGTATGTCTTGAAGGATACAGCGGAGACATTATCCCTTCAGCGGATCTTAAGCTGACTTCTTCGAGCACTGAAGTCGAGATCACTCCCGGCAGCGGCGTATATCTGTCGGGCAATTCCTTCTTTGTGACCAAGCCCTATGCCACGGCGATGATCACTTTCGCAGGACAGACGGAGTGCGAGACATATCTTGATATCAAAGGCTTCAGCTTCACCGGGACCACGATGTACAGGATCTATAAGAACAATCCCGATATGTTCGACTGGAACGCGCTTACGGCGGAAGAGCAGAAGCAGATGCAGATCGAGGACAGGTACTATATCGAGCCCGAATTCATCATGGTCACTCTCAATGCACTGAGCCCGTACACGCACGAGGTATACCTCGAATCAAAGAGCTACAGCAGGTATTCGGGAAGGGACAGATTCCTTATCAACATGGGTTATTCGGAAGCTGCCAAGAGCATGATCACGATGACATTTCCCGAGGTCGGCATCTATTCGTTCGATGAGATAACGGCGCAGTTCCAGCCGATGGCTGATTATGAGCAGGAAGTCTGCGCACTCAAGGAGAATGTCCTTTCTGACATCGATCTCAATATCACAGGCAACGGTACGAGCCGTATCACAGGTGAGATAACCGTATCGGAAGACAAGGTACTGTTCCTGTCCATACCGTATTCCGAGGGGTGGAGCGCCACACTGGACGGCGCCCCCGTGCAGCTTTACCGTGCAAACACGATGTATATGGGCATAGTCGTACCTGAAGGAACACACGAGCTCGAAATGCATTATGTGACGCCGGGCGCCATAGGAGGCCTTTGCATGACTCTCGCCGGCGTCCTCATCTGCGCAGGGTATGCCGTGTTCGGAAAAATCACGAAAAAATCGTCCAAAGAATAATTAAAAAATCTTATATTATTCTTATTTGCGCAATTGACTATATAAAATCTCCTGCCTACAATTGTTAAGGTATTGGAGGATAGAGATGACAGAAAGATTACCGAAGATCGTAATCAATACGTTCCTTACTATCTTATTCATCACAGGTGAGGTAATCCTTGAGGTCCTCATTCCTGACATCACGTCCGGAATGGTCAACGGCATCAAGGACGGTGTGGCGCTGGAGATAACCTTAAGGACAGGCGGGCAGATGGCCATAGCAGCCATCGTATCGCTCATATGCGGATCTCTTGCAGGCAGCTTTGCAGCCACGGCTTCTTCTAATCTGGCCGGCGCCCTGAGACACGACATATTCAGGAAAGTCCAGAGCTTCTCATTCGGCAATATCGATAAGTTCTCCAGCTCGTCACTCGTTACGAGAATGACGACGGATATTACCAATGTTCAGAATTCGTACATGATGGTCATCAGGACGGCGATAAGGTCGCCCTTCATGCTCGTCTTTACCATAATCAAGGCTTTCCAGATGAGCCCCAAGCTTGCTACTGCCTTCGTCATCGTAGTGCCTGTAATGACTTTCGGCCTCATAATGATAGGTAAGTTTGCAATGCCCGCTTTCCGTGCGGTATTCAAGAAGTACGACCGCATGAACGAATCCATCGAAGAGAACGTACGCGGTATGCGCGTGGTAAAGGGTTTTGCCAGAGAGCAGTACGAGACCGAGAAGTTTACCAAGGCTTCTGACGGCATCAGGATCGATTTTACCAAGGCTGAGAGGATAGTAGGCCTTAACGGACCTTTGATCGAGCTGTGCATGTTCTTCGATACGGCATTCATCCTTTATGTCGGTGCTCAGATCGTCATCGGCAGCAAGGGCAAAGAGATCGATGTCGGACAGATCTCCGCGATGCTTACTTACGGAGCGATGATACTGATGTCGATGATGATGATCTCCATGATCTATGTAATGCTGACAATGTCCTGGGAATCCGTTAAGCGTATCGCAGAGGTTCTTACGGAGTCGCCTTCCATCACAAACCCCTCTGATCCAGTCATGGAAGTTGAAGACGGCAGCATTGACTTCAGTGATGTCGCATTCAAGTATTCCGAGAATGCCACGCGCGACGCACTCTTTGATATCGATCTTCACATCGACAGCGGCATGACCGTGGGAATACTCGGAGGAACGGGTTCGTCCAAGACTACTCTCATCCAGCTCATCCCGAGGCTTTACGACGTCACTGACGGCATACTCAAGGTCGGCGGCATCAATGTAAAAAACTACGACGTAAAGGCATTGAGAGATGCAGTGTCCGTAGTGCTTCAGAAGAACGAACTGTTCTCCGGCACGATCAGGGACAATCTCAAGTGGGGTAACGAAGAAGCGACGGATGATGAGATCATCGCGGCGTGCAAGATCGCGCAGGCAGACGAATTCATATCTTCGATGCCTGAAGGCTATGACACATACATAGAGCAGGGCGGTACGAACGTATCAGGCGGACAGAAGCAGCGTCTTTGCATTGCCCGTGCGCTTCTCAAGAAGCCGAAGATCCTTATCCTCGACGACTCGACATCTGCTGTTGATACCAAGACCGACGCGCTCATCCGCAAAGGATTCCGAGAGTATATTCCTGAGACTACCAAGATCATCATCGCGCAGCGTGTGGCTTCGGTCATGGACTGCGACGTGATCGTTATCATGGACAACGGTAAGATCGCAGATAAGGGAACACACACCGAGCTTATGAGCAGATGCGATATCTATCGAGAGATATACGAAGAACAGACAAAGGGGGACGGCGACAATGACTGAGAATAAGTCCGATGTTAAGAACGCTCAGACTCCCAAGGCTGCCCCCGGTCCCGGCGGAAGACGTAAGGGCCCGGCTTCGATGGCAGATATCGCTGCATCCGCCGAAAGCCTCAAGCGTGTCATGAAGCTCTACTTCAAGACCTTCCCCAAGCTTGCTCCGCTCGTTGGAGTGTGCATCCTTGTCGGCGCTGTCACTGCTGCGGTTCCCGCCGTATTCCAGCAGAAGGTCATCAAGGTAATAGAAGGAGCTTACCTGTCAGGCGATTGGGAAGCTGCCAAGCCTCAGATACTGCACTATATCATCCCGCTGATCTGCCTGTATGCGCTCGCTCTTATCCTGAGCGTAGTTCAGTCGCAGGTCCTCGCGTACATGACGCAGAAGTTCCTAGCAAAACTCAGGGAAGAGATGTTCTCTAAGATGCAGACATTGCCTCTGAGGTACTTCGATACGCATAAGCATGGTGATATCATGAGCCACTATACGAATGATATCGATACCTTGAGACAGTTTGTATCCATGGCATTCCCGACGATGATCCGTGCGGGAATCGTTGTGCTGTCGGTATTCTTCATCATGCTCTATTACAGTGTCTGGCTCACTCTCATCCTCTGCCTCGGCATAGTCCTCATGGCTTTCATCACGGGCAGGGTTGGAGCAGGTTCGTCCAAATTCTTCCTGCGTCAGCAGAAGGCCGTCGCTTCCGCGGAAGGCTTTGTACAGGAGATGATGAACGGACAGAAGGTAATCAAGGTATTCAATCACGAGCCCCAGGCCATAGAGCAGTTCGATGTCCTTAACGACGAACTCACGGCTGACAGCGGCAAGGCCAATATGTATGCGAATATCCTGGCACCTATCATCAACAATATCGGCAACATCGTATACGTTCTCATCGCATCGTTAGGCGGCGTTATGATGTTCTTCGGATTCCCCAATGTATCGATCTCCGGTCTTGCTTTCGGTATCGATATCATGGTCCCGTTCCTTAACATGAGCAAACAGTTCATGGGTAATATGAACCAGCTCACAATGCAGATGAACGCTATCGTCATGGCGGGCGCCGGCGCACAGAGGATATTTGATCTTATCGACCAGGAACCCGAGACAGACGACGGCTATGTAACTCTCGTTACATGTGAGATCGCCGAAGACGGCACCATCACGGAGACTGACCACACGACCGGTCACTGGGCGTGGAAGCATCCCCATCAGGCAGACGGAACTATAACATATACGGAACTCAAGGGTGATGTAAGGCTTACGGATGTTGATTTCGAGTACGTCCCCGGAAAGCAGGTTCTCTACGATGTATCCGTTTTCGCCGAGCCCGGACAGAAGGTCGCATTCGTAGGCGCCACCGGTGCGGGCAAGACCACCATTACGAACCTTATCAACCGTTTCTACGATATTGCGGACGGCAAGATCAGATATGACGGCATCAACGTTAACAAGATCAGAAAGAGGGATCTCAGGAAGTCGCTTGGTCTCGTTCTTCAGGAGACGAACCTGTTCACGGGCAGTGTCATGGAAAACATCAGATACGGAAGGCTCAGCGCTACTGACGAGGAGTGTCGCGAGGCAGCAAGACTTGCAGGTGCAGCTGACTTCATCGAGAGACTGCCTGACGGTTACGATACCGAGCTTACCAACAACGGCGCCAACCTCTCACAGGGTCAGAGACAGCTTATCGCTATCGCGAGAGCGGCCGTTGCAAACCCGCCGGTCATGATACTCGACGAGGCTACGTCTTCGATCGATACCCGTACCGAAGCGATCGTTCAGCGCGGCATGGATAAGCTCATGGAAGGCCGCACGGTATTCGTTATCGCGCACAGGCTGTCTACGGTAATGAATTCCGATGTCATCATGGTATTGGATCACGGTAAGATCATCGAGCGCGGTTCTCACGATCAGCTCATAGCCGAGAAGGGAACGTACTATCAGCTGTACACCGGAGCGTTCGAGCTCGAATAAGACAGAATATTGTCTTTAAAATTTGATTTTCGGTGTTACAATATTAAAATAAATAATAATGTGCGTTTATTCGGGGAGGTCGTTCGAATGAGGAGCAAGGTTAAGTTTGCGTCTGTACTTATGATCATGGTACTCTCGCTTGTGATGCTTGCAGGATGCGGTAAGAACACGGTAACACTCAGAAGGATTACGTATGAGCTCCCCGGCAATTACAAGTTAAACAGTAAGCTTGCTTCTGACATGGCGACTTATACGGCCGCCAACGGCTTTGAGCAGGGAGCTGTCCTGAGATTCAATTCCAACCTTGCAAGTCTTACAGATTCTTCGGCATTTGAGAAAGAATGCTTAAGATATGCGGATTCATGTCTCAAATCGATTCCGGAAGTCGGTGAGTATTCAATAGTTGCAAATTCCAAGTGTGAATGGCTCGGAATGCCTGCTGTCAAGTTCACGGCAAACGCCACTTCCAACGCCGGCACTTCGCTTATTGTTGAAGGCATCTATTCATATGATGCAGACAACAATGCCATCTACAACATTTCTCTGACACGTCCTACCGGAAGTTTTGACGGAGACTTCGATTCGATCTTGAGTAAAGCATCGATCAACTGAGGGCAAAGAGATCAAGAACAATAAGAAAGGGCCGGTGAGGCCCTTTTGTTTTACTCATTTCCCGGCTGTTGGATCCCTGAAGTGAGGAGCTTAACCGCGATCGCGCATTCTATTCGTTTGCAGAACAGCTTGCATCCGTAGTCATATACACCAAGGATGTCGCCCGTCGCATGGTATGCGTTTGCGGCGCACCCGCCGGAACAGTACAGCTTGGCCCAGCAATCCTTGCACTCAGGTCTGCTGTATGCGTTGCATGACGCGAAATGCGTCCTCATATCAGTATTGGTGACACCCTGGTAGATATCGCCCATCTTGTACTTGTCGTCACCTACGAACTGGTGGCAGGGGTAGAGGTCTCCCCACGGCGTTACCGCAAGATACTCCGTACCCGAACCGCATCCTGCGACGCGCTTGTAGATGCAGGGACCGCATGTAAGATCCAGCATGTAGTGATAGAACGTGAAGGGGCGGCCTTCATTGTGTCTTTGTACCATCAGTCTGGCAAGCTCTTCATACTGCTCGAAGATAACGGGCAGATCCTCTTCAGTCAGGGCAGAAGGGGAAGACGGGTCGGTAACGACAGGCTCCATCGAGAGCTCGTTGAACCCAAGGTCCAGATAGTGCTTGATGTCGTTAAGGAAATCAGGATTATAATGCGTGTATGTGCCGCGGATATAGTAGCTCTTGTTACCGCGCTTGGATACGAACTTCTGGAAGTTGGGAACGATCTTGTCATAAGAACCGTTGCCGGCATAATCCACTCTGAACCTGTCATTGACTTCCTTACGTCCGTCGAGCGACAGAACGACATTATGGAATTCTCTGTTGGCAAATTCCGTGACCTCATCGTCCAGGAGCACGCCGTTTGTCGTAAGAGTGAACCTGATGTTCTTGTTATGGAGCTTCTCCTGCTCTCTGCCGTATTCGGTGAGGCGCTTGACCACATCCCAGTTCATCAGCGGCTCTCCGCCGAAGAAATCGATGTCGAGGTTTTTATGGAATCCCGAGTTCTCGATAAGAAAATCTATCGCGCGCTTGCCTACCTCATAGCTCATGATCGCACGATCACCGTGGTATTTGCCCTGGCTTGCAAAGCAGTAAGAACAGTTGAGGTTGCAGGTGTGTGCCACATGCAGGCACAGCGCCTTGATCGTGAAGTTCCTCTTCCTGAAGTCTCTGGCAAGCCCTTCGAACTTATCAGGTGCATACAGCTTGCCGGCTTCCTTAAGGGAGTCTATGTCAGACAGGCATTCTTCGGCTTCTTCGCGGGTAATCCCGTGCTCTGCGACCGCCCTTGCGATAACGTCTTCGGCGGGCTTTGTCTCATACCATCTGATCATGTCATAAGCCACGGGATCGACCATGTGGATCGAACCGGAATGACAATCGAGCACTATGTTAAGTCCGTCAAACTGATAGCAGTGAATCATATATTTACCAACCGTATTACATAAAAAAAGGTCTCACACTTGATGAGACCCTTAATCTCTTAATTACCAAAGCTTATTTTGAAAGCTTCTCGCAAGCCTGATTTGCAACTCCGCAGGATGTCTTGCATGCTGACTGGCAAGATGTCTGGCACTCGCCGCAGCCGCCTTCCTTAGCGGACTTATCAAGGTCGCGGGTCTCGATAGTAACGATTCTCGTCATGTTGAGGTTCCCCCTTTTTTTGATAGAGAAATTATACTTTGTGCCCGCCATACAGTCAAGGCAACACTTTGACATTGCCCGTGAA
>JAFZPJ010000027.1 GCA_017550385.1 Clostridiales bacterium
ATACTTGAGAAGGTGAGCGAGCATGGAAGGCTTTGTAAGATCGTTGATAGCAACAACCTCGTAACCCTCAGCACCGAACATCTGTCTGAAAGCAAGACGACCGATACGACCGAAACCGTTAATCGCAACTTTAACTGCCATATTATTTTCCTCCTAAATTCCCGTGAACCGGGTTTGATTTACTGTATGTGCCCTAAGCACGTGCAAATTTTACTCCATTTGTATGGGGTTTTCCATATATATTTAGACAATTAATTTTAAATAAAGGCGTATTTTGGACGATTTGCCACGTTTTTCATTCAAACGATTTTTGTTTGGTTCAGACGGTCTTGATTTTGCCGCCTCCGATGACATATCCGGCCTCATCGTAGAACACTGCGGACTGTCCGGGAGACACACCCTTGACCGCTTCATCGAGCGTTACTTTCAGCAGACCATCCTCTGTAAGTTCAAGCGCCGCGGGCCTCGCGGGCTGGTGGTAACGCGCCTTCGCAAGGCATCTTATCTCAGTGCCCGGTTCTATGCCCGGAATGCTCTGCCAGTTGACATCTCTGCACAGGAACGTATCACACAAAAGATCATCTTCCGTGCCCAGAACGACAGTGTTGTTCTCAGGGCAGATCTTCGTTACGAACGCGGGATATCCGAGGGCGATGCCGAGGCCTTTACGCTGACCGACGGTGTACTGGTGGATGCCCTTGTGCCTTCCCAGGACATTGCCTTCCCTGTCGACAAAATCGCCTTCAGAGGGAAGCTCTTTCGAGCTGTATTCCGAGATGAAGTCCGTGTATCTGCCCTCAGCGACAAAGCATATCTCCTGGGAGTCCTCTTTGTCCGCGCAGGGAAGTCCTGCCTCACGAGCGATCTGCCTGACCTCTTCCTTGGTGTATCCGCCGAGGGGCATCAGTGTGCGGGCGAGCTGCTCCTGCGTAAGCTTGTAGAGCATGTAGGTCTGGTCCTTGGCTGCGTGTTCCGCCGTGCGGACAGTATACCTGCCGTTCTCCAGTCTCTCGACAAACGCATAGTGTCCGGTCGCAACATAATCCGCGCCGAAAACATCCGCCAGCTCCATGAGCTTGGCCCACTTCACGTACTTGTTGCACTCTATGCAGGGATTGGGCGTAAGGCCCTGAAGATATTCATCGACAAAGGGTCTGACCACGTTCTCATCGAACAGCATCGTGCAGTTGTGGGGGTGGTATCTGATATCCAGGATCTCACAGGTGCGGCGGGCTTCGTCTATCTCGCAGCATCTGCTGTCTTCGTCATCGCTGCCCCACACGCGGAGCGTCACGCCAAGCACTTCGTATCCCTGCTGCTTGAGGAGATACGCCGCTACTGCGCTGTCTACTCCACCGGACATTCCGACGATAACTTTTGTCATTGCATTACCGCTACGACTCTCTTGATCGGGATCCCCTGATCTGCGAACTTCTGCTCGAACTCGGTCCTGATGTTGTCCTTCTCATACTCGCTGTTGTGAAGGTCTCTGGTGACCTCTGTAAGTTCGAACCCGCACTCCTTGAACTCCTCCAGAGAGAAGTCAAACAGGTCGTCGTTATCCGTCTTGAAGCAAATGCAGGAACCCTTCTTCATCATGACCTTGTACTTATCGAGGAAAGCCCTGTAGGTAAGCCTTCTCTTGGGCTTGTTCTGCCTCGTCCAGGGATCGGAGAAATTCAGGAAGATCCTGTCTATCTCATCCTCATCGAAATAATTCTCTATAAGCCCTGCATCTCCTCTGATGAAGAACAGGTTGGGAAGCTCCATGTTGTGCGCCTTCTCTACGGCAGCAAGCGTAACGGATGCATCGCGCTCCATGGCGATGTATAAGACCTCGGGGTGCCTTGCCGCCATCTCGGTGCAGAACTTGCCCTTGCCGCATCCTATCTCGAGCCATACGGGAACGTCTTCGGCAAAGCCGCAGGCCTGCCTCCAGTGTCCTTTGTTGAGCATGGGTTCATCGAACCAGCGCTCGTGGCATCTCTCCATACGCGCAGGAATATTGCGCTTCGATCTCATTCTAGCCATAGGATCAGATAAGCTTCTCCGTGAGTTCGGTGCCGCCGATAACGTGGAAGTGAACGTGCATGACTGTCTGTCCTGCACCCTCACCACAGTTGTTGATGGTCCTGTATGCGCCTTCCACGCCCTTGATCTTAGCGACCTCGGCGATGGCCTTTGTGATCTCTCCGGAATAGAGTGCGCCCTCGGGATCTGATGCCAGTTCGTTCATGTTATCAAAGTGCTTCTTGGGAACGACGAGAACGTGCACCGGGGCAACGGGGTTGATGTCGTTGAAGCAGAGAACGTAGTCGTTCTCATATACTTTCGTTGAAGGGATCTTGCCCTCTACTATGTCACAGAATAAGCACATAGATGTTCTCCTTTATGCATTGACCTGGGATGCCAGGACTTCCTCTGCCTTAGCAAGTGCATCAGCGAGCTTGGTCACGTCCTTACCGCCGGCCTGAGCCATATCGGGACGTCCGCCGCCACCGCCGCCTGCAACTTTTGCCGCTTCCTTGATGATGTTACCGCAGTGTGCACCCTTCTCGACTGCAGACTTGGTAGCCATTGCAGTGAATAAGAGCTTGCCGTCGCCTTCGGTCGCGAGGAATACAACGCCGCAGTCGAGCTGGTCGCGGATCTTGTCGGCAGTATCTCTCATTGCTGCAGCATCAGATGCATCGCATGAAGCGATGACAGCCTTAACGCCGCCGATGTCCTTTGCAGTCTTGACTGCGTCATCGGCGAACGAACCTGCCTTAGCCTTCTGGATCTCAGCGATCTCTTTCTCAAGTGTCTTTACTTCAGCGTGGAGAGATTCGATCCTCTCTACGATCTTATCCTTAGGTGTCTTGAGTGATGCCGATGCCTCGTCGATGAGCGCTCTGTCAGCCTTATTCATCTCGTAGCATCTAGCGCCTGTTACGGCTTCAATTCTTCTGATGCCTGCTGCGATGCCCGCTTCGGATACGATCCTGAACTGGCCGATCTGTGCGCTGTTCGTAAGATGTGTACCGCCGCAGAACTCGAGGTCGAACGGATCAGCAAAATCACCGACTGCTACGACTCTTACGACTTCTCCGTACTTCTCACCGAAGATAGCTGTAGCGCCGAGCTTCTTTGCTTCTTCGATTCCGAGTACCTTTGTCTCGACGGGAAGTGCCTGAAGCACAACGTCGTTGACCATCTCTTCGACCTTGGCGATCTCTTCAGCGGTCATTGCCTGGAAGTGGTTGAAGTCGAATCTGAGTCTGTCGGAACCTACGTAAGATCCTGCCTGATCGACCTGGTCGCCGAGGACCTTCTTGAGAGCCGAGAGCAGGATGTGTGTTGCAGTATGGTTCCTTGCGATGGAAAGTCTTGTCTTCTTGTCTACTTCGATGGATACTGTCGAACCTGTCGCAAGAGTACCCTTGACTACCTTGAGCGTGTGGAGATACTTGCCTGCGGCATCCTTATCTACGGAGATAACGTCTGCTTCGAAGTCTGATGTGTAGATCTTACCTTCGTCGTGGATCTGACCGCCCATCGTAGCATAGAGAACTGTCTTATCGCAGATCGCGATGATGTCGTCACCTGCGGATGCGCTGTCGACCTTCCGGAGGTTGCCGTCAGCGTCAGCCTTCAGGATGTAGATGACCTTCGCATCGCACTTGAGGTTATCGTAACCGTCGTAATCCGTAGCGTTCTGATCAGCTGCGACTTCTTCGGGAACGGCGCTTGTACCGAGTGCCAGATCGTCCTTGGACTTGGTGGCAGCTCTTGCCGTCTCCTTCTGTCTTTCCATGGCAGCCTTGAAGCCTTCCTCATCTACCGTGAGACCTTCTTCTGCTGCCATCTCGACCGTGAGCTCTATCGGGAATCCGAAAGTATCGTAAAGGTAGAATGCGGACTCGCCGTCGATCTCCTTGGAGCCTGCCTTGTTCTTGTCGTCAAGGATCTTCTTGAACTCCTTGATGCCGTTCTCGAGCGTGCTCTCGAATCTTGCGATCTCCTTGTCGAGCTCGTTCAGGATGAAGTCGCGGTTCTTGGTAAGAAGCGGATAGCTGTCATCGTATACGCTGTCGATATAGATCTTGGCAAGACCTAAGATCTGCTCGGTGGACATGCCGAGTGTCCTTGCGTGTCTTACGGCACGTCTGATGAGACGTCTTAATACGTAGCCTGCACCTGCGTTGGAAGGAACGAGCTTAGCAGAGTCACCGATGAGCATGACGCTCGTGCGGATGTGGTCAGCGAGGACTCTCATGGATCTTGTGAGCTTCTCGTCTTCGTCGTACTTTGTGCCGGATGCATTTTCGATATAAGCGATAGCGTCCGTGAAGAGGTCTGTCTTGTATACGTCTTTGGTGCCGTTAAGGAATGCGAGGATTCTCTCGAGGCCCCAGCCCGTATCTACATTCTTCTGCTTGAGCGGTGTGAGGTGTCCGTCCTGGTGCTTCTCATACTGCATGAAGACATCGTTGCCGATCTCCGTGTACTTGCCGCATGAGCATCCCGGACCGCAGTTCGGGCCGCAGTCGGGAACGTCTGCGATATAGAACATCTCGCTGTCCGGACCGCAGGGACCGTACTCAAGTCCCCACCAGTTGTCGTCCGCACCGAGATAGTAGATGTTCTCGGGCTTGAATCCGGAAGCGATCCTGTACTGTGCGCCTTCCTCATCTCTGGGAGCATTCTCATCGCCCGCGAAAACAGTTGCCGCGAGGTGGTCGTTATCAAAACCGAACACGTCGGTAAGAAGCTCGTAGCTCCACTTGCATCTGTCTTCCTTGAAGTAATCACCGAGGCTCCAGGATCCCATCATCTCGAAGAACGTGACGTGGCTCCTGTCTCCTACTGAATCGATATCGTTTGTACGGACACAACCCTGAACGTTGCAAAGCCTTGTTCCCATGGGGTGCTTCTCACCGAGAAGATAAGGCATCAGAGGCTGCATTCCCGCTACGTTGAACAATACTCCTGTTGAACCGTCGGATACCAGCGATACGGCACCTACATCAACATGGCCTCTCTGGATGTAAAACTCCTTCCAGGTCTTTCTGAGTTCTTTGGAAGTAAACTGTCTCATCGGTAATGCTCCTTAAATTTAAATCAAACTAAAGAATTATAAAACTTGAGAGGGGCTTTTGCAATCAACCGCACTGTTTGGCGAGCTTGTCGAGATAATCGCGGAACTGCTCCTTGACATTGGTGTTGTCTATCGTCAGATCCACTCCTTCGAAAGTAACCAGCTCGAACAGTGCCGTATAGAGCGTAGGAACATCGGCTACATCGAACTCGAGTCCGAGCTTGCCTGAAGACAGCTGACTGTCATTGATCCTGAGAGCCGGTCCTACCTTATCGACAAATGCGTTGTATGCCTGGAGGACTTTCTTATAGCTGCTGCCGGCAAGCGTGATCCTGAGCCTGAACTTCTTGTCCGAAGAATACGCGGACAGCGAGTTGCCGAGGAAATCATCGAGCATCTTCTTCTGCGCACTTGTGGATGAGAAAGCCTTGTACTTCTCCTTATCGTCGGTGTAAACGCAGTTGGCCACCCTGTCCAGACGGTATCTTCTCATGGCTTTCCTAAGCGCTTCGTTGGTTCCGTCTTCCGCCTCATTGTGATCGATCGCTATCAGATAGTAATTGTTGTTTGCCCAGTCCAGGACGAGCGGCGAGACGATCTTATCGCTCTTCTCGACTACGTCTCTTCCGAGCTTATATCCGTAAGTCAGCTTGAGTGAATGTTTCTCGTCTATCGCACTTCTTATCGTGTTCAGCCAGCCGATGCTCTTCTGCGCGATCTTGCCGTTACGGCTGTAGAGTTCTCTTCTTCTCGATACCGATCCGAAGTATGCCGGATAACTGTCTCTTATCTTGTCGCATATGGAGGTGTCGGTGAAGCTCGTCGTGTTGATCGCATCGACGATGAGCCTTGCCTCATCAAGCGTTATCTCGTCTTCGAGCTGGCTCTTCTTGTATCTCTTGCCGTCGAGATATATCCATGCATCGCCGCCCTTGATCTTGTGGCGCTTGCCCACGTATTCGTTGATCTTGCTGATATCCGAATAGATGGATTTACGCTCGAAAGTGTAGTTCAGTTCGCTCTCCAGATACTCCGTGAGTTCTGCGATCGTAACCCCGGAGTTATCGTCAAAAGCATTGATCTCCTTCAGGAAATACTCATAGATGTACAAGATCTTAAGCTTCGATAATTCACTGTTTGCCATGGTATCACCTCCTGCCGGACACCGGCTGTTTTTGCATAACCAGATTGTACCATTAAACGTACAGTAAAAGAAGTGTTCGTCAGGCGGTTTTAACCGTACAACAATCTTCACATCCCCAGTCCAGAGCGCTGTCCGGGATCATACTGTCGAACGCGGTCATGACCTGCTGAACAAAGTAATCACTGTCGAAGTTGGACTTGTCATACAAGATCACGTAGATCACTTCCCTGCCCGGCCTGTATTTGCCTTTTGAGTAATCGTAGATCTTCGTTGCAGTCTTTACGGAATAATCCCCTTTGTCATTCATACCCAAGACCTCCAGATAGAAGCATCTGTCGATCTCGTAGAAACTTAACAGGAAATCCGGATTCAGTTTTTTGTTCGCCTCACCGATATAGAGTTCAGTCTCGTACTTGAACGGAATACCCATGTGGTCCAGCAATTCGGCACTCATCAGTTCGTTCTTGGATTTCATTGCTCCATGGTCACTATATGTCGGAGTATCCGATTCGTATTTGCCCAGATTCTCTTTCTGCTCATCGAAGTACTCGTTGTTCATCTCATGAAAGCTGTGCTGATTAACTACCGGGAATCTTACTCTCGGCGGAGCAAAACAATATGTTGAATTCCAGAGATCCAGCAGATTATCATACTCTGCCTTTATCTTCAGATACTTAGTGATCACAACTGCATATTCTTTGCCGCGCTTGGTCACAGCGCTAAAGAATTTGGGGGTCTTTGACGATATCTTTGGATCGTCCGGATCATAATTAATGACCACAGTCCTCTTGCCTCTTCTCAAGCGAAAGCACCCGTGAGGCATTTTCTCGAGCAGAAGCCGTCTATATTCAAGTTTTACCGCATGAACTTTAAGCGGAATCATAATCTGGTTCATAAAGATCCTCCTTTTATCACGATTTGTTACTGAGGGTGTACTGCTCCACGGAACGGTTGTAGTGCTTTTCGCCCCGAAAAGGCCTTTTTGTTACTACAGGTGTACTGCCATGCGGTACAGGCGCAGTGCTTTTCGTGCTCAAAACGTCAGTTTGTTACTACCTCTGTACTGCCGTGCGGTACAACTATGGTACTTTTTGCCCCGAAAATGGCCGTTTGTTACTACACTTGTACTGCACAGCGAAACAGTCACAGTAACAATCAGACAGAAATAGCCGTCCAACCCGCCTACATCAGAACAAAAACAACGGGGCTGCCGCGTAATGGACAGCCCCGTACAGCCCTGTCAGGCACTGACTGCAGCAGGTTCTGCTTCGGAAGCTTCGTCCGCATCTTGGAACTCCTTGAGGACGTCGTCTCCGGAGTCTTCTTCAGCGGAAGTCTTGTCCGCACCTCCGTCATCATCTTCAGCACGGCGCGGCGGCGTGTACTCATGCTTCTCCTGCGGTTCGTAGCGGGATACCACCGGGCTGTCCGAAGACTTGGACGAACCGCCTGATTTCTCGCGGTTCATCATGGTGACGACGGAAGATCTCAGCATCCTCTTCATCGTCTCAATGCTGTCTACCAGATCATCGTGGCCGTCGCACTTGATATCGACCGCTGCGATGAGCCTCATGCACTCGAGTGCCTTCGCCGATGCATAGAAAGCATTCTTCAGGTGGTCGATGAACTCGGGCGTGGAGAATGCACCCTTGATGAAGTTGGCCTCGTAATCGAGCTCAAGCGCCTGCGTTACAAGGCGCTCGGCGAGGGTGTGATGTCCCTTCGCACGGAGCTGGCATGCATAGATATAGCAGTTCGCCATGAAATCATATGCCATCTTGGTCATCTCTGGCTTCGACTGTCCCTTCTGCTGTTCAGTTGTAGTAGTGCTCATAAAAAGTCCTCCTTATGGAACGTTTTACAGAGCTGCAGCCTCCTTACCGTAAATGCTATCAGGAAATCGGCGCGAAAAACCCGACAAAAACCGACAAAAACCGACAAAACCTGCCCATGCCGTGATAGAATATAAAACGCTTTTTTGAAATGACGGAGGGATTGTTATGAAGATATTTGACGGCATAGGATGCGCAGCTCCGGACATGCTCTTTCCCAAGGACGGAACAGACCTTTCCAAGTGGTCGGTAATAGCATGCGACCAGTACACATCGGAACCCGAGTACTGGAAGAAGGCCGAGGAGTTCGCAGGTGATGCACCGTCTGCCCTTAAGCTCGTTCTGCCCGAGGTCTATCTCGGTTCTGACAGCGAAGCGGAAAGACTCTCAGGCATCGCTTCCAATATCGGAACATACCTCTCGGACGGAACGCTCAGACAGCTTCCCGAGGGCTTCATGCTCGTAGACAGGAAGACACCCGTTCATGAATCGCGCAAGGGCCTCGTAATGGCCATCGACCTCGAACAGTATGAATACGCTCCCGGCAACAAGGCTATGTGCCGCGCTACAGAAGGCACGGTCCTGTCAAGGATCCCGCCCAGGATCAAGATCCGCGCGAATGCGGCCATCGAGCTTCCTCATATAATGATTCTTATCGATGACCCAGAAGATACGGTCATCGGCGCAGCTTTCGACAAGGCTGCCAAGGCAGGCATCGCGCCGCTTTACGATACTCCCCTTATGATGGATTCAGGTTCCATCAAGGGAACTCTCATCGAGTCATCGAGCGACATCGCAGACGGCATCGTCTCTGCGCTCGAAGCACTTAAGGCAAAGTCATCCGACGGACTTCTCTATCTCGTCGGCGACGGCAACCACTCGCTGGCTTCTGCCAAGGCGCACTGGGAGAACGTCAGAAAGGATCTCTCCGGCGATGACCTCAGGACGCATCCCGCGAGATACGCTCTTGCGGAGATCGTCAACATCCACGATGCAGGTCTCGAGTTCGAGCCCATCCACAGGGTGGTTTTCGGGATCACCGCAGACGAGTTCATCGAGGGTGCGAAGTTCTTTTTCGAAGAGAACGGCGTGACCGTAACAGATGCTCCCGCCGAGGATCAGCAGAGCTTCGCGGTAACGACGGCAGGTAAGAATACGTACATCAATCTTGCCGAGCCCCCGCACTCACTTGCGGTAGGATCGGTACAGCTCTTCATCGACAGCCTCGTGGAGGATAACGAGGGCATATCAGTCGACTATATCCACGGTGAGGATTCCGTAAGGAGCCTCGCAGGCACGGAGAACACAGGCATACTCCTCCCCGCCATCTCGAGATCATCTTTCTTCGATGAGGTCAGGACTGCAGGCGTATATCCGCGCAAGACCTTCTCCATGGGAGAGGCATTTGAGAAGCGTTTCTACATGGAGGCAAGGAAGATCACCAAATGACGGAGATCGCGGATACATCTTTCGATAAGACAGTCTGTATCGTAGGCAGCGGCCTGTCGGGCCTGACCTGCGGCATGCGTCTGGCCAAGGCGGGCTTCCGGGTCTCGATCGTGGAAGAGCTTGCTTCTCCCGGCGGACTCCTGGCTTACACCAGGATAGGCAGAGAGTACTTAGAGCTCCTTCCCCATCACCTCAGGAAGTCAGACAAAGCGCTGCTGTCCCTTGCCCGTGAGATGGGCGTCGAAGACAAGATCCAGTGGTTCGATTCGACTTGGTCAGGAAGGGCGTCCCACCGTAAGGTCGGTTACTTTGACGGCGGTTTCTCATGTCTCGTATCGAGCCTCATGCAGGACATCACTGACTGCGGCGGACACGTGCTCTTCTCGACGACAGTCGCGGAGATATCGGAGCTTTCCACCGAAGACGGGAGCAAGGGTTACCGCACATCCTGCATCCTTACGAACTCGACCAGATACGTCATCGACAGCAGATACCTCATATTCACGGGTTCATGCAGGACTTTCGTCAACGTGTCCCACGGTCTTCCGATCCCGATCGACTTAAGAGACATAATGATGAACGTTACATACAAGGCGGGACTGTCTGTCATGATGGTCTCCAAGAAGCCCGTCTCGGAGATGTTCTTCCAGCACGCACCCGACTTCATGCCCTTCGACAACATAATCAATCACACGGCAGGATTCGGAGAACGCGGTTACGGCGGCAACGTCATCTACCTCACCGGAAGATGCTCTACGACAGACGATCTCTGGATAGAATCGGACGCATCGATCATGACGAGATATTTCACGGCTCTAAGGAAGCTCTACCCGTCTCTTCGCAAGTCCGACATCAAGTCGTGGCGCGTTACCAAGACGCGTTATGCGTTATCGGAGAGATACCCCGACATCGATCTTACGAACCCTTGTGAGAACCTCTTCATATGCACGTCCGGCCTGACCAGATATCAGACTCAGGACGTTCCGGTCAACCACATGGATCCGGTCGTGCAGCTCGCCGGCAGCATCTGCTCGCAGATAATCGCCAAGGCGAAAGAGTCCGAAGAACAACACGAGAAGGAAGATACCCAGACCGAGATCACTGACCTGGCAGGACTGGTATAAAAGGAAAGAATACAGATGGCCAAGACAGTTAGCTCGCTCAAGAAAACATCCGTTAAGACTTCATCTCTTATCGAGGCGCCCGCCAAGGCGCTGTTCCTTCTCGTTCCCTTCGTTCTTCTCTTTGCGTTAGGCGCACTTACGATGGGAATGACCGATACTCTCTATGTCTTAAGATGGGCTGCGGTACTCTTCGCAGGAACGCTTATCACTCTTCCAATAGCCACCAAGCTCTTCGGTTCGTTCGGTAGCGGCGGCTTCATCATGTCGCAGACGATATCGATAGTCTTCGTCAGCCTGTTCGTATGGACGCTGACATACATGAAGATATATGCTTTCAACTTTGTCCTCGTACTGGTCGCAGCCGCGGTCATCGGCGGTATCTCATACGGAGTTCCCTCTCTGCGCAAGTCGCTTAAGGACAAGCTGTCTGAGCCTCTGTTCATCGAGCGCATCGTAATAGAAGAGTGCGCTTTCTTCCTCATCCTCACGCTCATGTGCTACTTCAAAGGATTCAACGCCATCATCAACGGCCAGGAGAAGTACATGGACTACGGCTTCATCATGTCGATGCTGAGGAATCCTTCTCTTCCCGCTAACGATATGTGGCTGTCAGGCAAGCCCATCAACTATTACTATTTCGGACAGTTCATGTATGCGCTTCTCTTGAAAGTGTCATGCATTCCTCCGCAGGTGGGATATAACATAGCAATGTGCACCGCGACTGCCATTCCATTCGGAATGAGCTTCTCGCTCGGCATCATGCTGAACGAAGCGGCAGTAAAGTTCGGACTTCACGAGAACGTCTTCTGCAAGTATCTCGCAGGTATCCTGACAGGATGCGCCGTCTCGCTCTGGGGTAATTCACACTCCTTCTTCTACGACGAGAACAGCATCGGCAACGGACTCCTTCCGTTCTTCAGAAGTCTGGGATTTGAAGTCGGCGATACCGACGGATACTTCTATCCCAACAGCACCAGATATATCGGCTGGAACCCCGAGGTAACGGTAAACGGAGGAGATCACACCATTGAAGAATTCCCGTTCTACTCATATCTCGTCGGAGACCTTCACGCACACGTCATATCGATGATGGTATCTCTTCTCATCGCGGCACTGATGCTCGCTCTGATCTGCAAGACTGACTTCCCTTCGCAGATCGAGAAGACGGCCAAGAGGACCAAGTTCAACTTCTCGTCTCCGGGCGGAAGGATCGCGGTCGAATACAAGGAGACCTTCTACACCGAGCTCATCCTCGCAGCAGTCCTCCTCGGCGTTGCACAGATGACGAGCTATTGGGATTTCCTCATCTACTTCATCGTCTGCTCGATGGCACTGCTCGTCGTAAACACCAAGAGATCGCTGAAGTTCACGGATCTCGTCGGCGTATCGTTCTTCCTGTTCAATGTGCTGTCGATCCTCATCATATACCTGCTGTTCAGCAGCGAACCCGTGGCGCTGGTTATTTTCGAGGCGGCGGTAGCATCCGCAGCGTATCTGTTTACCCTCTACGATCCGTGTGCGCTGGACAGGACGTCCTTCCAGATGAGCGTACTGTTCACGCTCGCGCATCTTACGGCACTGCCGTTCAACCTTAACTTCGACATGATCTCCAATTCGCTCGGAAGGGTCAAGAATACCTCCGATCCGTTCCAGCTCTATATCCTGTGGGGCACGCATGTGATAATAGGTCTGGTCTTCATTGCCGTCATCGCTGCTACAAAGAACTTCAAGCTGGCGGCTGCGCATAACAAGAAGGGTGCATCATCCAAGATAGTTCCGATAGGTCCGGAGAAGTCTGAATACACTAACCCCGTACAGGCTTTCGTCGGGCAGCGCAACATCATCGACGTCTTTGTCTGCGGCATCGTCGTCATCGGCATTATGCTCCTAATCGCGCCCGAGATATTCTACGTAAGAGACATCTATACCAGCGGCTATCTCAGATCCAACACGATGTTCAAGTTCACTTTCGCTGCATTCATTCTGCTCTCTGTCGCAATGTGTTATTCGATCGTCAGGCTCTTCTGGGTAATAAACAAGAAAGGCATGTTCAGTTCTGCCGCTCTTGCCCTGGCGCTCGTCGAACTGGCGCTCTGCCTCGTTCCCGCACACTATACCTATATCGCTCTGAAGCAGCGCTGCTATGACAACCTCGATAAGTCAAACTACAGGGGACTCGACGGTACGGCCTATCTCGAGACTTACACCTGCAACTTCGATTATATCGACGGTTCCGTTAACATCGGCGACTACTACGCCGCAGTCGAATGGTTCAACACCAATGTCAGCGGCAGCCCGGTCATCTGCGAAGCTTACGGCAACAGCTATACCGACAAGTGCGTCGTGTCTGCTTACACCGGACTTCCGACGGTATTCGGATGGATGACTCACGAATGGCTCTGGAGATTCCAGGGCATAGTCGACAAGGAGACCGATACCCTGAAGTCAGACCCTCAGAACGACGTATTCAATAACTACATCACACCGAGACATAACGACATCGATATCATCTATCTGTCGGGCAATCCGCAGCAGGTTCAGTCGATCGTAGACAAGTACGGTATCGAATACATAATCATCGGCAATCTCGAGAAGTATTCCTACTACGCAGACAACAATGCCACCTTCGCACAGATCGGCGAACTGGTATTCTCTTCGGGCGATCTCAATGTCTACAAGGTAACGCCGCGCACGATCGCTGCAGCAACTTAAAGGCCTCTGCTATCTCGCGAAAACATTCCAGGGGAAAGTATCTTCCGCCTCTATCCTCACCGTCTTCGTATCGGCATCAGGTGACGGTCTGTAAGTGATCGCCGCACACATCAGAGCGACCGGACACTTTACGCGGCTTCCGTATTTGCCGTCGCCGGCGAGCGGGTGCTTCCTGGATGCAAACTGCGTTCTTATCTGGTGCGTCCTTCCGGTTCCAAGCACGCAGCCGGCAAGCGACAGGTCATTTGCTTCATCGTATCCCAGTATCCTGGCATCGAGCTTTGCTTCCCTGACGCCTTTCCTCATGCGTTTGACGGGGAATGTACGGTTAGTCCTTGAATCGTGGAAGAGAAGGTCAGTCATCTCGACCTTATCCTCTTCGAACCTTCCGGTGCAGACAAGAAGATACTCCTTGTCCGTGATCTCCATCCTGCTTCCCTTCGCTGTCAGAACGAGTATGCCTCTTACTGGAACGTCCAGCCTGTAAAGGGCGCTATAACCTTCTGCGCCCATCTTCTCGCTGTTCTCGCCTGCTTCCTTTAAGACGATGAGATAATCGCTGCCCTTCTCCAATATCTTCATATCAAGCCCTCAGCATAAGATGAGAGATATATTCTCGGTACCTCCGTCAAGGAATATCTCGACGGTCTCGGTATCTTCTATAACGCCTATGTCAGGCTCTGATCTGTATTGTTTGGTGAACAGCGTCCTGCCTTCAAACGAGACCCTTAACATGCCCTTGTCGTAATCGACGAACCTGCTCTCCGTCTTGAGCGCAGGCATCAGATCCCTGACCGGCATAAGCGCGGGCTTGCCGTTAAAGTCCAGGAACATCTCTCTCGGGACAGTCAGCATTCCCCTGCCGAGCCTTCCGCTGAACAGCCATGCGATCACTACCACGTTGCCGTCTTCATCTTCGCCAGGAACGGGATTGAAGAACTCCGTTCCGGTCTCCAGGGACTTGAACGGATCAGAAGGATCGTCATATAAGAATCTCTCTCCGTCGAACGTTCCGCATGCGATCAGGACCCTTGAAGGAACGTGCTTTTGTCCCTGGATCATGAATACCCAGGTATCCTCCAGCCTGAAGATAGAAGGTGATTCAATAGATGATCCGAACCTGCTGTCAGACAGCAGCTCCGATTTGTAAGACCACTTGCTGAGATCATCCGACTCATATAACAGGACCTTGGCAACGCCTTCAGCTCCTGCGCCTACGGTCATGTAGAACTTGCTGCCGTATTCGAATACAAAGGGGTCGCCGAATGACTGATAATCCCCTTCTTCCGGAGGCAATGCAACGGGGCTTGCCGGCTGCGCAAAGACGGATCCGTCATCAGATACTGCTTCATATATCCCGGCTTCTCCGTCCTTTGTATAGAAGAGCCTTAGCATGCCGCCGGATACAATAGCTGATCCTGCATATACGCCTGGACCCGATACGATGCCCTGTTCTTCCCAGTCGATCATGTCATCAGAGACGGCGTGACCCGTGCAGATATTACCGTAACGGTCTGAATCAGGGTTCGTGGAATAGAACAGATGATATCTGCCCTCAAAAGACACAAGACCGCACGGCGATCCTTGCCATCCGGTCTTGCATCTGAAATGGTATTTCATAAAGTATCTTATTTATTGAGTTCGAGGAGAGATACCTTGAGAACGCCTTCTGCCTTCTCAAGCTCATCGATGATCTCCTGCGGAACAGCCTGCTCGACGGCAACGAAAGCCTGAGCGTGCGGGTTGTCAGAGCCGTCCTGGTTCTTTCTTCCCCAGTGCATGGAAGCGATGTTGATGTTGTGGCTTCCCAAGATAGTAGCGATCCTTCCGATAACGCCCGGAACATCGTTGTTCTTGATGGCGAGTACCGTGGAAGACAGCGGGCAGTTCATCTCGTAACCGAAGAAGGATACGATGACCTCCGTGTCAGGTCCGAATACGGTACCGTTGATCTTGAACTCGCGGCCGTCTTCTGTGAAGAACTTAACGTTGATGAGGTTGTTATATCTCTGGATGGATTCTGTCTTTGTCTCTACGACCTGGATTCCGCACTCGTCGATGCACTCCTGAGCATTAACGTAGGATACGTGGTCATTGCCCATACCCTTGAGAAGTCCCATCATGAGCGAGAGTGTGATGATGCCCGTGCCTGAGTTCTCAGCGAGCTCGCCTCTGTAGCGGACCTCGACCTTGTTGATCGGAGCTGCCTCAGCCTGGAAGTACATAAGACCGATCTTCTCAGCCAGTGAGCAGTAAGGCTTGATCTCTTCTACGCTGCCGGAGAACTGGGGCATGTTGATAGCTGCAACGAGCTCGCCCTTAAGAGCGCCGTCGATGAGCTCTACGATACCCTGGCCTACCTTGGCTGTAGCCTCAACAGTGGAAGCACCGAGGTGAGGTGTGATGATGCAGTGGGGAGCATGGAGAAGAACGTTCTCGAAGTTCTGCTCGCCGGGCTGCTTGTTGTAAGAAGGCTCCTTATCGAAAACGTCGATAGCGGCTGCTGCGACCTGGCCCTCAGCCAGAGCGTCAGCCAAGTCCTGCTCGTTAACGAGGCCGCCTCTTGCGCAGTTGACGATCCTTACGCCTCTCTTGCACTTATAGAGCTGCTCCTTGGAGAGCATATTGTATGTTTCCTTTGTCTTGGGTGTGTGCAGAGTGATGAGATCTGCCTCAGCGAGGAGCTCGTCCAGAGTCTGGCAGCGTCTTACGCCGAGCTTGTCGAACTTCTCCGTAGCTACGTAAGGGTCATATGCGATTACTGTCATGCCTACGCCCTTGAGCTTTCTGGATACGATGGAACCGATCCTTCCGAGACCGATGACACCGACTGTCTTACCCTCGAGCTCTACGCCTACCCAGTTGCCTCTTCTGAAGTCGTCGTTGTGAACGCCTTCGTTAGCCTGGATGGTGTTCCTGAAGATGGCGAATGCCTGAGCTACTGCGAGCTCACCTGCTGCCATGTTGTTTGCAGTAGGAGTGTTAAGAGCGATAACGCCGTGCTCGGTGCAGGCCTTAACGTCGATGTTGTCGATACCGGTACCTGCTCTTCCTACAGCCTTGAGGCAGTCAGCATTATTAAGAAGTGCCTCATTGATCTTGGTCGCAGATCTTACGATGATGGCATCGAAGCCCTTGATGTGCTGCTCGATCTCTTCCTGTGAATGACCGAGGTATTCCTCGACCTCATATCCTCTGTCTCTTAAGTACTGAACTGAATCTTCCGCAATGCTCTCGGTGATAAGAATCTTCATGTGTCTGTGCCCCTTTGTATATTTGTGTCTGTTTTATGCTTTTGCCTTAAGTTCCGCGATGACTTCGTCAAGGTCAGCGAGCATCGTCTTGATCTCATCGACCGTGGTATCAGCCATGTGAGCGATCCTGAATGTCTTGTCCTTGAGCGGGCCGTAGCCGTTGCTCATGAGGTATCCCCTCTCTCCCATAGCCTTGTTCAGCTCGGAGAAAGGAATGCCCGTGGTATTAGTGATGCATGTAACCGTAACTGAGAGGTTGTCGGGATCGGAGTAAAGCTCACAGTTCTTCTTTGCCCAGTCTCTTACGATCTCAGCCATCTCGCAGTGTCTCTTGTAACGGTTCTCGATGCCCTCTTCAAGGATCCTGTCGAGCTGGTAGTCAAGAGCGAACATGTGTGACTCGGAAGGTGTTGAAGGATACTGATAAGGCTTCTCCTTAACGAACTTAACGAGTTCTACGTAGTCGAAGTAGAGACCTCTGTTCTCGATGGTCTTAGCCTTCTCTATAGCCCTGTCGGATACGGAAGCGATCGCAAGTCCCGGAGGAAGTCCCAGGCACTTCTGTGAGGAAGTGATGCATACGTCGATGCCGAGCTCGTCTACGGGGATCAGGTCGCCGCCCATTGAAGATACGGCGTCAACGCAGACGATTACGTCGGGATACTTCTTATATACTTCAGCGAGCTTTGCCATAGGGTTGTGGATACCTGTGGAAGTCTCGTTCTGTGTGATCGTGATGAGGTCGTACTTACCTGTGGAAAGAGCCGCTTCGAGCATCTCGGGAGTAGTGATCTGGCCGAGCTCAGACTCGAAGATATCTGCTGCGATGCCGTTGGCAGTACACATCTTGTACCATCTGTTGCCGAAAGCACCGATGGAGAATACTGCAGCACGGTTCTTGGTAAAGCATCTTACCGCACCCTCCATAAGGCCTGAACCTGATGATGTCGAGAGAACGATGGTGTTCTGTGTCTGCATTACCTTCTGGAGCTTCTCGGAGATGCTCTGCTGAAGGGCGGATGCGTCCTTTGTCCTGTGTCCGATCATGGGAGTAGCCATCTTCTCAAGGACTTCAGGGCTGACCTCGACGGGTCCCGGGATATAGAGTCTCTTGTGCATAATAAAACCTCTTCTACGCGCGTATTTAAATTAAGCACCGCTATTATATACTTGCGCAAGGTCTTTTTGTAGTTTGCCTTAATGGTACGAATATACAAAAAAGAATCCCCCTGAACCGTTTTTATTGGATTCAGGGGGAATTGTTGCAGTAATGATTTTCGATCTGAGGTATATCAGTTTACCGTGATCTCGCCTTCAACAGCATCTGCTGCGACAGTCTCGCCGGTATCTGCGCCCTCTCCGCCTTCAGCGGGAGCAGCCGTCTCGGTGGTGATCTCACCGGAGAAGATGCCTGCGGGAGGCAGAACGATCTTGTCGCCGCTGTTAGGTTTGTATGTAGCCGGATCGAGGTTGTTGTACTGATATGTAAGGATCATTGCAATCCTCGGGTCAGTGCTGTCCTCGATATCAATGCCGTATACATAGTGGAAGACATCCCACCAAGTCCTGTAGCCGATGTAATCGGAGAATACGAAGTATCCGATAGGAGCATCTGCTGCGGGTGTAGTAGGTGCTGCCGTAGGCAGTGTGACCTCGACCTCGGATGCTAGCGGGCTCGTTGTGGAAGGCTCTGTCTCTTCAACATTAGCCTTGCTGCAGCCCTTGGCGATAAGGACGATCATGATGATCACGCAGATGAGGAATACGCCGCAGAAGCCGAAGAAGATGTAGCCGTTACGGGTCATCTTGAACTTCCTTCCGCCGCCGTTGCCGCCCTTGCCTGCACCTGCTGCAGTTCTAGGAGCACCGGGTCTTCCTGCATTGCTCGGGCCTTCACCGGAAGGTCTGTAAGAAGACTGTCCGGGATTCGTATACTGTGCCTGCTGCTGAGCGCTCGGCACTCCTTCCGCACCGCCTTCAGCTGCTGCGTAGCCGTATGCGTCTGCAGCGCCTTCCTGGCCTGTATAAGGCGTATCGTCAACGCCGAGGATGTTGTTGAACCATTCCTCATCAAGTCCGGATGACGAAGAAGCGGAAGCCTGCTCAGGCTCAGGTGTGTATCCCTGCTCCTGATAGCTCGTGAACTCTGCAGCGCCTTCTTCAGGCTGAAGAGGTGTGTACGAAGACTCGGTGTCTACGAACTGATTCTGACCATTGTCTCCGTTGCCGAAATCGACGAAACCGTTATTCTCATCCATTGATGCGCCTCCCTGTGTGTTATATGCCCCATATATCTGCTGATCCTGCTGAGGGAACGCCTCCGTGCCGTAAGGCTGGTAAGGAGGTGTCTGATCCTGTTCGCTGATCGTCTGGTTGTTGTAGTCACCGTAAGCATACGCATCCGGAGCCTGAGTACCCGCAAGCTCTTCGGAATTGATCGCATTCTCAGGTGTATCGAAGTTGCCGCCGTCATAGACCGGCATGTCCGGGATATCGTCAGATGCCGGAACGTCATTGATCGTCTCAACTGCATTGCCGAAAGGCAGAACGAACGGCTGCTCGGCTTCATCCGCAGGCTGCGCTTCGACAGGCGCTTCTTCTGCAGGTGCTGCCACGGGCTCCGCTTCCTTCGGGAAGTCGACGTTAAGCTTGTCCTCTTCCTTGAGTTCGGGCTTCTCCTCTTCGAGCTTGAAGTCCGGGAGCGGGATATCGGATACTTCCTCGGAAGGTGCCTGTTCAGGCTTGGGCGCATTTGCGTCGTCGCCGAAAACGAGCGGCGGGGTATCGAGGAGTTCTTCCGAACTTGCCTTGCCGTAAGGATCGAAGGGCTCGGTCATGGCGGGAGCTGCGGCTTCTGCCTCAGGCTCGCCTGCGATAGTGCCGGGCGCGAAAACGATCTCTTCTGCTTTGTTTACTACTTCAGGTGCCTTGGGAGCTTCGGGTATGGAGACCTCTTCCTGAGGTTCGACCTTGAGTTCTTCGGGCTTTGTCTCTGTAGCTTCGAGCTTATCCTGCTGCTCCTGAAGAGCCTTTGCCAGGATGCTGTCGCTTCCCTTTGCAAAGAACAGGGAATCGAGATTCTCTACGGGTTTTGTCGGAGAATCATCTTCGTCGGGCGTGAATGCCGTCTGGGATACAGTCTCCATCTTTACGGGCTCTTCAGCCTCTGGAACCACCGGTGCTGCCGGCGCCTCAGGCTGGACGCTTGCTACGAACGGAGAAGACTCGACGGGGATCTCTTCAGCGGGCTGTGAAGCAAGGTCAGCTGCCGCCTTCGCGGTCTCTGCATCTTGAATGGAAGATGCCTTCATCTCTCCGAAGATGTTCTTCATGACTTCCTCGGCCGATATCTCCTCGGCAGTCTCCTGCGTCTCAGGGAAATCAACCTTGGGTTCTTCGGGTACGGGCGCAGCTGCCGCAGCTGCTGCCGTTGCCGCTGCCGCATCACCGAACATCACACCGCCTGCTCCCTGCGCAGCTGCAGCTCCTGCTGCTCCTGCCACGCCTGCCGCTGCAGCCGTTCCTGCTGCCGTTGCCGCAGTATCAGTTGCGAAATTAACGAAACCTGCCGATGCCGACGCCTCTGCTGCTTTGCCTACAACGCCGCCGTCAACTGTCGACTGGATCATCTCCTCTTCTTCAGGCTCCTTGTCCTTCTTCTTGAAGCCGAACAGACCTCTCTTCTCCTGCTTCGTTACGCCTTCGACGAACGAGATGGAGAACTGCATGGGGGTGTTGGGCATTCTCGCGGAAGCCTGGGTGATGATCGTACCTGCAGCATCGCACTGGTCTTCGGCATCCGTAAGGATCCTCAGGAGTTCTCTCTGTCCGAGGGAATCATAGACCGCCTTGTTGCAAAGGATGATGCAGTCATCGGGTGTGAGCGTGAAGAAATTGGACCAGAGAGCATTGGCCGTCTTGGACGAGCAGTAATACTGGAAGTCGCCTACTCTGTTGCCGTATGCATCAATGGGTTCCATAGGGATGCCCGCATCAGTGAGCGGGAACAGAGTATCATCCCTGTAAAGAAAAGCGAGGCCGCTGCCGATAGTAACGGCAAAAGCCTCAGCATCTTTGACTATAACACCTGAGAAATAGGGATTCCTTGTCTCAGTATCGGAAAGCTTCATGTTGCCTGCAACGCCAACTGCCGTTGACAGGAACTTCTCAATGAGTGAATCGATGTCCTTGCCTCCGACCTTTACGTCGTTGCAAAGAGCACGGAGCTGCGGTTCGAACGGGGGCATATCGCCCGGCTCGAAGCCTTGGATCGCGGGATGTGTGAAGATAGAGAAGAAGAATCCCTTTGCATCCTTATCCATCGTTATGTCGGCAGAACGAGTCTCGCGCTTGCCGCACAATCTGCCGTCCATATAGAAAGCATCAGTCAGCGTCTGAGACGGGAAGTATCTTGCCGTCAGCGTACTGGCCAGCCGTGTTAACGTTGCCATCCGGGTAGTTCCTCCAAATAATTATTCAGAATGATTATAACATAACCATAAGATTCACAAAGTCTTTTATTATTTTTTAATCGGACTGTCACATTAACAAAAAAGGGCCGTCCCGGATCGGGACAGCCCTTGGTTTTATCGCCTTTGCGCGCCGGCGGATATCAGTTGCCCGTAGGGGGCTCCATCTCGCCGCTGAGCATAGCGTTGAGGTTCTCTTCGAGTTCCTCGTAGTTTGTCGTAAGGCAGTTCAGATATGCCGTGTGGATCTCGAGATCCGTTGCATCCGGGAAGTTCTCGTGAGCTCTGTCCATGATCTGCTTTGTATGGATGAAGCCCATGCCGTACTTAACGGAATAGCAAGGTGTAGTTACGAGCAGTGTGTAGTAATCGCTGAGGGAATCAGCCGTTACACCGTAGAGGTCACCCATTGACGTGTTGAAGTAATCAACGCAGTCATCAATGGTCCATCCTTCAACATGGATGCCGTAATCAAGAGCTGCAGTGACCATAACGTTTGCAACGTCATCGATATAGATGAACTTTACGCCGTCAGAATCGGGATCTTCAGCGAAGTAGTTCAGCATCGCATATGTCTCGGAATATACTGCCCATCCTTCTGCATAGCCGATGGAATCAGCAAGGTACATGTAAGGATGCTTGGTTACGGATCTCGTATAGAGAGACTGGAACATATGTCCCGGATAACCCTCGTGAGCAAATGTTACGCCGACGTCAGTGCTCGTGCTTCCGTTGTTGATTATGAGCATGTTGGAGTCATAATTGTCGAGGTGATAGCCGAGGTAAGCGGCAGGGCTGAAATCCTCTTCGAATACTTCAGGAACTTCCATCAGATAATACTCGTGGGGAGGGATCGACGGGAAGTCGTCAGCAACACAGTCATACAGATAATCGAGGTTATCGAAGACATCGCCCATGGAGTAATCGTGATCGATATACTCCGAATACCAGTCATAGTTGCCGGAGCCTACGATAGCAAGAAGATCTGCGGTCATTGCATCTACTTCTTCCTGGCAGAGTGCCATTGAATCTTCGACAGACATGCTGCTGTTGGACTGGACCATGCAGAGCCATGAATAGTAAGCATCTCCGCCTCTGTACATGCAAAGGCCTGCATCCTGTCCGTTCAGTTCTTCAAGAGCTCTGAGACGGTCTGCGCAATCCTGCATCTTGGGGAAGACGATATTCTTCATTGCATCTTCGTTCTCCTGGATGAGTCTCTCGCGGTCATCATCGGAAAGATCCTTGATGTTATCGAGTCTCTCTTCGAATGTGTCATAGAGGAAGCAGTCATCCGTCTGCTTTACGAGGTTATCGAAGCTCTCGGCAGCTTCCTCATAACTCGTGGGAGATGCGATGAAGCCGTATGATGCACGCAGCTCCTCATAGCTGATCATCTGCTCATAATATCTGTCGATATCCTCAAGGAGCTTGATGTAGTTCTCTGCATCCTCGACCGTCTCGAAAGAGAATACGTCGAGCACGAAGAACAGGTCAGACTGAGGTCCTACGAGAGGATTGAAGCACATTGTGTAATACTCGAAAGAAGTATATCCGTATGCATAAGAATAGTTCTCATAGTCATATACGATCTTGTCATAGAAGAGCCTGTCATCAGTATCGAGCGACTCGTAGTCGATAGTATAGAGCTTCTCGAGCTGCTCGTCATAGAAGGCCTTCTCCGTAGGATAATCTTTGATATCCGTGATCGCATCGCCCCATGTGATCTCGTCGAATTCAAGACCGTATGCCTCAGGGTTCTCGAATACGATGACCGCATCCGCATAGCAAGTGATACTGTGCTTGATGGCATCGGCTTCGATCTCGGCAAGAAGATCGACCGCGTCCTGACCGGTTACATTGCCCGGAGTCTTTGCAGGGTGAAGCTCATCATATGTGGCAACAGTGTCCGCATAAGTCAGCTCATCGGATGTCTCTATGTATTCACCCGGAACATATACGACCGGAGTCGGAGTTGCAGGATCCGTCTCATCAGGATCAGACTCGTCAGGTGCGCTCTCGCCGATCTTGAACCAGCTTCCGCCCTCGTCATCGTCATCCTTGTCCTTCTTCGAACCGGAACCGAGAAGGGATGCAAGATTACAACCGGCGAATGAAGCACATACCGCCAGGACAAGCACAGAGGCTGTCAAACGTTTTGTAAAGTCTTTCATTTATAAATCCCCCTTATAGATTTTCAAAAACGACCATAGCATTATAGCATCTAACGGGTGCACTCTCATCAGGGTGTACTTAGTTTTATGCTGATACTTACTACCGTATGATAGTACAACTTTACTACTATGTCAACACACAGGGTGTATCTATTCGATATCAGTCTCGATATCCGCGCTGTCTAAGTCTTCCATCTGAGTATGGATCTCGCTTACGCGCTTGCCGAGTTCCACATAGTCGAACCTTCCGTTGGAAGATTTGGGAATGGCGGCAAAGAAGCAGATATCGGAAGGACGCATCGGCTCCGGAAGCATCGAATCGCACTCGTCGTTGATCCTCTCCTCGAGCTTCTGCATGGCATCGTTGTCATAGAAATAGTCTTCTTCAGGCACTACCGCAGCCGTAAGCACAGGACCTTCTACGGTATCCGTTACAACGCATCCGACAGCCTTAACACCGGCAACGAGTTCTATTACCTTCTCGACTTTTGAGGGATAGACCGTAGCACTCTTTATCTTGAATCCTCCTCTGACACTGCCGTAGCGGAAGAACACGCCGCCTTCATTCTCGACGCCGATATCTTCAGTAAGAAGCCAGGATCTTCCGTCGGATAATTTGCGGAACGGACTGTAGTGCGAACCGTCGCGCATAAGGAATGACGTACACATCGCAGGCGAATGCACGGCGATCTCTCCTTCCCTGCCCGCAGGCATGTCGAGGAACACTGCCCTGTCGACGATCTTAACGAGAACATCCGGCAAAGGTATGCCGACGGCGCTTTCGCTGTCGAGTTCAGGCATGCAGTAAAGGAATTCAAAAAGCTCCGAGTTGCCGTAGAACGAGTGTATCTCGGGCGAGACTCCGAGCCCGGCCATGAGATCTACGATACCCGCCTTCTGCGCCAATGTGAGAGGGACTCCTGCGCTGAAGAGGAACCTGGCATTCTTAAGTGCCGGCAAGGAACCCGAAGAAGCGTTGAGCCTTGCAAGCGTTCCCGAGAAAGCGACCAGCGTGTCAGGCTTGTAGAGGCGGATCGCCGCCAGGATATTATTGCTCTCGAACCACGTATAGATGAGCAACGTTTGTCCCGACAAAAGGACATTGTGTATTCCCATAAGGAAACCGTATACATAGCAGTATTCATTGAGGCACAGCACCCTGAGCGGCGTGCCTTGCTTTTTCTCGCAGCGGGCAAAGATCAGCGATGAGATATCCGAGGCCGTATTGATCGCTCTGTCGTCTGCCTCGATCGCCACTACGTCGCGGTCACGCAAGGTCGAGACGAACCTGACGGATATCTGTCCGCTGTATTCCGAAGCAGGCAGATCTTTGTATCCTTCGGCCGACATCGATTCGCCGGCTGCATCGAATTCAGTCTTCCAAAGTGCGGCGGGAGCATCTTGGTTAAGCTCGCAAACGCGGTCGTATTCAGCCACTCCGCTCATGCGGTATTTGAAGGCTATGCCCGTCGGAAGGAAGTCTCTGTATTTGCCGATGAGGACCTTCCGGATGCCGGTATCCTTGATCACCCCCGACCAGTTGCGGTACTGGTTGAAAGACATCAGCGCATATTTGGCACCGACGCCGGTGCAGAACTCTGCAAATTCTTCAGATGTAAAATCCGGTACCAAAAGCGATATGACCGCACCGAGCTTATCCAAGGCATATATTGAGACAAAGAGATCGGGACAGCCGCCCATGCAGAGGCATACGGCATCTCCGGAAGCAACGCCCAGCTTCTGCCACATAACGGCAGCGGTATCTATCTGACTGAGCATGTCCGAATAAGTAACCTTCAGCGAATAGTACTCGTATGCCGTGCGGTAAGGCTGTTCCTTACATACGGCGGCAAGGCGTGCATACAGCGTGCAGGCCGGCTGCTCGTAAGCATCTCCGGTCCACTCGGGATAGTACTTGTTCCATCTGGTTTCCATGCAAAGAGAATAACGCAAACACAGATAAAATAAAACACTGTCCCTATAATAAAGAGATTGCCTTAACCCCAAAAGTTGCTATAATAATACCGCTATGGAGACGTATCGAAGTGGTCATAACGGGGCGCACTCGAAATGTGATTGTCAAGTTTTGGCTCAAAGAACAAGATGCAATAATATAAGCACTTTGCGAGATTGTTGCGACACCGTTCTGATAAGATATCGCTCCAAAAACG
>JAFZPJ010000028.1 GCA_017550385.1 Clostridiales bacterium
CTCCACATATCCGGGCGGATACAAGGAGAACGCAGGTATCTTCACGCACAACAACGCATGGATCATCTGCGCTGAGGCTTATGCAGGAAGAGGAGAGAAGGCTTTCGAGTACTATTCGAAGATCGCTCCTGCTTTCACTGAAGAGACTTCCGACATCCACAAGACAGAACCGTATGTATACGGTCAGATGATCGGCGGTAAGGATGCACAGAACTTCGGTCAGGGCAAGAACTCCTGGCTCACAGGTACTGCTGCATGGAACATGGTCGCTATCTCCCAGTACATCCTCGGCGTTAAGCCTGAGTTCGACGGTCTGAGAGTAGATCCTTCCATCCCTTCAGCTTGGGACGGTTTCACGGCTTCACGTCAGTTCAGAGGCGACACATACGAGATCACGATCAAGAACCCCGATCACGTATGCAAGGGCGTTAAGAGCCTCACGGTCGACGGCCAGGCAGTAGAAGGCTGCATCGTACCGGTTAGCGGCGACGGACAGACACACAAGGTAGAGGTAATCCTCGGCTGAGAATTGTCATAACTCCCGACTAATTATTAAATTAATGCGAAACCCCGCTTTCATCTTTTGAACAGCGGGGTTTCTTGCTATAATTTTACTGTTTATTATTTCCAATAATGGGAGGATGTGGCTTCATGGGTTACAGAGGTGAGAAAGCAAGAGAAGTGCAGCGTACTGCTGCGGAGCTCCTCGTAGAGAAGTTCGGAGGCAAGGTAGAGTTCAAGGGCGGCATGTCTGCCCAGTATGTGGCTTTCGGTACGAAGCCCGTAGTAATCGGCGTTACCGGTCTCAAGTTCGATTCTCCGCTCGTAAGCGTTATGGCGGGAGACGACAGACTCTATAAGGCATTTACCACGCTTGCATCCAAGAACAAGAGCATCTGCATCGTTGCAGGCGAAGAGCCCGTGATCTATGTCGAGCTCGAAGGCGAGGTCGAGATCCTCGAAGCAGGAGACAAGATCCTGGGTGCAGTAGCTGAGCTCATCAAGGCATCAGAGCTTTGGGGCGGAAGACTCACGGGATCAGGCGATCTCATCTGCGATCCTTCTTCACCCGCACCGGGCCCTCACTACTATACAAACATGTTCCTCGGCAACAGGATCGGATTCGACAGACCTCTGCAGTCCACACCCAAGAGCTGCGTAGACAGACTGGGCGGCGGTTCGTTCAGAGCACATGCCGATACACAGGTTCTTGCAACACGCTGGGACTACCTGCCTGAGGAGAACGGTTTCCCCGCTAAC
Source organism: Clostridiales bacterium (assembly GCA_017550385.1). GTDB lineage: Bacteria > Bacillota > Clostridia > Saccharofermentanales > Saccharofermentanaceae > Saccharofermentans. Next base: position 1,261 of record JAFZPJ010000028.1, read on the forward strand.
AGACAGTTCTATATCGTAGAGAACGGCAAGAAGATCTTCTGGTCCGGTGCTGCCATCGCAGAAGGACTTGAGTCCGTACGCACCATACATTCACAGAACCGCACGACGATCACTTATGATCTCGACTGCGGTCTCAAGATCAAGAGAATTATCTTCATCGTACCCCAGCACGAGGGTCTCCCTCTCGCTACGGAGGCACAGATGATCGAGGTCGTTAACGACGGTTCTGAGGATAAGGATCTCAGGATCGTCTGCACGGGCATGTTCGGTACAAGAGAGACACACGCTCTGTCCGAAGACGTCATCTTCACGACGGTAGTACAGCAGTCCGAAGTCTTCTATAACGAGGACGGCGAGCTCCGTGCGGTAAGCTTCAATCCTAATCCGAAGTGGACAAAGAACAACATCAGATTTGCTACTCTCATCGCACATACTGATGATGGCGCAGTATATCCTGATGAGTACTGTGCCAGATACGGTGACTTCGTAGGTTCCGGCACGCTCGAGAACCCTGAGTTCATCGCACCTCTCGCATGCAGGGCTTCACGTAAGGGCCCCGGCTTCTTCGCACTCTCCGCTCCGTTCTCCGTTAAGGCAGGCGGTTCCGTAAGAGTCGACAGCTTCACATGCCTTTCTTCCGATGCGGTCAACAAGGATTTCGTCATCGAGGAGACACCTGCTGTCGAGATGGAAGCCATCTGCAATTACTACAAGGATCCTGCAAAGCTCGAAGAAGATCTCCAGACAGTTATCGACTTCACAAAGCAATACGCTTCTTATATGCAGATCGACGGCGATGACAAGGACTTCACCGCTTATGTAAACAACAACCTTCCGTTCCAGGTCTTCTATCAGACATTCGTATCGAGATCGCTCGACTGGACACAGAAGGGTTACCGTGAGATCGGATTCAGAGAGATCCAGGATATCTATGCTTCGATGTATTACTTCGCAGGCATGGGCAAGACATCCTTCATCAAGGAGATGCTCGCAGGCTGGATCGAGAACGTATATGAAGACGGTTATACGAACCACAACTTCTACTGGATCGGCAAGGAACCCGGCTGGTGGTCTGATGACGGACTCTGGCTCCTCCAGGCTCTCGACCGCTACCTCGGACTCACCGGCGATTATGCATTCCTCGATCAGGAATTCGTAATGGCAGGCACAAAGAAGACACTTACTGATGAGGGCGTTAAGAGACCTCTGCGCGAGACGATCAAGGCCATCATCACATACAGCTGCAAGATCTCCGTTGGTAAGCACGGCATTCCGCTCATCGACAGAGCTGACTGGAACGACTGCCTCAGAGTAGATCCCGATTCCATCTCAGGCGAAGACAAGATCGCGAAGTACAAGGAGCAGCTCGCGGCAAAGGGCAAGAGCTACGGCGAAGTTCCTTTCGAGTCCGAGTACACAGAGTCCGTTATGAACGGTTTCCTCCTCAAGGTCGCTATCGATGCGGCTAAGGGTATGTTCGACAAGGTCGGCGACAGCGCATATGCTTCTGAGCTCGCAGGCATGTCCGAGACTCTCGCTGCATCCCTGCGTGAGAACTGCTGGAAGGGCGACTTCTTCTGCCGTGTCCTCTTCAACAGAGAAAACAAGCCCGAGCTCAAGTATCTCGGTGCAGAAGGCGACGGTCTTGCACTCGAAGAAGGCCATCCCGGCGCATACTTCCTGAACAGCTTCTCGTGGTCACTCCTTGCAGAAGTTGCTGACGAGCAGCAGATCTCCACTATGCTCGATTCACTCGATAAGTATCTTAAGTCACCTTACGGATTCAGACTCTGCTCGACAGTTGATTATCCGAAGATCGCACCCAAGATCGACGTTGCCCTCTACTATCCGGGCGACAGAGAGAACGGCGGCGTATTCAAGCATGCAAACATGATGGCATGTTCTGCCATGCTCAAGGCTGCAAAGACAGTTAAGGACGAGGCACTTGCTAAGCGTCTTGCAGAGACGGCTTACTGGATCATCGACATGATCGTTCCTTTCCGCACTCTCAAGGCTCCGTTCACAGTATGCGGCAACCCCAGGTGGTGCACGCAGTACAACAACTCCGATTCGGGCGAGAACATCGGACCTACGCTCTCCGGCACATCGACATGGCTCCTCCTGTCGCTGTTCCAGTGCTTCGGCGTTGAGTTCACATCAGACTATCTGAAGTGCGAGCCGATCCTCAGGGAAGGCGAGACGAAGCTCGACATCAAGGTCAAGAGCGTCGCTGCAGAATACGATATCCATATAACAAAGCCCGAGGGCTTCAGAAGAGCTCAGGACGGCGTTAAGATCACAGCTGACGGCAACCCGGTAGAAGGTACGGGCATCCCCGTATTCACTGACGGACAGGCTCATGACATCAGTGTTGTTTTTGACTAAGGAAGTGATATAAGTGCCCTTTACAAGCGTTTTCCTTTCCGAGATAGTCAAAGAGTTCAATCTGGAGATCGTCTACGATTCCGGAGACATCGAAGAGCGCAGGCTGCTGGTGGCAGATGCCACCAGACCGGGCCTTCAGCTCGCCGGATACTATGACCATTTTGGTCCCGACAGAATCCAGATCATCGGCAACATGGAGCACGCTTATCTGGATCATCTGAGTCCGGAAGAGAGACTGGCTTCGGTCTCAGCGCTGTTCGAGAAGCAGATCCCTGCGCTCGTTATCACGCGTAACCACAAGATCCATACGGAGATCCTGGAGGCGGCACAGAAGTACAAGACTCCTATCCTGCGTACTGATCAGGCTACTTCGGACTTCGTATCCGAGCTGGTTAAATATCTCCGTGTCGAGCTTGCTCCGCGTGTATCGATGCACGGCGTTCTCGTCGAGGTCTACGGTGAAGGTATCCTCATCCTTGGAGAATCAGGCGTAGGTAAATCCGAGACGGCCTTGGAGATCGTAAAGCGAGGCAACAGACTTATCGCCGACGACCAGATCGAGATCCGTAAGGTATCGGAGACGACTCTCGTCGGACGCGCACCTGACGTCATCAAGCATCTCATCGAGATCAGGGGCATCGGCATCCTGGACGTTAAGGAACTCTACGGCGTATCCTCGGTCAAGCCTCAGGAGGCAATAGACTTCGTCATCAACCTCGAGCTCTGGGATGAGAAGAAGACATACGACAGACTCGGATTAGGCGATGAGACGACAGATATCTTAGGCATCAAGGTGCCCTCGGTAACCATCCCCGTAGGACCCGGTAGAAACCTTGCGATTATCGTTGAAGCAGCTGCGATCAACTACCGTGTCAAGAAGATGGGTTATAACGCAGCGCAGGATCTCGTATCCCGCGTGTTCCCGGGGAAGAATACAGATGTCTGATCCGGCCATACAAAGAGACGTTATCTTAAAGCCGTACACCACGTTCAAATGCGGAGGACCGGCTAAATATTTTGCCGAGCCTTCTTCGGAAGAAGAGCTCGTCAGCCTGCTCGCATTCGCAAAAGAGAACGGACTCGAGACATTCATATTGGGCCTCGGTTCCAACATCCTCGTATCCGATGAAGGATTCGACGGTCTTGTCATCAGGATCGGTAAGAACATGGGCGGAGTCTCCGTTGAAGAAGATGATACCGGTGCGGTAATTACCGCAGGTGCGGGAGCGCCGCTCTCGCTTCTCGGCAACACTGCCGTCAAGCACGGCCTTGAAGGTGCCGAGTTCTGCTGCGGCATACCCGGCAGCGTCGGAGGCGCGGTGTACATGAACGCAGGCGCTTACGGCAGGGAGATCAAGGACATTGCAGTATCTGTTACCTGCCTGGATGACGGCGTCGTTAAGACGGTCAGTGCGGAAGAATGCGCTTTCGGTTACAGGACGAGCGCTTTCGAGAAGGAAGAAGACAAGAGGATAATATTAGGTCTTAAGGTCAGGCTGACAAGAGGCGACCCGGATAAGATCTTATCGTATGTGGAAGAACTCAAGACCAAGAGGACGACGAGCCAGCCGCTCGATGTTCCTAGTGCGGGTTCGACGTTCAAGAGACCGGAAGGATATTTTGCAGGCAAGCTCATAGACGATTCGGGCCTCAGAGGATTCAAGTTAGATGAATCCGGCGCGCAGGTATCGCCCAAGCATTGCGGGTTCGTCGTTAACAACGGAGGCACTGCAAGCGCATCGGATGTCATGAGGCTGATAAAGCACGTGCAGGATACGGTTCTTGAGAAGCAGGGCGTGAAGATAGAGCCCGAAGTAAGATTAATAGGAAAGTTCTAACGGGGAGAAAGGAGTAAGGTCATGGAAATCGTTTTTGTGACCGGAATGAGCGGGGCCGGCAAGAGCCAGGCCGTGGATTATCTTGAAGACAGAGGGTATTTCTGCATGGACAACGTACCGCCGTATGTCCTTCCTGATATCGTATCGAGTTTTGTTAAGAGCACCGGAACCGAAGAGTTCGGAATAGAGAAACTGGCATTCGTCGTGGACATCAGATCGCAGGAATTTTTAGACGGCTTCGAAGATGCGCTGAACAGGATAGAAGAGAACGTCGGATGCCCGTATAAGATCATATTCCTCGAGGCTTCCGATAATGTGCTCATAAGCAGATACCAGCAGACCAGACGTAAGCACCCTCTCGCTGAGAACGCTTCCCTTACGGATGCGATAGCAGAGGAGCGCAAGAGACTCGAGAACATTAGAACGATGGCAACGGGCGTAATCGATACGTCTTTCCTTACACCTGCAAAGCTTCAGCAGGTTTTGAACGAGATGCTGGCGGGCGATGACGGGGAAGGAATGACCGTGTTCGTCGAGAGCTTCGGATTCAAGTACGGCGTGCCCGTAGACTGCGATTATGTCTTTGACGCCAGGTTCATTCCCAATCCTTACTATGTGCCGGAACTGAGGAATCTCACCGGCCGAGACAAGGAGATCGGAGATTATCTCGAGACATTCGAGCAGACGGACGGATTCGTATCGAAGATGGCGGATCTGATCGAATACACGATCCCGGGCTTCATCCGCGAAGGCAAAGGAAGGCTCCATGTGGGCATAGGATGCACGGGCGGAAGGCACAGATCGGTGTACTTCGCAGAGAGGCTCTGCAAGGTGTTTGTCGGCAAGGGCATCAAAGCGACCGTCCGCCACAGGGACGTGGATAAGGAAGCTTCCAGATACATGAAGAAGGCGGAAAGCTGATGGAAGAGGCCAGTTTCTCGGTCAAGATCAAGCTCGAGCTGTCACGTGCCAGACCTAAGACGATGAATGCGAGACAGGCGGTCATTGCAGGTCTGTTCTGCGCTGCTGCCAAAGCCGATACCGCAGAGCCGTCGCTGGAGATAAAGGTCATACCCGAGATAAGGGAGCATGTAGGTGCGCTCCTTAAGGATGAGGGGCTTGTTTTCGGGCTGGATAAGGAGAGGATATACGTCTCGGCGGAGTCGGGAGAGCTTTTTGCGAGGCTGTACGGACAGTGCTTCACGGAAGACGGACTGAAGTACCTTCCCGAGGATCACGTGTTCTCCGAAGGCTTCATGCGCGGGGTGTTCCTCGCTTCAGGTTATTGTTCAGATCCCGTCAAGAACTACCGCATAGAGTTCCATCTTGAGAATGCGGCCATCGTAAGGCTCTGCGAGGGAATGCTCGCCAGGTGGGACATAGAGCCCATACTCAAGGACAGGGACGGATTCACGGCGCTCTACTTCAAGACCGGCGATATGGTGTCTGACTTTATCGGACACGTCGGCGCGATCAATGCCATGCTCGAGTTCGAGAACATCAGGGCAGGCAAGACCGTATCCGGCGAAGTAGCCAGGGTAATGAACTGCGATAACGGCAATGCAAGGAGGCTCGCGGACGCCGCCGCTTCAAGGAATAACCTTATAAAGAAGTTAATGAAGTCGCCCAAGGCGGCAAAACTAACGCCCGAGCTCAAACAGGCTGCCGAGATGGCATTGGGCAATCCCGGAGCATCCATAGCGGAGCTGGGCGAGATGATGGACCCGCCGATAGGCAAATCAGGCATGAGCCACAGGCTTTCCAAGCTTACGGAGTTAGCAAAAACCCTTGATTGAGTTAATATGTCAGCCGTGTTACAATAGGTCTTATTTTTTAAGCTTGGAGGGGGACCGTAAGGTCCGGGCTGATGAAAAAAGGGGAACAGTTTATTGCACCCGATAACAGCTACTATAAGCCTTCGCGCGATCCAAATGAAGGAACGCTGAAGCTGGTAGTCGTAATGACGGCACTGTTTGTGATCCTCACCGGTGTCCTGGCTGTTGTATATTTCAACCGAAGTAATATCGAGGAGACATTGATCACCGGAGATGCCGCGGGCGAGTCCGGATATATCTCCGTTGCCACCCCGACGCCTTCCCCGATCCCTCCGCTGGCTGACTATCAGAACCCTGTCCTCTATCCCGAGAGCGCTTCCGTCAACACATATACAGAAGATCCTGTCGTATCCGAGTGCGACCCTGCGGCGAGGGGCATTGCCGAGCAGGTATCCGTTGCCGGTGTTATCGTGGAAGGTGACTATGTCAGGGAGACGCCCATCTGGTTCAGCGATCCTGTTTATTACGGCCAGGCAAAGGGAATATTTACTTATAGAGGTAATAACTTCAGGAACTGCGCTTCCTTCGGATATACGGAGCTCATCAACGGCGAGCTGACTCAGGTCTGGGAATATGACGGCATTGGCACGATGCTCGCTTCGACCATGAACTTCGAGTGGTCTGGCCTCAGATGGACCGGCCAGCCGCTGTGCATCAAGTGGTCCGACGGCATGAGATCAGTCATGAACATGTACGACAACGCCAAGCAGCAGATGGGCCTGGTAGAGGTTATCGTAGCTGCGCTCGACGGCAATATCTATTTCTTCAACCTCCAGACAGGAGACATGACGCGTGACCCGATATACGTCGGTTCTTCCCTGAAGGGTACGCCCGCGCTTGATCCGAGAGGCTATCCTCTGCTCTATGTCGGACAGACGGATAACAACGGAGACAACACGACATTCGGATTCTATATCTATTCGCTCATTGACGGAACCAGACTGTATTCCTATGACGGATCTATGGACGGCGCTTACAGGAGCAACTGGAACGCGTTCGACTCGTCGCCCATCATCGACGGCGCTACGGATACTCTCATCTGGCCCTGCGAGAACGGAATGATCTATACGTTCGACCTCAATACGAACTACACGCCTGAGAGCTCTACCATATCGATAGCTCCGGTCTGCACGTCGTATAAGTACATCTTTGCAGACAACACGAGCAACCGCATGGGCGTAGAGAGTTCGATCGCCTGCTACGGCAACTACGGTTACTTCATGGACAATACCATGAACCTGTGCTGCCTTGATCTCAATACGATGGAGATGGTCTGGACCAAGGTTCTGGGTGATGATTCAGATATCACTCCCGTCATAGATGAGGAAGACGGCATTCCGTATGTCTATATCGGAACGGAAGTCGACAACCAGGGCGGTACCGGAGAGTATTCCGGCGCGGCATATGTCTATAAGATCAACGGCCTCACCGGCGAGACGGTATGGCAGACGTCAGAGCCTTGCTATACATATAACGGAGAGACATCAGAGACCGATCAGAGCGGCGGATGCTTCGGCAATCCGATCATAGGAAAAGGCAACATCTCCAACCTTGTCATTTTCTCTTTTAGTATGACAAAGGGTCTTGCAAGCGGTAATAAACTTGTGGCATATGACAAGGACTTGGGTACTGTCGTTTGGGAATATAATATGAACTGTTACACCTACAGTTCTCCCGTGGATTTCTACGATGAGAAGGGTAACGCGTACATTATTATCTGCGACAGCCTGGGTCAGATCCACATGATCGATGCAAGTGCCAACAACGCACTCAGCAACGAAGAACGAAGGATCACGGTCTTCCAGACGGTGAAGCACTCCGGTACTTCAGAGGAATCCACCTCCGGTATCTGCATCGAAGCTTCACCGATAGTCTACGAAGGCATGCTGGTAGTCGGATCCACTTCGGGAAGTGTTTTCGGCATCGCGATAAGCTGATAAGGAGCGCTATGGATCTTAGCGGTAAGTACAATTCAATAGCCGTTATCGAGGTCAGGATAATGACACTCGCGAGCGAAGGGTACTCGGTCAAGTTCAACCTTGTCAGCAAGATAATGTCATGGCGCGACTACTACATGTGGAACAACAATTTCACCCGTGCGATAAGTGATGATTCATGCGCTCTCATCAAGGAGAGCCTGCCGAAGATCGGCATTATCGAGTGGATGATGGCATATAACGACAAGCTTACCGATGAGATCGAGAGCAAGTTCCCTTCTCAGGGCGAGTGGAAGATCAACATTGAATTCGAAGACGGCACGAAGTTCGAGAGCGGTGCCGAGCAGAATTTCCCGAAGGATTGGAACAGCCTCAGGTCATTGATCGAGAAGGTCACGGGCTGCAGTTTTCTTTTACACTGAAATATAATCTCCTTTTGTGGTAAAATAAGCCGTACTATATTTATATTTATTAGGAGACGGCTTTGGACTACATCGAAGGGCTTTTCCTGGGCAAGCTTTGGAGCGATACCGATTTTGAGAACAGAAAGCACATTGGTCTTTTTGTCCTTTACGGTCTGCTCTGCGATGTCATCATCCTCTATGCGTATCTTCTCGGAAAGAGCTTTCCGGGGATATTCCTCTTTGGCGCCATCCAGGTTGTGCTGTTCATCCTTCTTTTTGTAGCCAATCCCTTCATCTGCTTCAGATACTATCGAATGCCCTTGTGGGGCAAAGTATTAGTGTTATTGGAAAGACTTTTCCATTCATATCTGGTCCTGGACTATACGGTCAGCCTGCTCTTGCCGAAGCTTACGGTACAGTCATCGGATCTGTCGACCTTCCTGATCGACTATCTCAACGGAACTCTTGAGACCTACACGGACAAGTTTGCCGGAAGCTCGGGATCATTCTCGACGGTAATCGGAGTTCTTGCAGGCGGCATGCACGTAGTGCTGGTAGCCTGTCTGGGAGCTGTCATCGCAGTTGCGGTACCCGGACTCATCTACCTGGCTTACCGCTTGATCCAGTTTTGCTGGGACTGGCTTATGAATGTACTTATCATAAAAAGATTTATACCGGACAGAAGATGATTCCGGTAATTCGGGAGGAATACAATGGCTGAGCTTAGAGACAGACTCGACATAACGGTTGAAGAGCTCGAAGAGAGTCTCGGACAGACGAAGCTTCCAAGGTTCATAGCTGAATCCGAGAAACTGTTTTTGGACAGGATAGATGCGATCTGCGACGAGATCTGCTCTGATCCGAACAAGAGAGCTATCTTTGTGTCCGGCCCCACATCTTCCGGAAAGACAACATTTACATTGAGGCTTTCCGAGGCTCTTACCGAGCGCGGAAGGAAAGGATATCATCTCTCGCTGGACGACTATTATTCCTTGAAGGAACTTACATTCGACCGGGACGGGAGACCTGATTTCGAGACGATAGATACCCTCGATACGGACCGTATCGTACACGATATCAATGCCATCCTTGCAGGTGAGCGCGTAATCCCGCCTTTCTTTGACTTTACCGTCAGACAGCAGAAGGAGGGAGATCCTGCTGATGCCATCGAGATGGACGGCAACGGAGTGTTGGTGGTGGAAGGCCTGCACGGCCTGTCCGAACGCATCTCGGGACACGTTCCCGACGAATCCTGCGCGAAAGTCTTCATCATGCCCTACGGCAACGTCTACTGCGACTCAAAGCTCATGGACAGCACTGAGATAAGGCTTCTTCGAAGGATAGTAAGAGATTACCGCCACAGGAGCGCACACGCTCTGGCAACGATCGATTACTGGCCGCTCATCACCAGATCCGAAGAGGAATACTACTCCGAGTATCTGACGCGTGCGGACTATCACATCAATTCCTTCCTGGCTTACGAGAGTCTCATCATCGCGCCCATGGCACTGCACGACATCAGCGAAGCAATGGACCAGGCCATGAAGGGAACGATCGCGCCTTCGGTCTTCATGGAGAGATCCGCGACGGGCAAGCCCTTTGCCGATCTGTCTGCTGCGCTTAACAAGGCGGCCAAGTTGCAGTCGCACCTCAATAAGATCCCTGTTGTCGATCCGGCCCAGGTTCCTGCCGAATCTATACTTAATGAATTCATAGGAGCTTAACATGCCGATCAGAATCGCAAACAATCTTCCTGCAAGACATGTTCTGGAGCAGGAGAGGATATTCGTTATGGAGGAGGACAGAGCCCTCACACAGGACATCCGTGCCCTGAAGCTCGTCATCCTCAATCTGATGCCGAATAAGATAGTTACCGAGACCCAGCTCCTCAGGGCTCTGTCCAATTCGCCTATACAGATAGACGTGGAACTTATCTGCACGGCATCGCACACATCAACACATACAAGCCAGGAGCATCTCACGAAATTCTACAGGACCTTCGATGACATCAAGGACCAGTACTTCGACGGAATGATAATCACCGGTGCGCCTGTCGAGAAGCTCCCCTTCGAGGAGGTCGATTACTGGCCGGAGCTCGAGAGGATCATGGAGTGGAGCAAGACTCATGTCTACTCTACGCTTCATATCTGCTGGGCTGCTTTCGCAGGGCTTTACTATCACTACGGCATACCCAAGTATGTCCTGGACAAGAAGGTCTTCGGCGTATTCGAGCACTCGATGACATACGTAAGACCGGTAAAGCTCTTCAGGGGCTTTGACGACCTGTTCTATGTTCCTCATTCGAGATACACGGAAGTCAGAAGATCCGACGTCGAGAAGAGGAATGACTTAAGGATCCTGTCAGAGTCTGACGAGTGCGGCATCTATGCTGTATCGGATCTTCACGGAAGACAGATATTCATAACGGGTCATTCCGAGTATGACAAGGAGACCTTGGATCTCGAGTATAAGAGAGACAGGGCCGCAGGTCTTGATACGGACATCCCGGTCAATTACTACAGGGACAACGATCCGGCCAAGGAGCCTATCCTTAAGTGGAGATCGTCTGCGACCCTGATGTACACCAACTGGCTGAACTACTACGTATATCAGGAGACGCCGTTCGACATCAACGACATCAAGTCGATCAACAACGAGAAGCTTATACCGAACAGGGACGAGGAGACACATGGCTGAGACGAGGATCCCGGACAGATTTGACTTTCTCTCCGGCAGAAACGACAACGGTCATAAGAATACTTTCGGGACCGCGACGATAATCGCAGGTTCTGAATATATGACGGGTGCCGCCGTTCTCGCAGCGGGAAGCGCGCTCCGGTCCGGCTGCGGTCTTGTGCGCGTGTTCTCGGAGGAGAAGACGCTCGATGCAGTCAGGGCAAACCTTCCCTGCGCGCTCCTTGCACCGAGGGACGGAAGCGAAGCGGAGACGATCCGCGTGCTGGACTCCTTCTGTAAGGCGGAAGGCGCCATGCTCATAGGTCCCGGCATGCCCCCGGAAGATCCGTATCTCAAGCTGGCCCTGGACTACGCACTTCGCAATGCACCGCACCTCGTTCTGGATGCGGGCGCACTCACGGCTATGGCGCGCAACAAAGAATATTATTACGGACTCCTTAGAGATAGAAAGGATCCTGCTATCCTGACTCCTCATGTCGGGGAATTCGCAAGACTCTCAGGGCTTGATATGCGGGCCCTTACTGAAGAAGAGACCGTTAAAGCCGTCTCTGATTTTGCAATTAGCAATAATTGTAACGTGGTTTTCAAATGTAGCAATTCGCGTGTAGCGACAAAAGAGGGAAGTAATTATTATATTGGCGGCGAATTTGCGAACAGCGGCCTTGCCAAAGGCGGGTCCGGCGATGTCCTCGCAGGACTTGTAACAGGGCTTCTCGCACAGTTCGGGCAGATCCCTGAAGAGGTCTGTCAGGCTTCGGTAAGGATCCATTCCCTGGCCGGAAGACTTGCCGCCGATAAATACGGGGAATACGCGATGATGCCATCAGATATTGCGGAATTCTTCCCGGAAGCATTCAGGCAGGTAATTGGTTAGCATGGATCATTTGGAAGACAACTGGTGTTCTGATTATTACGACCGGTCCTGTGTGGAGATCGATCTCTCCGCCCTCGAGCATAACTTTGCCGAGATCAGGAAGGTAACGTCTCCCTCTGCGGGGATCATGGCTGTCGTCAAGGCTGACGCCTACGGGCACGGAGCCTATGAGGTCGCCAAGACGCTCCTGGACTGCGGAGCCGCAGGTCTGTGCCTTGCCACCATGGATGAGGCTGTCGACCTGAGAAGAAGAGGGATCACCGCTCCGATGCTGACACTCGGATATACGGACAAGAGCCGTTATGCCGATGCGGTCAGATACGAGATCGACCAGGCAGTCTACTCATTCGATATCGCGAGAGCTTTATCCGATGAGGCGGTAAGTCAGAACAAGACCATCAGGTGTCATTTCAAGCTCGATACCGGAATGGGACGCATCGGATTCAAGGCCGACGGTTCTGACACTGAAGAGATCGTCAGGTGCTGCGAGCTCCCCGGGATAGTTCCCTACGGAGTGTTCTCGCATTTCGCGGTCGCCGATACCGATGACGATGAGTATACGCGTCAGCAGTACAAGGACTTTGTCGATCAGATAGAGTCTTTGGAGGCGAAGGGCATACATTTTGAGAAGAGGCACATCTGCAACAGTGCGGGCATCATGAGATTCCCCGAGATGCACCTGGACCTCGTGCGCGCAGGCATCATCCTTTACGGCCTGATGCCGCCCGGATGTCCCGAGCCGCCCGTTAAGCTCGACCTCAAGCCCGTCATGACCTGGTATGCGAAGGTCATACACGTCAAGAGGATCGCAGCAGGCGATTCCGTTAGCTACGGAAGGCACTTCAGGGCAGAAGGAGAGACTGAGGTCGCGACGGTAGGCATCGGATATGCAGACGGATTGTCGAGAAGGCTGTCGAACGGCTTCGAACTGATCGTAGACGGCATCAGATGCCCTATAATAGGAAATGTCTGCATGGATATGTGCATGGTCGATACGACGGCACTTGCCAAGCGCCCCAAGGTAGGGGACATAGTGATGGTCTTCGGCAAGGACAGGCTCGCAGACGAGCTGGCGGACTGCATAGGGACCATAAATTACGAGATTACGTGCGTAGTCGGAAAACGTGTAAGAAGAATATACGTCAAGGACGGCGCACCTATTCAAATAATCTGAAAGGAAGGAATTAAGAAACGTGACACAGGAAGAGGAAAAAAAGCTGAAGCTTTTTGCGGCTAATGTCCGCAGGTGGGTAATTGAAGCAGTTTATCGCGCTAAGAGCGGACATCCGGGCGGATCTCTCTCATGCACAGATATCCTTACATATCTGTACAACAATGCTCTGGAGGTTTCTCCCGAGAACATTGACGATCCTAAGCGCAACAGATTCGTTTTGTCCAAGGGACACTGCGCTCCCGCACTTTACTCCGTGCTGGGTCTCAAGGGTTTCTTTGATATAAACGACATGCCTAAGCTCAGAGCTCTGGGCTCCAAGCTCCAGGGTCATCCCTGCATGAACGAGCTCAAGGGCATCGAGATGAGCACGGGTTCACTCGGCCAGGGCATCGCAGCAGCTTGCGGCATGGCTATCAACGCTAAGCACCTCGACAAGACAGACTACAAGGTCTACACAGTTCTCGGTGACGGTGAGATGCAGGAAGGCGAGGTATGGGAAGCACTCATGGCAGGCGCTCACTATAAGCTCGACAACTTCTGCGTTATCCTCGACAAGAACGGTCTTCAGATCGACGGTGAGGTCGAGAAGGTCATGAACATCGGCGATATCGAAGCTAAGGCTAAGGCTTTCGGCTATGAGACACGCGTTATCGACGGACACGATTTCCAGCAGATCGATGCAGCCGTTAACGACTTCAAGGCAAACGCAGGTTCCGGCAAGCCTTTCTTCATCGTAGCAAAGACACACAAGGGTATGGGCGTATCCTTCATGCAGGACAACGCAGGCTGGCACGGCAAGAACCCTAACGACGAAGAATATGCAAATGCGGTTACCGAACTGGATGCCGCTATCAAGGCTCTGGAGGTGTAATTACTATGGCAGATATGGCAACAAGAGAAGCTTACGGCAAGGCGCTTGCTGAAGTAGGAGCAGATACCAAGGTAGTCGTTCTTGACGCTGACCTTGCAGGCTCCACAAAGACAGGAGACTTCAAGAAGGTTTATCCCGACAGATTCTTCGATATGGGTATCGCTGAGGGCAACATGGTTACCACGGCAGCTGGTATCTCCACATGCGGAAAGACGGTTTTCTGCTCTTCATTCGCTATCTTCGCTTCGGAGAGAGCTTGTGAGCAGGTCAGGAACTCCGTCTGCTATCCTAACCTCAACGTAAAGGTTTGCGCTACACACGCAGGTCTTACGGTAGGTGAGGACGGTGCTTCACACCAGTGTCTCGAAGATCTCGCTATCATGAGAACATTCCCCAACATGACGGTTCTCTGCCCTTCTGATGCAGCTCAGACAAGAATGGCTATCAAGGCTGCAGCAGAGACATACGGACCTTTCTATGTAAGACTCGGAAGAATGAAGGTTGCTGATGTATACGGTGAGTATGGTGCAGACGTTCCCTTCACTATCGGCAAGGCAAACCAGCTGAGGGACGGTAAGGACCTTACGATCATCGCTTGCGGCATGATGGTACAGGAAGCTCTCGAAGCTGCTGAGATCCTTAAGGGCAAGGGCATCGAAGCACGTGTCATCGACATGTTCTGCATCAAGCCCATCGACCGTGAGGCTGTTATCGCAGCTGCAAAGGAGACAGGTCTCATCGTTACTGCCGAAGAGCACATGATCAACGGCGGTCTCGGCGGCGCAGTCAGCGAAGTCGTTTGCGAAGAGGCTCCCTGCAAGGTAGTAAGATTCGGCGTTAACGATCAGTTCGGCCAGTCCGGTACACCTAAGGCGCTCCTCGAAGCTTACAAGCTTACAAGTGCTGACCTCGCTGACACTTGCGAGAAGGCATTCGCTAACAAGTAATAACCTGAAGGTTTTAGAATTTGAGGCCGGCAGTGATGCCGGCCTTATTCTTTTTGTTTGGAGCCTGATAAAAAAGTAGCAGCCGTCCCGGGTAGGACGGCCGCAAATATGGGGATAATAGGAATAGAAAAATGTCTTGTTTAAGTACCTGAAGTATAGTTCATTTTTGCAGGCATTTCAATAATATTGCTGCAACATCAAATGGACTTAATACTTCTTGCTATTTACATCGAGATTTGGTCGTATCTTGCCCGTGCGGCGCAAAGTTTCCTGTATCCGCAATATTTTCAGGCCTTTTGAGGCACGCCAAACCTTTTCGTTTCGCAGGTTTCCGGAAGGTGATTTCCGTTAGCGTAAATCTCTCAAAAGAAACTTCTACAAGAATCGTATAAGATTTTCTCGCTTTTTAACAAGGACTGAGGCGATAAATGCCCTTGTTTGACCCTATTTGGTGCTTAATCTTTTATTGCCCTTATGGTATATTACTTATATTTATTAGGGGGTATAAGAGCAGAATGAAAGTAGTTCTTCTTGCAGGCGGCTTCGGCACCAGATTCGCCGAGCAGTCAGAGTATAAACCCAAGCCGATGATAGAGATCGGCGGAATGCCCATCCTTTGGCACATAATGAAGGAATACTCCTACTACGGTTACAACGAATTCGTCATCTGTGCCGGCTATAAGCAGCACGTTATCAAGGAGTGGTTTGCAGACTATTTCCTTCACACATCCGATATCACTTTTGATTTTGCCAACGACAATAAGATGATAGTCCACAACAAGCGCGCCGAGCCCTGGAAGGTTACGGTCGTTGATACGGGACTTCACACGATGACAGGCGGAAGGATCAAGCGCATCCAGCCTTATGTCGGCAATGAGACGTTCATGATGACATACGGCGACGGCGTCTGCGACGTTGACATCAACAAGCTCGTCGAGTTCCATAAGGAGCACGGCAAGATCGCGACCCTTACGGCAGTTACTATGAAGCAGGACAAGGGCGTTCTCGATATCGTAGGCAATACCGTACAGTCCTTCCGCGAGAAGAATGCGGTAGACGGCGCTCCCATCAACGCAGGCTACATGGTCTTCGAACCGGAAGTATTCGATTACATCGATGGTGATTCCACTGTATTCGAGAAGGAACCTCTCGAGAGGCTCGCTTCCGAAGGCCAGCTCATGAGCTATATGCATGAGGGATTCTGGCAGTGCATGGACACACAGCGCGAGCAGACATTGCTCAACAAATATCTTGAGACGGGGCATGCTCCGTGGAAGAAGTGGGAAGACTGATTCATGAGAGATTTCAGCTGGTATAAGGGCAGAAAGGTTCTGCTCACAGGTCACACGGGCTTCAAGGGAACATGGCTTGCAAGGATGCTCGTAAACAACGGCGCCATAGTCTGCGGTTACAGCCTTAAGCCCCCGACGGATCCCGCACTCTTTGACATGGCGGGTCTGGAAGGCAAGATGACGAGCGTCATCGGAGACATCCGCGATATGAAGCAGCTCGCCGAGACGGTGGTAAATTTCCAGCCGGAGATAGTGTTCCATCTCGCAGCACAGCCTATCGTAAGAGATTCATACAAGGATCCGAGATACACATACGAGACGAACGTAATGGGCACGGTCAACCTCCTCGAGTGCATCCGCGAAGTGGATTCCGTTAAGAGCGTTCTTAACGTTACGACCGACAAGGTATATCTGAACGAAGAGCGTGAAGAGGGATACAGGGAAGACGAGATGCTGGACGGATACGATCCGTATTCGAATTCCAAGAGCTGCAGCGAGCTCGTTACCCACAGCTACAAGAGATCTTTCTTCGATCCGATGCTCGCGAGCGGCGAGAGATTCATCACGGTATCTACCGCACGTGCCGGCAACGTTATCGGCGGCGGCGATTTTGCAAATGACAGGATCATCCCCGACAGCGTAAGGGCTGCAGCGGCAGGCAAGAAGCTCGAAGTAAGGAACCCTTATTCCGTAAGACCTTACCAGCATGTATTGGAGCCGCTCGCGATCTACATGACGATCGCCATGGAGCAGGAACTTGACCCGAAGTACCAGGGCTATTACAATGTCGGTCCGGATGACTGTGACTGCGTTACCACAGGTGCGCTCGCTGATATGTTCTGCGAAGCATGGGGTGACGGATTTGCATGGGAGAACAAGTCTGAAGCGAATGCTCCTCACGAGGCGGGATTCTTAAGGCTCAACTGCGACAAGATCAAGGAGACCTTCGGATGGCAGCCCACATGGCACATCAAGGAAGGTATCGAGAAGACGGTAGAGTTCTCAAAGGTCTGGCTCGCAGGCGGTGATATCCCCGCAGAGATGGACAGGCAGATAAGCGAATATCTTAGTCAATTAAAGTTTTAAGGAGACTTTTGTATTATGGCAGAGTGGAAGAATGAAGCTGAAGCAAGAGAAGCGATCAAGGCTCTCGTAGCAGAGTACTATCACGACTTCAAGGAGAAGAAGGAGCCCTTCAAGGAAGGCGACAGGATCTCCTATGCATCCAGAGTGTTTGATGAGAAGGAGATGTGCTCCCTTACGGATGCAATGCTCGATTTCTGGCTTACAACGGGAAGATTCTCCGATGAGTTCGAGAAGAACTTCGCTGAATGGATCGGCGTTAAGTTCGCTCACCTCGTTAACTCCGGATCTTCTGCGAACCTCATCGCTTTCATGGCTCTTACTGCACCCGAACTGGGCGACAGACAGATCCTTCCCGGAGACGAGATCATCACGGTAGCAGCAGGCTTCCCCACGACTGTTACACCTGCCATCCAGTACGGCGCCGTACCGGTATTCGTAGACGTTACGATCCCTCAGTACAACATCGACGCTGATGCGCTCGAGGCAGCATATTCCGAGAAGTGCAAGGCCGTAATGATCGCGCACACTCTCGGCAATCCTTTCAACATCAAGGCCGTAAAGGAATTCTGCGAGAAGCATAACCTCTGGCTCGTTGAAGATAACTGCGATGCACTCGGTTCACAGTACACGATCGACGGCGAGACCAGATTCACGGGCACATGGGGCGATATCGGAACATCTTCGTTCTATCCTCCGCACCACATGACAATGGGTGAGGGCGGTGCCGTTTACACCAACAACCCGCTTCTCAACCGTATGATCCTGTCTTACCGTGACTGGGGTAGAGACTGCATCTGCCCTTCAGGCCATGACAACTTCTGCGGACACAGGTTCGACGGTGATTACGGTGAGCTTCCTCACGGATACGATCACAAGTATGTATACAGCCACTTCGGCTACAACCTCAAGGTTACAGACCTTCAGGCGGCAGTAGGCGTCGAGCAGCTCAAGAAGTTCCCTTCCTTCATCGAGAGAAGAAGACACAACTGGGACAGACTCAAGGCAGCTCTCGCTCCCATCGCTGATCAGGTGATCCTTCCTGAGCCTGCAGAGGGCAGCCGTCCTTCATGGTTCGGTTTCCTCATCACGATACCCGAAGGTTCCAAGCATACACGTAATGAAGTAACAAAGTACATCGAGGACCACAACGTCCAGACGAGACTCCTGTTCTCCGGCAACCTTACAAGACATCCCTGCTTCGACCAGATAAGGGGCACTGACAAGTACCGCGTATCCGGTGAACTGAAGAACACGGATTACATCATGAACAACACATTCTGGGTAGGCGTTTATCCCGGAATGACTGATGAGATGATCGACTATATGGCAAAGACTATAATCGAGGCGGTTAACGCATAATGAAAAAGATAAGTGTCATGATCCCCTGCTTCAACGAAGAAGAGAATGTCAGGGAGATAGCAGCGGCAGTTAAGGAAGTGATCGAGAGAGATCTGTCTAACTATGACTATGAGATCCTCTTCATCGACAATTGCTCAACGGATGCGACAAGGGTCTATCTGCGCGAGATGTGCAAGAACGACAAGCACATCAGGGCTATCTTTAATGTAAGGAATTTCGGCCAGTTCAACTCTCCTTACTACGGCATCCTTCAGACTACGGGTGACTGCACTGTTACCATGTGCTGCGATTTCCAGGATCCGCCGGAACTCATCCCCACATTCATTAAGAAGTGGGAAGAGGGCTACATGATCGTCAGTGCCATCAAGACCTCATCCAAAGAGAACCCTTTCATCTATTTCCTTAGATCCGTTTACTACAAGATGATGAAGAAGATGTCCGACGTCGAGATGATCGAGCAGTTTACGGGCTTCGGTCTTTACGACAAGTCATTCGTACAGGTCCTCCGTGATCTGCACGATCCGATCCCGTTCATCAGAGGCGTTGTTGCCGAGCTCGGCTACAAGAGATGCGAAGTCGAGTACGAGCAGCCCAAGCGCCGCGCGGGCAAGACACACAACAACTGGTACACTCTCTACGATGCCGCAATGCAGTCGATAACAACGTATACCAAGTTTGGTCTGAGACTCGGAGTATTCGGAGGTGCGGTCATCGCATTCTTCAGCTTCCTGATAGGTCTCATCTATCTTGTTATGAAGCTCGTTGACTGGTACGGTTTCCAGGCAGGTCAGGCTCCTGTCGTCATCGGTATATTCTTCTTTGGCGGAGTCATCATGTTGTTCCTCGGTTTTATTGGCGAGTACATCATGAGCATGAACCAGCGTATCATGAACAGACCTCTTGTAATCGAGGAGGAGAGACTTAACTTCGATGAAGACGAAGCTGAAGCTTGAAGAGAAGCTTAACAAAATAATGCCGGCAAAGCGTCTACAGCTTTTGTCGGCGTTTTTGATATTATTCTCGTTTGCGGTATTCATTATCTGGAGCCTTAAGGAACCGGGTTATAAGTTCGCGAACATATTCTTCTGGCGTCCGTTCGACAGAGCCGATACCTTCATGGACTTCTATAACAGCGTCTATGACACCATGTACGGTCCGTACGAGCACGACGTTATCTACCCGCCTTTGTGCTGCCTGATATTCAAGTTTTTCGGGTCGCTCATACCGGGGACATCGTTCCTTAAGCCCTGGGCGGCCAGAGGAGGCTTCCGCATAAGAGGATATCAGGAGATCCAGTTTTCTCTGCTGTTGTTCTTCCTGTTCTTCATAATCCTTTTTATCGGAGCGATGCAAAAGCCTCTGTACAAGCGCGGCTACTTCGAGAAGATGGGCATAACGATGGCGATGATGCTGAGCACCCCGGTGCTTTTTGCGTTCGAGCGCGGCAACATCATCTTGTATTCGTTCGTGTTCCTTCTTCTGTATTTCATCTGCTACGATGACGAGCGCGAATGGCTCAGAGAGGTCGGATACATCTGTCTGGCGCTGTCGGCGGCGATCAAGCTGTATCCTGCGATATTCGGACTGCTGCTGATAAGGGATAAGAGGATCAAGGAAGCCGTCCGCACGATCATCTACGGAATCGTCTTCACGGTGGGACCGTTCGTGTTCTTCGGAGGCATTAATGCGATAACGAGCATGCTCGGTGCCATCGGCAAGTTCAAGGCAACAGAGAACTACGGAATATCTTTCTCCAACGGCGTCAGCTTCATCCTTCTGGGTTCGACCGGCTATCACCGCTGGCTCACATTTGCGGGAATGGTGGCTGCTGCCTGCCTCATCATCTCGTTCTTCCTGGCCGACAAGAAGCCGGAGAACAGATGGAAGCTGTCTGCTCTGTTGTCACTGTCGATGCTCGGCCTTGTCGAGAACTGCGGCAAGTACATGATAATCTTCGCGATAATCCCGTGGCTGTTCTTCTTCAAGGAAGACAGGAAGCTGAAGATTATAGATTATGTCTATGCTCTGATGCTGACCGTAATGCTCGCGCCTTTCCCGGCAGGGATCTTCCACGAACTCAGGGAATACTACGACAGGAATACGATGATCATCTGCTGGACCGCGATAATAATGTCAGTAGTGCTAATGGCAGATATCCTGACAACGTTCATCAGGACTCACAAGAAGGAAAACAAAGCGGAGATATCAGCCTCTTAACCAGGCTACCGTATTAGCTATACCCGTCTCGAAATCAGTCTCAGGCACCCATCCCGTATCGCGGGTAAGGTCAGATATGTCTGCGCACAGATACATTACCTGCTTGTCGCCGTAAGGGATATCACCAAGACCGAGTTCTGCGGAAGGATCGGCAGCATCTCTCATCATGAGGATGTAATCAGCCAGAGGCCTTGCAGTACCGCCGCCGAGCGGATAGACCGCACCGTCCTTGCCCTTCTCACCGATGAGCTTGAACGCCTTGCCGGCATCTCCGGAATAAAGATAATCCCACTTCTGCTCACCCTTGGTAAACGAAGGTTTAACGCCCTCTAAGAGCTTTCTTATGGTGGAAGTTACCATAGAAGCCTCACCGTCAAACGGGCCGTATACGCTTAATATCCTGGGCCAGACATGCTCCATTCCGAGCTGATGTGCGCGGATCCTGGTCATCTGTCCTGCGCATAGCTTTGCCATGCCGTAACCGTTCTCGGGGAAGGCGGGGGTATCAGGCTTGAGAGTGCCCTCGACCCTGCCGTATTCAGCCTGGGAGCCTGCACCGACGAATCTCTTGCAGCCGAACCTTGCTGCGCAATCCACAGCATCAAGGGCATACTTTACGTTCTGATTCTGCAGGGGCATGTCGTTACGGGCATCACCTGTGGTACCGGCCCACGCGAAATGATAGAACACATCGTAATCCTTGCCGGTATCGTTCGTAAGACCTGCGAGGTCATCCAGAGAGCAATCCTTAAGTTCCACCAACGGACTTACCGGGATCCTGCCGATCCTCTTTGAACCCTTGTGGCAGAGTACGAGTACCTCGACTCCGGCATTGATGAGCTCCCTGATCAGGGCCAGTCCTATGGCGCCGGTCGCACCGGTAAGCATTGCTCTTTTCATTGTCATACTCCTGCGTAAGAAAGTATCTCTTCGGGTGTGGAGACCATATATGAGGGGCCTGCACCTTCAAGTTCTTCGATGGATCCGAAGCCGTATGTGACTGCGAGCGAATCGATGCCGGCCTGCTTTGCTCCGTCAATATCGTTGCTCTTGTCGCCGATCATGAGGCACTCGCTCTTATCGAGATTATAGGTATCGAGGATATAGTTGATGACCTCGACCTTCTTGGATCTGGTGTTATCGAGGTTGCTTCCGATAACGGCTTCGAAGCAGTCCGTGATACCGAACTTCTCCACGATCTTCTCTGCGAAAGGTGTGGGCTTGGATGTCGCAACGAATATCCTTACGCCGGCATCTCTGAGCTTTCTTACGGTCTCGCAGAATCCGGGGTAGGGATTGCACTCCATGACTCCGGTCTTGGAATAGTATTCGCGGTAGATCTTAACGGCTACGACAGCTTCGTCTTCTGTCATGCCGTAAGCCTTCATGAGAGATCCGGTGAGCGGAGGTCCCAGGAATGTGTGCATGACATCTTCAGGAAGTGCGGGTATGCCGATCTTCAACGCCATATATCTGAGACCGTTATAGATGCCTTCAGATGTATCTGCTATGGTGCCGTCCATATCGAACAGCAGGCAGGAATAAGTCTTGTTATCACTCATTGAAAAAACTCTCTGTAAGGAAGTTGATCTTCTGCTTGCCGTCTACGGAAGCCTTGTAGTCGGTGAACATATCCTTGATCTCTTCGTTGAGCTCATCCCACTTTCCGTCAGGATTGAGGGTAGGGAGTGACAGGTCAGCATAGCTCTCGTTGTATGAGGTCTTGAAGCCGTCGAATCCAGCAACATTGACTTCGGGAAGCTTGATCCTGCCGGTGAGTCTCAGAGCGAGGATCATGGCATTGTCGAAGTGCTCCCAGCCTCTCTTGATGACGCTGTTGAAGTTAATGACAGCAGCACCTTCGGAAGCTTCGGATGTGATGTTGGACAGAAGGATCTTGGCGATGCCGTCAAGCTTGTCACCATATACCTCCTTCGCATATTCATAACGTACTGAATTGGTGAAGAAGAGGTAGTCGTAATCATACTTGTCGCAGTATGCGTTTACACCGATAACGACAGGGTCGTTCTCAGCGATGAACTGCTTGATCTTGGCTTCTTCCTCGATGATGGACTTGCCGGGAGCAAGAAGGAGGATCTTACGGTCAGCGAACTTGTTCTTGAGCTCTTCGATCGCTGCGGAATCGTCGACGATCCTTCCCTGGTTCTCAAGATACTTGTTCTCGAGCAGATCGTAATCGTAGTGTCTTCTCTCCTCTGTGCTGAGGGATGCGAAGATGTTCCTCATGTCACGGGAATTCGTGCGGTGATTCTTGAGGAGGTAAGCTACGTTGTTAACGTGTGTCTGATACATACCTGCGATGAAGTAAGGAGTGGAGTAACCCCATTCGAACTTCTCCTTGAACTCTTCCATGTACATGTCGATGGCATCGAGGACTGCGTTCATGTCGTAGTCGCCGTGCTCCTTCTGGTTCAGGTAGCTCGTGATGAGTTCTGTCGTGGTATTGCCTGCGCCGCGTCCCATTCCGCAGAGGCTCGCATCAACGATGCCGCCGCGTCCGAACTTCTTCATGAGTTCGACGAACTTGATGGACAGAGCAAAAGACAGCTGCTGGTTGTTGTGAGAGTGGAATCCGAGCTTGATATCCTTGTCGACATAAGCGTCGAGAACAGTGGAGATCCTCTCCAGATCTTCGGGATACATAGCGCCGAAAGTATCAACGATGGATACAGCAACAGGCTTGAACTCATTGATGCACTGAGCGAGATCATAGAGATCTTCATTGCTGTAAGACAGAGTGTTAGCAGCCTGGAGATACACCTGGTATCCCTTCTCGCGGATCTTCTTACCGACTTCCATTCCTTCCTTGTGCTTTCCGTGAGGGAAGACAACGCGGATGGCGTCAATGGACTTGCCGTCATACTGAGGCAGTGCAGAAGTGTCATATCTGTCCCAGTCGATCATAGCGACATATACTGCATCTTCCTGCTTGTCGATGAGATACTTCTCGAGGTCGGAAGGAACGTGGAAGTATGTTGTGCCTTCCGTATACTCCTTATCCTTGAGCCAGCCGCACTCGATGACTTCGATGTGTGCGTCCTGCATCTTCTTGATGATTCCCTTGATGGCAGCTGCGCCGAACTCGGAACCCGTGATGTAAGATCCGTCGCGCAGTGTGCAGTCTAACAGTTCGATTAGTTTGGACATGGTTAAAACCTCTTCCTTATATATTTTCCCTATCTATTATAGCCCACAGGGGCAGGTCTTAATTCTTCTCAAAGAGAGGAATGATCATATTCTCGTTGAACTCGTCCTCGGGGAGCGGCGGGTTCATGTATTCGAGAGGGAGTGACTCCATCTGACCCTTGCTGTTCTTGTAAGATACCTGCTTCGGTCTTGCGGTAAGTCCGATCGGAGTGAATACCTCGCATACGACGGGACCTTCGGACTCGAGCACTTCGGATACCTTATCCTTAAGCTCGGAGTTGTTGTTGATTGCAACGGTCTTGAAGCCGTATGCTCTTGCGATCGCTCCGATGTCAGGGATCGTGAGACCGGATTCGGGATCGCATGCGACGAAATGCTTGTTGAATATGTTCGTCTGTGTTGCCTTGATGGCGCCGTATCCCTTATTGCGGATGATGAACAGCTTGATGGGCAGGTTCAGTCTGTGGATGGTCTCGAGCTCCTGGATGTTCATTACGACTCCGCCGTCGCCCGTAACGCAGCAGGTCCTGGCGCCGTCAGCGGCAAGGCAAGCGCCGACTGTGGAGGGAAGCCCGTAACCCATCGAAGCAAGACGCTTTGTGCAGAATACTCTCTGGCCCTTCTTGACCTTGAATGCCTGCATGGAGATATCGATACTCGATCCGGAGCTTCCGGATACATATACGTCGTCGGGCTGCATGAGATCCGAGATGGTATCGACGAGGCAGTATGTGTTGACGAAGTCCTTCTCCTGCCAGCAGTCCTCCGTGACCATCGGATACTTCTCCTTGAGTCTCTTGCTGTAATCGAGCCAAGCTGATCTGTCCTTCTTCTCGATGCGGTCCTGATACTTGAGCAGTGTCCTGATGAACTCTCCTGCATCGCCGCAGACCGGGATATCGGGACGGACGTTGATCTTCATGAGCTCGTTCGGGTCGATGTCGACGATGACCTTGAATGCTTCTCTTGCAAATCCGTCAAAGTTATAACCCGTCTGCAGAAGGTTCATGCCTGCGCCGATCGCCATGAACAGATCGGAGTTCTGCTGGATGAAGTTTGCATATCTGTGTCCGAGGCCGCCCGGTCTTCCGAAGTAGAGCGGATCGTTCTCGGGAACAAGATCAAGGCCGTTCCATGTCGTGAGGACCGGGATGCCGAGAGCCTGCTCGAGCTTTGCAAAATCCTCGATCGCTCCTGCGTGGCGGATGCCGCTGCCTGCAAGGATAACGGGACGCTCCGACTTGTTGATCTTCTCGATTATCTGGAGGCAGAGCTTATCGAGGGATCTCGCGGGGGCCTCGAAAGGCTCATATCCTACGAGCTCGTCCTCTTCTACCATGGATGCCTGGACATCGAGCGGGATATCGATCCAGACAGGTCCCTTCCTGCCGTGGGTCGCTTCGTAGAGCGCACGCTCAACGTGATATCTGATGAGGTTCGGCTGATCTACGAGTGCGGCATACTTTGTGATGGGCTTTACTACCGATACGATATCGAGCTCCTGCATGCCCTGCTGTCTTAAGTGCTGGTCCCTGATCATGTCGAGTCTCTTGACCTGACCTGATACGACGAACATAGGTGTGGATTCCTGGAATGCACCTGCGATGCCCGTGATGGCATTCGTTCCGCCGGGACCTGTCGTTACCATGAGAAGTCCAAGACAGTTGTTGACTCTCGCATAAGCTTCTGCAGCGATCGCAGCGCCCATCTCCATCTGAGAGCAGACGAACTGTATCTTCTCGCTCTTGCCGAGCGAATCGTTCAGATGCATCGCACCGCCGCCCGGGAGCATGAACATATGCTTTACGCCGGTCTCTTCAAGTCTTTTGATCACATAATCTGAAACTTTGATAAGCATGGGAAAACCTCTTATTTATCTTTTGTTATTTTCAACCGTTGCGAGTTTATCATACTTATTATTATAATTCTATCTGTACAATTGACCGAAACTGATACGCACGGTTATAATAATTCGGTTTATCTTTCAAAGGATCGGGCATAATGAATCTTATCGACAGACTTATCAGAGCGGTTATCAATCCATTTCTGAAACTGTTTCACAAAGAACTTACCGAGAAGCAGTGGGAATCATTGCTTCAGTTCATCAAGTTCTGTATGGTGGGCGTGACCAACACGGTCATCTCATACTGTCTCAATGCCCTGACGCTGCTCCTGCTCGCACCGACTTCTCTCTCGCAACAGGCTTCCATCGGCACTTTCGTATTCTCGCCCGATGTCATGATCGGCATCGCCGTATCATTCACCCTCAGCGTTCTCTGGTCCTTCTACTGGAACAACAGGCTCGTGTTCACGCTGAAGGACGGTCAGAAGAGGAACTGGTTTGCTGCTCTCATCAAGACATACTGCTCATATGCTTTTACAGGAATAATCCTGGCGGCAGTCCTCTCATGGCTGTGGGTAGACGTCCTGAACATCAACAAGTTCATCGCGCCCCTTCTTAACCTCGTGATCAGCATCCCCGTCAACTTCCTTCTCAACAAGCTCTGGGCATTCAGGAGCAAGGATGACAACGGCGGCGACAAGACCAAGAACGAAGTGGTAACAGAAGACCTCAACATTGATGCGGCCCTCTCGAGAACACCTGTTCCCGGTGAGCCTTTCATCAGCGTTACTTTCACTTGC
Source organism: Clostridiales bacterium (assembly GCA_017550385.1). Classification (GTDB taxonomy): domain Bacteria; phylum Bacillota; class Clostridia; order Saccharofermentanales; family Saccharofermentanaceae; genus Saccharofermentans. Next base: position 27,988 of record JAFZPJ010000028.1, read on the forward strand.
TACAACTACGCCAGATATGCCAGAAGATCTCTCGATGCCATAAGGAGACAGAGGTTCAAGGACTATGAAGTAGTCATGTGCGATGACTGCTCCAGCGACGATACGGTAAAGGTCATCCGAGAGTACATGGAAGAGCACCCGGAGATGGACATCAAGCTCCTCGTAAACGAGCACAACATGGGTGTCTTCGAGACCAGGAACAGACTTCTCGATGCAGCAAAGGGAAGATACATCCTTCTCTGCGATTCGGACGACTGGATGGATGACGACTGCCTCGAGGTACTCGCAGGCGCCGCGCTGAAGTCCGATGCCGACAGGGTCATCGCCCAGTTCAGGGACGTCAACGAGGAAGGCAAGACCATACAGTATCAGGATCTTCCCGCCAACCCCTCGAAATGGATCTGCGGCGTCCACCACGGAACCATGTACAGAAGGAGCATCTTCATCGACAACGGCATCAGGTTCAAGGAAGTATACCCTGATGATGTCTATATCAATGTCTTATACAACCAGTACTGCAAGAAGGTCGAGTTCGTTCACAAGACCATCTACAACTGGTTCGTACATACCGATTCCCAGTCGAGGAAACAGAAGAAGAATTCTCCCTGGCAGGGCCTGAGGCTCTTCGAGTCGTCATGCTCTTTCCTCGTACCGGTACTCGACAAGCTCAAGGAGAATAAGGATGAGGATGCGGCTATAGTCGAGCTCATGCTGATCAAGCTCTACACACTGTCTTTCTACTGCGCGTACGGAAGACCTTTTGCAGACTTCCTCAGAGAGTATGACAAGATCCGCAAGACGATGGAGAAGTACGATCCCGACTTCAGGAAGAACAAGTTCCTCAAGTTAGGCGTGGATTCCCCGATGAGAGATTATGCTACCAAGATCGTAAGGATGACGGTCATATTGGAGAAGCTCCATCTTATCAAGCCTGCATTGATCGGATATAAGATCGTATCCAAGTTCCACTACTTTGACCTGTAATGAGCAACATCTACGGCGTAGTTACCCTCTATAATCCTGATATCGGCGAAGCGGCAAGAAACATCAACCGCTATCTTAACGATATCGGAAGACTTCTTATCTGGGCCAATTCCCCCATAGAAGATAAGGAGGCTTTGCTCGACCAGCTCTCAGACAGCAGCAAGGTCGAGTTCGTCCAGAGCGATAAGAACGCAGGCGTGGTCAAAGCTCTCAATGCCGCGCTCAGAAGAGCCCGCGCAGGAGGATATGAATACCTTCTGACGATGGATCAGGACAGCACATGGGATGACTTCAGATCTTATCTCGAGAAGGCGATGACGGTCCGCGCGAACGACGGCAGCGTCACGATAACCGGCCCGTATGCAGTGGAGACCGAAGAGGAAGCGCTCAGCGCTCCCGGCGGCGTCATGTATCTGGATTATGTAATAGTGTCCGGAGCACTCTTCGACATTACGATGTTCGATAAGACCGGCGATTTTTCCGAGGTATATTTTATCGATGCCGCAGACGAGGAATTCTGCCTGAGGGCATCGACTTACGGTTTCAAGCACGCGGTCATCGGAGATTCGATGCTGGTGCACAGATTCGGCGAGAGGATAGAGCACAGATTCCTCGGTCTAAAGATAGTAACTCACAATTATTCCGCATTAAGGTATTATTATTCTGTCAGGAATCATATCTGGCTCATAAGGTCCGGTTATTCGCCGGCCTCAAGGAGCTTCAGATTGTTCGGAAGATATGTGGTCAAGACCTTTATCAGAGCTTTATTCTTCGAGACTGACAGGAAGGATAAGGTGTCAGCCGTATTCCGCGGTATTAGGGACGGATATTCGAACGAACACAGGAACGAGTGGAGAAGATGCTGAGTAGATTTCTTATCGGTAAAGATACTGCGATAGCCAGAGACAGTTTTATCTACAATACTGCCAGCGGTCTTATCAATGCTGCCCAGTCTGTCCTGATCCTGATGGTTATCTCAAGAGTATTAGGCGACTACGATGCGGGCGTGTTCAACATCGCATGGGCTGTCGGCAATCTCTTCCTCAATGTGGGCAAATACGGAATGCGCGAGATGCAGGCAACTGACGTCGGACACAAGTATTCCTTCAAGACGTATCTTAATTCGAGGATCATCTCCACGGCTGTCATGATGGCCGTCTCACTGGGTTACATATTCTATTCGGCCGTAACCATCGGCTACGAGACATCCAAGACGGTGATCATCATACTGGTCTGCCTTCTCAAGGCGATCGATTCCGTAGAAGATATCTACCAGGGTCAGCAGCAGCTTAACGGCAGGCTCGATGTTGCCGGCAAATGCTACTCGATAAGGCTTACGGTCACGATAATCGCTTATGTGGTTACGCTGTTCATCTGCAAGGATCTTCTTATCGCCACTGCCATCTCTCTGGCTATATCTGCCGTGGCTTCCATATACCTCCTGTTCCTGACTTCTTCTGTCGCGAAAGGTGCGCAGGAGCCGGGAGAGGGCGAGGGCGTCATGACGCTCTTTGCAGACTGCTTCAGATTATTCCTTGCCACATTCCTGTCCTTCTACATGATCAATGCGCCCAAGTTCGCGATCGATGCACAGATGAGCTCTGAAGCACAGGCAGACTACGGTTATATCGCGATGCCGGTATTCCTTATCGGCGTATTCGGACAGTTCATATACATGCCGATCATCAAGGGCATGGCTGACTCTTATGCAAAAGGCGACAGGAAAGCGTTCCACAAGGAGATGATCAAGCAGACCGTCTATCTTGTGATCCTTACGGTGCTCATCATGGCGGGAACGTATCTTCTCGGAATACCGCTCCTGTCACTGTTCTTCCATAAGGATCTTACGATGTATAAGACAGGACTTCTCATACTCATGGCGGGCGGAAGCCTTCTGGCGTACAGCAACTTTGCAAGGATAGTGCTCACCATCATGCGCAGGCAGGGCTGGGTCATCGCAGCTTATGTCATAGGCACGATCTTCGAGTTCTGCCTTGCAGGCAAGTTCATCGAGAAGGACGGCATCTTCGGAGGCTGCACCATCTTCCTTTATTCGATGATGGTATTAACTGTTATAATTACTGCAGGAATGATAATCTGCTCGGCAAAGATGCCGAGTCCGAAGGATATTGAACAGGATAAGAAGGCATGAACATCAAACCGGTCTTAGGCAATGACAAGCAGACAGGCATGAGACGCATCGCAGCAGCTGCTGTGGTACTGTCCTTTGTAAGCTTTGTCCTGGTCGCGATGTTCGACAGGGGATCTCTCATAGGTCAGCTCTTCTTCCGCGATATGACCGATACTTTCATGGATTATTTCAACTGCCTGCCCGGCGTTGCCATGAGGCGTCCTTACGATACGCAGAGCATGTATCCGCCGCTGTCGGAAGTCGTCTTCTACCTGTTCTCGAAGATCCTTCCCGATACGATGCTTTTCGAGATGGCTCCGCGCGACATGAGAACGCAGCAGATCCCGATACTGTCCCTGATGCTGTATCTTGCGATTCCCATCGCAGTCACGGTGATCGCCCTGTCGGACTTCATCAAGACCGGCAAAGCGGAGAAGAGACTGGTGATAATCGCATTCCTTGTATCATCGCCGTTCATCTATCTTCTTGAGCGCGGTAACGTTCTCATCTACAGCTTCGCGGCAGCAGTCATCTTCATCTGCTATTACGACAGCGACAAGAAGTGGCAGCGCGAGATGGCGCTCATCGCACTGGCGGTCAGTGCAGGCATCAAGCTCTACCCGGCGGTCCTCGGCATACTCCTCGTAAGGGACAAGCGCTGGAAAGAGACCGTAAGATGCGTTATATACGGAGTATTCTTCTTTATTGCACCGTTCTTCATGTTCGGCGGCCTGTCTAACCTGATGGTCATGATCAATGCCCTGATAGGCAACTCCGGCGGATTCGGACACACGGACTTCAACTGCAAGATCAATTTCTCTGCGATATTCAACATCATCGGAGTAATGTGGTTCGGAAGGACTGAGGCATTCACATGGGGACAGCCCGTGGCATACATCCTCTCGGCACTTCTCATCGCAGCGGCTTTCATCACGCGAAAGAGATGGAAGAGCGTTCTGTTCCTGACACTCGTCATGATCGGCGCACCGGCATTCTCTTTCTACTACACGGGCGTGTTCATGCTCCTGCCGTTCCTCTGGTTCATCGCGGGCGGCGAGAAGGAGGTAAAGTGGACGGACATCATCTACCTGTTGGCGTTCATTGCCTTCCTGTCACCGATACCGATCCACGCATGGCCAATCTACGGTTCAGCCGACATCAACATCAACCTTGAGATCTGCGGCGTCGCCATCCTGGTAATGGTGCTCTGGGGCCTGATCGATGCAGGGCTGGATGCGTTAGCAAGGATCAGGGAGCGCAAGTCTCCCAAAGCCGAAGTCAAGGTCTGATAAGGCATAAAGCCCTTTTCCTTGACAAAACGGCGCACCCCATAATATAATCTACAGGCTTATTTTGTATAACTATGCACTGCCGCGGCACGAGCGGGTGTGCGTGAAAGATAATGGAGGAACATAGATATGAGCAAGATGACATATCAGCCTAAGAAGAGACACAGAGCAACTGTTCACGGTTTCCGTGCAAGAATGCAGACAGCTAGCGGACGCAAGGTCCTCGCTGCAAGAAGAGCAAAGGGAAGACACCAGATAGCAGTCTGATACGGAGGCGCGCAGCTTGAAGCCCGAAGCACTCAGATTCAATTTTGAATTCTCAAGGGTGTACCGGTGCGGCAAGTATGCTACCGGGCGTTACACTACGGTCCACGTAATGAGACGCTACAAGGGTGTGAGACAGAGCTGCCGTACGGTGGACCCCGCAGTCATAAGGCCGGGGTTCTGCGCGAACAAACGGGAGCTCGGGGCAGTAGGAAGGAATAGGGCCAGAAGGCTTCTGCGCGAAGCGTTCAGGACATATGAGAGCATTCTTCCCCAGGGGATAGATATCATTTTTACATACCGTGGCGGCAAGGATATCCCGCCGTATCAGGTCCTACTCTCAGATATTGATTCCTGTATGGCCAGACTTCATTTAAAGGGTGACAGGTAATGATCTCCAAGATCCTGATCAGGCTGGTCAGATGGTATCAGAAGTACATATCGCCTGCTATCGGCCCCCATTGCAAGTATCAACCCACATGTTCTCAATATATGATCGATGCCATCACGAAGTATGGCCCCATAAAGGGTACAGCTATGGGCATCTGGAGGATATTGAGATGCAATCCGTTCTCTAAGGGCGGGTACGACCCCGTAAGATGATTTTCGGAGAGACAGTTTAATGGAGAATTTTATCATTCAGTTAGCGACAATGGCATTCGATCCGCTTGCCCCGCTGAGCAACCTCTTTGGTTGGCTTACAAGGATCCTCTACGGATTCTTCGGCAACTACGGTGTAGCCATCATCATGCTGACTATCATAATCAGAGGACTTCTTATACCTCTGAACGTTAAGAGCCAGAAATCCATGCTCAAGATGCAGGCCCTCTCAGGCAAGCAGGCCGAGCTCCAGAGAAAGTACGGCGACGACAAAGAGAAGTATCAGGAAGCTCTCATGGAGATGCAGAAGGAGAACGGTGCCGGCGGCCTGTCGGGATGCCTGCTCCCCTTTATTCAGATCATCTTCATCTGGCCTATCTGGCGTATCGTATCGGGACCTCTCATCTATCTGTCACAGATATCGATCGAGAACATGGAGTCCATGATCGCTCTTGCACAGAAGCAGGAGCTCATCGCCAATACTGTTACGGCAACAAATCACATCGGTCTCATCCAGGTCCTTAACAACAATGCAGCCTTCATGAAGGAGTGCATCGATAAGGGCTTTATCGCAATGGGACAGATGATCGATCTTCACTTCCTCGGCTTGGATCTCACGATCACACCCTGGAACATCCTGTCAGGGAATTTTACATCACCTCTGATGTGGCTTCCTTACATGATCCTTCCCGTTCTGGTCCTCGTACTGAACTTTGCTTCGATGCAGCTCACAAAGATCCTGAAGCCGGGCTATAAGGAAGAGCAGGAAGCAAAGAAGCGTGCAAAGCTCAATCCTGCACGTAAGGATCAGGCTGCAGTAGATTCCACAACAGAACAGACAATGAAGATGATGAACTGGATGATGCCTCTGCTCATGGTATGGACAACATTCACGCTTCCTTCCGCGATGGGTCTTTACTGGTTCGTCGGCGGACTTATGGGCATCATCTCACAGCTTATCGTATACGTTCTCTTCTCAAGACCTTACGAGAAGAAGAAGGCAGAGCTTGAAGCTAAGAAGGATGCCGTATTCAAGAAGAAGCCGGCTCTCGAAGCTGCAGGCGCAGGAGAAGAAGTAAGCGGCAACGGTAAGAAGAACAAGAAGAAAAAGTAATCAACCTTTCACGGAGGATCTCAAATATGGAAAAGACAGTTACAAAGACAGCAGCAACAGTCGATGAAGCAGTAGAGGCTGCACTCGCAGAACTCGGATGCGCTAAGGAAGATGCAAAGATCGAAGTCATCAGCGAAGGTGCTGCAGGCGGTTTCCTCGGTGTAGGTAAGAAGGATGCTGAAGTAAAGGTTACTTTCGATGCACCCGAAGAAGAGGCAGCTCCTGCTGAAGAAGAGGATGACACATACTACGGCGACGACGAGAATTTCGAGGGTGACGCCGTATCCGAGGCAGAAGATGCTGCAGTCAACTTCGTAGCTGAAGTCCTCTCCGGTATCGGCATCCACGGCAACATGGATTCTTACAGAGAAGAAGACACCATCTATATCTCAGTATCAGGTTCTGACTGCGGCGCTGCCATCGGCCGCCACGGTGAGACACTCGAGGCTATCTCTTACATGACCAACCTCATCGCTAACAAGCACAGCGAGGGCAGAGTACACGTTCACCTCGATGTAGGCGGTTACAGAAAGCACAGAGAGCAGGTCATCAAGGGTCTTGCAGACAAGGCTGTATTCAAGGTAAAGAAGTCCGGCAAGAGATTCATCATGGAGCCCATGAGCCCTTCCGAGAGAAGGATCGTTCACTCCTATCTCCAGGACGTAAAGGGTGTTACGACACACAGTGAGGGTGACGAGCCTTCAAGATCAGTAGTCGTAGAGCCCTCTTCCGAAGAGTAATACGAAGTCCGCTGGCCGTAACCGATGTACGCGTATGACGACGAACCGATTTGCGCCTGCTCGACACCTGCGGGTATCTCAGGAATTGCAGTAATCAGAGTATCCGGCGACGGATGCGGAGTATTGGCGGACAGGTGTGCCCGCATAATAAGATCCGGCGGCGAATATAAGCTCCTGTCGGAACTTCCCGGTTATTCCTGTGCATACGGCGAGGTCATCGACCCGACTAACGGCGATACTGTCGACGAAGTAGTATTTACCCATTTTACAAATCCGCACTCATATACGGGTGAAGAGATGATAGAGATCTCCTGTCACGGATCATCTGCCGTGAAGCAGGAGATCTTACGCTGTCTGGGCATCTGCGGCATAAGGCTTGCATATCCCGGAGAGTTCTCGAGAAGAGCTTTCATCAACGGCAAGATGAGCCTGGCTTCGGCAGAGGCCGTCATGGATGTCATCAATTCCGAATCGGAGCGCCAGCTGAAGGCTGCAGACAGCCTTATGACCGGCAAGCTCGCCAAGACCATCAAGACTATAGAAGACGAGCTCTACGGAGCGATGGCCTTGATCGAGATGCTCGTGGAATTCGACCATGACGAAGACGATACCGAGAGCGAGAAGGAAGATATCGGCAAGGTAGTAAAGACCATGAAGGAGCAGCGCGAGGTCCTCTATAACCTCTGCGAAGGCTACACCAAGGGAAGGATCTTATCCGAGAGGATGAGAGTCGCCCTGATAGGACTTCCGAACAGCGGCAAGAGCACGCTGCTTAATACCCTTACGGGATTCGACCGCGCGATCGTAACCGAGGTCGCAGGCACCACGAGAGATACGATAGAGACCGCAGTCGACGTTGACGGCATTCCCGTCACGCTTATAGATACTGCAGGCCTGCGCAAGACGGAAGACTTCATCGAATCGATCGGCATAGGCCGTGCGATGGATGCGGGAAGAAGTGCAGACCTCGTGTTCTACATGATAGCTCCCGACATATCCGTCGAGGATGCCGTCATCGGCGTATCAGAACTCGCTGAAGACATCGGCGGAGAATACATCACAGGCGTATTCACCAAGAGCGACGAAGGCGAGAATCCGCGTGAAGAAGAGATAAGAGATGCCCTGGAAGACATGGGCATTACGAGGTTCATCTCAGTATCGGCTGAAGAGGAACTCAACATAGACAAGCTCGAAGACGTCATCAGGGAATACTATGAGTCTCTGGGCGGAAGACAGGAAGAAGGTCTTCTCATTACTAACAGCAGACATTACGACAGGCTTAAGTCGGCACTTAAGGACCTTGATACCGCGATAGATGCCATGGCAGATTCCGCAGGTATCGAGATATGTTCGGCAGTCTTAAGATCTTGTCTTGATGAGATAGGTGAGGTTACGGGCAAGACGGTATCGGCATCTCTGGCAGATACCATCTTCTCCAGATTCTGCATAGGCAAATAACATGACTGTTGAAGAAGCGCTCTCAAAAGAACTGAGCTATCATGCCGGCGATTATGATGTAGCGGTCGTAGGTGCGGGTCATGCCGGCTGCGAAGCTGCACATGCGTGCGCCAAGCTGGGACTTAAGACGGTCCTGTTCACTCTCGCGCTCGACAGTCTCGCGAACCTCCCCTGCAATCCCAGTATCGGCGGTACATCTAAGGGCCAGCTCGTAAGAGAGGTCGATGCCCTGGGCGGCATCATGGGCAAGATCGCAGACAAGTGCGCAGTCCAGATGAGGATGCTCAACCGCACTAAGGGCCCCGCGGTATTCTCTCCAAGAGCCCAGATGGACCGCAGCATGTACTCGGTCGAGATGAGATTCGCATTGGAGAATACGGATAACCTTACGATAAAGCAGGGACACGTTACCTGCCTTCTTACTGACGGCAACGGCGCAGCTGCAGGCGTAATGACTGCAAGCAATGCAGTGTACAGCGCGAAGGCCGTGGTCATATGTTCGGGTACGTATATGGAGTCGCGCACGATCAGGGGCGAAGTCATAACGGAGAGCGGCCCCGACGGTCTTCCCAGATCAGAAGGCCTCTCGGCAAGTCTTGCCGCACTGGGTATACCGATCCTGAGATTCAAGACGGGAACTCCCGTAAGGGTCAATTCCAGAAGCTGCGACTTCACGCAGATGACAAGACAGGACGGCGAAGACGACGTTCCGCCCTTCTCATATGACAACGAGATGAACGGCATACGCCCTAAGCCTTCAAATGAGCAGATCCCGTGCTGGTCCGTGTGGACCACGGAAGAGACCAGGGAGATCATAAGCTCGAACATGTCCAGGTCTCCTCTGTACAGCGGCGTCATCAAAGGCATCGGTCCCAGATACTGTCCTTCGATAGAAGACAAGTTCATGAGGTTCAAGGATAAGCCCAGGCATCAGATCTTCGTCGAGCCCATGGGCGCACATACGAATGAGATGTACCTGCAGGGTTTCTCCACATCGCTTCCCGAGGAAGTCCAGGTGAAGATGGTGCATTCGCTTCCCGGTCTCTCTGACGCCGTGATACAGAGAAGCGCCTACGCGATAGAATACGACCTCGTCGACCCGCTCTCATGCAAGGCGACGCTGGAATCCAAGATAGTTCCCGGCCTCTTTACCGCAGGTCAGATCAACGGCTCCTCCGGTTATGAGGAAGCCGCGGGACAGGGCATAGTCGCAGGCATTAACGCCGCCATGAAGGTTCTCGGCAGGGATCCCGTGATCATCGACAGGTCGCAGGGATACATCGGGGTCCTCATAGACGATCTCGTTACCAAGGGTACTAACGAACCCTACCGCATGATGACGTCCCGCGCCGAGTACAGGCTGTTCCTCAGGCAGGACAACGCAGACTCCAGGCTTACGCCCGTAGGACACGACATAGGCCTCATAGACGATGAAAGATACGCGCGCTTCCTCTCGAAAATGGATGCCGTCCGCCGGGAGACGGAGAGGCTGAGGAACGTTTTCGTGGCGCCGACGGAAGAACTCGGGGCGATGCTCGAAGCCAGAGGCCAGAACATGCCGAAGTCCGGTGTGTCCCTCGCGGAGCTCATCAAGCGTCCGGGAGTAACGTATGAGGATCTGAAGCCTTTCGATAAGGACAGGCCGGAGCTTCCTTCCGACGTCGTGTTCTCATGTGAGACGGACATCAAGTACGAGGGCTATCTGGCGCTCGAGGAAGAGAAGATCAAGAAGTTCAAGGGACTGGAGAAGATCGCGCTCCCTGAGGACGTGGATTATTCGCAGATAAAGGGATTGAGGCTCGAAGCCGCACAGAAGTTGAACGACATGCGCCCCGAGAACGTCGGCAGGGCGTCGAGGATATCAGGCGTGTCGCCCGCTGACTGCGAGGTGCTCATAGTGTGGCTCGAACAGAGGAGAAGGAGATCAGGAGATGCAGGAGAAACCGTTTAAGAGAAAGCCGCTTACGAAGGCGGATATAGAGAGGCTCAGGAAGACCCTTCCCAAGAGGGTCGAGATCAAGGCTGACGGACAGACGGAAGTAACGGAGAAGGAAGAGCCCGCGCAAGTAGCTCCCATCTTAGAGTCGCAGGCTCCTGAGATCAGCGTGCCGCTCTCGGCCGAGGAGATACGCTCGTTCCAGATCTACGCTTCGATGTTAAGAGAGAAGAACAAGGTGATGAACCTTACCGCGGTGGATGACGAGCAGGGCATAGCGATGAAGCATTTTATCGATTCCCTGACGCTCTGCCCTTATATAAGAGCCGAAGAAGAGCGCGCAGGCGGCAAGACCATAAGGATCGCCGACGTGGGAACGGGCGCGGGATTCCCGGGACTGCCCCTCAAGATATCCATGCCCGAGCTAGATGTAACGCTCATGGATTCGCTCGCCAAGAGGCTTAATTTCCTCGGAGAGGTCGTCGAGAGGCTGGACCTTAAGAAAGTATCGCTCGTGCACACGAGAGCCGAAGACGGCGGAAGAGACAAGAGATACCGCGAGAAATACGACGTGGTAACCGCGCGTGCCGTGGCAAGGCTCCCGGTCCTGGCTGAATACTGCCTGCCCTTCGTGAAGGTCGGAGGAGTATTTCTGGCCATGAAGGGACATGCGGAAGAAGAGGTGGCAGATGCTGCCAAGGCCATCGCCACGCTCGGAGGCACGATCGAGAAATCCGATACATTCACTCTGCCCGGAACGGACATGGAGAGGACCATCGTGGTAATCCGCAAGGTGCGCCCGACGCCTCCCAAGTACCCCAGAAAAGCAGGCACTCCGGCCAAAGAACCCCTTTAATTCAAAATTGCCTTTTATATTATAATATTTACACGCGCGTACGCGTTTAATTATGATATAATACTAAAGTTTATGTTATATATTGTTCCGTTCTTTGAGCGGAACGCGGAGGTTAGATATGGCTGAAAGTGATGATAAGAAGCTCGCCAGACAGGCTCAGGAAGCCTCGATGGACGAAGCTTTCAAGTCGGAACAGACAACGATAGTTCCGGTAGATCTCGACGGGGAGATGAGGAAGTCATTCATTGACTACGC
>JAFZPJ010000029.1 GCA_017550385.1 Clostridiales bacterium
CATGCCGCACAGGCATTTAATACATGGGGAGAACTGAATTATTATCTGTTCTATCCCGATAAGGCCATCAGCAGTTTTATTGTGTTTTGCAGTCCGTTCTATATGCCTGTAATGTTCCTGTTGGCAGGCGTAAGCACGCGGTACGCATTGAAGAAACGCACTTACGGGCAGTTCATTATCGAGAGAGTCAAAAGACTCATTATTCCTTTTGTGTTTGGCACACTGTTCTTTTGTCCTATCATGGCTTATATAGGCGATAAGACCAACTGCGGTTATGACGGAGGGTTCTTTGCTCATTACCGGATCTTCTTTACCAAGTGGACTGATCTGTCAGGTTTTGACGGCGGCTTTGGCGTCGGACAGTTCTGGTTCCTTTATTTTCTGTTTGTGATATCGATTGTCGGGATAGGGATCATTGCCTTGTCAAAAAGGATATTCAAGAAGGAAAGAGCGGAGAGCATACCGTTCTGGGCGCTCTGCCTCTTTGTAATACCGCTTCCGTTCTTATATGATCTGCTGGTAGTCGGCGGCAAGAGCTTTGCAGAATACCTCTATGTTTTTCTAATCGGTTATTACATCCTTTCAAACGATGAGATGTTGGAAAAGACAGAGAAGTACAGATATGTCTCTTTGGTCGTTGGTGTTGTAGCAGGCATCGTTGATGTGTACATGTTTATCTGGTCCGGAAGAGATTTTGGTGCGGCAAACACGATAGCGAAAGCTTTCACGGAATGGTTCATGATCCTGGCCTTAATTGGAATAGGAAAACACGTAATGGATCAGTCCGGCAAAGCAGCAACCTACCTGTCTCAAAGGTCTTTCATCTTCTTCAGCATTCATTTCTTATGGATAGTTTTATTCCAGTATTGGTTCTCGGGCATGCTCGCGACCAATACCGCCCCGGCATATCTTGTGCCGATCGTATGCGCTTATCTGGCAACATTTGCCTGCGCAGAGGTCGCGTTCAGGGTTCCGTTGCTTAGTTTCCTTATGGGAGCAAAAACCAAGGCCGGTTCCGGTAAATAACAAGCGTGTCCGTCTCTTTTCGTTGACAAGAGAAAGGTAATGTATTACATTATTGGGTAACATATTACCGATTGAGAGGAACACGTATGAATATCAAGGCTGTAATGAATCAGGGCATGATCGACTTTACAGGGATACCTTCCAATTACTTTTTGTTAGGGCTGCTCAGCGCTTTTGAGAACCGCTTCCAGGCTATGGCAGACAAGACCATGAACGATATCAGCTGGAAGCAGTTCTTCGCCATCATATGCATCAACATGTGCAAGGAAGCTCCCACGATCAATGAGCTATCCGAGATACTCGGAAGTTCTCACCAGAACGTCAAGCAGATACTCCTTAAGCTCGAGCGTAAGGGCTTTGTCAGATTTGAGACAGACAGCTCGGATAAGAGAAAACAGCGTATCTTTTTGACAGACGAATGCAGGCAGTTCTGCGAGGAGAATGACGATAACAGCAGACAGATCATGGAAAAGATGTTTAACGGCATCTCGGAAAAAGAATTAACAACGACCATCAAAACGATAATTAAGATCGAAGAAAATTTGAAGGAAATCTAAAAGGAGGAAGGGAAAATGAGCGGAATTATTCTTTATCAGTCCAAGTACGGAGCAACAAAGAAATACGCAGAGTGGTTATCGGAAGAGACAGGGTTCAGTTGCGTAGAGACGAAGAAGGCCAAGATCAAAGAAGTAAAGACTTATGATACGATCGTATTGGGCGGAGGCATCTATGCAGGAGGCATAGCAGGCATCGCATTTCTAAGGAAACACATAAAAGATCTCCAAGGCAAAAAGATTGTTGTTTTTACTGACGGAGCATCACCTTATGAAGAGAAGTTCTTTAATCAGCTGGTAGCACAAAACCTTAAAGATGAGCTTGCTGGCATACCGTGTTTTTACTGCCGCGGAGCATACGATCTTGAAGGAATGAGACTGGGAGATAAGATGCTTTGCAAGATGCTGATCAATTCGGTTTCCAAGAAAAAGCCTGAAGAACTCGAGGTATGGGAACAGGCGTTGCTCGAAGGCAGGGACAAGAAGTGTGACTGGACCGACAGATCCAATCTCGCACCGATCATCGAAGCGGTAAAATAAGATATCGAGCAACACACAAAGGCCACACGAAGAAAAGGTTATACGGGATGAATAAAGACTGGTCTGAATTGAATAAGACAATGCAGCTGCAGCTTAAGAAGAAAGATACCTATAATGATGGTATCGCGTCTTTGTTCGAGCTTCGCAAGCAGTTATGGGACACGATCCTCTCGTATAAAGCAGAGTTGAAGAGGGAAGAGTTCGACAGCATACCATTCATTAACGCAGACGGGTATCACAGCAAGACGATAGCATATTCTCTGTGGCACGTTTTCAGGATAGAAGATATCTGCGCACACACGCTGATCAAAGGTGATGAGCAGGTGTTCTTTGACAAGGGTTATCAGGAGCGTATCGGGTCGCCGATAATTACTACCGGGAATGAACTTTTTAAGGAAGAGATAGCTGAGTTCTCAAAGCAATTGGATCTGGATGAGCTCTATTCTTATATGTCTGACGTGAAGAAGAGTTCAGAGAAGATCCTGAAAAGAATCAGCTTTGAGGATATGAAGAGTAAGGTCTCTGAAGACAGACGCAAGGACCTCGAGAATCTTGGCGTAGTAAGCGAAGACGAGAGTGCCGTATGGCTTATCGATTATTGGTGCAAGAAAGATGTCAGAGGGCTGATACAGATGCCTTTCTCGAGACATTGGATAATGCACATTGAAGCGTGCGAGAGGATCAGGCACAAGATCTCCGTATGAAGAACAATCAAGAAAAATACATTGAATACGTTAAGAGTTTTGCCGAGACAAACAGGAAGCATGTTTGGCTGGGAGGGTCTTTTCGACGCGGTAATGCGACGCCTTTCTCGGATGTGGATATAAGCGCCCTGATGGAGAAGGATTCCTTAATAGCATTCATTTATGGTTATGCCGCGCCGATCTACATCTCTTCAACAACGAATCCCGAAGGGATCATCATTGTCATCTATGAAGACGGCGTGGCAGTCGATCTTGAAGTGATCGGATCGATCGATGTATCGGATGCTGAGTTCTTCCATGTGGAGCGGGTCAAGGACTATGAATACTGCCGTAACAGCAGCATTTGCAGGGAGATCTGCCTGAGTAGCGATGAGGCCTATCAGACCGCACGCCTCTTCCATCGGAGCTTGATCAAGTATCTGGCCGGGAAGAGGGAACTCGGTGTCAGCGTGGCTAATGAGATAGCTGAGTTCATGCACATGGAACCTCAAGTAACAGAGAGCGACTATAAGAACGGGATCACACGTCTTATCGAACAGTATCTCGATAAGTATCCGTTGGAAGAACCATATCGTGATCTGTGCCTGGAATTGATCGGCTGCCTGTGAGTTAACGCACTATTGCCGAGAATCGGTCTTATAAGGCTTGATATAATCTGCTCATCAAAATGAATAGTGCTGACAGACATGGCGTCATACGATCATTGAGACTGCTGTTTCCTGCTGCCGGAATCGGCACATTTGGAACTGCAGGTTTGTTATATGCGTTATTCTGGTTTTGTCTGGCTGTATTGCATGGGTTATCCAAACACCCGTATTACACGATGTATATAAAAGTCGCGGGCTTTATCTGTCTGCTGTGTTTTATTGCAATGATAGTACTATGGATCTCAGCTATATCCACGCGCGAGAAAAAACTCAGAGATACGGGTATTTCCGTATTGTGTGTGATCGCGGGTTGTGTACTGGGGTTCCTTCTGGTTTATGGTTTAGATGTTTTGGGACTTTATATAAGAGAGCTGTATTTAACATGAAAAAGACAATTCATATGAGAAGAAGCATATTGGTATTGATAGTAATGATGTTAGTTGCAAGTGTGGTTTGCAGCTGCATAAGACCGCCTGTCATAGGAGAGGTTTACGGTTCGGAACATCAATATATAGTTATAGACGGAGAGACATACACGGAATGTAATAATCCCGGCGTGAACAAGAACACAGATCGAAATGAAAAACTGGGGATCGTGGTTTTCCGGAGTAATGAAGATGAATACATGACGGTATGGAGCCTGAAAGGGTATGAGAATAACGAATACATCTATACTTTATGGGTATATGACGGAGCATATTATAAAAAGGATACGAATCAAAATGAAGACGGATAATACAATAGGAATAATCGGTTATGGCAGTATGGGCAAGATGCTTCTGTGGAAGTTTGCCGAGAATGCCGGTTTGGATAAGCAGAGCATCCTTGTATCAAACAGGACATCGGACAAACTCAAGGAAGCCGAAGAAGTTGCTACCATAGCAGACAATCGCCAAGCAGCTGCCAAGGCAGACATTGTCTTTGTCTGTGTTCGCCCTGCTGATCTTAAGAGCGTCTTAGAAGACATCAAAGATGATATCAACCCCGATGCCCTGCTGGTCTCTTTGAACGGAAGCATATCGTTTGAGTCGATCCATAAAGTGATAAGCAATAAGACTGCCAAGGTGATACCGAGCGTTACCGCTGAGATCGGAAGATCGCAGACCCTCGTGTGCTTTGATGATAATAGCATGGAGAAGGATAAGGCAGACCTGACCCAACTTCTGAAGACTATAGGCGATGTTATAGAATTGCCTGAAGACGAGATGGGAATGGGGTCTGAACTCGTGAGCTGCATGCCAGGGTTCATCGCTTCGATCTTCGATGTTATCTGCACATCTGCGCAGGACCATACATCTCTTCCCAAAGAGCAGATTGTCAGCATGGTGCTTGCTACCATGAGTGCCACGGGAGATCTTATGATCCGCAAGGATATGACTTTCGATGATGTCGTAAAGAGAGTTGCCACCAAAGGCGGTATTACCGAAGAGGGTACAAAGGTGGTATATGACGGCTTCCCGCAGACAGCTGACCTCCTGTTCGAGAAGACCCTCGAGAAGAGACGTCTCACGGCTGAGTCGGCGGGAAAGAGCTTCGAGGTATAGTGGTTCTGAAAAACGAAAAGACGACAGAGTGATAATCGCAATGATCAAACGCGGGACCGGCTCACTCGAGCCGGTCTTTTCGTTAATGCTATTGGTCGAGGTCCGTGTAGTTTGTTTTGTTTACTTTAAATTTACTGTTATTTGCATACGCCGCCTTGTAAAATATTATTGACGATTCTTATGCGTCAATAATTGCAAAGGAGAGCGACGGTATGGATTACAGACAATCTGCTAAGGAAATCCTAGATGCGATCGGCACCGGGAGCAATCTTGTAAGTGCCGCTCACTGCGCCACCAGATTGAGACTGGTCATCGCAGACAATGCAAAGGTCAAGAAAGAAGCTCTTGAGAATGTGGAAGGAGTCAAAGGCGTTTTCGAAGCGCAAGGTCAGCTCCAGATCATTATCGGAACAGGTACAGTAAACAAAGTATACGACGAATTCATTGACCTTGCAGGTGTTGCCGCCGCTTCCAAGGATGACGTGAAGGCGGCAGCAGCATCTAAAGCTCCGTGGTACAAGAGAATGATCAAGACATTGGGCGATATCTTCGTCCCGATCATTCCCGCTATCGTTGCAACAGGTCTTCTGAACGGTTTGCTCGGAGGTCTTTCCAAGGCGTTCCCGCATCTGTCGGATTCATATTTCTTCGGACTTTTGAACCTCTTCTCGAATGCGGCTCTCGTATTTCTGCCTATCCTGATCGCGGTCAGTGCGGCAAAGATATTTAAGGGCAATATCTATCTCGGTGCGGTTATCGGTATGATAATGATCCACACCGATCTCGTTAACGCCTGGGCAGTGGGCGGCGGTGCCGAGACGACGACGCTGTGGTCTTGGTTCGGCCTTTGGAACATACAGAACACGGGCTATCAGGGACATGTAATTCCTGTCGTTATCGCCGTGTTCGTAATGTGTAAGCTCGAGAACTGGCTCCACAAGAAAGTGCCTGAGGTCATCGATCTGTTCGTAACGCCTCTCGTAACCGTTCTTGTTACCGGCTTCTTGACGATGACTCTCATCGGACCTGTCTTTGCACAGATCGAGACATGGGTACTTGCAGGAGCAACATGGCTCATCACGATCCCGTTCGGCATCGGTGCTTTCCTCATGGGCGGCGCATATGCTCCTACGGTCGTTGCCGGTGTTCATCACATGTACAACGCTATCGAGCTTTCAATGCTCGCAGACAGCGGCAAGAATATCTGGATGCCTATCGCTACAGCAGCTAACGTCGCACAGGGTGCGGCTGCTCTCGCGGTTGCTTTCAAGACAAAGCAGCAGAAGCTCAAGTCCATGGCTCTTCCCGCTTCACTTTCCGCATTCCTCGGTATCACCGAGCCTGCGATCTTCGGTGTTAACTTAAGATTTATGAAGCCCCTCATCGCCGGCATGATCGGCGGTGCATGCGGTGCGGCTATCGCTTCTGTCATGAACGTATATGCTACTGCAAACGGCGTTACCGGCGTGTTCGGTTTCCTCATCACGACGGAGAGTTTCGTAGGTTATCTGCTTACTTTCGCAGTCGCAGCAGCAGTTGCTTTCGGCGCATCCTGGTTCATGTGGAAGGATCCGGTCGCAGAGGGCGCAGCAGCAGCTCCCGCTCCGGCAAAAGCAGAACCCGCACCTGAAGCAGCACCCGCAGCAGAAGCAAAGGAAGAGGCAAAGGAAGAAGCATCTGCAGAGATCCTCATTCCTTCACCTCTTAAGGGTAACGCCATCGCTTTGGCGGATGTTCCCGATCCGACTTTCGCAGAAGGCATCCTGGGACAGGGCGCGGCCGTAGAGCCGACGGAAGGCCTTGTTGTAGCTCCCGACGATGGTGAGGTCACGACTATATTTGATACAAAACATGCAGTCGGGCTTCAGCTCGATAACGGCGCAGAACTTCTCATCCATATCGGTATCAATACCGTTGAGATGAACGGCGACGGCTTTGAAGCTTTCGTCAAGGAAGGAGATAAGGTCAAGAAGGGCGACAAGCTCGTTAAGTTCGACATCGACAAGATCAAGGCGGCAGGCTATGCGATCGCGACGCCGGTCATCGTTACCAACACGGATGATTTTGCTGATGTAACCCATGCCACAACAGGCGATATCGAGCAGCTCACGGACCTCGTAAAGATAACCAGATAACGGGTACATACTATGGCTAACGACTGGAGACAGCAGATCCATCTCGAGCCCCGTGCCGGATGGCTGAACGACCCTAACGGTCTGTGCTTCTTTAACGGCAAATACCACATATACTTCCAGTTCTCTCCCGACAGCAGCTCGGGAGCAGGACGGAAGTGCTGGGGGCATTTTGAAAGTTCGGACGACATGCAAAGCTTCGACTATACCGGCATCGTATTCGAACCGGATATCCCCGAAGACAGGAGCGGCGTCTATTCCGGATGCGCAGTCATCCACGAAGGAAAGATGCATATCTTCTATACGGGCAACGTCAAGCTTCCAGGCGACTACGATTACATCACAGCAGGGCGCGAAGCAAACCAGATACATGTGGTATCAGAAGACGGTATCCACATGGGCGCGAAATGGGTCATATTACGGAACCCCGACTATCCTGCAAAGATGTCGTGCCACGTAAGAGACCCGAAGGTGTGGATCGAAGACGGGAAGTGGAAGATGGTGCTCGGTGCCCGGACTCTGGATGACGAAGGATGCATTCTTTTCTACGAGGCTGATGATCCGGACGAATGGCATTACGTGAAGACGCTGACGAGGAAAGATTACGGCTATATGTGGGAGTGCCCCGACCTGTTCGACGTCGGCGGTAAATGGTTCCTGGGCCTGTCTCCGCAAGGCGTTCCCCACGAGGAATACAAGCATCAGAACGTATACAGTGCAGGATATTTCAGATACGAAGACGGCACTCTCGAAGGTGACTTCGAAGAGTTCGACTACGGATTCGACTTTTATGCTCCGCAGACGTTCATCGACAAGAACGGCAACAGGCTGATCATCGGCTGGATGGGCATCGGTGACATCCCGTATTCCAACCCTACGACGCAGCTCGGATGGCAGCATTGCCTGACAATTCCTCGTAGGCTGAGCGTTGCCGCAGACGGCGGGCTGATACAGACACCCGTGGTTAATTATGACGGTGAGAGCGCGCCTTTGGGAGATAACACTCCGGAGTTCCCGTATGCACTTGAAGCATCGCAGATTAAAGACGGTCTTGAGATCGGCATAGGCGGTGCCAGGATCGCTTTCAAAGACGGAGTAGCATCACTTTCCTTTACGGATGATTCCGGCTCGGGAAGGACCATCCGCAAGGCAAAGATCGGCAGCTGCGATGATGTTACCGTGATCGCAGACAGATCGAGCCTTGAGATCTTCTGGAACGGCGGAAGGACTGTCATGAGTTCGAGGTTCTACCCCGATACCACAGCGCCTGCCATAGTTTATGCCGGATGTGAGCTCAGCGTTCGCAAACTGAAAAAGACGGAGGTTAGAGGCTTTGAGTAACAAGAGACTTGTCTCGATCGGAGAAGCGCTTATAGATTTCATTCCTTCGCGCAAGGGATGTGATTTCGATGATGTGGATTCGTTCTTCCCGGCAGTCGGAGGCGCGCCTGCAAATGTTTGTGCGGCGTTCTCCAAGCTTGGCGGAAGATCCGTATTCCTGACTCAGTTGGGCGATGATCCGTTCGGACATAAGATCGCCCGCGCCCTTGATAAGGCAGGCATTGATACTTCTCACATATCCTTCACCGATGAGGCTAATACTGCGCTTGCTTTTGTAAGTCTTGCTTCTGACGGCAACAGGACATTCTCTTTCTACCGCAAGCCTTCCGCCGACATGCTCTATACGGCAGACAAGGTCGACAAGAGCGCATTTGAAGACATATTCGCACTTCATTTCTGCAGCGTCTCGCTGGGCGATTTCCCGATGAAGGACGCACATATTAGGGCGATAGAATACGCGAGAGAGCAAGGCGCCCTGATAAGCTTCGATCCCAATCTGAGATTCATGCTCTGGGACAGCGAAGATGCCCTTAAGAAAGCGGTTCTCGAGTTTATCCCCAAGGCAGACATCCTGAAGATCTCAGATGAGGAACTGGAGTTTATTACAGGTGAGACTGATATCTCAGCGGCTCTGCCAGGGCTCTTTGACTCGGGCGTGAGACTGGTGCTCTTTACCTGCGGCAAGGACGGCATGTATGCATACACTCGTAATACATCCGCACATGTCTTATCCCCGAAGGTTGAAGTCATCGATACTACGGGAGCAGGAGATGCTTCAATAGGATCTTTCCTGTGGAAGCTGGATGACCTGGGTATCAGCACAGATAACATCGAAAAGATAACGGAGAGTGCATTGAAAGATGCGCTTGAGTTCTCGACAGCATTTTGCACCATCAGCGTTCAGCACAAGGGTGCCATACCATCGTATCCGACCTTGGAACAGGTACTAAAATACAAATTATAAAACAGGAGGCAAACAACATGAAGACATTCGACTATGTGATCAAGGATGAAGTAGGAATCCACGCAAGACCTGCAGGTCTTCTAGGAAAGAAGTGCAAGGAATTTGCCAGCACCGTAACTATCGCTAAGGGCGACAAGGAAGCTGTTGCCACAAAGCTCATGGCTCTTATGGGCCTCGGCGTAAAGTGCGGCGATACAGTAACTGTCAAGGTTGAAGGAGACGATGAGGAAGCTTGCGCTGCAGCGATCGCAGAGTTCCTCGAAGCAAATCTCTGATACAGATACCAATACCCCCTCAGGAGGTAATCATATGACTACATATAACGGCAAAGGTGTATACGGTGCCGTGGCTATAGGTCACATTTCCGTTTACAAGAGACAGTCGGCGGAGGTCACGAGAGTAGAGGTCGCCGACAAGGCTTTGGAGCTGAAGCGCGTCGAGGATGCCAAGGCAAAGGCGATCGAACAGCTTCAGGAGATCTATGACAAGGCTTTGAAGGATGTCGGCGAAGAGAACGCGGCTATCTTTGAAGTGCATATGATGATGCTTGACGACGAAGACTATAACGATTCGATCACGAACATCATCGAGACGGAATCAGTCAATGCCGAATATGCTGTCAGCGTAACGGCAAAGAATTTTGCCGAGATGTTTGCGGGTATGGATGACAGCTATTTCCAGGCAAGGGCGGCAGACATTAAGGATATCTCCAACAGACTGATAGCATGTCTGTCAGACGGCGGCGGAGCTCAAGAGACAAGCGACGAGAAGGTCATCATATGCGCTGATGATCTCGCTCCTTCTGAGACGGTATCGCTCGATAAGGAGAAGGTCCTTGCTTTCGTTACCGCATTCGGTTCTTCCAACTCGCACACGGCCATCCTCGCCCGCAACATGAACATCCCTGCGATCATCGGCGTCGGGGAAGAATTCCTCAAGGCTGTTAATGACGGTGACTTTGCGATAGTTGACGGGTTTACCGGCGAAGTCTTTGTCGATCCCGATGAAGAAAAGTTGGCAAAGCTTACCAAGAAGATGGAAGACGATATTGCCAAGAAGAAACTCCTTCAGGACCTCAAGGGCAAAGAGAACGTAACTATTGACGGAACAAAGATCAAGATCTACGCAAACATCGGAAGCGTTGACAATATCGGTGCCGTAATCGCAAACGATGCCGGAGGAGTAGGTCTGTTCAGAAGTGAATTCCTCTATCTGGAAAACGACGACTATCCGACGGAAGAACAACAGTTCGAAGCTTACAAGAAGGTCTTGGAAAGCCTGCCGGGCAAGCAGGTTGTCATAAGGACTTTGGATATCGGTGCCGACAAGCAGGTTGATTATTTCGACCTTGATAAGGAAGAGAATCCTGCGATGGGCATCCGTGCCATCCGCATCTGCCTTACGCGCCAGGACATCTTCAAGACGCAGCTTCGCGCACTGTACCGCGCTTCGGTTTACGGCAATCTCGGTATCATGTTCCCGATGATCACCAGCGTATCTGAAGTCAAGAAAGTCATGGAGATCTGCGACAGCGTCAGAGCCGATCTGAGAGTCGAGGATATTCCTTTCTCAGAGAACGTCGAACACGGCATCATGATCGAGACCCCCGCAGCTGCAGTGATAAGCGATCTTCTTGCACCGATGGTGGATTTCTTCAGCGTCGGCACGAACGATCTCACACAGTACACGCTGGCGTGCGACAGACAGAACCCGAAGATCGAACCATTCGTCGATACGCATCACGAAGCGATCTTAAGGCTTATCAAGATGGCTGCCGATAACGCACACAAGCATGGTGCATGGATCGGTATATGCGGAGAACTCGGTGCAGATACGTCATTGACCGAGACATTCCTCAGAATGGGCATTGATGAACTGTCCGTATCTCCGACATTTGTTCTTAAGGTCAGAGACCAGGTCAGGAAGATCGATCTGTCGAAGTAATATCTGATACCGTTTGCAACTGAGAATACAAAGTAAAAGTCTCTGCTGATGCAGAGGCTTTTATTACTTTGCGGGCAGCCGGATATGCGCCGAATGATATAATCACATATATGAAGACGATCAATCTTGAAGCAGGCATGCCGACCGCTCAGGCGGCAATGAACACACTCAACAACCGCCTCTATGCCGAGCGTGCGACGGGCGCTAGATGCGTCAAGATAATCCACGGCTACGGTTCTACGGGCAAAGGCGGAGCCATTAAAGCGGCATGCCGTCAGAAGCTTAACGAGTATATGAGAAGAGGCGTGATCAAAGACATGTGCGCGGGGGAGGATCTGGGACCTTTCAGCGAAGACGCGAGAAGGATCGCGGCAGCATGTCCCGAGATCCGCAGGGATATAGACTGGGGTCTGGAGAACAACGGCATCACCATTGTCTTGTTCAAGTGATTCATAATTGCCTTGTTTGGATACTGTCTCATAAGTAAGCTTGCGTTATACTCATTCCGGTAAGGAACCGGGAAGGCTTATATGAAAACAATAAAACTTACGGCAGTCATCACCGCAGGGGCAATGCTCCTGCCCCAATTCATCCTTTGTTCTTGTGCGGCAAAAAAGACCGGCGCCAAGATCTATACCGCAGACACCCCATGGTATACAGCACAATATTCTGATATCGCAGATACAGAAGGCGAGCGTTCGCAGCTGGTCTATGCCGGCAAGAGCGGAAGCAACTATGTGTTCGTCAAGAACATAGATTATCCCATTCCGGACAGTGTCAGCTACGAGAGTGCCAACACCAAGGAATACTACGATGCAAGGCTAATCATCTGCGATGGCGATCTCGCTGTCCAAAAGGAGATAGAGCTTAACGATTATCTCTATGACAGCGGCTGCGAAGAGCTTGCAAACGGATATTTCTATGCCGATTGGGGTTATTCAGACGATGAGAAGATCTGCATTGAAGGTTCATACATATCCTGTGAGACATTCGAGAGATGGACGGTCACGATAGATCCCGTAAGCTATGAAGCATCCGTCTCGAGCACGGATTACGTTGATGCCATTTATGCGGAATACAGCGCTTACGATGTGTTTGGCATGGAGCGCCATCTGGGTAACGGCAAGAAGTTCGAGACAGGAACATTGGATAAGGGCGATAACTGCACCATCGCCATCGCGCTTTATGATGATGACGGACAGGCGCACATCACAGATGTCTCTGATATCTATCCCACGGTAAACACATATGAGATGTACGATTCCATCGTGACCGATGATGATCATGCGGTAGCCAAGCTTAAGACTTACGGCGAGAGCGAAGACTACTGGATAGAGCTTGATTTCTCCGATTGCAGCGTAAAGGCCTGCAAGGACGATATGTCTTTCCTAGATGATACGGACATAGGTAATACCGTGTATTCCCCGTCGATAGGTCCTCTCGCCATGAGCGATGACGGCATCTTCAAGATCGATACCGATGCCGGGTCCGTGGAAAGAATATTCTCATTTGACTGGTGCAACATCAACAGAAGCCTGATAGACGACATGGAAGTGCTCTCTGCCGACGACAGCAGCATCATCCTGTGCGGTACATGGATGGTCGTCGAGACGAATCACAAAGTCCGTTATGACAGCGCACTCATAAAGCTCACCAAATGCGACACCAATCCTAACGTCGGCAAGACGATGATCACAGTGGCTTCACTCGATGATATCGATCCCGCCATCTCACAGGCAGTGTGTGATTTCAATGAAGCTAGCGAAGAATACTTTATCGTTGTCAGCGATGAGTATAATGCCGATAACTATGCGTCCTATACCAACAAGGCAGTGGTCGCCGAAGCGGATGACAGCCTTGAGATAGAAGTGGCGGGGCAGTTCGTAAACGAGTTCGATCCTGCGATCAACGATTTCTACCTCAGCGCTTCGAGCGATATGAGCTATGGTCTCATGGTCGACCTGATGGCGGGCGAAGGACCGGACATCATCCTTAACGGAGCATCTTACAACCAGCTGTACAGTGATGAGTATCTGACGGATCTGAGCACTTATCTTGAGAAGTCGGATGTCGCGATAATGGATAACATCCTGCAGCTGTCTAAGACAGGGGACAAGCTCTACCAGATCCCGCTTACGTTCACCGTCACCGGCCTCGATGTCGAAAGTGATGCTCTCGCCGAAGGACAGACGGGCTTTACTTTCGGGCAGTACGAAGACTATGTAAGCGGCCCTTGCAACGGAACGGATCCGATGATGATGTCACAGCTGGATTTCCTTACGGCGGTCGTCAGGACACAGCCGGAGCTGTTCATTACTGACGGCGAAGTGGACTTTGATAACGATGCGTTCAAAGAGGCATGTGAGTACGTTAACGATTGCGTTATCGATCCGCCTGATGATCCTGAAGAAATATACGAAGCACTTTATGAGATAGACAGCGGACTTGCCGAGATAGACAGCTTTAATTATCTGGTATTCTCTACCAGGGTATTGCATGGAAATGCTCTCGTCGGGATACCGTCTTCTGACGGCAGCGGTCCGGTCGCCAACTTCAAGTGTTCGGCGGCGATATCGGCTCAGAGCGCATGCCCTGACGGTTGCTGGCAGTTCATAGAATACATACTGTCTGACGATGTGCTCCCGCAGGTGGAAGGCGGCATACCCGTAACGCAGTCTGCTTTCGATGCCAGGTGCGAAGAAGAGCTGCAAGACTACAGTGATTACTACAACGCCTGGACCGAGAGCGAGAGACAGATGCTCGGCCTGGCAGAACCCACAGAAGACCTTATCGATATATACCGCGGCATAATCGCTTCCGTTGACAGGAAGAACATGACGGATGCGTCGATAATGATCATCATGAGAGAAGAGGTCCAGGCATACTTTGCAGGCGATAAGACCTTGGATGAAGTGATAGAGATAATCAACAACCGTGCACGGACATATTACGGCGAGCGCGGGTGATATAATGAGAACGACAAGCAGCAACAGAGGAGACTATCATGGCATCAAGCAAAGAATATCTCGAGTTTATCCTGGAACAGTTATCCGGACTGGACGAGATAACATACAAAGCGATGATGGGAGAGTTCATCATCTATTACCGCGGCAGGATCGTCGGCGGGATATACGATGACCGTTTCCTCGTTAAGCCTGTCAAAGCAGCAAAAGACCTGATGCCTGAAGCTGATATGGAGCTTCCGTATGAGGGCGCCAAGGAGATGCTGCTGGTAGATAATGTCGATAACAGGGAATTCCTTCAAGAGCTCCTGGATGCCATGTATGACGAGCTCCCGGCTCCGAAGAAAAAGAAATAACCGATACCGGCTCAAGCGTTCTTAGCAGACCTGCCGAACACCAGCAGATAACAGATGACCAGGGCAACGGCATACAGAACGCCTGCCGTTATGATAATGACCTGATAATTATTCTCCGTATTGTTCAGTATTACTTCTGAGAGGTTGTTTCCGGTAAGGCCTGCTATTGCCCACGCAGACAATGTAAGACCGTGGATCTTCGAGATGTTCTTCATGCCGAAACGCGATTCCAGGAGCGCCGGCAGGGTAGAGAATCCGCCGCCGTATCCGAGGTTTACGATCATCAGCAATGCGATGACCAGGATGCCGTTTATGATGCCGAACGACAATCCGCAGATGACGATGCATGAGATGAAGATGATGACATAGATAAGGCTCCTGTCCTTAAGCTTATCCGATATCGTTGAATAGCCTATGCGGCCGAGCGCGTTGCAGATGGCGGTGACGGACGGAACGACGCTGATGATCACAGCGAGAGACGCGAGGCCTGCGAAGCGCGTATTAAGGAACTGCTTCTCATAAGTAATGAGCATCAGGCCGCAGTGTATGTTGATATAGAAGATGAGCCAGATGCCGACGAAGGTCTTGTTCTTCAGGATAGAATAACTGAAGTCGTTGTTTGTCTTCGCTTCGACCCAGTTCGCAGGTTTCTTGAGAAGCAGGTGACCTGCGAACATCATGATGAAATACACGATGCCCAATGTGATAAACATGTTTGATATGCCGACGCTGTTCTGGAGAGCTTCCATGATAGGCGTGGCGATTGCTTTCGCGAGACCGAAGCCCATGATGGATATGCCCGTCGCGAGGCCTTTGTGATCCTTGAACCAGAGCATCAGCGTCTTAACGGGTGTGAGGTAACCGACGCCCAAACCGATGCCCATGATGCACCCGTAGAAGATGTAGATGAGGATGAGGGCGGTAACGCCGGTGCAGAACCTGATCGTGAGTCCCGTTCCGATCATGCCTACTGTAAAGCATATAGCGGCGATAAGGGACGACTTATGGATGTTAAGCTCGACCAGCTTGCCTGCAAAAGCGGCAGACATGCCGAGGAAGAAGATCGCAAGGGAGAAAGCCCAGCCGACTGCAAAAGGCGACATTCCGATCGCCTGGGCCACGGACTCTTTGAATGTGCTCCAGCAGTATACGGTTCCGATCGAACAGTGAATTAACAGTGCCGGGATTGCAGACCTGATCCATTTCTCCATAATACTTACCGCCTTATACTTGAGACCGAGACCCTAACAACAATATCTATTGTATCGCATAACAGGGCGGAAAAAGCGAGACGTATCGAGGAGATTATTATCAGATATCCGGCTGCATCTCGGTTACCGTGACAGCCTCGTTGCTGCTAAGCTCGGGGCGGTCTTTTGTCTTCTTCAGGTACGCATCGAAAAACTCCAGCTGGCACCTGCACACATTATCGTGGAAGACATCGGGCTGCAGCGCACCTACCACGCGCTTGGAAGCAA
>JAFZPJ010000030.1 GCA_017550385.1 Clostridiales bacterium
TACAAAAAGCTATGGAAGAATACATTGAGTACTACAACAAAGAGAGAATCCAGGTCAAACTGAAAGGACTGACTCCTTGCCAGGCAAGGAATCAGTCCTTATACTCGTTTTAAGCCGTCCAACTTTGTGGGTTCACTTCAATTACCCGGGCCGTTACTCAGTTGAAGTTATAGAACTTCTGTGCGAGCTTATAAGCGCTCAAAGACATCAATCTTCCGCTCTTGCCCGGCAACGTCATGATGGTGCCGCAGATGCCGAAGCGGAACTTGGTGTAGAGCATCTTGTCCCTTCCCGAGATGTATTCGAGGAGCGCAGTCCTCTTATCGATCGCATCACGGCTTCCGTCCAGAAGGAGGAGCACCATAGAGACCGTGGTGATGATCTCAAGATAGTTGTAGAGATACTGTGCGCGGCGCTTGTTCTTCTTGATCTCATTCTTGTTCGTCATATAGAAATCAAGCATGCGGTAATTGACCGACAGCTGCTGGTCTACGCGCTTGACCATGACCGACTCGTTGACGGACTGGTCATCTCTGCCTATGAAATAGTAATAGAAATTAACGTTGAGATAGTACATGCGCTCTACGTGAAGGAGCGGCTCGAATACGAAGATGTTATCGACATAGAAAGTATGCCTGGGAAGCTTGAGATCCATATCGCGGAGGATCTGGGTCCTGAAGATGACCGAATGCATGAGCATATAGTCACCGGGCTTGAAGTGGGATGTTATCTCCCAGTCGAACACGAAGTTCTGAGGCATGATGCCTTCAAATGACATGACCTTCTTCTTGTCCTCTGCCACTCCGACCTTGTCGTAGACGAAGTTGGAGATGAGCATATCGATGGGTGTATCTTCGGTCGTGAAGTACTTGAGTGTATCGAGGACCTTGATAAGAGCATCCTCTCCGACCTTGTCGTCACTGTCGACTACCTTGAAGTACATACCGGTGGCATTCTCCATGCCGGTATTGACCGCTGCACCGTGACCGCCGTTGGGCTGGTGGATCGCCTTTATGATCGTAGGATACTTTGCAGCATATTCATCAGCTATCTTCGCCGTATCATCAGAAGAGCCGTCATCGACGACGATGATCTCGATGTCCTCTCCTCCGGGAAGAAGGGACTCGATGGCATTCGACATATATTCCGCGGAATTATAGCAGGGAACAGTTACGCTCAATATCTTCATAGCGCAGTCCCCTTCATAAGATCATTCCCAATTATATTAAGAGCAGCAAAACGTTTGCCGTACATATAACCTCATCACACCCTGTGAATTTAGTGCTTATATTATATAAATAAAAAAACGTTTTGACAGGCAAAGTTTGTGGCTAAACAGGGGAAATTTCTCTTCAAAATTCCTCAAAACCGACAAAAGCGGGCTGACCCGGAGTTCGAGCCAGCCCGTAATATGTTTTGCGCGTTATGAATTCGTATCTATCAGCCTACGGAATTAACTGTTCCGATGAATATGGGGTTCATCGTCTCCACGTCAACGATCGCATAGGCAAAAGATCTGTCGCAGTATACTTCGACGCTCGGAACATCCGCAGGCATCTCGCATGCTGCATCTTCCATCAGGACTGCTGTAGCAGCTGCAGCCTTTGTGCCGTTCTTGTCGACCTCGATGTGTGTCTGGTGGATAACATCGGTGATGTAGAGCATGTTCTTGGAAGATATGCCTGTAAAATCTGCCGTGCCCTCGATGAACGCATCCTCTACGCCCATCTCCTGCAGGATGCCGACCAGTGATGCCTTATAGTCATTCTCAAATTCGGGGAGCATCGTATAGACATCATACTCAGATGTCTTGCTGTTGATGAATTCGATATAGTCCTCACCCGTAAAGTCCTGAACGAACTCATTTGCAGAGATGCTCTCATCTGCAGGCAGGATAGCGATGAAGGCATAGTCCCCGCCCTCATAGTACTTCATGAAGCCGGTAGCCTTGTCTGTCTCAAAATAGATACCTTCCGTGCTGTATAACATTGTTACATCCTGGGTATCTCCTGAAGAAGCGGTGAACTCGCCGTCCCCGACCTGGTAATCCTCATAAGCCACTTCCCACTCGCCTTCGAAAGCGATGGCATTGACAAGGACCATGGCCGTCTCGGGAGGAAGCTCTTCTATAAGATCTTCTATCATGCCGTCAGTCTGATCCGATACCCATTCGTTGATCTCATCTGCCGTCTTGCTTGTAAACGAAGCTGCAGTGATCTCCGCCTCGAATGTATCCCCGACATAATCGACATAATCCTGGCTGATCTTGTCACCGACGATCTCCGAGTTGTTCCAGATGGCATTGGCACAGTTGAAATCGATCTTATCCGCACCGTTGATCTTATCCATCATCTCAGAAGCAAATGCCTGCTGCTCCAAGGGGTCTCCGGATTCTGTAAAAAGGCCGTTGATCTGATCCAGAGTATCTCCGTTTGCTCCTGCTGCGCACAGATCCATTGCAAACATGACGGATGCAGGCGAGATCATGATATTGGTATCATCGCCCTCCCCGGAAGCGGTAACGGACATGATGTTGAACGCATACTTGTTGTAATCGGTGCTGTAGCTGTCTTCGTCATACTTTGTCTCTCTGACTTCATCGTAATCAAAAGCGGCTTCGGCCTTGGGATCGTCCTCAAGCTTTTCTGCGCTTGTTGTTTTCTTGCCGGATGATGCGCTGCATCCTGCATAAGAGAGCAGCATCGAACATGCAAGAAGTCCTGTAACTATTCTTTTGTGTGTGTCTTTCATAATATTGACCTCCATATTGGTTTCTACCATATATACAGACTTAGTAGCAAAATGTTGCAAACTATTTTGCAAAAAACAAAAAGTTTCCCCAGATCCTGGGGAAACCCTTTGTTTTCAAGCTTTTTGCAAAGATCAGAACAGGAACGTGATGAGGAATGTGATGCCCAGGCATGCTGCGTGGACAAAGATCTTCTTATTGCCTGTAAGGCCTGTCTCATCGTTGACACCCTCATAGAGCATAAGGACCATATAAACGAGACCTGCCATGCTGATGCCTGTGCCTAAGTTGCTGTAGATAATGCTGCAGAAAGGAGCGATTACCGATCTGATAAGGAAGCCGACACCAACCGACATAGCTGCAATGGACAGGAGCTTGGAATAATCCCACTTCTCTTTGAGGATCACGCCTGCTATGTAGTAGACTCCTGCAAGACCGAATGTAAGCAGGATGAACATCGTAAAGCTAAGGAAGAATGTCAGTATTCCGTATCCGATACCGATGAAGGGATCGATGATAAAGCCTGTAATGCAGTTTACTACCGAGCGAAGGATCGTGAGGACTACGATAACGATAGCCGAGAGGATAGCGGAATTGGCAAAAGCCGTGTATCTCTCCTTCTCTTCGATCACGCCGGTCATAGGCTTTGTGCCGGCATTGAAAAGAGTCTTGAAGAACTGCTCGAACGGCAGGATGGAAGACTGCTTCGGTGCAGCGGCAGTAGCTGCTGTTGCTGTTGCAGCGGCTGCAGCCGCCTCTGCTGCGGGTGCTTCAGGTGCCGGTGCTGCTTCCGGTTCAGCTGCAGGAGCTTCGGGCTCTGCGGCAGGCTGGGGTTCTGTTGCGGGTGCTGCCTCGGGGATCGATGTTCCGCAAGAGGTGCAGAATTTCGCTGTATCCGACAGCTCGTTACCACAATTGGGACACTTCATATACATGTACCTGCTTTCTTAAAGTTATATCGAGTATAACATATTGCGGAAGGTATCAATAATCTTCGATAACTGTCCTTAAGCTCTCTTCCGGCACGGGTGTGTCGAATACGATGAGATATGTCTTGCCGTCATGCTCAAATGTTGCCGCGTTGAAAGCGCTGACATCTGGTGTGTTCGTATTGACCAGGGCATAAGGTATTCCGCCCTCTGTAACTCCGGTAGTGGAATTGGATGTGTTCCAGGTCACGCCTGCAAGGTATGTCGATGCAAGATCCACGCCTTCATCTGCAATATAAAGCGTGCCCGAATTGGTAGCGGCGTTGAATGTGATTATGCTCGTGCCGTTCTCTACGGAGGTGCTGGTCTCCAAGCTGCTGTCAGGAAGGAGTGTCTGGATGTTATCGTCGGGGATACCCGCATCCGGACCCTTCACGGGTCTTGTCACGGAAGACGTCTCAGCGGTCGTGACCTGAGTAGTCTCCTCCGTATCCCATTCAACGGAATCTTCGTCTGCGTCATCATTACCGCCCTCTGTCTCTTCACAGTCAACAGCGGCACCGTCCAGGCTGTCTTTGGCATAATACTCACCTGCAGCAGCCACAGTAGCTTCTGCCGTATCGGTATTCTTGGCCTTGGAAGAAGAATACGTTGAACCCGAGTTCATGTATCCTGACAGGAACATTACCGCGATACCGCCCACGATCAGAACGGATGCGGCGATAGAGATTATTACTGCTATCGGCAAAGGCTTCTTCTTACGGGCAACGGGCATGGGCGTGACATCAGCCTTTGCTGCCCCGTCCGTCTTCTGCTCGGCAATGGCCTTGGAGACGTTCGCAAGCACACGGGCCTTCATCTCGTCCGTGACTTCGATATGACTCATGTACTCATTGTACTTATTCAAAGTCATTTGCCTCCTTCAGTATTTCCTTCAGCTTGTCTCTGGCACGCTTCAGGTCGGACCTTATGGTCGCTTCCTTGCGTCCGAGGATATCAGCGATCTCCGCCGTCTTATATCCTTCCTGATAGAACAGGTGGATGACTTCCCTTTGGTTATCGGGGAGCTTCTTTACCGCTTCCCACACATAAGACAGGTCATCCTCTTCTTCCTCAGGCGCCGCGCCGGCGATCTCCTCGTTCAGCTCTTCCGAGCTCCTCACGCGGTTGTATTCGATACGGTTCTTGGCAAGATTTGCCGCTACCGTGAGAAGCCATGCCTTACGATGCTTCTCGTTCTCGAAAACGGGCTTCGTCGTGACAAACTTGATCAGGGTCTCCTGCAAGATGTCCTCGGCATCCTCCATGTTGTGCAGATAAGAATAGGCGAGCCTCAGGATGGCGTTGCCGAGCTGATCCATTATCTCTACGGTCTCACGCTCGATCCGTTCTGCCTCTGTCTCAGAATCAGTCTGAGCACCGGCAGCTCCTCCTGTACCGGCATCCGCGAAAAGCACACTCACCAGCCTTACGGCAGTAAGGATGAATCGCGGAAATAAAGCAAGCGCTCCGGTCATTTGGCCTCCCTTTATCCGCTTCTGTCATTAATACAGACGAAGCGGAAGAAATGTTGCAATCAAACAGATAGATTATACCCTATTAGGATAAAGTCTTCTTACTGAAACACATAATTCACATCCTTTTAATTTACATAGTAATAAAAACTATTCATAATAAGAGCTATGAGAAGCGGCAATGACAGGATCTTCTTTAAGAGCGGACTGAGGTATTTCCTGGTCCTGGTATTCACTACACTTATTTTCCTTATAATCCTGGGACTGCAGCTTCTGGCAGTCAACATCACCACGTTCTACTATCTGGGCGTTACGCTGATGTTCCTGTCGTTCCTGATGAACATCGCACTCGACAAATTCGGTTTTTACGCATCTTTCGTACTGAATTTCCTGCAGTTCCTGGCATATGCATATGAGTATCTTGTCATGAACAACGGTGCGGCTCCGGTCATGATGGCAATGACGTTCACGGTCATGACCATGGATCTCTTCCTGCAGTATTACATCATCCGCATGGCCAACAAGATCTATGAGGACTGGAAGACCAACAGGAAGGAAAGGAATGCGCGCATCACCAAGGAACTTGAAGAAGAGATGTTCTCGAGGACCAGCCTCATCGTCAATCACGAGGAGATGGACAAGAACAAAGAAGGCATAAGCGAAGCTCTGGGCGAGAGCCTTGCTAGTTCGATCGATACTCTCACCACTCTCCCCGGAAGAGAGATGATCACGGCAAGGATGGACAGGCACATCGCAGACGATGTTGCCACGATGCAGTCGGCAAGAACGCCTGACGCACAGTGTCATCCCTTCTCCGTTATCTATGTCGGTCTCGACGGTTATGAAGACCTCAGCCGCGAGATCGGATACAAATCCATGGACCTTTTTATCCAGAATATGGCTCACCGCGTGCGCGAGGCCGCTCTGCCCTCCGATATGGTGGCAAGACTGGTCAACGCCGAGTTCATCGTACTGTCAAGAAGATCGATGAGCGACATAGAGACCGATGCCTATGCGCGTAAACTGGCAGCTTCATGCATGAAGGCTTTCGAGAGCGGAAGCGATAAGCTCTCTGTCAGCGTATCGTGTGGTGTGGCGAATTATCCCCGTGACGGAAGGATCGCCGGCGAACTCATTGCAAAGGCAGAAGAGGCAAGGCTTGCCGTAAGAGATACGGAGCATGGCAAGGTCGGCAAGATCTCCATGACAAAGTATGCGGAGATGTCCAAAGAGATGGACCGTGCAGGTAAGCTGTTCGAAGGCAAGACACAGCACGAGATCACGTCGATCTTCGAGTCTGCGATAGAAGACGGAAGCCTGCACATGATATATCAGCCTTGCTATACTCAGGACAGAACGCTCCTGGGCTTCGAGTCCTTTATGAGATTCGAGCACGGCAAAGATCTCATTCCGCCCCAGGTATTCCTGTCGGCAGCCGAGAATGCCGATTATATCAACAGGATCGGCGGATTCTCCATAGACCAGAGCCTCAAGGCTCTCGCACTCTTCGATGCAAACCATCCGGGACTTACGATGAACCTCAATATCTCTACGAGCCAGCTCAAGAACCCCGGATTCATCAACATGCTGTCCAATGCGATATCCAATGCGGACTGCAAGCTCATGAACCTGATGCTGGATATTCCGGAAGAGGGTCTGTTCACGGAGCTGCCCGATATCAAGGAAGCCATCGAGAAGCTGTCTGCTAAGGGCGTTAAGATGGCGCTGGATAATTTCGGACGCGGTTACTCCTCGTTCAATGCGATACCGCTCCTGCCCATTACGGTACTGAAGCTCGACGGCAACTTCACCAGGAATCTGGCAACAGACGCCAATGTGCGTGTCCTCTCGTCGTCTGTCATCTCACTCATGCATGATATAGACATCAAGGTCTGTGCCACCGGCGTAGGCGCCGATGAGCAGTTCGACATCCTCGCCAAGCAGGGATGCGACATGTTCCAGGGCCGTTATCTCGGTCCCGCCATGACTCTTGATGAAGCTTTGGATTCTATTTCCTGACTCTTAACCGAACGGATCAGTCGAGAAGATCTGCGAGAGACTTGATCTCATCGCAGGGCAGGTTACGTGCAACCGTAGGAGACTGCTCTGTCTGGATATAACATGCAGTCATGTTCGCAGCCATTCCGCCCCTGACATCGCCGAACTCGTCGCTTCCGATAAGAACGCAGTCCTTTGCCTTGATCTCGGAATTCTTGAGAGCTGCGGTAAAGAATGTCTTGGAGGGCTTCTTTGCTCCGATATCAGATGAGATCTGGATCCCGTCGAACAGATCGATCAGGCCGAGGCTCTCGAGCTCGGGGATGGAGAAGCATGCTTGTCCGTTCGTGAACAGATAGACCTTCTTGCCCCTCTTCTTCAGCTCCTCGATGACCTTCTTGGCCTCGGGATAGAGAGCGAGCTTTGTTATGGAGATGCTCCTGAAGGTAAGCGCAGCCTCATCGACCTCCGATGAGAATACCCTGCATCCCTTCTGGGTAAAGAGTTCCTTGAATACTTCTGACAGATCGAAGTCAGCCTCTTCGGGAGCGAGCTTGGACTTGCCCTTCTTGGACTTCTTGGCGGAAGCTTCTGCGTGCTCGCGGCAGAGTCTCGAATACTCCTCGCGGAACTCGGCTTCATCGTAGCTTGCGCCCTTCATGGAATAATATCTTGCCATGGCGCTCCAGAGATACGGAAGGTTCTCATCCGTGTGAATATCTACCAGAGTGCCATATAAACTGAATACGAAGTTGTTTTTTGTGTCAAACATAGCCATAAGCCCCCTTCAATCTGACAATCCAAAATAATAATATATTATTTTTTTGCGTTCGTGGGGATTATTTGATTTGTTTATCTGACTAAATAACCACTCACAAGGGGATTTTTTATGTTTTTCCTGCAACAAAT
This sequence comes from Clostridiales bacterium, assembly GCA_017550385.1. Classification (GTDB taxonomy): domain Bacteria; phylum Bacillota; class Clostridia; order Saccharofermentanales; family Saccharofermentanaceae; genus Saccharofermentans. The sequence continues at coordinate 8,100 of JAFZPJ010000030.1, forward strand.
TCGATGATCTGGGCCGCATGATCCGCTCCGAGCATGTCTGTATTGATGCAAAGGTCGTATGTTGCGGCATAGCCCCATTCATTGCCCGAGAACTGGTTATAGTAGGCTGCACGCTCCTTATCGGCACGAAGGACCTTCTTTTTTGCCTCTTTCTCGGTCAGATGTTCTCTATTCATAACATGAATGATGCGGGATTCGACTGAAGCGGTGATAAATACGCTCAGAAGGTTGGGTCTCTCCGCCAGGATCTCATTGGCGCGGCGGCCGACGATGACGCAGGGTCCTTCGGAAGCGATCTTCTCTATGACTTCCCTCTGGGCATTGGCAGCTATCTGCCTTACGGACGAATATGTCGGGCTCATGTAGCCGACCGACATGTAGAGGGCCGCATCGTTGATCTCCTTCTCATCGACGCTGGCGAGGTATTTCTCGTCCAGACCGCTGCTCTTTGCGGTCTCTGCGAGGAGTTCCGAATCGTAATACGGGATCTTGAGGTCCTCGGCCACCTGTCTGCCGATCGACCTTCCTCCTGCTCCGTAAGACCTTCCTATCGTTATGATCTTTCCTGTTGCGGCTGCCATACAGATACCTCCCGGTCTCGAACCCTCAAAAGGTTTTTATATATACTCCAAGCATACACTTTTTTCGCGCGGCTTACACGCGTTTACTTATCTGCGGTGTCTTCTTTTGCTTCCGGGGCCGTCTCTGCTTCCTTGGCCTTGGCGGCATCAGCGTGCTTCATGTGCCAGAAATAATAGCAGATGCTTCCCACGAGGAACGTTACGATGATGAGAGCGCCGATTATGAAGAGTCTTATGTAATTGCCGTTATTGAGAGCGCTTCCCCCGATGGCCGAGAGGAAGATCGCAGGGAACCTTCCGATGAACGTTATCGCGATCCATACGGGGATCCTCATGTCCGTAAATCCGACGAAATACGTGATTATGTCCTTGGGGGTTCCGGGGATAAGGAACAGGATGAACGTTACCAGATCCCTCTTGGGCGAGTATTTGAGGAACTTGACCTGATCGAGCTTGTCCTTGGAGACAAAGAGTTCGACGAATCTCATGCCGAACTTCCTGACCATCAGGAAGACAAACAGGCTTCCTATCGTCATGGCGACATCGGCGATGATGGAACCCATCACTGTACCGAAGGCATATCCGGCTGCAACCTCGAAGGGCCCGCCCGGAATGACGGCCGCGACGACCTGCAGGAACATGCAGACCATGAACATGACAATGCTCCAGGGCTTCTTGTCGTGCATGTAAGCACGGAACTCGGCCGGATTCTCCGCCATCTCGAGCATCGGCTTGCAGATAAGGAACGACAGCACGATCACCACTGTGAAGATGGCGACGAGGAGCAATATCGCAAGGACTCTCTTGCGGATGGTCTCTTTACTTACCGGCTGCTTTTCTTCCGGATTCTTTTTTAGTCTCATTCTCTTCTTTCTGTTCAAGCTGCTTCAGCTTGGCGACGATGTAATCAGCTGTATTGGCTGCGCCTTCTCCCCTGCACTGCCAGATCTCTTCTCTTGCCTGCGCACGTGTCTCCTTGAACTTGGGGTTATTAAGACACTCTTCGATAAGATCCTTTACACCTGCAGCGTTATCTATGGTAAGACCCATTCCGATCTTGGGGAGCATGGTGAGCGACCAGGGCTCCTCCTTCAGGAAGTAGTAGTCATACTGACCCTTGTCGAATTCTATGTCTGCATAGATGACGGGCTTGTCGAAGATGAAAGCGAAGTCCAGCATGACGCCGGAGAAGTCGGAGATCATGATATCGGACTTTCTCAATACTTCGAAGTTGTCGTTGTCCCTGTTCCACTCGAGGTTCTCGCTGTTGGGGAACTCGGCCATAAGGCGGTCGATGACTTCCTTATCCGCGGTAAACGACTGCGGGTGAGGTCTTATTATGACATGATAACCGGTATCGAGCAGGTTCTTGATCATCGTCTCGCCGTATCTTACGAGAAGGCTGGATACGCCCCACGAAGGTGCGAGAAGGACCGTTGTCTTGTCAGATTTCGGAGCGGGACCTGCAGCCTCAACGCGCTTCATCATCTCGTCCATGTACGGTATGCCCACGATCCTGAGCTCCTTCTCAGGCAGTCCGCGGAGCTCCTCGAGCTCTCTTATCTGATCTATCTGCACCTGGCCCGAGAAGAGGACCGCATCGAAATAATCGAGCTCGAACATCCTGTAGGAAGCCGCATCTCTCGGAGCGTGCATGATGTGAACATAGTAATCGACCGATCTAGAACGCTTCCATTGGAGAACGTCGAGTCCGGGGGTGGTGCAGAATACCAGGGTGGCATTGAGCATGTTGAGTCTGGTGAAGGCCTTGTTGCCCTCGCCGATGAATTCAGTCTTTATGTGCTTGTATTCCTTGGACAGCGCCGGATCGTCGGGCGATGACGTCATGAATACGGTATCCACGCCCCTCGCCTCGAGTTCGTCGCAGATGGGTTCGAAAGTATTCCAGTAACGCTTGGAATCCGAGTAGATAACGAGCGGGATCCTGTTCTTGTCCGCTTTCCTTCCCGCGCCCGACTTGAGCTTGATGATGAGAGTCCTGACAAGATACACGGCCGCACTCAGGATGCCTATCAGGACCGTGAAGAGCATCGAACCCGTGCCCGGATCGATGTAAAGACTGAAGAGTTGATTAACCATTGATGTACTCCATAAAGTTGTTCTTGTTCTCTATCGCCGTTGTCGTCGGTCTTCCGAGATCCGCTCTCGCTCCGACCTGACACTTTATCTCAACGAAAATAAGTTCCTCCGACGCCTTCGCTTCGGCAAGAGCTGATGCAAGGCCTTCTTCATCCGATACGGTAACGGCTTTCGGATAACCGCAGGCTCTTGCTACTCCGGGAAGGTCGACAGAACCTGCAACAGTAGGCATTCCTCCGACCGTCTCGTGAGCGGTGTTGTTGATGACAATGTGCACCATGTTGGCAGGCTTGTTCTCGCCTATGACGGCCATCGAACCCATGTGCATGAGAGCGGCACCGTCACCGTCGATGCACCATACCTTGAGCTCCGGCCTGTTAAGAGCGATACCGAGCGCGATGCTCGAGCAGTGACCCATGGAGCCTACCGTAAGGAAATCGTACTTGTGGCTCATGCCCTGCGCAGTACGGTACTCGAAGAGTTCTCTTGAGATCTTTCCCGTCGTGGAGACTATCGGATCTTCTCCTGCTGCTGCCGCGATCTGTCCTACAACAAACTCGCGGTTAAGCGTGAATTCATTCTTATAGTCAACCTTGCCGTCAAATTCGAGCGCGCCTTTACGCACGACGAATGCGACCTGCTTGCCCTGCGACAGGAGACCGGTGAAGCTTCCCATGACTTCGGCAAGTTCTTCCTCGGTCGTATCGGGACCGATCACATAACTGGCGACATCCATGTCGTCCAGCAGCTTGGTCGTGACCATTCCCTGATAGATATGTTGGGGCTCGTCGTGAACGCCGGGCTCACCTCTCCAACCGATGATGAATATCGCCGGTATCGCATAGACCTTGTCGTTAAGAAGAGATGCAAGCGGGTTGATGATGTTGCCTTCGCCGGAATTCTGCATGTAGACGACGGGCACCTTGCCGGTCGCCATGTGGTAGCCTGCCGCGAGCGCAGCACAATTGCCTTCATTGGCGGCGATGATGTGATGGTGCGGGTCGATCCCGTACTTGCTCATAAGGCAGTTGCACAGTGCCTTGAGCTGAGAATCCGGGACTCCCGTATAGAAGTCCGCACCTATAAGATCCATCAGTCTTTCAACTCTCATATCCGTCTCCTCACAGGTTGTGATAGATATCAACTATGTCTTCGTGCGTCAGCGCCACAGGATTATTCGAGAGCCTGTCGAGGTTTACGCTGTCAGCGAGGACATCATAATCGGCTTCCGCTATCTCCGGCTTAGCAAGGCCTAAGTGTTCAAAATACTCTTTGAACTGTGCCCTGTAGTCTTCAAGGAACTTCAGGTTGTCAGTCTTGCCGTCCATGAAGTCCCACAGTGCATTTACACAGAGCAGAGCGGCATGGCCGTGCGCAAGACCATACTTCGTCGTAAGCTTATAGCAGAGCGCATGGCCTCCGGTCGTCTTGGTTATGTTTATGGCTTCGCCTGCTTCGAACGCAGCGTCCATCATTATCCCGAAGGTCTTATCGTCGCCTTCGAGATATGCTTTGTAGTTGGCAAAGATCTTGTCGAGCGCGCTGTATGAGAACTCCCTGCTCTCTTCGCACGTAGCGGCAGACCATGCAGACTCGACCGCATGGCAGACAGCGTCGGACAGCGTCGCCTTCTTCTGATAATCGGGAAGGCCTTCTAAGACTGAAGGATCGATGAGGACCACATCGGGCAGCATCAGGTCTGATGTCAATGATGTCTTTGTGCCGTTATCGTAGATGACCGCAAACCTCGTTGCTTCGCTTCCCGTTCCTGCCGTAGTGGGGATTGCAGCAAAAGATGCCTTGAACTCCCCTTCGAGCTTGATCGCCTTGGCAACGTCCATGGCACTTCCGCCGCCGGCTCCTATTATCGTATCGGCACCGCTCTCTTTGAATGCCTCGATGCCCTTCACGACAGATGAATGATCCGGGTTAGGAGTGAAGTCCTTGAAGTAAGTGATCTTGAATCCGACTGCCGCCAGACAATCAAGGAACCTTCCGGGCGCTATGTTTGCAAACGAATTGCCGCACACCACGAACAGGCTCTTAAGGCCTCTCGCGGAAAGCCACCTTGCAAACTCGTTGTAATCTCTTATAACTTCGCTCATAATTCCTCCGGGATAAGCCTGATGATCTCCTTGAATCCCATCAGGTGTTCGTCAGCTTCCTGGGCACGGTGATTCTTAAGTATCTCCTCAGCCGTCTGCTGCATCGCGGGAACCTCTGCTCTCATGAGCTGGTTCGCATATATGACGACATTGACACCGAGCTTCTTCCACTCGTCTTCCTTGACGGAGTTGAACGAAGTGGGAACGATGACGATCGGTGTGATCTTGTCCTGCTCTCTGAACTTGCCTATGAACTCGATGATCTCGTCCGGATCAGGTTTCCTCGAGTGGATCATGATGCCGTCCGCACCCGCCTTGACAAAAGCAAAGGCGCGCTCCAAAGCATCTTCCATTCCGCGCTCTAAGATGAGGCTCTCGATCCTTGCGATGATCATGAAGTCGGATGACTTCTGTGCCTTCTTGCCGGCAGCGATCTTGGCGCTCATCTCCTCGATGGTCGCCTGCGTCTGCTCGACCTCGGTGCCGAACAGAGAGTTCTTCTTGAGGCCCTTCTTGTCCTCGATGATGACTGCAGATACGCCGAGCTTCTCGAGCGAGCGCACGGTATAGACGAAGTGCTCCGTAAGTCCGCCGGTATCGCCGTCAAAGATGATCGGCTTGGTCGTTACTTCCGTGATGTCATCTATCGTCCTGAATCTCGATGTCATGTCAACAAGTTCGATATCAGGCTTACCCTTTGCGGTCGAATCGCACAGAGACGATACCCACATTCCGTCGAATTGGTAAGAAGCGCCGCCATCATGGACAACTGTATTCTCTACGATGAGTCCGCTGATACCGTCGTGCGCTTCCATCATCGTGACGAGTCCCTTCATGGCAATCAGCTTTCTTAACCTTCCGCGTCTGTTATCGGGCAGTGAGAGCTCAAGCCTTGCGCGGTTATCGACCTCCTTGAGCTTCGGGTCTGACGAGTATGGGAACTCGACGAGCTTTCCGCCGTATGCAGCAAGAAGTTCTACCACCTCGTCGCGGATGCTCTTCTGGAAGCCTTCCTTCCAGTTATCACCGTGAACTACGATGTCCGGATGATACTTCTCAATGACATCCTTATAACTCAGTGAATCCTGCTCTACGACCTTCCATACACCCTTCACGGATTTGAACATTGCGCAGCGCTCTTCAAACGGCACTAAGGGATAGCGCTTGTAGGATGCGACCGCCTCGTCACTCATAACTCCTGCGATGACCCTGCCGAGCCTTACCGCTCTCTTGATGAGCTTAAGGTGTCCGCTGTGCAGGATGTCCGTCGAGAAACAGATGTATACTGTCGTGTTTTTGATGGCTTCGAGTCTGCCTGAGACCGTCTTCAGATCTTCGGGGTTGTCGACCTCGCCGCAGAGCATCTCGCCGACGTCATAAGGCCTGATGTCCGTGCCGTCAGAGATCTCGTTAAGAGCCTTCTCCGCATAGCAGTTAGTGTTGTCCGCTTCGCAGTATCTTGCGATGGCATCGAGCCACGCTTCCCAGTCCTTCTTTACCAGCTTGTACATGGGCTGTGCAGCTACGGCGTTATCGAAAAACTCCACTCCGACCTTCGTGATCCTGCCGTCTTCCGTTACCGCCTTGAAATCCTTCTCGGGAAGGGGTACGGCAGAAGACACGGTCATCGCGGATCCCTTATGCTCGAGGATGCCGTCCAAGACCGCATTCTCAAAGACGAGGTCGCCATGCATGAGAAGGATATCGTCATGCAGAAGATCTCTTGCCATGTATATCGAATAGATGTAGTTCGTCTTGTCGTAGACGGGGTTTGCCACATAGGTGATGTTTATGGGCAGCCTTAGGGATGCGATGTAGCTTTCGAGCACATCGGCAAATGGTCCGGTTGTCATGACGATGTCGGTGATGCCGACGTCCGCAAGCTGACTGAGCTGTCTGCTTACGATAGTCTTTCCGATGGAAAGCTCCGTCATGCATTTGGGATGCTCGTTTGTAAGGTCTCCCATTCTCTTACCGAGACCTGAGTTAAGGATAAGTGCTTTCATTTACCATTCCCCCTCGTATGTCCAATTTTCTTTATTCCACAGATCGTCGTGCACGGAATACCAGTATCCCGGAAGATATGTGGTACCGTTGTTATTCTCTACTTCCCATTCCGTGGAACTGAAGAGAAGCAGATCGCCATACTTGTCGTCATTCGTAATCGGATTGCCCGTGTATGGATTGACCGGATCATCTATGACTCCCTGTAAAGCGATATAAGCAGTATCCGCATTGGTCATGAATTCGTCCGACGTCGTAAAGCCGGTGGCACCGAAATCCTTGACCATGAACAGCGGCGTGAACCACTCCGCATCGAGACCGACTTCAAAGTCAGACAGGAACAGATCGGAGAAGCCTCCGAGACCCGAACCGTGATCTGCGACTACGATGATCTTCGTGTTGTCATATACGCCCTGATTGCGCAGATAGTCGAGCCAGTCTGCGAGTGCATAGAGAGATGCGGTGTTGATCTGATAGTGTGCGTAATCGTTCGAATCGAGAACAAGCATGGTCTTGCCGTTCACCGTGAACCTTGCCATGTTCGCAGCATCGAATGCCGTGTTGTCGACATAGTCGGCAGGCAGATAATCGGGCTCAGACAGGAGCGCGGGATTGTGCGTGGACTTGCACGAGAAGAACAGGAAGTTGTTGCCTGATCCGTCTTCGATCACAGTCATTGATTCGAGTCCCAGCAGTGCGTAGTACTCTGCCTCAAAATCCTTGTTGTGGCCGTATGCCGTCGAAGGTCCCGTTATGATCTGCGAGGACTCCGATACATCGACCAGCGTCGTCTCGTTGTAATTGCCGTTGTCGTAGAAAACGCTCTGCAGCAGGACAGGCGCGGACTTATAGAGCGAATACGAGAAGAGGTTGTGCTTGATCTCATCGTCGTATGCCTTGCCGAAATCTATCTTCGAATACTTGTACAGCGTGTTGTACGCCTTGACGCCTTCCATGTCATCGAAGATGCCGAGGCTTGGATACCATGTATAGCCTGCATACGAAGGATTGATCATGACGGAATCGAATCCGTTCGCGGAGAAGATCGCGGGAAGCACCTTGAGTGCTTCGTCGTGCTTATCCATCAGCAGTTCGTCATCTCTCGCATTCAGCTTGTCCGGGGTATATTCGTATCCGCCGTAGAGCGCAGGTGCCGCGAAGTTCGTCCACGCACCGAACGATATCGTATTGCTGTAATAGGTAAAGCCGTCGAGCCTCTCTTCAAGGTCCGGATGCTCGGCGAGGATGTAAGGTATCATCGGACCCACCGCACGGTCGAGCATGATGACGACTACGTTCCGGCCTTCGGTCGAGAGAGTAAACTCAGGCATCTCCGTCGAATACTGAGCCTTGACTGTCTTATAACCCTCTTCGATCTTGAAGATGTTGACGATGCCCATTACGAAGAACACGATCGAAGCAGATACGGCGACGACGGCTGCGACAGACCTCGCAAATCTTACGAGAAGGTAAGCTGCTGCACCCGCTGCGATGCAGACACCCAGATTGACCAGGATGTCCTTGGTCAGGAACACGGGAGCGGCATCATATACCAGTTCGTTGTTCATCGTTCCGAAGCCGTTGCTGAACAGCTGAGAGTTGACTACGAGAAGACAAGTCAGGATGAACATGACATAAGCCATCGCGCGCTTGCCCTTATCGGATGCGATGCCGCTGAACACGGCAGGCCACAACACGAAAAGTCCGAGGCCGAGGCACAGGGAATCGACCAGATACATGTTCGGGTCACCCATGGTGCAGATGTTGACGAACTCCTGCGGAGCAAGGCTCATAACGGAAGACGGCAAGAACCATCCCGTATAGAATCCTGCTGCGATGCAGGACATGATGAAGAGCACCTTGTGTCTTGATGTATATACCTTGTCCTTAACTTCCGGCTTCTCCTTGATAGGGAAGAACTTGAGCACGATGTTCTTTACGAGTGCAAACAGGTTGTTGCAAGTCCAGTAGAGGACCATGCCCGAAGGCGAGTTATAGAGCAGAATGAGGAATACCGCCGCCATGCCGTAGAGCTGAAGCTTTGACTTCAGCGGAAGCTTGGTCGTATAGATGGCACTCGAGATGACATTGACGAGTGTCATGATGATCGGGAGCAAGTTGATCGTGACCGCGCCGATCACTAGGAGCGCATCGGGCTTGCCGAGATCCGCGATCGGACCGAAAGCAGCTCCCGTGAGATACATGTTGTTCGACAGCATCCTGTAAGCTGCGAGGAAGAACGGGATCTGAAGGAGCAGCGATACCGTACTCTTGACTACGCTTAAGGGGCTGTAGTCGTTCTGGCGGTAATAGGTCTGGAGCATCATGAAGCGCTCGTCGCCCTTGAAGACCTTCTTGATGTGGTCGATGACGGGCTTGAGCTTCTCTTCCTTGATCCTGGTCTCTTCCTGGATCCTGTCTGCACGCCTGTACAAAGGCAGCACCAGAAGGCTGAACGCCAGACTTAAGAATATGACGGAAACACCCGCACTGCGGATGTTTTTGTTCAGTATCGAGAATATGATCTCGAACACCGTCTCGAGCGGGCCGAAGATCAATGAATAAAGCGCGCTTAAAATTTGCATAGCCAATTCTAACCCTTATTCGCTATTCTGACAAATTTATTATTTAAAATAACAGAATTTGATTTACTTGGGACTTAAATATATAATTCCCTCGAATACGCGAGGTGTAACATGAACCGTTTATATATCGATCCGGGAACAGGCAGCATGCTGTTCACCGTTTTTATAGGCATCATCAGTGCGGCAGTATACGTCGCCAGGGCTGTCATCATCAAGATCAAGAATTCCGTCGGTGCCGGCAAGAAGATCCAGGCCGACAAGAATAAGATCCCGATAGTCATCTTCTCTGACCACAAGCGTTACTTCACCACGTTCAAGCCCATCTGTGACGAGCTTGACAAGAAGGGCATCCGCACGGTCTATATGACGATGTCTCCCGACGATCCGGCTCTCGAGACCAAATACGAGAACATCACGGCAGAGTTCATCGGAAGCGGCAACGACGCTTTCGCTCGCATGAACCTGCTCAACGCGAGGATCGTGCTCTCGACCACGCCCAGCATCGACGTCTTCCAGTGGAAGCGCTCCAAGGACGTCGACTGGTACGTCCATGTTCTCCACAGCGCAGGAGACGTCACGATGTACCGTCTCTACGGAATAGATTATTACGATGCTCTGCTCCTCTCGGGCAAGTTCCAGGAGGATGAGGTCAGAGCCTTGGAGAAGATGAGGAACCTCCCGGCCAAGGAGATCGTCATGGCAGGTATCCCCTACATGGATGCGATGCTCGAGCGCGCAAAAACCACTGAGAAGAAGCAGCATGACGTTCCCACCGTTCTCCTCGCACCCACCTGGGGTCAGTACGGCCTGCTGAGCAGATACGGCGAAGAGCTCATCAGAAGCCTTGCGGATACGGGATATAACATTGTTATACGCCCTCATCCCCAGTCTTTTACGGCTGACAAGGACATCATCGACGATCTCATGGGCAAGTTCCCCGAATCTGACAAGCTTCACTGGAACCGCGACAACGACAACTTCGAGGTGCTCGCGGATTCCGACATAATGATCTCCGACTTCTCGGCAGTCAACTTCGACTATGCCTTCGTCTTCGGCAAGCCCTTGATCTATTCGAATACGGGCTTTACCAAGAACCTGTATGATGCCTGGAGATTCGAAGAAGATCCCTGGAACGTATCGACTCCCCGCAGGATCGGCATCGAGCTTACCAAGGAGAATATCCCTAACCTTAAGCAGATAATCGATGATTCCATCGGCAATACCAGCCTGGACGAAGCCAGGAACGAAGCAAAGAACGAGACCTGGTGCAACATCGGCTCGTCCGCAGGCATCATCGCGGACTATCTCGCAGACAAATACGGCGAACTCAGCAAGCAGGACATTCCTGAGGAGACAGAAGAGAAGACTGAGGCTGCAGCGGAGGTATCGAAATGAACATCTGGATGTACCTTTACGATCTTTTTATCTATCCCATCGAACTTGTTTTCGAGATAATGTTCTCGCTGATATTCAAGGTGACCGGCAACGAGGCCGTCGCCCTGATACTGCTCTCCCTCGCGGTGAACTTCCTCGTGCTTCCCCTCTATAACAGAGCAGACAGGATCCAGGACGAGTCCCGCATCAAGGAGAAAGAGATCGCACCTTTCATCAAGCACATAAGGCAGAACTTCAAGGGCGACGAGCGCTTCATGCTGCTGCAGACCTGCTACAGACAGCATGACTACAGCCCGCTGAATGTCCTCAAGAGTTCCGTATCACTTCTTCTGCAGATCCCGTTCTTCATGGCGGCATACAACATGCTCTCCGAGAACAGGCTCCTCGCAGGCACTTCCATGGGGCCCATCGCGGACCTCTCCGCACCGGATCATCTTCTCGTTATCGGTGCCGTAGCCATCAATGTCCTGCCTATCCTGATGACGCTCATCAACATCGTCTCGGGTCTCATCTACGGCAAGGACATGCCCCTCAAGTCCATGATCCAGCTCTACGCACTTGCGGCCGTGTTCCTCGTACTCCTGTACAACTCGCCTGCAGGTCTCGTATTCTACTGGACACTCAACAATGTATTCTCACTCTGCAAGAACATCGTCATCAGACTGATGGCAAAGAAAAAGGCACAGAAGAAGACCGCGGCTGAGGACGGCAAAAAGACCAAGGATGCATCCGGTCTCGTATTCCTCATGTCGTCGATCTTCCTTGCAGTCTATGTCGGCTTCTATCTGCCTTCCTGCGTAATGAATTCTTCGCCGAAGGAATTCGTTAACCGTGCGACATTGATCAACCCCGCATACTACCTCGCGGTACCTTTCATCACGGACATCGGACTGTTCGTTCTCTGGGGCGGACTGTTCTATCTGCTTGCCGCACCGAAAGCAAGGAAGATAATGGCAGGCTTCATGTTCTCAGCTTCCTGCTGTGCGGTATTCACCGGCCAGCTCTTCAGCAACGAGTACGGCACCATGTCTTCACTGCTCGTCTATGACGGCATCGTCACGCCCAAGACCAACGAGATCCTTCTCAACCTCGGCGGCATCGTGCTCATCACGGCGATCTGCTTCGTTCTGGTTAAGTTCCTCAAGCCGCTTGCGGGAACCATCGCAGGCGTCGGAGCGGCAGTTCTCATCGTCATGACCTGCATGAACATCTACACCATCACCGATACGTTCAGATGGAAGTTCGACGAGGGACTCAACAGCAGTGCCAAGCCTGAGTTCACGCTCTCGACCGAAGGTCAGAACGTCATCGTCATCATGGTCGACCGTGCGGTCGGTCCGATGGTGCCTTACATTTTTGCCGAGAACCCCGAGCTGTATGAACAGTTCGACGGCTTCACGTATTATGAGAACACGATGTCATTCGGACCTTCAACGAACTTTGCTTCGCCTGCTCTCTACGGCGGATACGATTATCTGCCTTACGACATCAACCAGCAGAAGGACAGACTCCTTGTAGATAAGCACGATGAGTCGCTCAAGGTCCTTCCTGCGATCTTCACGAACGAAGGCTATAACTGCACATTCGTTAACCCGACTTATGCGGGCTATTCGTGGATCCCGGATCTGTCAGTCTTCGACGATATGGAAAATGTTGACGCTTACAACATCGGATACAACTTCGTCGACGGCATCGAGGGATACTGCGAAGGTGCGGAGAACATAATGCTCCACAACCTCTGCTGCTTCAGCTACTTCAAGGCCTGCCCCCTGTTCATGCAGCTCGCGGTCTATGACAACGGCAACTACAACACACTGAGCCTTATCGATTACGACGCAGCCATCCAGACTACGAACGGACTGTCACAGGCATACGGTCACAACGTCGACTTCGAGGCACAGTACTACGCTCTCAAGGGCATGCCCGAGATGACGCAGATCCTCGACGATGACAGCAACAACCTGCTCATCTTCTGCACCGAGATCACACACAATCCGACGCTTCTTCAGGAGCCTGATTATGTTCCTTCTTCGATCGTAGACAACACGGCTTACGATACGGATTGGGCGAGCAAGTTCACCATCAACGGCATCACGATGAAGATGGAGAACATCACTCAGGTCAAGCACTACGAAGTCAACGTCGCAGCTTACATGCTCCTCGGCGAATACTTCGACTATCTGCGCGAGAACGGACTGTATGATAACACGAGGATCATCATCGTAGCTGACCACGGATACTTCCTCGGTCAGTTCGACTACATGCTCAACGACAACATCAAGGCGATGACGGTCAAGAGCGATTACAACTTCGATGCAGAGAGCTTCGCGCCCGTTCTGATGGTAAAGGATTTTGGCTCGACCGGATTTACAGTATCGAGCGACTTCATGACCAATGCGGACACACCGTATCTCGCTACACAGGGAATAATCGATAACCCCACGAACCCCTTCACCGGCAACCCGCTCATCATGAGCAAGGATTATACGGGAACGATGTTCATAACAGGTTCGGGCGAGTTCAACGTCAAGGAAGCAGACACCACGTTCCTCGCAGGTCCGTGGTACATCGCTCCGGGCGGACTCAAGAGCGTACCCGCATGGCAGTTCGTATTCTGGGGTTGATGATCAGCCTTTGATCGCTGAGCAGACAGCTTCAGCGAGCCCTCTGTGGGCATCAGCAGTAAGATGAAGGCCGTCCTCTTTGGACGGTCTTATATATTCAGCGGCATTGAGGAATGATACTCCGAGCTCTTTTGCAAGTGCTTCATAGTGCGCGGCAAGATTGCGTGACTTCTCGCAGCAGGCTTCGTTGAACGAACCCGAGAACGGTCCGTTAAGGACGTCTGACGTTATCTCCGGCGGAGATACTATTATGACCTCAGGAGCGTATTTCTGCTTATATACGAGCGTATCCACGGCTGCTTTTACGACCGCCTTCATGCCCTCTGCGATGTCTTCGCAGGAAGCGCCGTAACATATCTTCATGTCGTTGCTTCCGAGCATGATGACCAGTATATCCACGGGTCGGTGCGAGCATACGATGCCCTTAATGTAATCGAGTCCGATCTTCCAGTCGTCCTTGGGATCATCGAATACCGTCGTGCGTCCGTTGCAGCCTTCTTCAACTACAGAATAATCATCGCCGAGCAGACGCTGAAGGACGCGGGGCCACCTGGTCTTCTCGTCGTATCTTCCGCCCGTGGCGGGATCGTATCCGTAGGTGTTGGAATCACCGTAACAGACTACCGTCTTCATATCAGCCCTTGAACTTGTAGTAACGGCTGGGTCTGTGGGCATCGCCCGATGTCATGTGGTCTGTCTCTGATATCATGTCAGCGATCTTCTTACGGAAATTAGCCTTATAGAGCTTCTTGCCGAGCAGGATCTCATATACCTTCTGAAGCTCGGGAAGAGTGAACTCCTCCGGCATCAGGTTGAACGGAAGGCTCGTGCTCTCTGTTTTCGATCGGATGCGTTCCCTTCCGCACTCTATGATGGCTCTGTGGTCGAATGCAACTTCCTCTTTGGAGGACAGGAGTGCATCCACGTCGGTAAGCTCCGTCTTCTCGCTCCTGAGACCCGTCCTCAGGTGGATCTTCTCGATCGGAACGAGTGCGATGTATGCGATGGAGATTACTCTCATACGGGGATCCCTGTCGATCTCGCCGAACGCATACAGCTGCTCGAAATAGATATCTTCGAGACCCGCCTCTTCACTGATGCCGCGCTTTGCCGCATCGTCAACGGATTCCGTCATGCCGACGAACACGCCCGGGAGAGCGAGCTCACCCTTAAAAGGATATTCCTGTCTCCTTACCGTTACGATCTTGAGCTTGCCGTCCTCGACCGTGAATACGAGGAGGTCAACAGCCACCGAGGGCTTCTCGAATGCATCGCTGCTGTAAGTCTTCAGGAATTCCTGTTCTGCCTTGATCTTGTCTTTCTTTGCCATATTCAGTCACTCTCCCTTATCAATATCCTGATGTTAGAATAATAGTATTTGTTTGCTACTATGTCAAGGTTATTATTGTGCCGTAACAAGGGATATAATCAAAGAAAAACTGCGGAGGCACATTATGGACTGGAATGATTTTGATGCGAGCACATCTTGGATCGACAGGTTCTCTTACTATCTGGATCCTGCTAACAGTGCCAATGTGAGCAAAGAGGATCTCCTGAGCGCTCTGTCCGTTGCCGTGGCGATGTACTGTGACGAGTACCAGAACACATGTCTGCTCGAAGATAAGATAATCTCGGCTTTCGGCGAGGAGGCCCTCGAGAAGGTGATAGAAGACGGCACGCCGGAAGACGACGTCGTACGTTACGTGGCTGCCGGAGAGGCGCTTACGACTGACGCCAGGGCAAAGCTCGCTCTCGGATATCTGGAAGATCTCAAGAAGGGCGACGGCGAAGATACCTGAACTTTGCTTCAATTATGCCGTATAAGTATTTTGACACCTTAATAATAATTGCTATAATGCGTAAATAAATTTTTGAACGCCAGAGGTGTTAGATCATGTGCGGAATAGTCGGTTATACCGGTAAGAAAAAGGCTGCCCCCGTCCTTCTTGACGGACTTGAGAAGCTCGAATACAGAGGCTATGATTCAGCCGGCCTTGCCGTAAGGGACGGAGACAAAGACCCCGTTGTCGTAAAGGCAAAGGGAAGGCTCAAGGTCCTCTCAGAGAAGACTGACGCAGGCAAGGCCATCAAGGGTACCTGCGGTATCGGCCACACAAGATGGGCGACTCACGGTGAGCCTTCAGAGAACAACGCTCATCCCCACATCACGGACGATTATAACGTCGTAGGCGTTCATAACGGCATCATCGAGAACTACCAGCAGCTCAGAGAGAAGATGATCCGCAAGGGTTACAGATTCTATTCTGATACCGATACGGAAGTTGCCATCAAGACCATCGATTACTACTACAAGAAATACACTCACGACCCGATCGAGGCTCTCG
Source organism: Clostridiales bacterium (assembly GCA_017550385.1). Taxonomy (GTDB): domain Bacteria; phylum Bacillota; class Clostridia; order Saccharofermentanales; family Saccharofermentanaceae; genus Saccharofermentans. The sequence goes on from JAFZPJ010000030.1 coordinate 23,839, forward strand.
CCAAGACCATGGTCCGTGTAAGAGGTTCTTATGCCCTCGCGGTAATGTTCAAGGACCACCCGGGAAAGCTTTTCGTTGCCCGTAAGGACAGCCCCATGATCGTAGGCGTCAGCAAGGATGAGTGCTTTGTAGCCTCCGATGTACCCGCGATCCTCAAGTACACCAGAAGCGTTTACTACATCGACGACCTCGAGATGGCATGTCTCGAATCAGGCAGCGCCACCTTCTATAACCTCGACGGCGATGTCGTCGAGAAGACACCCGTCGAGATCGAGTGGGATGCATCTTCCGCAGAGAAGGAAGGCTTCGAACACTTCATGATGAAGGAGATCCACGAGCAGCCCAAGGCAATATCGGATACTCTTAATTCCTTCATCACTTCAGAGGATGAGAAGTACAAGATCGATTTTACTCAGGCGGGATTCACCGATGAAGAGATCAAGAACTTCACCCAGGTGTATTTTGTCGCATGCGGTTCTGCTTACCATGTGGGAATGGCAGCACAGTACGTCATTGAAGACCTGGCCGGACTCCCCGTAAGATGCGAGCTCGCATCCGAGTTCCGCTACAGGAACATGCCCATAGACAAGAATGCTCTTGTGGTCATCATCAGCCAGTCCGGTGAGACCGCAGACTCACTTGCGGCACTCAGAAAGTGCAAAGATCTCGGTATCAAGACACTTGCTATCGTAAACGTCGTCGGATCTTCCATCGCACGCGAGGCAGACCACACGCTCTATACTCTTGCAGGTCCCGAGATCTCCGTCGCCACGACAAAGGCATACAGCTCACAGCTTGCAGTCTCATACGTTCTCGCGATCGAATTTGCATCCGTAAGAGGCACGATCGACGAAGAGAAGAAACAGGAACTCCTGTCCGAGCTCATGACCATCCCCGACAAGATCCGCAAGGTGCTCGAAGACAAGGAGCGCATCCAGTGGTTCGCATCCAAGCTCGCTGCACAGAAGGATATCTTCTTCATCGGCCGCGGCATCGACTATGCGATCTGCATGGAAGGCTCTCTCAAGATGAAGGAGATCTCATATATCCACAGCGAAGCATACGCTGCAGGCGAGCTCAAGCACGGCACGATAAGCCTCATCGAGAACGGCACGTTCGTTATCGGCTCTCTCACGCAGTCTGACCTCTACGAGAAGACCCTTTCCAACCTGGTAGAGACAAAGACCCGCGGATCCTATCTGATGGCTCTCACGAGCTTCGGCAACTACTCCATCGAGGATCAGGCAGACTTCGTCGTATATGTTCCGAAGATAGACGATCACTTCGCGGCGTCTCTCGCGATCATCCCTCTTCAGCTCATGGGCTACTACGTATCCTGCGCAAGAGGACTCGATGTGGATAAGCCCAGGAACCTCGCCAAGAGCGTTACCGTCGAGTAAGCACTCATTATCCGTACAACTGATATGATAAAGCCCTGCGTTGCATGAAGTGAACCCACAAAGTTGGACGGCTTAAAACGAGTATAAGGACTGATTCCTTGCCTGGCAAGGAGTCAGTCCTTTCAGTTTGACCTGGATTCTCTCTTTGTTGTAGTACTCAATGTATTCTTCCATAGCTTTTTGTA
>JAFZPJ010000031.1 GCA_017550385.1 Clostridiales bacterium
ACGAGTATAACATTCGCATTGTTGTCTACGATGTACTTGATCGTGGGAAGTGCTCCCTTGATACGCTTGTCGTCTGTGATCTTTGTGCCTGTCTCTTTGTCGAGGGGTACGTTAAAGTCTACACGAACGATAACGCGCTTGCCTGCAACGTTCAGATCTTCGACACTCTTCTTGTCATACATTGCCATGGATGTCACACTCCTAGTACTAGATTTGCTGTTAACGGGAAGGCTTGATGCCCTCCTTAAACTTACGAGAGAATTATACTATCATCGCGCGTATTATTAAAGGCAGAAACGCGGCGGTTTTTTACCCGCTTTTATAAAAAACGGGGTGATTTCATTCAAAATCACCCCTATTGAAAATTATTTCACTTGTAAGATCACTTGCGGCCGAGGAGCGAGACTATCTCGTGCACCTTGAATACCTTCTGACCGTCCACATGGAACCTGTACAGCTTGCCGCCCTTGTCGTAAATCTCGAAATACTTTCCGTAAGATGCCACGAGGCCTCTCATGGTCTCCAGTTCGAATACTACCCTGACAGGTTCTGCTGCCTTGGCAATGTCCCTGTCCTTGTATTTCGCGACGGGCTTGCCCTTCTTGTAGGGGATGCCGTCCTGCGCATCGCACTCGGTTCCCTCGTAGATGATCTCCTTGTTGGTGATCGTGACCTTGCCCGCGCCTGACTTGGCAAACGTGAACCTGTCGAACACCTTGAACAGATCCGCATCAAGCTCCATGCGGAAGCTGTCTTCCTTTATCTGATCTGCGATGATGCCGCGCTCCCACTCTGCCCACTTATGCAGGTCATCGAAAACGACGCACTTCGGATCGGCAGGCTCGAGAAGACCGTTGGGAAGGATCCTTACCGCGTTGCCGCAGTTGTTGCACTGGATAAGATCTCTCTTGCCGGAATCCATGAACTGCATGGAGAACTCTCTGCCGCACCTCGGGCAGGCATAAGCGACGTTCTGAAGACCTGCAGCCGGCTTCTTGCTCTTGTACTTCTTGTCGGGATGCTCGCGGATCCAGTCGTTCTCGTTGTAATCAATGCCTTCAAGTATCTTCTGATGGATCTCTTCGACTGACAACTGCGCGACTTCCTCGGCATAGATCTTCTTAACGAACTCGGACGTGATGGGGCCTCTCCTCATTCCGGATCTGGACCATCTCGGCCAGCTCATGTAAGCGCCGTGGATGTGCTGGATGTATATCGATGCACCTGCCTTCTTGGCGAGCTTTGCAACACCGTCATCGAACTCGATCGACTTGCCGTCGACGTGACGTGTTGCCTCGGGATATATGATGAGGACGCCCTTGCGCTTCATGACCTTCATCATTGCCTTGACTGCCGTGGTGTCGACGACAAACTGCTTCTTGGGGATAGCACCACCGAGCTTGAACCAGTGGCCCCAAGCGGGCGCACGGAATACGAACTCGCCCGTTACGAAGTTTGCCGGTCTTGCCTTGGTAAGCTTGTTGGTGATCATCGGGTCAAGATATGACTCGTGGTTTGCAATTACGATGATAGGACCTTCGTGGTTAACGAATTCCATATCGGGCTTTACCTTGATGTGTGTATAGGCACATACGATCGGAACGAGGATATGTGATCCTACGAATCCGAACCAGAATTTGCTCGGCACGCAGCCGATATCATACTCACGCTCTTTTTTTGCAGCTTCTGACATATGTAAAAAGTTCTCCGTGATTATTCTTAAAGACCAAAACGCCGTAAATTATACAACAAAAAAAGGGGCATTGCCTTATCGCAAGCCCCTTCTCATTAAAGCTGTAGACTCTAAATTATTTCTTATGCCTCTTCCTTATCGGCAGGCTCGTCGATGACCGGAGATTCGGGATCGTTCCCCAACGGGCCGCCGTCGCGGATGACGATCACCTTGCCGTTCTCTTCAGCTGCGCCTGCAGCCAGAAGCGCTTCGGGGTCAGTACTCTCGACTGCATCGATAACCGCCAGATGTCCGGGCTTTGCTATACCGTCGAGCATTGCCTCCGAGAAACGGTCCTCGACCATCGATGTGATGACTCTTCTGAGGGGCCTTGCACCGTACTGCGGATCGTAACCCTTCTGTGCAAGGAGTTCTTTCGCACTCTGGGTAAGCTCGATATCCATGCCGAGATCCCTGATCCTCTTGCCGACCTGGTTCATCAGGATGTCGACGATCTGGATGAGCGAATCCTTGCCGAGCATGCGGAAGAAGATTATCTCATCGACACGGTTAACGAATTCCGGCGAGAAGGACTTCTTAAGTTCGTCTATTACCATCTTCTTTGCATCGTCATAAGACTTGCCGCCGTACAGGCCTTCTCTCGAGAGTTCGTCCGTATCGCTCTCATCACCTACGGAGAAACCGATCTTCCTGCCTTCGCTTCCCGTCAGCATCCTTGCACCGATGTTCGATGTCATGATGATGATGGTATTCCTGAAGTCGACCGTTCTGCCGTGACCGTCCGTCAGACGTCCGTCGTCCAATACCTGGAGCATCGTGTTGAAGATCTCGGGGTGTGCCTTCTCGATCTCATCGAAGAGGACTACCGAATACGGATGTCTCCTTACTGCTTCGGTGAGCTGTCCGCCTTCATCGTATCCGACGTATCCCGGAGGAGCACCGATGAGTCTTGTTACGTCGTTCTTCTCCATATACTCCGACATGTCGATCCTGACGAGGGCGGTCTCATTGCCGAACATTACTTCTGCCAGAGCCTTGGCAAGTTCTGTCTTACCTACGCCGGTAGTACCAAGGAAGATAAACGTTCCCGAAGGTCTCTTCTCGTCCTTCAGACCGAGCCTTCCTCTCCTGATCGCCTTTGCGATAGCTGTAACCGCTTCATCCTGTCCGATGACTCTCTTCTTCAGTTCGCCTTCCAGATTCTTGAGCTTCTCGGCATCGGTCTCGGTTATCTTTGTTACCGGGATGCCTGTCCACTGCGCAAGTACATTAGCGACATCATCGACATCAAGAGTTCCGGTAAAGCCGTCACTGTCAGGTGCAGTCTTGGATTCGAGTGAAGCCAGACGCTCCTTGAGCTTATCTATCTCATCCTTGCATTCCTGGGCCTTCTCGAATTCCATCGCCTCGGCTGCAGTCTTCTTTGCTTCTTCGGCATCAGCGATCTTCTTCTCGAGGTCTCTTCTCGCTTTCTCGTCGGCGTAGTTGATGCGTTTCGCGGCAGCAGCCTCGTCGACCAGGTCGATAGCTTTGTCCGGCAGGAACCTGTCGGAGACATAACGCGATGAGAGGCGAACGGACTGTTCGAGAACGTCATCGGGTATCCTTATCTTATGGTGCTCTTCGTACTTGGATCTGAGTCCCTTCATGATGGCGATGGCATCAGGTACGGAAGGTTCGTTTACCATTACCTTCTGGAAACGTCTCTCGAGGGCGTGGTCCTTCTCGATGAATTTGCCGTACTCGTCGAGAGTAGTCGCACCTATTACGCGGAGCTCATTCTTGGCAAGAAGCGGCTTCATCAGGTTAGCGGCATCCATGGATCCGTTGTCGGATTCGCCTGCGCCTACGAGCGTGTGGATCTCGTCGATGAACAGTATGACGTTGGGATCGTTTACCGCTTCTTCGAGCATGTTCTTGATGCGGTCTTCGAAGTCTCCTCTGTACTTGGAGCCTGCGACCATCGAACCCATGTCCATGCTGTACACTGTCTTGCCCTTGATGATGTCCGGGACATCGTCTTCTGCGATCTTAAGTGCAAGTCCTTCCGCGATAGCAGTCTTACCGACACCCGGATCACCTACGAGGCACGGGTTGTTCTTCGTGCGGCGCGCAAGGATCTGCATGACGCGGTTGATCTCTTCCTCACGTCCGATCACCGGATCGATCTTGCCTGCCTTGGCAGCCTCGGTCAGATTCTTACCGAACTTATCGAGAGTCTTGTGACCGCCCTTGGTCTTCTTTGCCGCAGGCTTCTTGGGACCTGCTGAACCTTCCGGGCGGAAAGGATTGCCGTTATCTTCATCGCCCTCTTCGGGAACATCCGGCTGATCGCCGCCGCTGAAGATCTCCACAAGGGAATTCTTCATGCCCTCGAGGTCGCATCCGCCTTCTTTGAGCGCGTTGAAGATCTCGGGGTGATTGCTGACCTTCCTTGCCAGCACTACAAAGAGCATATGCTCCGGACATACCGTGCCCTGGCTCTTGGTCTTCCTCGAGACATCGGCACTGTAACTGAGTATCCTTCTTACGTCTTGTCTGATCTGCCCGAAAGCCTTGTCCGCCGCATATCTGACGGTCTCCCTGTCGAGCTCTGACTCGAAATCGGAGATGCCGAGAGCATCAAGGAGCGCATCCATATTCGCCGTGTTGTCAGCAATGATGTCCTTGACCGGAGTATCCGTGACGACCATAGCGGAAAACAGCAGAGTATCCCTTATAAGTGTCGTATGCTTTTCCGCTGCTATCTCTCCTGCTACGGCAAGTATCTTTGCCGAATCTTCAGATATCCTCATATCAATCATCTCCCTTCAGTATCGTCTTGATCTTAGCCGCACGGATCGCCGCAGCATCAGCGCTGCCCCGCTTAATGGTGGGAATGAACTCCCAGCATACATCCTGTGTAAGCTTGTTTATCTTCTCCCAGGAGACATTGACCTCTCCCTGGTCATCGTATTCCTTGAAGACCCTGAGCCAGCTCAGAGCGTCGATCGCTTCCTTGCGGCTGATGGTCGAAGCATATCTGAGAAGTCCGTATGCCCTTCCGTACATATCGGAAGTCTGGATCTTGTTCTTTGTCGCGACTTTCTCCCTGAGCGCACGCTCGAACTGGATTATGTCGTTCAGGAGCTTCTCGCCCCGTTTGATGATCTCATCTTCCGACACTCCCATGGTGCTTACGTTGGTAATGATGTAAACACCGGAATTGCCGAGCTCGCCCTGTTCTGCAAACGGATAGATGTCCCAGTAGTACTGTCCTACTCTCTGTCTCAGAGTCGTCAGTGCTCCGTTGCTCTTCGAGATCGCAGGGATCGCTACTGTATACAGCATCTTGAAGCCCGTACCTGTCAGCTTGAGGTTCGATGTAAGGAACCCGTATCTGTCTGAATATGCCATGTCGAGTTTTCTCTCGAGATCTACTGCGATCGCTTCTGCCTTGCTGTAGACAGATGGCTCGTATCCTGCCGCCATCGCTCTGACCGTCAGGTGTTCTCCTGAACCGACTACTACGCTCAGACCGGCATCGTCATTGTAGTAGATACGCTTATGTTCGGGGTGTCTGAGCAGGGTCATGTTCATGCCGAACAGCTGGGATTCCGGTGTGAGAAGACTGTCTCCTGATTCCGTTCCGCTGCCTAAAGCATTTGGTGACCAGACATTGCCCGTGACGGACTTGTCCACCGCCTTGTCGATCTGTTCCGTCAGACTGTCGAAATCGCTGTCCGACATCTTGTCAGGGAAATTGTAACCCTTGATGTTTCTTACTATAAAGGCCTTGGTCGACAGGACTACATCCTGTTCCTTGCCGAATCTCTCATACCACATCGACATATCACTCGCCGTCCTTTCTGCCCTTGAGTTCATCTCTGAAACGGATGGCAAGCTGGTAGTTCTCGAGCTTGGTCGCAAGCTTGATCCCTTCCGTCAGTTCTTCATCAGTAAGCATTCCGATATCCGCCTTGGAGAGCTTCTCGAGCTTCTTGCCTTCATCAGCGGGATCGCCTGCCTTATCTTCTGTCTTCTCCGGCTTTGCTTCTTCAACTTTTGCTTCAGCTTTTGAAGGCGCCTTCTTTACTTCGGTCTTGTCAGTATCTTCAGCAATGCTGTCTTCTGCAATGAGGTTCTGTCCGGGCGCGCGTCCTGCGTACTCATCCGCACCCTGCTGCCTGAACATCTCCTTGGTCACGTAATCACCGAAAGTGTTGTAGCACTCGATGCATCCGACTGTTCCCTTATTCTCGAACTCCCTCAGGCTCATGCCGCACTTGGGGCATGTGAGAGCGCTGTTGCCGAAGTCGAGTTCGGCCATCTTGGCAAAGCTGCTGGCGATCTCGTCCAGAGGCGAGAAAGCCGCACCCAGAAGCTCTTCCGGGTTCTTGAGGAACCTGTCATATCCGAGTTCCTTCACGCAGTTCTCACAATATATGACACCGTTTATCTTTATGATCTTATTGGTTACTTCCGCACCGCATCTGGCACAATTCATACTATTCATCTCCTTTATGTGATCATCAGCCCGAGTAAGGCATTCTTGAATATATCTGCTCTGACGACGGACCTTATGTCAGAATCGATCTTCGCGAGGGATCTGTCCGAGACAGCGGCCATTATCGCCGTACCCTCCTTGGAGCTCATCGCTCCGACCGACACCGCATTTGTGAGGAACGTCTTTGCCTGGCTCTGTGTGAGATCGTCTCCCACTGCATCGATGATCGCCTTAAGATAATCATCCGGTCCGACATGCTGGACCCTGGTGATCGTTATCTGGCCTCCGCCGCCTCTCCGGCTCTCGACTATATAACCGTTGCCGCTCGAGAACCTCGTGCTCAGGACATACGTTATCTGCGAAGGCACGCAGTTCGCCTGCTCAGCCAGAAGGCTTCTGTTAATGGTTGCCTGACCGTCGTTCTCGTCGATCATGTCCTTGATCATCGCTTCAATAACATCGACCAGTCTTGCCATCTGACATTCCTCCTTTCCAAAGCTTCGTTTTTGACTTTGACTTTCTTTGACAATTCGATTATCGTACTGCCCTTAGGGTTTGTCAATGACTAATTTGACTTTTTTTGATATTCAGGCAAAACAAAAGGGACTGACGGCGTCAGTCCCTATATTTGTTAATGATAAATTACTTCCCGGGTAAGCAGGATCTGCGAGCGATTGCTGATTACCTGTGGTAAAGCTTTTTCGTCTCGTATACAGGCTCGCATGTTATATTCACGCCGAGCTTGTGGAACATGTTGAGGTCAACCGAAGACATCATTGTCGTAGCGTGTGCATCGCTGTGCTCGAGCTTTCCGAGCTGCTGCATGGCGAGCTCTGCTACCGGATTCGTTGCAGCCGAGATCGCAAGTGCGATGAGGACTTCATCCGTGTGCAGTCTCGGGTTGTGATTGCCCATGTGGTTGATCTTGAGATCCTGGATAGGCTCGATGACATTGGGCGAGATGAGCGGAATGTCATGGGAGATGCCTGCAAGGACTTTAAGCGCATTAAGGAGTGCCGCAGAAGAAGGTCCGAGGAGCGGTGTGGTCTTTCCCGTTACGATCTGTCCGTCGGGAAGTTCCAGTGCGACCGCAGGTGCACCTGTCGATTCTGCCCTTACGAGAGCTGCGCCAATAACGCGTCTGTCTGAGATATCGATTCCGCTCTTCTGCATAAGAAGCTCTATCTTGTTGACGTCAGTACCGTCGGAGTTACCCTGGCGTACGCCTGCCTTAGCCTCGTAGTAACGTCTGATGATCTCCTGCTTGGATGCCTCGCAGCAAGCATCGTCATCGACGATGGCAAAGCCTGCCATGTTAACGCCCATGTCCGTGGGTGACTTGTAAGGGCTCTCACCGAAGATCTTCTCGAAGATAGCATTAACGACCGGGAATATCTCGACGTCGCGGTTGTAGTTGACCGTTGTCTTGCCGTATGCCTCGAGGTGGAACGGGTCGATCATGTTGACGTCCGCAAGGTCAGCTGTAGCTGCTTCATAAGCAACGTTTACGGGGTGCTGCAGAGGGAGACTCCAGATAGGGAACGTCTCGAACTTGGCATAGCCGGCCTTAACGCCGCGCTTGTTCTCGTGGTAGAGCTGAGACAGGCATGTAGCCATCTTTCCGGAACCGGGTCCGGGTGCCGTAACGACTACGAGCTTTCTGCTCGTCTCGATATAATCATTCTTGCCGTAACCGTCTTCGCTGACGATCAGCGAGAGGTCGGAAGGATAACCTGCTATAGGATAATGTCTGTAGGATTTAACGCCGAGCGTGCGGAGTCTTGCTTCGAAGCTCTCTGCGAGAGGCTGGCCTGCGAACTGGGTAATGACAACTGATCCGACATAGAGACCGAACTCTGTGAACGCATCGATGAGTCTTAAGACTTCCTGGTCGTATGTGATTCCGATATCACCGCGGCGCTTGTTCTTCTCGATGGCATCCGCATTGATGGCGATAACGATCTCGGCATCCTCGGAGAGTGCCTTGAGCATTCTGATCTTACTGTCGGGTTCAAAACCGGGAAGGACTCTGGATGCATGGTAATCATCGAAGAGCTTTCCGCCGAATTCGAGATAGAGCTTACCGCCGAACTGATCTACACGCTCACGGATGTGCTGGCTCTGGAGCTCAACATACTTCTCATTGTCAAAACCGATCTTAAACATAAACACATTCCTCCCGTGAGCATTATATATTAACGGGGGCGTTTTTTATGTTACATTTTCCGAAGCGGCTCCATCAAAATGAGAGTCTTTTCTTCAGGGATACTGTCTATTACTGAGCCTGCAGTTATTATCTCCCTCTTGCCTTCTTTGACAATAGATTCTACAAACTCTTCCCTGCCGGCGATCTCTTTGTAGCCGAAGTTTACTCCTCTGTAATGCATGGGGATCACGGCGCGGGGTTCTATGAGGTTGATCATCTCATAAGCCTGCCTTGCATTGATCGTAAAGAAGCCTCCGATGGGGATCATCAGGACATCACATTCTTTGATCTCGTCGAGCTGCGTATCGGTAAGGTCGCAGCCTATATCGCCCATGTGCACGAACTTAAGTCCGTCGACTTCGAATCTGTTGATGTTATTGCGGCCGCGGAGGATACCCTTCATGTTGTCATGGTAAGTCTTGATTGAGAGTATCTTGAAGTCACCGCCCCAGGGCTCTGCCGGCGCGCTCACTTCATCGTATGCATTATGGTCGGAATGCCCGTGAGAGCAGATCACCTCATCGGCTTCGATGTCCGGAGCAGCCAGTCCGGGGACCGATCCATTCTTATACGGGTCAGTCGCGATCTTGCCGCCGGCATTGTTCTCCACCACAAAGCATGCGTGTCCAATGTAAGTTATCTTCATGTATGATCCTTTCCTTTGAATATTCCCGTTACCGGCTTTTTGTCCGTATCGATCACAGTCTGAGCCGAAGACATCGCATAATCCGTATCAGAAACAAACCAATAAGGGCAAACGGCCAGTCTCACCTTCTCATCATTTACCGCGAAAAGCTTTCCTATCGTACCTATGCTAAGTTTACCGTACAGTCCCATACCGATCTCTACGACAACGGTCTCCTCACTGTCAACAGGTCTTACGGATACATAGTAACGCCTTCTGCCGGTGGAAGTCCCTTCCTCTTTATTGATGATCTCAACATCACCGGATCTGAACTGCCCGTTACGGACTTTCTTAATATATCTGACGAGTACCATGCCGTAGACCAGCACGAAGATGATTATCGGCAAAGAAAAGACCGAGATAGACAGCAGACGCGGATCCCTGTCGCCGAATAAGATCTCACAGAAACCCGCTATCATACAAAAGACAAAGAAACCCGCGATGCCGAAAGACAACGTGACCGTTCTTTTGCACTCACGGATGATCATGTTGCCGAGAATGGATCTCTCTTCACCTTCAGGTATATGCCAAAGATTCTCTTCAAGCATGGAGCATTACCCCTCTGATTCGAACTTCTCTACTGCTTCCTGCATGAGACTTATTATCGGCAGATGCTGCGGGCATACGCCTTCGCACTGACCGCACGCTATACAGTCTGACGCATGACTGTATCTGTCGACGAGGCCGTTATAGAAGAACTGCGGTCTCATGTCTCCAGGGAACTTCCTCTTGGTGTTGACCGCGCTGATAACGTCAGGGATAGCAATGCCCATTGGGCAGCCTTCGACGCAATACCTGCATGCCGTGCATCCTGCCAGCTCGACCCGGTTCATTATCTCCTTGACCTTGTCTATCGCCTGAAGTTCTTCTTCCGACAACGGCTCGAAATCCGTAAACGTCTTCATGTTGTCTTCCATCTGCTCGGGCGTAGACATGCCGCTCAGGATTGTCGCGATCCCGGGCAGGCTTCCGACATATCTGAATGCCCAGGAAGCGATCGACTTCTCGGGACGGATCGCCTTCAGGATCTCTGCGCATTCATCATCAAGATTAGCAAGCTTGCCGCCCTTGGCAGGCTCCATGATGATCATCGGTATCTGACGGTCTCTTAAGATCTCATATAACTCTCCCGAATAAACGATCTTGTTATCCCAGTCTGCATAGTTGAGCTGTATCTGTACGAACTCGATCTCGGGGTGTTTGTCCAAGACCTGCACCAGAAGTTCGGGCGTGCCGTGGAAAGAGAAACCGAAGTGCTTTATCTTGCCTTCTTCCCTCTTCTTTATTCCCCAGTTGAAGCAGTCATACTTCTCGTAAGTATCGTAGTTATTGCCGTCTTCCAAGCTGTGGAGAAGATAGAAATCAAAGTAGTCCACGCCGCATCTGTCCAGCTGCTCTTCGAAGACCTTGTCCCTGTCCTCAAAAGAATGTATGAACCATGCGGGCAGCTTTGTCGCTATGGTAAAGGAATCTCTCGGGTAGCGCTCGACGATAGCCTTCTTGACGGCCTTCTCCGAATTGCCGCTGTGATATACATATGCGGTATCAAAGTAATTGAATCCGGCAGCCATGTAGATATCTGCCATTTTCGATACTTGCTCGATGTCGATCTTGCCGTCTTTCTCGGGTAATCTCATCAGGCCGAAACCGATCTTCGGCATCTCGTTTATGTTGATACTCATGGCACTGCCTCCTATAGTGTTTGCTTATACTTTGAGGTCATCACCAAACTCCGGCGGCGGGGGCGGCGGCGGAGGCATTGAACCCAAGATCTTCTTTCTTCCGAAGAAAGTCTGTACGGCATTGATGATGCCGCCGACAGCAGCAACGATGAATGCGATGCCCGTCATAATGGCAACGGCATCGGTTCCCTGTGTCTTAAGGATTATGATGCCGATCCCGAGACCGGATGCAGCGAGACCGAGGAGCAGAGGAAGCCACCAGATGCCGCCGGTAAGTCTCGTAACGGCGATCGAAGTGGCGATGTCGATGATGCCGTATATAACCAGAAGACCTGCAAAGATGAAAACGGAGATGTTAACGACCGCTTCGGCAAATACTGCGAGCAGTATTCCGCCGGTGAGTACGAGTACTCCGATTATCATAATGGTCCAGTCAAAAGCCGTCTTGTCTTTGTCCAGAAGGAAATTGATAACAAGGATCAGTCCAGCGACAGCAACAAGCACACCCGTTACGAGGATCAGCTTGGCCATCATATCGTCCTGCCAGATGATGAATCCTGCTCCGAGGATAAGCATAACAATATCAACGATCATTATCCTTGCTTTGTAGGACTTAAGAGCGTTATTCATTTCCGTACCTCCTTAAGCGAGCTTGTATTACTAAATTATACATAACCGACCCCTTCCCGAAAATCGGTTGCGCCACATTATGTGCTCTCGGGAGCGGGTTCAGAAGAAGTATCACCCTCGGACACCGCGGGCTGCTCGGAAGAAGCAACTGTCCATGAAGCAGTCGCCGTAATGGTGCCGTAAACGGAATCGGTGTACGAATATGTGATCGTATACGTACCTGCCGCACCTGCTGCAGAAGCAGCATCGACGGTGTTGCCGCTACCATCCGTGATAGTACAGGTTACGGAAGAACTAATATCAGTTATGGTCTCACCTGAAGACGTCGTTACGCTCACTCCCGACATGGGATCGATGACAGCATCTCCGGCAGTCGTGGTTATCGATGCAGAGGCAAGATTGATCTGTGCAGAGGATGCAGTGACTGTCCAGTTGACTGTTTTCGTGACCGTGCCCTTGAAGGTGTCTTTGTAGCTGTATGTAACCGTATATGTTCCGGCTGCAGCTGCGGCACCGGCTACGGTTGTCTCTGTGCCGGCTGCATCTTTTATGGTGTATGTTATACCGCTGGTCGCCGTCTGGCTCTGTGACGTGGTGACAGTTACTCCGTCAAGCGGATCGAAGGAAGTGTTGCCTGCCGCCGAGAACAGTTCTGACGCACCGTTCTTGAGATTGAACACGGGATCCGTCAGAGCCGTCTTGCCGAGAAGCGATACGTTGAGATCGACTGGATATGAGATGCCGGGAACTATGCCCCACCATGAATATTGCCATACGGACCAGGATCTGCCCGGTGTCTCCTCACCGGCGATATACTGATGTCCGTCCTGGTATTTGTTGTAAGGTCTCGCGTACCAGAGGGCGTATGAGGGTGTGTAACCCAGGCGGCTGTCTATGTCAGATGTGTTGAGGTATACCATCGGAGTGTAGCCGTTCTGGGCGATCGTGCTGCAGAAAGACGTGATGACATTTGCAAAATCCGAACCCTTAAGATTCCACGTCCTGTAATAGGTATCCGTCTCCCAGTCCATTACGACCGGATAGTCGGGAGTGACTCCGCTCTTCTTGATCATGGCGATGGTAAGGGATGCTTCTTCGAGCGCCTCATACGGAGTTATGGCCTGCGAGAAGAAATACACGCCGACCTTAAGACCTGCTGCCTTGGCGTTCTTCATGTTGGTAACGAACTGGGTGTCTTCATAGAGATTGCCTGCTTCACCGTAACCGCGTCCGCCGCATCTGATGAATGCAAATGTGTATCCTGCCGCTTTGACCTGCGACCAGTCGATAGTGCCCTGGAACTGGGAGATGTCGATGCCCAGCTCATATCCGGCTTCAGTGACCGGAGGATCTTCGCTCGGTGCGGGATCGGCCGCTACGGAGGCCGTGTGCTTGACATCCTGGTTTGCAGACTGGTCTGTCTTGATGTCTTCTGCAGCAATGACGCCGGCCTGTCCTGACGTGATCTTATCGACGAGTTCTTCGTCGGACAGTGAAGCAAGATCCACCGTTACTCCCAGCCCGCCGCAGGCAGAACCCTCTTTCGCCGGATATGTTATCTCGACAGGTTCGGCAACTGCTGCTTCAGGCTCGGTCTCCTCGGGCAGCTCAGGCTGCGCAAGGGACTGTTCATAAGCGATGACACTGTTGATGTCTATTGATTCGTCCGGAATGACTGTACGGGAAGATGCGTTCACCACAACAACTGAACCGAATGTCAGCGCGGTGATCGATGCCACTGTGATGATGCTAAGCCGCGCCTGCATCTCACGCTTTGCGCAGAAATGCAGGAACCAGTTCTTGAACCCGAAGTCAGCTTGTTTTTTCATGCCTATTAATATGAAGACTTCAAGGTGTCAATTCAACAGTTTATGTTACTCCCGGATTACAGTTTGCGGAATTTACGGTTTCGCTCAGCGGTCCAGTTCGCTCAGTATGTCCGGGAAGACTTCGAGGCTTCTCCTTAAGATGCCGTGCATATGGGCTATTGCCGTACCGTAGTTGGTCATGGGGATGCCGGCGTCCTCTGCGCATTTCGCGCGGTACATTACCTCGCGGTCATTGAGCATACACGCGCCGCAGTGGATGATCATCTTGTATTCCGACAGATCCTCTGCGAATGAGAGACCGGATGTGGTATCGATATTGATCTGTGCGCCGGTATACTCGCCGAGCCACTTGGGAAGCTTATATGTTCCGATGTCCTCGCACTGCCTGTGATGGGTGCAGCCCTCTGAGATGAGGACCTTGTCCCCGTCCTTGATCGTATCAATAGCTTTGACGCCTCTTACTGCGCTCCTGAGGAAACCTTTGTGCCTTGCCATGAGTATCGAGAACGACGTAAGAAGGATATCTTCGGGAACGATCTTCGAGACCTTGCCGAAAGCCTGGCTGTCCGTTACGACGAGCTTCGGCTTAGTCTTAAGGTTCGCTATCACCGCGCCGAGTTCTTCTGGCTGCGCGATGTATGCAGCGGCATTGCTGTCGAGCACTTCTCTGAGCACCTGCTGCTGGGGCAGGATGATCCTTCCCTTGGGCGCGGATGAATCGATCGGGATAACGAGTATGACCGTATCACCCGCAGAGATGAGGTCGCTGATAAGCGGATCGCCTTCGTTCTTGTGCGAACCGAGACGGCCGATCATCTCCTTGAGTTCATCTATGTTCTTACCCGTGAGCGAGCTTACGTATATTTCATTGTCCTTGACTGCGGGGATGGTCGATTTTAGATCGGCTTTGTTGTACGCAACGATATACGGGATGCGCTTCTCGTCAAATAGGCCGATGAGCTGCTCTTCGGTCTTGCCCAGACCTTCTACGAGATCCACTACCAGCACTGCCACGTCAACGCGGTTCAGGATGAGTCTCGTCTTCGAGATCCTCTTCTCGCCGAGTTCGCCCTCGTCGTCGAAGCCGGGAGTATCGATGATGACTACAGGTCCCAATGGCAGGAGTTCCATGGCCTTCGTTACCGGGTCAGTCGTCGTTCCCTTGGTGTCGGATACTACAGCAAGATCCTGGTTAGTTATCTTGTTTACGAGACTGGATTTACCTGCGTTCCTTCTTCCGAAGAAACCGATGTGGATCCTCTCTCCTGACGGTGTATCGTTAAGACTCATGGTAGTATTCCTCCGTCTTCATAAGATCTGGTATCTGCTTCAGGTATAGTCTTCCTGACATCGCAAAATGGGGCAGCTCGATGAACTTTGCATTCTTTGGGGCGACGAGTTTGAACAGCGGGTCTGCGATGATCACTTCGGCATCAGCAAGCGCCTCTCTTATCTCTTCTTCGCCGTGACATCTGATGTCATTCTCGCCAAGAAGTCCGTCCGTTATCTCGGTCGTCGCGACAACGTTATAATCCTTGCCGTATCTTGTCTTTATCTGTGATGCAGCAAAGCCCGATGTGACAGCTTCGCCCACGATGTAACACTTCGACTTCTCTCTTCGTACATCGAGGTAATCACCAAGGAACTTGTACGGGATCCCAAACTCTTCTAGCATGTATCTTGCGACTGCAAGACCTGCGGAAGATACGACGATGTTTACGTCCGCACTCGTCGCCTTTAGCGCGTCTTCGAAAGACGTTCCGTACGACCAGTTGGACACGAACTCATACTCATCGGACATCCCGAAAACAGTCGCCGCGTGATCGAGCGGCGTACTTCCGATGATGTTCGCACCGGGCTTGTTTCCCGTACGCTTTGGGAGCGGTTTTAAGAACTTCTTTGCAAAGGCAAGATACGCTGCCGATGCGCCCGCGGAATAGTCGTGCATCGCATTGGTCTGAACATAGAAACATGGCAGTCCTGTTTTCTGTTCAAGTATCCTGCAAATGCCCTTGAAGTCAGTACCGTTCAGATACGGCAGAGGCGAGTTCGCGAGTGCTATGAACTTAGGTTTCATCTCGCCTGCGGCGTATACGATGTTTTCGATCAGCTTGTCGTCGTTACCTGTTATCGCATCGATATCATTGAGACCTGAGATGTAGATGAGACTTTCCTTGTCGTACCACCTGATCTCATCGTGCGTATTGTATGTCGAATTGCACCCCGAAGGATCGTGTATCACGCACATGCCGCCGAGTTCATAGAGCGCCGAAGCAAAGCCCGACACATCACCTGTATAGACCGGAAGTATCCTGTACGTTTTCTTCATACCAGACTGGCGCACCCGATACCCTTTCTCGGGATGATATCCCGTGTATCCTTCGGAGCGGCATATGCTTCTTCCATGATGGACAAGAACTTCTCTATACCGGAATACCCGTAGAGTCCGCCGCCTTCGATCATGTTGACGAAGAATTCCGTTCCTGTGAACCATGCTGCTTTCTGTCCGATCGCGAGAACTTTGTTCTCTCGTTTTGCAGGTCTTCTTCCCTGCACGTGAACAGTCGATCTTACGAGAAGATCGGGATGATTTGCAGCGAGCCATTCGTAATCTTTCTGCTCGTCGGGATCGAATGCATCCGCATATACTGCAGTCAGATTGAAGTCTCGCTCGAGAAGGAATCTTGCGAGCGAGAGGGGCCTCGGAACTGCAGTGTAGTCGAGCTGGATCTCGGTGTCTCCGATCGCATCTTTAAGTCTTAAGGATGCATCTTCACAGCGCTTCTTTCCGTCTTCGAAGAAGCCGTCGGGAATCGAGACTTCGAGACTCTTCAATCCTTCTTCAACGGCATCCATATCGAATGTGAAA
>JAFZPJ010000032.1 GCA_017550385.1 Clostridiales bacterium
TACAAAAAGCTATGGAAGAATACATTGAGTACTACAACAAAGAGAGAATCCAGGTCAAACTGAAAGGACTGACTCCTTGCCAGGCAAGGAATCAGTCCTTATACTCGTTTTAAGCCGTCCAACTTTGTGGGTTCACTTCATCAGCGCCGGGCTTTTTATTATTTAAATATTAACTATATATACTATTATTCAGTCTCTTCCGGCTCTTTGCCGTCGGGATCACCATCGTCTTCATCTTCGTCTTCGGCTGCCACTTCTGCATCTTCCGGCACATAGTCATCATCGATCTCATCCTCATCCGAAGTTAGCTTTGCTCCGGCCTTCTCGAAAATCCTCTTCAGGAACACCGACTCGAGAAGTGCTACAAGGGCAAAGCCCAGGAAGCACATGATGCTCATGACCATCACAGGATATACATAGGTAACAAGACCGAGTGCGATAGTGATAATGGCGAAGAAGATGGTAGAAGGTATATTTGCCAGAGACAGGAGCAGCGAGTTCTTGATCACCTGCCTGTTATTCTCCTCGAACCAGGCGATTATGGGGAATGCATACGCCATGCATGAGAATACCGCCAGGAGCAGGAAGTAGATGGCATACTGGGTCCATCCGAACTGGGGATCAAGGGCTGTATTGATAAGATAGACTTCCCAGCAGAAGAAGCCTGCAATGCCCGCAAGTATTATCCACAGTATAGTAGACTGCTTGAAGTTATCCTTGAAGCATCTGAAGTATTCATTGAATACATGGGGATTCTCGCCGAGAAGGATCTTGATGGTGATCCTGTTCATGGCGGTGAGAGATGCGCCTATGGTAATGACGGGGATACAGGTCAGGACAAAGCAGAAATTAACGAATATAAGGTTGCAAACTGCCGTAAGGAATATGGTTGCGGGATGTTTCTGACTGAAAAAAGATGCCATTTTTGACTCCGGTTTTTATAATATGTATAGATTTATAGGGCATATTATAGCAATCTGTGCAAAGTAATGACAATAGAGGCCCCAAAATAGCAATATGTGTATAAAAGGAGCAAAAACAGCACAAATTGTAGCAATATGAGCAAAGAATACTCGGGGGCTTTTGGTTAAAATATCAATACGTGAGAACCGAGACTCGGTTCATCATTCAAAACACGAAGGAGGAAAATTTATGAAAAAAGTTATTGCTAGCCTGCTCTCTGTAGCAATGGTTGCAGCAATGGCAGCTGGTTGTACTCAGACTGAGCCCGCTTCTGATGGCGGCGATGCTGGTACACCTGATGCAAGCGCAGCTGATGCTGGTGATGATGGCGACGACGCTAATGACGACGGCGCTGATGATGGTGAGGAAGATGAAACAACCGCAGAGACAATGTCTTTCGGTACTGGTTCTGAAGTAATCAACCTCTGGTCATTCACCAACGAGGTTCCTAACATGATCGGTAAGTACATCGAGCTCCACCCTGAGTTCGGTGAGACCTACACTGTTAAGGTAACAATCATTGCTACAACTGATGGTGCTTATCAGCCTGCACTCGACGCTGCTCTCGTTAACGGCGGTGAGGATGCTCCTGATATCTACACAGCAGAGGCAGCATTCATCCTGAAGTATACTCAGGGTGACATGGCAAGCTATGCAGCTACTTACAAGGATCTCGGTATCGATGTAGACGCAGAGATCGCAGCAGCTGACATCGCTCAGTACACAGTTGACATCGGTTCACGTGACGGCGAAGTTGTTGCTCTCGGTTATCAGGCTACTGGTGGTGCTATGATCTACAGAAGCTCCATCGCTCTTGATACTTGGGGCACAGATGACCCGGCTGAGATCGAGGAGATCGTTGGTGCTGGTTCCGGTAACTGGGATAAGTTCTGGGATGCAGCTGATGACCTCGCTGGCAAGGGTTATGCAATCGTTTCCGGTGACGGCGACGTATGGCACTCTGTTGAGAACTCCAACGAAGCTTGGATCAAGGACGGCGCTCTGAACATGGACACAGGCAGATTCGATCTCTTCGATATCTCCTATGACCTCACAGAGAATGGTTGGTCAAACAACACATCTGACTGGACAGAGGGTTGGTACGCTGACATGCAGGGTATCGGTGAGAAGCCTGTTTTCTGCTTCTTCGGACCTGCTTGGCTCATCAACTACGTCATGGCTGGTAACGTTGGTGGCGACGCTGCACCTGCAGACGGCGACTTCACACAGGGCAACACATTTGGTGACTGGAGAGTATGCGCTCCGCCGGTAGGCTTCTTCTGGGGCGGCACATGGCTCCTCGCTAACAAGGACACAGAGCAGAAGGAAGGCGTTGCTGAGTTCATCGAGTGGGTAACACTTGATTGCTCTGAGACAGGTCTCCAGTATCTCTGGGCTAACGGCACATTCAACGGCGAAGGCGGTACAAAGGACTGCGTAGCTTCAGGAACAGTTATGGCTATTTCTGATGGTACTCTCGACTTCCTCGGTGGTCAGGACATGTTCCCTGCATTCATCGCTGGTAACGCAAACGCTTCTGGTGCTAACATGACTCAGTACGACGAGACAATCAACGGTTTCTTCCGTGATGCAGTCAGACAGTATGCTCTCCCTGAGGGTGAGTTCTACGGCGACAAGGATGCAGCTATTGAGGCATTCGCGTCAAATGTTAACGATAACCTCGTTTTCTAATGTAACTTAGGATTTTAAGTTGCCTTACGACGGCAGGGTAAATTCCAGGTTTACCCTGCCGTTTTTTCAAAAATTCCATAGGAGGTTAGGGAGTAATGAACAATAAGAAGCTTGTTAGTTATTCCAAGTATGGCTATATCTTCGCTATACCGTTCGTTTTAACATTTTTAATTTTTACCCTTTATCCGATCGTTTATACTTTTACAATTGGTTTTACTGATCTCCACGGAGCCGGTCAGACCGAGCTCAAATTCCTTCCTTCGGTTGGAAAGCCGCTTTTCCAGAATTTCACTGATGTACTTACATCTAATTCTTTCCAGAAGGCTTTCACCAACACCGTAAGGATCTGGATCGTAAACTTTATCCCTCAGATGGCTTTTGCTCTTCTGTTCACCGCTTGGTTCACAGACAGACGTACAAAGCTCAAGGGTCAGGGTATATTCAAGATCCTTTTCTACTTACCGAATATCATCACTTCTGCTACAGTAGCTATTCTCTTCCTTGCACTGTTCGGATATCCTAAGGGACCTATGAACGACATCGTTCTGGCTCTCGGCATCTCCAAGAAGGCTATTAACTTCACGGCTAATGCAACAACAGTTAGAGGAATTATCGCTTTCATCCAGTTCTGGATGTGGTACGGCTACACGATGGTTAACCTCATCGCAGGCGTTATCGGTATCAACCCCGAGATCTTCGAGGCTGCAGAGCTCGATGGTGCCAACAAGACTCAGACATTCTTCCTGGTTACTATCCCTTGTATCAGATCCATCCTTGTTTATGTACTTGTTACATCACTCATCGGTGGTCTCAACATGTTCGATATTCCGGAAATGTTCATCGGTAAGAACTGCAACAACGCAGGTTTGACAACAAATATGTACATCCGTAATCAGGCCTTCCTCGGCAGCTATCTCTATGCAAGAGCTGCTGCGGCAAGCGTGATCATGTTCATAATCATTTTGATCCTTTGCTTGCTCCTTCTCTTCTTCATGAGAGACAGAGACGAAGCTAAGCTCGCGAAGATTAAGAAGCAGGAGCGTAAGGCTGCTGCAGCAAGAACTTGAGAGGAGGGATTTTTAAATGGCTACAGAAAATAAACTGCATAAAGAATCCGTTGGTTTCAAGATCTTCGAGTACGTGATTTGTGTAATCTTCGCTATTCTTTCACTTGCACCGTTCTATATCATGTTCGTGAACGCGACAAGAGGTACATATGAGATCCAGCAGCACGCTATCTCACTTATCTCACCTCATCCGTTCCAGAACCTTGCTAAGAACTGGGCAGTATTCAACGGTAAGGACTTCCACCCCGAGACTGGTTTTGTTAACTCATTCATCATCTCGACAAGTGTTACGATCCTTGCACTCTACTTCTCTTCACTCACAGCTTATTCAATCCAGGCTTATGAGTGGAAGGGTAAGAAGATACTTAACGGTCTCATCATGGGTATCATGATGATCCCCGGTACAGTTACTATGATCGGTTTCTATCAGATGGTATATAAGATCCACATGACAAATAGGCTTGAAATGCTTATCATCCCTGCGATCGCATCACCTATGATGGTTTACTTTATGAAGCAGTATCTCCAGGGTTCACTTTCACTCTCGATCGTTGAATCTGCGAGAATCGACGGCGCAAGCGAGTTCAGAACATTCAACCAGATCGTTCTCCCTCTCATGAAGCCGGCTATTGCTACACAGGCAATCTTCACTTACGTATCGAGCTGGAACAACCTCTTTATTCCGTTGATCCTCCTTACGGATAAGTCGAAGTACACTCTGCCTATCGTTGTATCCCTCCTTAAGGGTGATATCTATAAGACAGAGTACGGTTCGGTTTACCTCGGATTGTCTATCACGGTTCTGCCTCTCATCGTTGTTTATATCTTCCTTTCGAAGTACATCGTTGAGGGTGTCGCACTCGGCGGTACTAAGGGCTGATACCTTAAGATCAAAGTTTGTACACAAACAAGAGAAGCCGGAGTTCATCTCCGGCTTCTTTCTATTTAATTTTCCAAAAAGAAAGGAGCGTTACAGCTCCTTTTTCCTTCTGAGTTTGTGTCTGTAAGTCGATGGCGAACATCCGTATTGTTTTTTGAAGTTACGGCTCAGGGACGTAAGGTTATTGAAGCCGCATCTTAATGCGATCTCACTTATCTGAAGGTCCGTCTCTGAAAGCATCTCGACCACGGCCTTGATCTTAAGAGAAGTCTGGTAATCGTAATAAGTCATGCCGGAGTACTCTTTGAACAGTCTCGAGAAATGGAACTTGGAGTATCCGACGTAGTTTGCTGCTTCTTCCATCGAGATATTATCAGCATAGTGCAGGGACAATCTCTCGGTAAGACCCTTGAACTTGATATAGATATCTCTTTGCTTATCATTCTGGGATACCAGGATATCCTGCTCATACTCCGTCTTCAGGAGCATTCCGAATACTGCCAGAAGATTGGAGAAGATGGGGATCTCCTTGATAGATGACGTATAGAAGAAATACAGATCGCTTATCGCGATCAGCTTGGAATATATGGGGTTATAGATATCGGGATAAGTGGTCTCATTGATCACGATGGGCTCGGACAAGAGAGCCTTGAGCTCAGCGTAATCAAAGAAATTCTTCATAAAATCAATGTTGAACAGGAAGATGATCCTTATGCCTGCCCTGGTACCGGATATCTTGTGGAGCGTGTCAGGCGGAACGATGAGAATATCCTTCTCGTTCAACACGATGGTACGGTCATCAAAGACATAAGAATAGCTGCCGTCTGTAGGGATGGCTATCTCGAGTATCGAATGCTTGTGCAGGGGATAGTCTTCAGCCCTGTTGTTATACCAGATCCTGACATTCGAATTCGGGGCAAAATCGATCTCTTCAACATTATTGCTGACGATCCTTCCCGTGAAATTCTTTATGGGCTGCTGGTAATTGCCCGGAACAGAGTTGTCGTTGAGGTGCATTGCAGATCAACCCTCCTATATTGCTATTTTCAAGAATGATTTTAAAGCAAGATTTGACAAATACAAGTTAACAGTCCGTAAAATGTAGCAAAAAGCGAGAAATAAACCGTGCTATCTAATAGCAATATAAGTCTGGAAAATATATGATAAGAATTACTAATCAATACCTGAAGAGGTGCACTATGAACAGAGATAAGGCAAGAGAAAGAGCCAGGGAACTGGTCGGTCAGATGACAGTCGAGGAGGCTTGTTCACAGCTCCGCTACGATGCTCCGGCGATCCCGAGACTTAATATCCCCGAGTACAACTGGTGGTGTGAAGCACTGCATGGCGTCGCAAGGGCAGGTATCGCTACGAGCTTTCCTCAGGCCATAGGTCTGGGCGCCGCTTTCGACACGGAACTTATGGGGGAGATCGGAGAGATCATAGCTACCGAGGGACGCGCGAAATACAACGAGTACTCAAGCCACGGCGATCGTGACATCTACAAGGGCCTGACGTTCTGGTCCCCTAACGTCAACCTCTTCAGAGACCCCAGGTGGGGCAGAGGACAGGAGACCTACGGCGAAGATCCGTACCTTATCTCAAGGCTCGCGGTTCCCTTCATCAAAGGTATCCAGGGCGACGGTGAATACATGAAGGGTGCGGCATGTGCAAAGCATTTCGTGGTGCATTCCGGACCTGAGGCGTTACGGCACAAGTTCAACGCAACCGCCGGCGAGAAGGATCTTTGGGAGACATACCTGCCTGCTTTCGAAGCATGCGTAAAGGAAGCGGGAGTAGAGGCCGTGATGGGTGCTTACAACAGGACCAACGGCGAGCCCTGCTGCGGACATTCCTATATCCAGTCGATAATCAAGGATATGTGGGGATTCGAAGGACATTTCGTATCCGACTGCTGGGCTATCAGGGATTTCCACGAGAACCATCAGGTTACGAAGAACAACGAGGAGAGTGCCGCGCTCGCGCTTAACAAGGGCTGCGATCTCAACTGCGGCTGTACTTATGTGCATCTCATGAAGGCTTACAACAAGGGCCTCATTACCGAGGATGCGATCAGGCAGGCTGCGATCCGTCTGTTCACGACGCGTTTCCTGCTCGGCATGTTCGACAAGACGGAGTGGGACGGCCTTAACTACCTCGACGTCGAAACAAAGGCAAACATAGCGGTTGCCAAGAGAGCCACAGATGAGAGTATCGTCCTTCTCAAGAATGACGGCATCCTGCCTCTCGATAAGGATAAGGAGCAGGTCATCGCCGTCATCGGCCCCAACGCGGATTCCAGACGTCCGCTCGTCGGCAACTATTACGGCACTTCTTCCGAATACATCACTGCCATCGAAGGCATCAGGGAAGCAGCAGGCGATAACACGAGGATCGTCTATTCCGAAGGCTGCGACCTTACGCAGAAGAAGCCTGACGTCCTCTCACGCGAGTACAACTGCATAGCGGAAGCCGAAGCGGTATTAGACAGAGCTGATCTTGCAGTCCTAGTTATCGGTCTCGACGAGAGATTCGAGGGTGAAGAGGGAGACCAGGGCAACCAGTATGCTTCCGGAGACAAGCCGGACCTCGCTTTCCCGAAGCCTCAGCAGAAGCTGATCGATACGGTCATCAAGTCAGGCAAGCCGTTCATCACGGTAGTCATGACGGGCTCTGCGATGGATCTTACGCTCCTGTCCGAGCATTCTTCCGCCATTATGCAGGCATGGTATCCGGGTGCAAGAGGCGGCCGTTCGATAGGCGACATCATCTTCGGCAAGGTCAATCCTTCAGGCAAGCTCCCCGTCACCTTCTACAGGAATACGGATGATCTTCCGGATTTCGAGGACTACTCGATGAAGGGAAGGACATACAGATACATCGAGACCGAACCACTCTATCCGTTCGGTTATGGTCTTACATACGGCAAGCTCGATATCACGGATGCCGGGATCGAAGGTGACCGTGAGAGTGGTGCCAAGGTCAAGGTGACAGTCACCAACAAAGGCGATATCTCCACAACGGAAGTCGTTCAGGTCTACGTAAAGGCAGATGATCCGGATGAAGTCCTGAACACGAAGCTTGCAGCATTCGGCAGAGTGACATGCGGAGCAGGTGAGACCAAGGAGATCGTCCTGGACATCCCTTCGGATAACTTCAGAGTCGTAAGAGCAGACGGCTCACGCGAACTGCCCGCAGGCAAGATCAAGGTCTTCGCAGGATTCGGCCAGCCTGATGCAAGGACAGAGGCGCTCACGGGCAAGAAGGCAATAGAGCTTTCCATCTGACATAAGATCAAATGGCAATAAAAAACGGCACTGCAACCGCGGTGCCGTTTTGTTTATCAGTGAGATCCCCTTAATTATTCTTATCGTGGATGTTATCAAACCTTAACTTGTAATCCTCGTTGTGGTCGACGGCCCAGTCTACAGCCCACTCGGACTCGAACAGGACTACCGGCTCGTCGTCTCTGTCGAGAACGAGGAGCGAAGTCGAAGTAAGCGTCATCTCCTTGGCATCGAACTCGGGAACGTCTGACTTGACCCAGCGCGCAAGGCGGTAGGGAAGGGCAGTCCTGACGATATCTACGTTGTATTCGGATTTGAGCCTGTACTCCAGGACGTCGAACTGGAGTATGCCGACTACGCCCATGACGTACGTCTCGGTACCGATGCCGGGCTGCTTATAGAGCTGCACGGCGCCTTCCTGCGAGAGCTGCTCGATGCCTTTGAGGAACTGCTTACGCTTCATGGAATCCTTAGGCTCCACGCGCGCGAAATTCTCGGGCGCGAACACCGGGATGGGGTCGAACTCGAACTTGCGGTTGGTGGAGATCATCGTGTCTCCGATACGGAAATTGCCCGGATCGAAGATACCGATGATGTCTCCTGCGTATGCGTCTTCTGCGATCGCCCTGTCCTGCGCCATGAACTGCTGGGGCTGGGCGAGGGTTATCTTCTTGCCGGTGCGCATGAGGTTGACCGACATGTTCTTCTCATAGTGTCCCGAACAGATCCTGATGAAAGCCATCCTGTCTCTGTGCGAAGGATCCATGTTGGCCTGGATCTTGAATACGAAGCCCGAGAACATCTCGTCGTCAGGCTCTATTATGCCGTCCGTAGTGTGGTGCGGGCAGGGTCCCGGAGCCATCTTAAGGAAGTGCCTGAGGAAAGGCTCGACACCGAAGTTCGTGATTGCCGAACCGAAGAACACGGGTGTGAGCTGACCTGCGAGGACCTTGTCCATGTCGAGCTCGTCGCCGGCCATATCAAGAAGCTCGATATCGGATCTTAAGATCTCCAGGTGGCCGGGCATGAGCATGGAATCCAGCGCAGGATCGTCTATGCCTGATACGCTCTCGGTTACCATGGATGCACCGTGGTCGTTGTTCTCCTTATCGAAAAGCATTACGCTCCTCGTCTCCCTCTCATACACGCCCTCGAAATCACCGTCGGTTCCGATAGGCCAGTTGATCGGGACGGACCTGATGCCCAATACCTTCTCGAGCTCATCCATGAGATCGAACGGGTTCTTGGTGGCACGGTCCATCTTGTTTATGAATGTGAATATCGGGATACCGCGTCTGCGGCAGACCTGGAAGAGCTTGATCGTCTGTGCCTCGACACCTTTGGCGCCGTCTAAGACCATGACTGCGGCATCGGCTGCGCAGAGGGTACGGTATGTATCCTCGGAGAAGTCCTGGTGTCCGGGGGTATCGAGGATGTTGATGTGGCAGCCTTCAAACTCGAACTGCATGACGGAAGACGTGACAGAGATACCACGCTTCTTCTCGATCTCCATCCAGTCGGAGGTCGCATGGCGTGCGGCCTTCCTTGCCTTTACTGAGCCTGCCTGATGGATAGCGCCTCCGTAAAGAAGCAGCTTCTCCGTGATCGTCGTTTTACCGGCGTCAGGGTGCGATATTATGGCGAATGTACGGCGTCTTCTGATCTCGCTCTGGTCGTTCATTTCTAACCTCGATAATGTATAATGTTATCTGACTTGGAAAAGCCAAATAATTATATATAAGAATGAGAGGGAATACAAATGAGACGCGGTGGTGGAGTGCTTATGCATATCAGTTCGCTTCCCGGTCCGTTCGGGATCGGAGTCTTCGGCGAGGAGGCAATAGCATTCGCAAAGCAGCTTGCCGGACAGGGAATGAAATACTGGCAGGTGCTTCCTTTCTCTTACCCCGGTATGGGCAATTCTCCTTATCAGAGCTTCTCGGCATTTGCCGGCAACTGGCTGTTCATAGACCCCAGGAGGCTTATGAAGAGGGGACTTCTCACACCGAACGAGGTTGTTGATGCGGAGTATTCGCAGAACAAGTGGAGGATAGATTACGATTACCTGAGGACCTCGAGGGACGAGATGCTCAGGAAGGCTTTTGACAGATGTGATGCCAAGACTCTCAAGGAAGTGGACAAGTTCCTTGCAGAGAACCCCTGGGCAGCGGATGTCGCGGCATACCAGACGGTGAAGGACGATAATTTCGGCAAGCCCTGGTGGGAATGGTCAGACGACCGCCTCAAGAACTACGACCCCAAGGCCGTAGGAGATCTTAAGGGCACGGTCAACTACAAATATCACGCATTCGTACAGTATCTGTTCGTGACGGAGTGGGCAGAGGTCAAGAAAGAGATCAACGAGCTCGGCATAGCGATCATCGGCGACATGCCGATCTATGTATCCGGTGACTCGGCAGATGTCTGGGCTTCAAGAGGACTGTTCAAGATGGCGGATCCTTCCAAGGTCAACAAGCTCCTGTCCGATTACGAGAAGGCTATGGCCAAGTATCAGAAGGAGATGCAGAAGGCGGAGAGATCCGGCACGAGCGGCGATGACCTGCCCAAGGAGCCTTCCAAGCCGAAGCCGGAAGCACTTGTTTTCGATAAGGTCGCAGGCGTACCGCCGGATTATTTCACGGCAGACGGACAGCTCTGGGGCAACCCCATATACGACTGGAAGAAGATGAGATCCACGAACTATTCGTGGTGGATAAGACGCATCGAGATGAACTTCATGCTCTACGACTATCTGAGGATCGACCACTTCAGGGGATTCTCTTCCTACTGGGAAGTCGATGCGGATGCAGAGACGGCCAAGAACGGCAAGTGGTGCAAGGGTCCGGGCCTCGAGTTCTTCGATATATTGGACAAGAACGGCGTCGACAGGTCCAGGCTCATCGCAGAAGACTTGGGCGAAGCCACACCCGACCTCGCTGAGTTCATGAGCAAGGTTAACATCCCCGGCATGCGCGTAATGGAATTCGCGTTCAATCCCGGCGATGACAGCTCGTTCATGCCCCACAACTTCAACAGGGACTGCATCGCGTACACCGGTACGCACGATAATAACACGCTCTTAGGCTGGCTCTGGGACTGCCCGGAGAATGTTCGCAACTTCTGTCTGGAATACTGCGGTTTTACCGGCGACAACTGGGGCGACGGCGGCACGAGGAGCGCTTCCTGCCGCGCGATAATCAAGACTCTGTGGATGAGCCACGCCGCGGTAGCGATCATCCCCATCCAGGATATGCTGGGCTACGGCGGAGATACAAGGATGAACACTCCCGGCACGCCGACAGGCAACTGGGCAGTCAGGTTCACCAAGGAAGATCTCGATTCAATCGATAACGAATGGTACAGGAATCTTAACAGACTCTATTACAGGTGATGGCCATGGATTACATTCTTTGCATCGATCAGGGCACAACGTCGACCAAAGCTTTCCTGCTTGATCAGGAGGGCGTCCTTACCAAGGGATTCCACAAGGAGTTCGCACAGCACTATCCCCAGCCGGGATGGGTGTCCCACGATGCGGAGGAGATCTATTCTTCCGTGCTCTGCGCCGTCGCAGGCGTCTTAAGGGAGCACCCCGAAGCAATAGGCCATATCGCGGCGATGGGCCTCACCAACCAAAGAGAGACCACACTCGCTTTTACAAAGGACGGCAAGCCCGTCACGGAGGCGATCGTCTGGCAGTGCAGAAGGACTTCCGATATATGCAGAAGACCTGAGATAAGGCAGGAAGACAGATACATAAGCGAGGTCACCGGCCTCAAGGTCGACCCTTACTTCTCCGCCACGAAAATGCTCTGGCTCTTCGAGAACAACGAAGGCCTGAAGGCGCGTGCGGAAGCAGGCGAGGTATACCTGTCTACTATTGACGGCTTTCTCGTATGCAGGCTTACGGCAGGAGCATCCTTTGCTTCCGACTATTCCAACTGCTCGAGGACCATGCTCTTCGATATAGCAAAGAAAGACTACGACGAGCACCTGTTAGAGCTCTTCGGCATCCCGAGGATCGCACTGGCAAAGCCGCAGGAGTCCTGCTCTGATTACGGCGCCATCGAGATCAGGGAAGCAGACATCAAGGCTGCAGGTCTTGGCGAAGAAGACAAGGTCAATCTCATGAGCCTTAACGGCGTTCATATCACGGGCGTGATCGGCGATCAGCCGGCAGCACTTCTGGGACAGAATGCGATCCACGAAGGAGAGTCCAAGACCACCTACGGTACGGGATCGTTCACTCTCATGAATCTCGGTGAAGCGCCTGTGTTCTCCAAGAACGGCCTTCTCACTTCGTGCGCATGGTCATACAAGGGCGTTACGACATATGCCCTTGAAGGAAGCATCTTCCAGGCAGGCTCGGTCATAAGCTGGCTCAAAGATGAGATGCAGATGATAGATTCACCTTCTGACTGCGATAAGTTCTGCGAGTCCATAGAAGATACCGGCGGAGTATATCTCGTCCCGGCTTTTACCGGCCTCGGCGCTCCTTACTGGAAGCCCGATGCGAGAGGCGTTCTTACCGGCCTTACAAGAGGCACCGGAAGAGCGCAGATCATCCGTGCCGGAGTCGAGTCCATAGCATACCAGGTCACTGAGCTCGTTAATCTCATGACTGACGATACAGGCATCAAGGCAAAGCAGATGAAGGTCGACGGCGGAGTGTGCGCTAGTTCGTTCCTCATGCAGCTGCAGTCTGATCTTCTCGGTGTAACGATCACCCGCGCCGCAAGCGATGAGATGACCGCAAAGGGCGCCGGCCTTGCTGCGGGGATAGCCTGCGGAATGTTCAGCTCCATAGATGATACCGGCAGGTTCTACGAAGCCGGCAGGAAGTACGATCCTTCAATGTCCGCTTTTGAAGTGGCATCCAAGATGGACGGTTACCGCAACGCCGTCCGTGCGACTCTTGTAACGGGAAACGACTAGGGAGCACACATGGTCCAGGTCTATATCGTCTTTTTTAAGATATCGGTATTCATGCTGCTCGGTTTTATCCTCAATAAGACCAGGGTAATAGACATGCGTGCCGAGAAGACTCTCATCGAGATCCTTCTCAAGGCGGTACTTCCGTTCTCGATAATCGCATCGAGCCAGTATACCTTCACGGGTGAAGCTCTGGCAGGCATCTTAGCGGTCGGGATAATGGGCGCCGTCTACTATGCGGTATCGCTCTTTGTCATCAGGCTCATCCTGTCGCACACGAAGATACAGGAAGCCGACAGCCGCATCATGACTACCTGCATGGTCTTTGCCAACACGGGCTTTATCGGATTCCCGCTGATGGAATCACTTTACGGCGATTACGGCCTTCTTCTCGCGGCTATCTTCAATCTCGTGTACAACATGTTCTTCTACACATACGGTGCGCACCTGCTCTCGAGGCAGCCGCACTTCAAGATATCGGAGATGTTTACGAGCACCGTGTCGATCGCATCGGTGCTTGCGCTTATCCTTTTCGCGGTGCCGTGGAGGATGCCTGTCTTTATTCATGAGACGATAAGTCTTGTCGGAGACATGACGGTCCCTCTGGCGATGATGATAATGGGTTCTATGCTCGCGGGGATCAGCCCCGGCAAAGTGTTTGCGGATCCGAAGCAGTATGCGGTGTCTTTCGTAAGACTCCTGCTGCTTCCGGCGCTCGTTATGTTAGCAGTGTGGGGAGTGTCGCACCTAATGCCGCTCTCCCACGAGGTAAAGTGCGTCACGGTCCTTATGTGCGCGCTGCCCTGCGGAAGCATGAACGTAATGTATTCCGAGAAATACAACACCGCTCCCGAATTCTGCGCGAGGACGGTAGCGCTGTCGATGGTATTCATGATGGCAACCCTGCTCCTATGGACAGGTGTAACTAATACGGTTTTCTGAGGTGAAGTGAATGGAGATCGAGAGGATCGAGAACAAAGAACTGGTAGAGATCATGGGCAAGGTACGCGAATCCGGTACCGAGAAGAACATGATAGAACTCTTAAGGCAGGCCGCAGGTGCGACGTTGCTCGTGCCTGTTGACGGCGATGAAGGCAGCTACAGCTTCCATGCCGTGGCCGGTTCCGAAGGAAAGAAATACATGGCGGTCTATTCCGACTCCGACAGCTTCGAAGTCGCTTTCGAGGGCAAGCCTTACAAGCAGAAGGGAGTCACCGCAGGTTTTGCCGATATCCTCGATGTTGTCATGTCACCGAAAATGGGTCTCGACGGATTCGTCATCAATCCCGGCGTGGAGAACATCCTGTTCGGCAAGGACATGCTGAAGATAATAGCGCAGCAGATGGACATCGGAGGAGACGATACGGCGAAGGTCGGAGAGCCCGACCATTATCCCGAGCAGCTTAAGGGCAAGCTCGAAGAGTACCTTCTCGATGCGCCTTCCGTAAAGAGCATATGGGTAAGACTGCTCAAGGAGAATCACACCGAGGTACTGCGCTGGATGATCGTCATCGACACCGAACTCGAAGGCGATGAGCTTATGTATCAGACGGAGACATTAAAGAACTTCGTAAAGCCGTATCTCGACGGCATGGATGCGCTCGTATTCTCTTCAAAGGAAGAGTTTGCACAGCAGGTAATAAAGGGTGTAAAGCCCTTTGCAGGTGAAGGCAGCAACTGATGGAACGCAGGAAGGGATACATAGTTGTCATAGCCGCGGCGGCAGCTTTCCTGCTGTTGATCACAGGCTTGATGCTCAATGCCGCTTCACGCAAGAAACAGACCATAAGCCTCGCTAACCAGGCATCATATGCAGCGGAGAAACTGAGCACAAGAGATGATCTCATGATCTACTGGATAGGGACATTTCCTCCGGAACTGGCGGGAATATCCGATGTGGTAACCGTCATAAATCCCGGCGAGATCACCGAGGAGAACATGCCGATCAAGTATTCGTCGTTCAAATCTACCGAATACGATGAATTCGGCAATGTCGTAAATGAGATCGTCCCCAGGGACTACAAGGACAACATGATAATCATCATCAGCAATGTCGGCATGATAACGGATGCCGAGAAGGACGTGCTCCTCAACTGCATCGCACAGAACAATGTGCCCGTGCTCGCGATAGGCAGGAGTTCGATCACGCTCATAAGGCGCACGCTGATGTATACGGACGGCGTCTTTGAACAGGACGATTCTTTCTACTACAAGCTCGGCGAGGGCTATAAGGATCATGTCCTTGATAATGCTGCGATAACCGCAGGAGGAGACGAGTACGCGCTCGAGCTCTGTGAATACCTGTATTCGCTGTTCTACGATGACGCGGAAGAGATAGAGACGACCGCCGCTGAGACAACGCTTACGGAGACTACGCAGAACCCTTTCTTCTTTGATGAGACCGAGGCAGTTGAAGTTACGCCTGAGGTAACTCCGGAAATGGAATCCGGAAGCGCAATGTGATAGGTTATACGGAATATGGCAATAGACAAGAGTAAGACAAACAGGATCAAAGAAAGATATGAGGAACTGACGGGTACGCTTGCTGACCCGGCGGTTGCTTCGGATCCCGCCACATATGCAAAGTATTCCAAGGAACTCGCACAGCTTACGCCCCAGGTAGGCGCCATTGAAAAGTACGAGGCATGCCAAAAGGAGATAGAAGATCTCCTTGAGCTCCTGGATTCGCCGGATGTCCAGCACGATCCCGAGATGAAGGAGATGGCCACCAGAGACCTTGCTGCGGCAAAGGATGATCTCGAACTGCTCGAGAAGGAACTCATGGTCTATCTGGCGCCGAAGGATCCCAGGGACGGCAGATCCGTCGTGCTCGAGATAAGAGCAGGTGCAGGCGGTGAAGAATCGGCGCTCTTTGCAGGCGACCTCCTCAAGATGTACAAGAGTTATGCCGCAAGATACGGATGGACGGTGACTGACATCGAATCGAGTCCCACGGAGCTCGGCGGGTATCAGAAAGTCGTCGTGGAAGTCGACGGAGCAGGCGCATACAGCAGGCTCAAGTTCGAGAGCGGCGTACACCGTGTTCAGCGTGTTCCCGTTACTGAGTCCGGCGGCAGAGTGCATACCTCGACTGCGACTGTCGCGGTGCTTCCGGAAGCTGACAGCACAGAGGTCCGGATCGACCCCAAGGATCTGAGGATAGATATATTCAGATCTTCAGGTGCGGGCGGACAGCATATCAACAAGACATCATCGGCCATAAGGATCACGCACCTCCCGTCGGGACTTGTCGTGACCTGCCAGGATGAGAGATCGCAGTTCCAGAATAAAGAGAAGGCGATGGCCGTGCTCCAGAGCCGTTTGTGGGCGATCGCAAACCAGGGAGATCTCGATGCCGAGAATTCCGAGAGAAGATCTCAGGTCGGAACGGGTGACAGATCAGAGAGGATCAGGACGTACAATTACCATCAGGGAAGAGTAACGGATCACAGGATAGGTCTTACGCTCTACAGGCTCGAGGAGATCCTCGCAGGTGATCTCGATGAGATAGTGGATGCACTTACTTTGGCCAAGGCGGCAGAAGAGGAAAAGAATGGAACGGATTAAAGAATACGAAGAGACTTTGCTTATCACCGCAGGCGATGAGGACGGCATCAGGGATCTGGCAGATCATCTGAGATCCGGCGAGGTCGTAGCTTTCCCCACGGAGACGGTATACGGTCTCGGTGCCAACGCTTTCGACAGCGAAGCGGTAGAGAAGATATTCAAGGCGAAGGGCCGTCCCGGAGACAACCCGCTCATCTGCCACATCGCAGACAAGTCCCAGATCGCAGACATCGTATCGGAGGTAACCCCTCTGGCTCAGAGCCTGATCGATGCATTCATGCCAGGTCCTATAACGATAATAATGAGAAAGTCAGATAAGATCCCTGCAAACGTAACCGCGGGACTTGATACGGTCGGAGTCAGGATGCCTTCCGATGCGACGGCAAACGCTTTCCTCAAGGCATGCGGCGTACCGGTCGCGGCGCCTTCTGCAAACCTGTCCGGCTCTCCGTCTCCCACGGATACGCAGTCGGTCATGGAAGATATGGACGGTTACATATACGCTGTTTTGGACGGCGGTGATTCGGTCTTCGGTCTCGAATCCACGGTGGTCGACTGCACCGGTGAGACGCCTGTCATTTTAAGACCCGGCGCTGTTACCGAAGCTGCGATCGCGATGGCTGCATCGAGCGCTCCTGCAGAAGCGGGAAGCCTTGAAGCAGGTGCCGCTCCCAAGGCGCCCGGCATGAAATACCGCCACTACGCTCCCGTTGCCAGAGTGGAGATAATGACTATGCCCGAAGCGGCAGTCATCGTAAATGACGATTACGACGGTGACATAACATCGAAGCCTGAGGAGATAACAGAAGAGATCGACTTCAAGAAGATGGATGACGATGCCAAGCAGGCACTCGTGGATATCGCAGCGCCTTTTATCTTCGGCGTGCAGGAACTCATAAAGGAGAATCCCTTTGCCCGCGCGGGGCTTTACTGCGGAGCGGAGGTCAGGCAGCTCTTCGCAAAGCTCGGAGACGGGATGCTGATGAAGCACGTCCACTTCTTCGTATACGGAAGGAGCACTGACGTCAGAGCCGCATCGCACCACCTGTTCGGAGGATTAAGACATCTCGACATGCAGGAGGTCGACGTCATCTTCTGCCAGGGCTTCGGAGGCACGGGCCTGTCGAAAGCATACATGAACCGCCTGTCCAAGGCTGCCGGCAAGACCGGCGATCTGGCTCCGGATATGCCTAAGCCCGCAAGACCTGCGAGAAGGCAGCTCCCGCTGGATCATTTCAAGGATACCTATACCGCTTCGGTCCTCTTCATATGCGACGACAACATATGCATGTCACCTGCGTGCGAAGCCATGATGAGGGCAATGATAGAAGAACAGGCACCTTACATGGTCGAAGGCAGGAAGGACATCGGCTGCGAGATCTACTGCGAATCCGCAGGATTGTTCGCAGCATCAGGCAGGAGTTCCGACTCGAAAATGGCTGACAGGGTGCAGGCACTCTGCGGAAGGACAATGTCCTCTTACAAGGCGGTCCGCGCCGAACCTTCCGTATATGATTCTAACGATCTGATCCTTACGGTCAGGGATGAGCAGGCTTTTGAGATAGTAAGCGCCTTCCCCGAGATCAAGGATAAAGTATATTCACTGTCGACCTTCGCTGCTTCCAACGGACTCGTGTTCAAGACAGGCGACGGCAAGGTGATCTCTTTCTCGATCCCCGATCCCGCCGGTGAGAATGATGCCACATACGATCACACCGCGAAGGCACTGCAGGCATATTTGAGACTTTTGTTCCCTTACATACTCAAGTGGCTCGGCATCGAGAGGTGTTGATCAAAGTTTTTTGACGCAAAAGTCTCAATCTTCACGGAAAACCAAACGAATGTTTGAACGGCAATGGACTTTTGGCGTTGCCTGTAATAGAATGAACACGTAAGATTTTTGGTTTTGGACACGGACGATAAAGGCAGCCAAAGAGGCTCATATTACTTGACTTTAAGGGGTCTGCTGTGTTATTCTTCTCGTTGCCGCTTTTAATCAGACGGCGGCATCCTTGTTCGGCACAACCGTGCCGGACCGAATAGTCCAGAAGGAGGTGAATGATATGGCAAACACTTATCGTTTGATCGTAGTACTCAGCGCCGCATTAGGTGATGAGGGTGCAGCTTCTCTTACTGAAACAATCAAGGCAAAGGTTGAATCCGGAGCTACGCTGAATTCTCTTGATACTCTCGGTATCAAGGAACTCGCTTATGAGATTGAAGGTCAGAAGAACGGTTACTACGTACAGGTTAATTTTACTGCCGATAGTGATTTCCCTAAGGAACTTGAGCGTGTTCTCAAGATTACCGACGGTGTTATCCGCTTTATCGTTGTCCGTGTCGGTGAGTAATCTCACTTGCATGTTCAAGGAAGGTAGACAATGAACAGAGTAGAATTGGTAGGAAGAATCACTAAGGATCCCGAGGTCAAGATGACCACAAGTCAGACGGCTTACTGCAACTTTACAGTTGCCGTTGACCGTAAGTTCAAGGATCAGAACGGCGAGAGGCAGGCAGACTTTATCAACTGCGTCGCATGGAGACAGACCGCTAACTTTATCGGCAAGTATTTCCACAAGGGCAGCAAGATCGGAGTCTGCGGAAGCATCCAGACCAGGAGCTACGAGAATCAGAACGGCCAGAAGGTCTTCGTGACCGAAGTTGTTGTAGACGATGCTGAATTCGTTGACAGCAAGGGCGGCGCAGAAGGCGGAAGCAGTGCGAATTATTCAAAGCCTGCTTCGAAGCCTGCAGATTCCTTTACTCCTCCCGCACAGGGTACCGCAGCAGCTGCTGCTCCTACGGCGCCCATGACCAAGATAGACGATGATGCCGGCGACAGTGCGTTCGGCCCCGGTGATTCAGTTAGTCTTCCGTTCGAGCTTTAATTATTAAGGAGAACAAACAATGGCTGAGAATAGAGCCCCCAAGACCGGTGAAGGGAAATTTTCCGGTAACATGAGACAGAGACACAGCCGCAGGAAGGTATGCTATTTCTGCGCTAACAAGGTAGAGAGCATTGATTTTATGGATGATGCGCTTCTGAAGAAGTTTATTTCCGAGAACGGAAAGATCCTTCCCAAGAGAATGACAGGTACATGTGCCATTCACCAGCGCGAGCTCACCACAGCTATCAAGCGCGCTCGCCAGGTTGCCCTTCTCCCTTACACAGTTCAGTAATGTGAGGAAAGCGGACAGATAAGGCAAATCTTAAAAGATGAGCTTAATACCGGGCATCTGCTGGCATATAATATGTTCAGCGGATAAGCCCGGTTTTTATTTTATCAGCGGAGGCAGCAAATGAAGGTAGTATTGCTCGAAGATGTAAAGAAGGTCGGAAAGAAGGGCGAAGTCGTTGATGTCAGCGACGGTTATGCAAGGAATTTCCTCATGAAGAAGGGTCTTGCAAAGGAAGCCAATTCCGTCAGTCTTAACGACGCTAAGCTTCAGGCGGGAGCCAAGGCTGAGCACGAGAGACGTGCACTTATCGAGGCCCAGGAGACTTCAAAGAAACTCGGCGGCCAGACATTTAACGTTGTAGCCAAGGGCGGCAGGGACGGCAAGCTCTACGGCGCTGTAACTACAGCCGATATCGCAGAGTGCCTTGATAAGGCCGGCTATAAGATCGACAAGAAGAAGGTCGTTATCGTCAGTCCCATTAAGAATGTCGGAGTATTCAAGGTAAGAGTCAAGCTCCACCCCAAGGTATCCTGCGACATCAACGTTGAAGTTACTTCGGAGCAGTAATATGTCCGACAATTACGATTACAGAGATAATCTGATCGATCAGGAGAACGATGTCACCCGTGACGTCGGTGTTGAGAAAGCGCTCCTAGCGCTCTGCATGAGGAACGATAAGTCGATCCTCGAGATCGCAGGCAACGGACTCGACAGCTCGGATTTCTCAGACAGTCGTAATGCATATATCTATAACGCGATCATCGCGTTGTTCTACGAGAACCGCAAGGTCGACAGATTCACCGTATCGGATCATCTTGAGAAGACCGGAGTGATAGATCAGGCCGGCGGCCTTATGTATCTCTATGGTGTTGCGGAAGAAGTCGCCGTATCATCCAACCTTGATACTTATATCTCTTCCATAAGGGAGAGAAGCGAGAGGCGCAAGCTCCTCAATACCGTCGACGATGTCAGGAGCAGATTGCTGAGCGGTAAGCTCGAATCAGGCAAGGCAGTCGACTATGCCATCGAATCCATGGCAAAGCTCAAGCGCGATGAGAATCTGAAGGGATTCGAGTCGCTTAAGACGATCCTTAAGAGATCGGTCATCAACATTAATACTGAAGTTGATGCTGACGGTGACGGCGGCAAGGTCAAGACGGGCTTCAAGAAGCTCGACAATATGCTTGGCGGCCTGAGACCCGGCACACTTAACATACTTGCCGCAAGACCGGGTATGGGTAAGACGGCACTGGCTGTGAACATCGCATCCAACGTGGCGGCAAACGGCATTCCGGTCGCTATATTCTCGCTCGAGATGTCCAAGGAAGAGCTCGGCAACAGACTGCTCTCTTCCTGCATGGATAAGCCCGTCAACCAGATCCTCTTCTCCAAGAAGATGGGTGAGAGGGAGCGCAATCAGATCGATGCGGCACTGCAGAAACTGTCGGACTTCCCCATCGTCATAGACGACAATTCAAACACCAACCCGGTGACCATGAAGACGAAGCTCACGGAGCTTTGCGCTGATGCCGAGACAAAGCCGGGACTCATCGTTATCGACTATCTCCAGCTCATCACATTGCCGGGATACCAGAAAAAGTCGAGGAACGAAGAAGTATCGGCTATATCCAGAGATCTCAAGATCCTGGCAAAGGATTTTGGCGTGCCGATACTTGCCCTGTCACAGCTGTCGAGAGGCGCCGCACAGAGAGATGACCACACGCCGCAGCTGTCTGATCTCCGTGAATCCGGCTCTATCGAGCAGGATGCCGATACCGTTATGTTCATAGACCGTCCCGATTACTACAAGAAGAAGGAAGAGGGATCGGAAGCACCCGACAGGAATGCGGATATCGTAGAGGATGCATACATCTATCTTGAGAAGAACAGACACGGTGCCACAAAGAGAGTAAAGGTCTGCTGGATCGCCAAGAGAACCCTCTTCTATGAGCCTGATGACTATGTGGCTGAAGAGAGCCAGGCTTCGCCTTTTACCAGGACCAAGGATAAGGATGCCGTGGCGCAGGATTATGATTTCGACAGGAGCGGCACTGAACCTGCTGAACCCGAAGAACCGGATAACGAGCCTTCAGATTATATCCCCGAAGAAGACGGGATGTTTGATAAGGCCAATGATGATTTCCCCGATACATTCTGATCTGAAATGGAATTAAAAGACAGAGTTTTGGAATTTGCCGGCAGATACGATCTGCTCGGTTGCGATGCTGTTATCGCCGGATGCTCCGGCGGGCCTGATTCCATGGCTCTTATAGACATACTCCGCGAGGCGGGCGTTAAGCTCTGCTGCGTTCACATCAACCATAACCTGAGACCCGGAGACTGTGACAGGGATGAGGCCCTCGTAAGAGATTACTGCAAGGCTAAGGACATCCCGTTTATTACATACGGTTTTGACGTTGCTTCCCTTGCTGCAGCTGACGGCATATCGGAAGAGACCGAGGGAAGAAAGCTCAGGTATAAGGCTTTCGAGGAGACTGCAGACAGGATCGCTTCGGAAGAAGGCTATGCTGACGTCAGGATCGCCGTTGCCCACCATAAGGACGATGTTGCCGAGACGATGATGATGAACATGTTCAGGGGAAGCGGCCTCGAAGGACTCGTATCTCCTGCGCCGCGCTCGGGCAGAGTCATCAGGCCCCTGCTATCCTGCCGTAAATCCGAGCTCATTGCTTATCTCGACGGCAAGGGCATCGCATACGCTACTGATCACACCAACAGCGAGGCGTGCTGTACGAGGAACGAATGGCGCAATGTCATTTTCCCGGATATAGAGAAGGAGACAGGCAGGAACCCGGTCGAAGCTCTTAACCGCACGTACGGCCTTCTTGCAGGAGATCTGGATTACATCAACGCGGCATCTGAGCAGGCTTATGCCGGATGCGCAGTTGATATCGGAAGATATAAAGCCCTGTCCGTCAGCGCTTTGAACGGGCTTCATCCTTCGATCAGATCGAGGGTGATAAGGAAGCTGTGGCTGGAACGCTTCGGGAATCTGACCGACTTTGAACAGGTCAACCTTGAAGACTGCTTAGGTCTTGCAGGTGCTGAAGATCCGGGCGGTGCGACCGCTTTGGACATGCCTTTCGCGAGGAAGGCCGTAAGACACGGGGATTACTTTTGCTTCTGCGGCAGAGGTGAAGAAGAGGCCTTGTTCCGCCTTATCGCCGAGCAGATGGGACTGCTTACCTGCGAAGGGGCATTGGATGTGGAGATAAAGCCCGGGATTGCCATTAATTTACCCGATTCTGACATTTCACTTAAGGCTCTGATAATTGAGAATAGTAACGAGTTAGAGTATAATAACTATTCGTGGTTTTGCCCCGAAGATATCCTTACGGAAGGCAGGATCACGCTGACTTGCGGAAGGGCTTGCGGACTTAAAGCCAAGTTCACGAGAGCGGGCGCCGGAACAGGCAAGGAACTTCGAAGATTCTTCACGGATCTGAAGGTTCCGCTTGAAGCGAGGGACTCGGTGATCTTCGTAAGACAGGGAGACAGAGTGCTATGGATCCCGGGCGCAGGTCATGCGGAAGGTTTTACCGGAGGCAAGAGCAAAGAGAAGTTCGACGGCGACAGAGACAGCACCGGAAGGCTTCTGAAGATAACACTGGAAAGGCAGGTATCACTATGATCGACACATCTGAAGTGCTTATCACTCATGAGCAGATACAGGAAATGTTAGACAAGGTGGCTGCCGAACTCAATCGTGATTATGCGGGAAAGCCGCTTGTGGTCGTAGGCATACTTACGGGCGCATTCATCTTCTGCTCTGATCTCGTAAGAAGGCTCGAGATGCCTGTGATCGTTGATTTTATGCAGGTATCAAGCTATGTCGGCGAGGTCTCGTCGGGCGTCCTTAAGATCAAGAAGGACATGAGCTTCGATATAGCAGGCAAGGATGTCCTCATAGTTGAAGACATCATCGATACGGGCAGGACGCTTGCTCTTCTCAAGGAGCAGCTCTTGAAGCGCGGTCCGGCTTCGCTCAAGATCTGTACGGCTTTTGACAAGCCCGACAGACGTGTGACCGATCTCGTTCCCGATTATAACGGCATTACGATCCCCGATAAGTTCATCGTCGGTTACGGACTTGACTTAGACGGGGAATATAGAAATTTCGACGATATCCGCGTCGTGAAACAGGAATAAGGAAAGAGAGGAAGAATAGCTGATGGCTAATAAGAATGAGACGAGACGTCCGAGCAGCGGGCTGTTATTTTACGGTCTGATGCTCGTGGTGCTCGTGGTGCTTGCCAGTGTATTCTGGGGAAGCAATTACGGAACGCGTGAACAGAACACGCTTTCCGATGTTTTGGAGACCATCGAGAGCGAGAATAACGATGTATCGATGGTTGAGGTCAACGGCACTACCGTAACGGTCAAGTACAAGGCATCCGGTGCACAGTACGAATCCGAGATGACCCAGCAGGTCCCTTACGAATATGTTGATGACCTTATCGACAAACTCGAGAAGGCAAAGGCTGCAGGACAGATCGATGACTACACTTATGTGGAACCCTTCGACTGGAGTTCATTGATCCAGATCCTCATAATGATCGGTTCGATCGTTCTCGTGGCATTCATCTTCCTGTCCATGACAAAGCAGGGCAAGGATTCCAACGGGCTGTTCAGCTTTGGCAACAACCGTGCGAGGGTCATGGATCCAAACAAGAAAGATAAGATCACTTTCAAGGATGTCGCAGGTTCGATCGAGGAGAAGGAAGAACTCTCCGAGATCGTCGACTTCCTCAAAGACCCCAAGAAGTACCAGCAGCTTGGCGCCAAGATCCCCAAGGGAGTTCTGCTCTACGGAGCTCCGGGTACAGGTAAGACGCTCCTTGCCCGTGCCGTTGCAGGTGAAGCAGGCGTTAAGTTCTTCTATATCTCAGGTTCCGACTTCGTCGAGATGCTCGTAGGTGTCGGTGCTTCACGTGTTCGATCTCTCTTTGCTGACGCCAAGAGAGAAGCTCCTTCCGTAGTCTTCATCGACGAGATCGATGCAGTCGGCCGTAAGAGAGGCGCAGGCCTGGGCGGCGGACAGGATGAGCGTGAGCAGACGCTGAACCAGATCCTCGTTGAGATGGACGGATTCGAGAATAATACTAACGTTATCGTTATGGCAGCTACCAACAGAGTAGATGTCCTTGACCCGGCTCTCTTAAGACCCGGCAGATTCGACCGCCGTATCATGGTCAACGAGCCTGATGCAGACGAGCGTGAGGCGATCCTGAAGATCCACGCCAAGGGCAAGCCGCTCGCAGAGGACGTCGATCTCCGCGAAGTCGCACTCTCCACGGTAGGATTCACGGGTGCGGATCTTGAGAACCTTCTTAATGAAGCAGCTCTCATGACTGCACGCCACAACAAGAAGAAGATTACCATGGAGGAGATCACGGACGCTACGTTCAGAGTCCAGATGGGTCCCCAGAAGAATTCGAAGAAACTGTCCGAGAAGGTCAAGAAGCTCACGGCTTATCACGAAGCCGGTCACGCTGTGGTACTCCGTGCTACTTCCGAGTTCGAGAAGGTCGACAGAGTCACGATCATCCCGGTAGGACGTGCAGGCGGATTTACTGCTTATAAGCCGATCGAAGATACTGATTTCTATACGGAGAAGATGCTCCTTGATACCATCAAGATGAGCCTCGGAGGAAGAGCAGCTGAAGAGTTGTTCTTAGGCGAGATCTCTACGGGCGCAGCATCGGATCTGCAGCAGTGCAACCGTATCGCCAAGAACATGATCAAGCGCTTCGGTCTGTCCAAGAAGTTCAAGAACATGGTATTCGGCGAAGATAACGACGAAGTCTTCCTCGGTTATTCCATGGGTCAGGTACAGAGCTATTCCGACCAGACCGCATCCGAGATCGATGAAGAGATCAAGAACATCATCGATTCCTGCTACGAGGAGACAAAGAAGATCCTCCTCGAGAAGAAGGCAGTCGTCGAAGGCCTTGCTTCCAGACTTATCGAGAAGCTCACTGTTGACGGTCCTGACTTCGAGAAGATCTATATGGCAAACGGCAACCTGGACCTCGCCTTTGCCGTGGCAGCACCTGTTGCCGATGCAGCTGCCGAAGTGCCCGCTTCAACAGAAGAACCGGCACCGTCTGAATCGGGAGATGAGTCATCTGACGAGTAAGATTCAATAACCAAAATAAACAAAAATGAGTCCCCCTTTTGCACTTGCAAACGGGGGCTCTTTTTATTGACACACGATTGTAATAATTATAATATTTAAAGGTATTTTTACCGGCTTCGGGGGGTGGTTCTTATTCGCGCTTTGGAAGATAGAATTCTTGCGGAGGGCAAAGTCCTGCCCGGAGAGATCCTGAAGGTCGGAGATTTCCTCAACCAGCAGATAGACCCTGAACTGCTCATGGATATGGGCGCTGAGATCGCATCTCTTTACAAGGATGCCGGAGTTACCAAGATACTGACGATAGAATCATCCGGTATAGCCGTGGCGTTTGCTGCAGGCTTCAAGATGGGTGTGCCTGTCGTTTTCGCGAAGAAGCATGCTTCGATCAATCTGTCGGATGACGTGCTTACCTCGCAGGTCTATTCCTATACACATCAGAAGACATACGACATCGTGGTGAGCAGCGATTATATATCGAAGGATGATACCGTACT
Source organism: Clostridiales bacterium (assembly GCA_017550385.1). GTDB lineage: Bacteria > Bacillota > Clostridia > Saccharofermentanales > Saccharofermentanaceae > Saccharofermentans. Next base: position 26,223 of record JAFZPJ010000032.1, read on the forward strand.
CATCGTTGACGATTTCCTTGCCAAGGGCAACGCGCTCAAGGGTCTTATCGAGATCACCGGTAAGGCAGGCGCCAAACTCGCAGGTGCGGCCATTGCAATTGAGAAAGGATTCCAGGGCGGAGGAGACGAGCTCCGCAGACAGGGCATAAGAGTCGAGTCACTCGCGATAATCGAATCGATGAGCGATGACTCCCTTACGTTCAGGTCTTGATCACGATATGTATTGCCGCAAGGCATTCATATAAAAACTTTTTGGAGGCAAGTTATGAGAAAACTGATTTCAATTGTTCTCACGGCAGTGATGGCAGTTGCTTCCGTTCTCGCATTCTCCGGATGCAGCGGAAATGCCGGCGGAGCTGCTTCGAGCTTTAAGGTCGGAGCTATCTACATCAACAGTAAGAACGACACGGCAGGTTATACCTATGCTCATCACAAGGGTATCACTGAGGCTATGAAGCAGTGCGGTCTTGATCCCGATAAGGACCTCTACATCGTAGACAACGTACCTGAGGATGACGAGAAGGTTAAGCAGGCTATCGACCAGCTCGCAGGAGACGGATGCAACATAATCTTCGGCATCAGCTTCGGTTACCTCAACGCATTTGACGAGGCAGCTAAGCAGCCCGAGTATGCAAACATCATCTTCTCACACGCAACAGGTTATCTGTCCAACGACAGCAACTTCAACAACTATTTCGGCAGGATCTATCAGGCTCGTTACCTCGCAGGTATCGCAGCAGGATACAAGTCCCTCGCTCTCGGCAACAACGAGATCGGTTATGTTGCAGCATGGGGCACAGAGTATGCCGAGACATGCTCAGGCATCAATGCTTTCGCACTCGGTGCTCAGTCCGTAAACCCTGATGCTCATGTCAACGTATATGAGATCTACACATGGGGCGACCAGGACAAGGAGAGACAGGCAGCAGAGATCCTCATCGATACATACGGATGCTGCGTTATCGCTCAGCACTGCGACAGCGCTCAGCCTCAGATCGTAGCAAACGAGAAGGGCGTATTCGGATGCGGATACAACTCTGACATGACGACAGAAGCACCTGAGTCTCACCTCTGCGCTCCTGTATGGAACTGGGATGTTTACTACGCAACAGCAATCAAGGCTGCTATGGAAGATCCTTCATCCTTCATGACAAAGGTAGGCAACTACTATGGCGGAATCAACGAAGGTCTCGTAGGCGTATCTGCACTCTCTGCCAACAACGAGCCTGAAGCTCAGGAAGCTATCGACCTCGCTACAGATCTCATGAAGTCCGGCAACTGGGATGTATTCTCAGGCGTTAAGCTCTCATTCTCAGGCGAGAAGGGATCTGTTGCCGTAGCTCAGTCTGATGCTGCACTTATCGACAACACAGGTGCAACCATCGTTGAGGCAGGCGGAGCTTCTGTTGATGACGGTGTCATCCAGGGTTCCATGAACTATTACGTCGAAGGCGTAACTCAGGTAAACAGCGCCGAGTAAACAGGGGGATATCATGGGCAATGCCATAGAACTCAGAGGTATATCAAAAAGCTTTGGTTCCGTAGCAGCGAACAAGAATATCAACCTGACTCTCGAGAAGGGTGAGATCCTCGCGCTCCTCGGAGAGAACGGCTCAGGAAAAACAACACTTATGAACATGCTGTCGGGCATCTATATGCCCGACAGCGGTTCTGTTTTTGTTGACGATAAAAAGGTCAGCATCAATTCGCCGGAACAGTCGGCAAAACTGGGAATAGGGATGGTGCACCAGCACTTCAAGCTGGTAGAGCGTTTTACTGCGCTCGAGAACATCAGATTAGGTTTGAAGACAGGCGGTAAGTTCCTTCTCGGCAAGGATACCCGCAAATATATAGAAGACACGGCGGCTAAGTTCGGGTTCACGGTCGATCCGGACAAGCTGGTGTGCAACATGTCGGTCTCCGAGAAGCAGACTCTCGAGATATTGAAGGTGCTCTGCTACGGTGCGAAGATCATCATTCTGGACGAGCCCACGGCGGTCCTTACGGTGCAGGAGATAGACAAGCTTTTCGAGGTCCTTAGGAAGATGAGACAGGACGGACACTCGATAATAATAATCACGCACAAGCTCAACGAAGTCATGGCGATATCGGACCGCGTCGCTGTCTTAAGGCACGGCGAATACGTCGGCAGCGTCAAGACGAACGAGACGAACGAGAAAGAACTGACTGAGCTTATGGTTGGCCGCAGGGTCGACCTCAACATAAAGCGTCCCGTGGTAGAGAAGACACACCCTCTGCTCGAGATAAGGAACCTCACGGTCAAAAATGACGAAGGTGCCATAGCGGTCGACGGAATGAACTTCTATATCCGCGGTGGCGAGATGCTGGGCGTGGCAGGCATCGCGGGCTCAGGCCAGAAGGAACTGTGCGAAGCCATCGCAGGATTAAGACCGATCGAAGACGGACAGATGCTCCATGAAGGCGAGAGCATCGTCGGAATGCCTCCGAAGAAGATTTTGGAGCACGGCATATCCATGAGCTTCATCCCCGAGGACAGACTCGGCATGGGCCTCGCGCCCTCACTGTCCATCACGGATAACATGATCCTCAAGAACTACAATGAATCCAAGGGCTTATTCGTTGACAGGAAATCGGCAAGACAGGAAGCTTCGAAGACAATAGAGAAGCTCGAGATAGTCACGCCTTCCACCGAGACTCCGGTAAGAAAGCTCTCGGGAGGCAATGTCCAGAAGGTACTTCTCGGACGTGAGATCAAGTCGGGCCCCAATGTCCTTATCACCGCATATCCCGTAAGAGGTCTTGATATCAACTCCTCTTACATGATCTACGATATATTGAACGAACAAAAGCAGAAGGGTGTAGGCATCCTTTTTGTCGGCGAGGATCTGGACGTCATGCTCGCATTGTGCGACAAGATCATGGTCATGTGCCACGGCAAGCTCCAGGGCGTCGTCAACAGCACCAATACCACCAAGGAAGATATCGGTCTCATGATGACCGGAGCCCTTAACATCGTAAACAAGGAAGGCAAGACTGACGGTATCGCGAAGGATTCCGCTTTTGATGATAAGAAGGAGGAACCCGATGTCTGATTTCCATCTCGTAAGACGCTCTGACTTCTCGCTTGTCAGGCTTGTTATCTACTATGCGATCGGCATAGTCATATCGCTTGCCATCGGCGCGATCCTTCTCATGAGCCTTAACATCAATCCGCTCGAGTATTACGGCAGGATGCTTACGATGGGTCTTATCGGCAACAACTTCGCTTACAAGACCATCGAGAGCCTCATCAAGATATTCGTCCCGCTCCTCATCACTTCGCTTGCCCTGGGACTTGCGTTCAAGATGAGATTCTGGAACATCGGAGGCGAGGGCGAGTTCCTTACGGGTGCTATCTGCGCTTCCGTCGTCGCATTCAACAGCAAGGGAATGAACCCCGTCATCACGGTAGTTCTCATGTGCCTTGCCGCCATGCTCTCATCAGGTCTTATCGGACTTGCTGTTGCAGCACTTAAGGTAAAGTTCAACACCAACGAGACACTGATGACGCTCATGATCAACTACATCATGCTCTATGTCATCAAGTATCTGGGAGATACAAAAGCTGACTGGAACTTCTTCCTCAGGGACGATTCCGACAGGCCGATCTTCGGCGAGTTCCCCGAGAATGCACAGATGGGCGGCATATCCATCGGATTCTTCACGCTTAACTATTCGCTCATCGTAGCGGTGATCCTCACGGTGCTCATCTACTTCTACATCAAGATGACCAAGCAAGGATATGAGATATCAGTTGTCGGCGACAGCAGCGCCACTGCAAAGTATGCGGGCATGAACGTCGGCTGGATAGTCCTTCGCACGATGTTCATATCATCTGCCATGATCGGTCTTGCCGCAGGTCTTGCGACTTCGACCGCTGGCACGGTATCGACTTCCATCACGAACAACGTCGGCTGGACCGGAATCATCGTGGCGTGGCTTTCCAAGCTCTCCGTCCCGGCTATCTTCATTACGTCGATCCTGATTTCCGTCCTCCAGTGCGGCTGCCGCGCTGCTGCGACGCAGTATCCTGCGATCGACCAGAACTTCGCGGATATCCTTCAGGGAATAATACTGTTCTCGGTACTAGTGGCAGACTTCGCCGCTACTTTCAAGATCGCAAGGAAGGGGGATTCGGCAAATGCTTGATGTAATCACTCTGTTCCTTTGCAGCGTCATCGTATACAGCATCCCGCTCCTCTACGGCACGGTCGGCGAGATCATGACCGAGAAATCGGGAAGCCTTAACCTCGGTGTGGAAGGCACCATGGCCATAGGCGCTGTCGCGGGTTATGTCGCAGCATGCAGGACTGACAGCCTCCTGGTGGGCGTCCTTGTCGCTTTCGCTGCGTCTGCTGTCGTAGGCGCTGTCTTCGCGTTCCTGACGGTAACGCTCCAGGCGAACCAGAACGTAACGGGTCTTACCATAACCACGTTCGGCGTGGCGTTCTACTACTTCCTCGGCAACGGTCTGTCCAACAGTCCGGAAGGCTGGCCCATGCTGGGCAACACGACTCTTGCGGCGCAGTTTGCCGACATCAGGATACCGCTGCTGTCAGACATCCCCTTCATCGGGCCTGTCCTGTTCACGCATAACGTTCTCGTCTATCTGGCGGTCGTTATCGCGGTTGTGATGTGGCTTTATTTCGCGAAAACGATCCCCGGCCTTAAGCTCCGTTCCATCGGCGAGAACCCGGGTGCGGCAGATTCCCTCGGCATCAACGTAACCCTCTATAAGTACATCCATATCATGATCGGCTCGGGCATCATGGGCATCGGCGGCATCTATATGGGCCTTAACATGGGCGGCACGTTCGAAGGTTCCAACTGCTGGATCAACGGCTACGGCTGGATCGCGATAGCACTCGTCATCTTCGCGAACTGGAGCCCGGCAAGAGCGATACTCGGCACTTTCGTATTCGGTTTGTTCAACACATTGAGAGTATATAATGTTGCGTTTGCGACGGAGTTCCCCGCAGTGTTCGGATGGCTCAACAAGATCCCCGCACACTTCTTCTCGGCACTCCCGTTCATCATCACTCTGATAGTTCTCGTATTGAGCTCGATGAGAAAGAAGAGTTCCAGCGGAGAACCGGCTGCCATAGGACGCAACTACTACAGAGAGGACAGATGATATGCAGAACATAAGAAAGCTTACGGAAGACCTGTTTTGGATCGGTGCCAACAACAGGAAGATCGACAAGTTCGAAGGCGTATACGAGCTCGGTTCGGGAATGAGCTATAACTCTTACTTCGGTGACTTCGGCAAGACAGTCCTGATGGATACGGCCGACAAGGCAGTAGCAAAACAGTTCTTCGAGAATCTTGCCTTCTGCCTTGACGGAAGACCGCTCGATTATGTCATCGTCCACCATATGGAGCCTGACCATTCGGCTACTCTCATCGACCTTCTGCATCACCACACGGAGACGCAGGTCATCTGCAATGCGAAGACATTACAGATAATAGGGCAGTTTTTCCCAGACCTGGATATATCTTCGAGGACTACGATCGTAAAAGACGGAGATACTGCCTCGATCGGTTCGCACGAATTTAAGTTCCTGTTCGCGCCGATGGTGCACTGGCCCGAGGTAATGTTCAGCTTTGACATGACTTCCGGAATTCTGTTCTCCGCCGATGCATTCGGTTCGTACGGTGCCATCGACGGTTCGGTATTCGCAGACGGTCACGACTTTGGATCCGAACTTAAGGACGAAGCTCGCCGTTACTATACGAACATCGTAGGCAAGTACGGAATGCAGACCGTTGCCGCACTCAAGAAGGCGGGCGAACTCGACATCAAGATGATCTGCCCGCTCCATTCGTATATGTGGAGGAAGGACTTCGATAAGATCATCTCCTGCTATCAGACATGGGGTTCGTACACACCCGAGAAGCAGGGCGTGCTCATCATCGAAGGTTCCATCTACGGCAACACTGCAAATGTCTGCGAAGTGCTGGCAACTGAACTTGATTCACGCGGGATCGAGTCCGTTATATACGACGCTTCGGTCAAGTCTGCTTCCGAGTTCATCGCTGCGGCATTCAAGTACAGCCACATCGTCGTTGCCGCACCCACATATAACATGAACGTTTATTCGCCCGTAGAGCACGTTCTTACGGAACTTGCAGCGCACGGTATTAAGAACCGCACATGCGCCGTTATCGAGAACGGATCATGGGCACCGCAGTCCGGAAAGATAATGAGAGAACTGCTCGGCAAGCTCCCGGGAACTACCGTTCTGGAAGACGGCGTGACGATAAAGTCTGCTCCCGACAAGGACACTTACGGCTCCGTCATCAAGCTCGCAGACGCTATCGCGGCTACATTCGCATAAGCCAAAAGGTTGACAACCGGGCTTTGCCCGTGCTTTAATGAACTTTAACAGCGTTGAAGGGAAAAAAGATGCAGCGCATGTTGTCCCAGAGAGCCGGCGGCGGTGGGAAGCCGGTACAGCAGTTGCAATGATGAGTCCTCCCGGAGCTGCCTGACGGAAAGCTTAATAAGTCATTAGGTCAGGCCGGGCTTACCCGTTACAGTAAAGCATGTTGTCAGACAGGTGCAGAGAGGGCCTTCCATAGAAGACCAATAAGAGTGGTACCGCGGAATTATATTTCGTCTCTTTTGCCTAAGGTGTATGGGGCAAAAGAGCTTTTTTTTGCCCCGAAGATCGTAAAGGAGCGTGACGCCTGATGAAGATGACAGGAGCAGAGATTGTTATCGAGACCTTGCTCGAGCAGGGTACTGATACCGTTTTCGGTTACCCGGGTGCGACCGTTATCGATATCTATGACAAGCTCGAAATGCACAAAGACCGGATCACACACATCCTTGCCGCACACGAGCAGGGAGCAACGCATGCTGCCGACGGATACGCGAGGGCAACCGGCAGACCGGGCGTAGTCATCGCCACATCCGGCCCGGGTGCGACCAACCTTGTAACGGGTCTGGCGACAGCATTCTTGGACTCCGTTCCGATGGTAGCTATCACAGGTAACGTTGCCACCAACATGATCGGCCGTGATGCCTTCCAGGAGGTCGACACGACCGGTGTGACCATGCCTGTCACCAAGCATAATTTCTTCGTCAGAGACGTTGCGGACCTTGCCGGGACCATCCGTGAGGCCTTCAGGATCGCAGGCTCCGGAAGACCGGGACCTGTCCTCGTAGACATACCGAACGATATCCAGAGTGATACATGTAACTTCGAACCCGCGCCCATCATGCCTCTGTCAAAGCCCGAGAAGGCATCAGACGAGATGATAGAGCATGCTGCGGAGATGATAGCAGACTGCAGAAGACCGTATATTTATTTTGGAGGCGGTGCGGTAAGAGCTGCCTGCGGAGAAGAGATACTTGCTCTCGCAGATAAGATAGATGCATATATCGGATGCTCCATGATGGGCCTGTCCGAGATACCGACAGACTCCCCGAGGTTCCTCGGAATGCAGGGCATGCACGGACATTTCGCGTCATCCGTAGCGCTTGCCAAGGCAGACCTCATGATAGGAGTAGGCGTAAGGTTCTCAGACAGAGCTACCGGCAAGACCGACAGGTACGCGCTCAACTCGAAGAAGATACAGATAGATGCAGACTGCTCCGAGATAGGCAAGAACGTTGCCGTAGACCTCGGTATCTGCTGCGATATCAAAGACTTCCTGACAAGGCTCATAGAAGCTGTCGAAGCAAAGGAACTTCCCGACTGGAAAGATAAGGTCGACTCGCTCAGGAAGCGTGAGATACATGCTTATGCGGAAGATGCGTTCCTTCCCAGGGAAGCGATCGAAGCAGTAGGTGAGACGGCATCTGACGGTACGAGGATCTGTACGGACGTAGGCCAGCACCAGATGTGGACAGCGCAGTTCTATAAGTTCAGACAGAAGCACACATGGATCAGTTCCGGCGGCCTCGGCACGATGGGATTCGGTCTTGGCGCTGCGATCGGTGCGAGCCTAGCCACAGGCGAGAGATCCGTCCTCATCACGGGAGACGGAAGCTTTGGAATGAACTTGAACGAGCTCGCGACGGCTGTTACATACAATGTTCCCGTTACGATAGTAATATTCAACAACAAGGTTCTCGGCATGGTAAGACAGTGGCAGACACTGTTCTACGACAAGCAGTATTCGAGCACGAATCTCACACGCAGGACGGACTTCGTTAAGCTTGCGGAAGCGTTCGGAGCGAAGGGCTTCCGTGCGGAAACTGCAGAGGAGTTCAAGGCTGTTTTCGGGCAGGCGTATGCCATAGAAGGCCCCGCGGTAATAGATCTTGCGGTCGATCCGGATGCGATGGTACTTCCGATGCTCAGACCCGGCGGATCATTCGAGAACCTCGTAACATGGAAGGAGGCGGAAGAAGGAAATGACTAAGGATAAGATAATCATCGCGATCTATGTCGACAACAAGTTCGGTGTCCTCTCCCGTGTTACTGCCATGTTCACCAGAAGAGGATTCAACATCGATTCGCTTACGGTCGGTGAGACGGAATCACCTGAGTATTCGCGTATCACCATCACGCTCTCTGCCGCCAAGACAGACAAGGACCAGGTGGTATCGCAGCTTAGGAAACTCTACAATGTCAAGAAGGTCGTCGTCCTCTCGGGAGAAGACTGCATCAAGCGCGAACTGCTCCTGATCAAGGTAAAGAATTCCGAAGAGAACCGTCCCGTAATATTGGAGACGGCGAACATATTCCGCGCCAAGGTCATCGACCTGGGCGAAGAAGCGATAAGCCTGGAAGTTACCGGCGACTCGCAGAAGATCGACGGATTCATACAGAATGTAAGAGTCTACGGAATAATCGAGATGTGCCGCACGGGCATAGTCGCCCTCGACAGAGGCAGCATCAACATCTGGTCAAATCACGAGGACTGATCAGGCTCTCTTAAGGGCTTCTATCAGACGGGCATTATCGGCTTCGTCTCTTACGGCGATGCGGATATACTGCCTGCCGTTCTTGACCTTGGAAGACAGATCTTTGATGAGGATGTCTTCGTTAACAAGGATATTGGCACAGAGATCGAGACTCGTCCTGCCTCCGGTCACCTCACACATGATGAAGTTTGCCTGGGAAGGGAACACCTTGAGGTAAGGTATGGACTTAAGCCCCTCCACGAGCTCTGCTCTGGCCTTGCCGTGCTTCTCAAGAGAAGAGATATAGTTCTTCTTATACTTCTCGTAGATCTGCATGTAGAACTCGCCGAACGAATTGATGTTCCAGATGGCGACTTCCTTCTTAAGCGAGCTGATGAGCTCCGTGTTGCCTGAGGCAAGTACGCCGAGCCTGAACCCCGGCACGCCGAAGGACTTTGATATGCTCTTAACGACTATGAGATTCTTGTACTTCTCGAGGATCTCGTCATGGAGAAGAGTGATATCATCTGCAGTTCCGAATCCGGTAGCGAAGTCGCCGAAGCTCTCATCCAGTACGAATGCTATGCCTTTGTCTTCGCACCAGTCTGCGATGCGCAGGAGATCTGATACGGGGATGTAGTTGCCGCTCGGATTATCGGGGTTTACCAGGACAAGGTTATCGATATCCTTGTCTGCAAAGAACGCCATGAGTTCGTCCGCACCGTACCTGAACTCTTCGTCAGAAGGCGCGAAAGCAACGACATTATCCTTTACCATCCTGTTCGGATACTCTTCGAAAGTAGGTCTTATAACACCCGTCCTGCCGGTAAGGTGGTTCTCTGCGAGAGATTTGATGAGCTCGGCCGCGCCGTTGCCCACGAGGATGTTCTTCTGGCTTACGCCGAAGACCTCAGATGCGAGAAGAGAGTTGACCTCCATGCCGGAAGGATACTGGCGCATGAGAGTGCCGTAGTTGGATACCATCTCGTTCTCCATTCGCGCCGTGGGGAAGTAGGGGTTAACGAGATAGCAGTAGTCGATGAGCTTCGGGAAACGCCAGTGTCCGCCGTAGCGCTTGGCGAGGAGCTTGTACTTCTCGACCGGATCTTCTGTGAAGATATAGCTTGCGATATCCAGATCGAGCGCGTCGTCGATCTCATACCAGCGCTCGCCTCCGAGCTTCATGACGCGGATCTCGGTGTTCTCGATCATGGCGATGAGCTTGATGACGGACTCATAGTATTCGTTCTCACCGACGGCCTTCTCGTAAGCTGTGAGGAAGGGCACATATGTCTTGGAAGAGAACTCCTTGGAGAACTTGTAGATGTTGACCGTCTTGTAGTACTTGTGCTTGTCGGAGAAATCCAGGTACTTGCCGGGAATGAAGTCGACTATCTTGTCTTCCTTGTCTATCTTGAGGCACGTGCCGCTCATCCAGCTCTCAAAAAGAGCTACCGTCGCCAGGGTAGGCCTCGGGTCCGCTACAAGCCTGTCCACTACTTCCTTCTCGAAGATCAGGTCAGATTCGAACAACAGAGTATCGTCTTCGATCATCTTGTCCCTGGCGAGAGCAAGGGAATAGATGTTGTTGGTCTTGTCGTAGATCGGGTTGTCGATGAATTCGACGGGTGTCTTGATGTTAAGCGATTCCACATAATCGCGAAGAGTGTCTCCCTTATAGCCGGTGACTATGATGATGCGGGTGAGCCCTTGTGTCTCGAGAATGTCCAGAGTCCTTGATATCAAGGTCCTGCCGTTTACTTCGACCATGCACTTGGTCTTGTCCTTGGTAAGGTGCTTTAAGCGCTTGCCCATTCCTGCCGCCAGGATAATCGCCTGCATATGTGTACCGCCTGTCATGTAATAATATTATTATTATAAGCACCAAACGCATATTTGGGAAATCTCTCATGATATAATCGAAGAATCTTAATATAAGGATAAAGGGATATTCGGGGCACACACCCGGGAGGAGAGCAACTGATGATCGACAAGTATAATGCGTTTATCTCTTACAGACACTCGCTTCAGGACAATAAGATCGCCAAGGAAGTGCAGACACAGCTCGAGCATTTCCGCATACCGCATAAGATAAGGAAGCTGACGGGCAAGAAGCGCATCGACCGTATCTTCCGCGATAAGGAAGAACTTCCCATCACGAGCGACCTTAACGAAGACATCGATTTTGCGCTCGCTCATTCCGATTATCTGATAGTTCTCTGCTCGACCCGTACGAGCGAATCCATCTGGGTTCAGAAAGAGATAGAGACCTTCCTCCAGAATCACACAAAGAAAGAGATACTTACGGTACTTGTCGACGGAGAGCCCGAAGAGGTCATCCCCGAGATACTCACGCATGATACGGTTACCAGAACGCTGAATGACGGTTCGCAGGTAACATACGAAGAAGTCATAGAGCCGCTGTCGTGCGATTACAGACTGCCTATCAAGACTGCGAGAAAGGAAGAGCTCCCCAGGATCGCGGCATCTATTATCGGCTGTTCTTACGATGAACTCATGAGGCGCAGGAGGCAGTACCGCATCAGGCGGGCTCTCATCGCTACTGCCGTCGCTGCTGCAGTATCGATCGGAGTCATTGCTTATCTGTCTTGGAGCCTTACCCAGATCAAGACGAACTATAACAAAGCTCTCTCCAACCAGTCAGAGAACTACGCGGCTCAATCCGAGCTCGCATTGGACGACGGTGATAAGGTCGAAGCGATCGAACTGGCACTTAAGGGCCTGCCTTCTAAGGAGAATCCCGATATGCCTGTTACGGATGAAGCGTGGAAGGCTTTGTCTGACGCACTCGGCGTATACTGGGCTCCCGGCCTGGATCTCTGCGAGCCGGTATGGAAATACGAGATGGAATCTTCGGTAACGGATTTTGTCGTAAGTGATGATCAGATGTATCTCGCCGCCGCTGACAGCTCGAACTGTATAAAGGTATGGGAAGCGGTATCTCACAAAGTCGTTGCGGAGATCTGTTATCCGGGAGAGTCTATCCAGGGATTCGGATTTGCAGGTGAAGACAAGTTCGTAGTGCTCTCTTCAAACAAGATCACCGCTTACGATATCTCTGATTGGGAAGAAGCATGGACAACGGATGTCACGTGCGAATACTTATTATTAGATAATGGCATAGCATCATCAACGGAGTCTGATGTCTTTGCTGCCACCGTTGATGACGGTGCTTTGATCGTGGATGTGAACGACGGAAAAGTCATTAAGAAGCTGAACTGTGAAGACTTGGGCTGCTACAGTTTTAATGATGTCAAGATGTACAAGGACGGAAGCCTGGTGGCGATCACCTGCGCTGATGACAGCATTACGAGCATAGCATCCTTCGTATACATCTATGACATGGAGGCAGATACTTACACCAAGCTTGACGGCGAATTCTATCTTATAGTATCGAGCAGGTTTACGCCCGGCGGTGATTTTGCGGTAATGTACGTTGAAGACCAGGATGCGTATTCATCACGTTTGGGAGATTCGATGATCCTGGCAGAGAGTACTGTCTATATTCAAAAGTTTGACCATGAATCCGGCAAGTCGCTCTGGTCTGCGGAAGATTCGTATACGGCTCCTTCGATCAGCAAGAGACTGGTGATATGGAATTATCTGGAGGAGGACGGAAGCCTTACGGAAGTCCTGGTAGGCCTTTACAGCGACAGGTGTACGGTCATCAACAATGAGACCGGTGAACTCATCCGGTCGATAGAACTTCCGGCTGAATTTGTATCATGCTATTCGAGCGGCGATAATGTCCTGTTGCTGCTCCTGTATAACGGACAGTACTGCAGGATCGAGTTAAGTTATGACGAAGAAACGATCACTGCCTCAACCTACTTTGGCGATAAGATCTATCAGTCTGACCTGATATCTGCGACATATGGAGCCGTAGGCTTTGTTACCTACCGCAAAGGCGATAACTATCTGATCGAATACGATACGGCTTGTTATGATGACAGTTTCACGGAATACCGCGGACTGCCGAATGCCTCAGGATTGATGGATTATTGTGTGGCCGGGGATTATTTCATTACATTTGATGACAACTGCGAGTTAAACGCGGTCGATATCGATACCGGTAAACTCGAGTGGTCAACAGATATCGACACAAGTAATTACTACGATGTCAGTATCATCGGCGTATCGCCTGACGGAGAGACGTTGTTCCTGTTAGACGACAGCTTCAGCACTGACATAAACGACAAAGGCGGAGCCAAGCTCCTCTCAGTAGATGTGGAATCCGGATACTTGGATGTCGTATACACGTTTAACGGAAAGAACATGTTTTCTTATACGATGAATGATACCGATATCTGCTTGGCAGTATTCGATTCATATCAATACGATGCAAGCATTTACGTCTATAACATTGAGAAAGATGACATGACGCTTTATCAGACTGAGAACGAAGTGGGCTTCGTTTTGGATCCGGAGTTGTATCTCTCACCGAACGGCAGATACCTGCTTATCAACCTTAAGAACAATTCCTTCAGCACGGTCTTGTTCGGTGATCTTAAAAAGGATGAGTTTGAATGCATCGAGCAGGATGCCAACGGTCTCCTGAGCTTCGCATGGAACGATGATTCCACCGCATATGCCTGCGGCAAGACGGGCCTCATCGTTGTATATAACACCGATAATGAAGAGATACTGGAGATAGATACAAACGGCAGGAATCCGATGGCGCTGAAGTATTACAACGATGAACTGCTGGTAGTATATTCTGTCGGTACTCTTGCAAGATATGATGAGGAAGGCAATCTGATATCCGAAGCAAGTCTCGATTGCTATGCTATAACCTCTGATGATCCGATAAGCTTCTTCTTTGGCGAGAAGGAATTTGTCGTAACTGTAGACAGCTTCTCGACGGTATTCTCGCTCATGACATACAAGCCGAGGACGTTCATATACAACCTTGATGCTTATGTTCCCGACAAGAATGTCTTCATCTGTCATGGTTATTCCGGCGGCGACAAGGTGTTCGGATACTTTGAGAACAAGAGTATCGAGGAGCTTATAGAGATGGGATACGACTACATTACCGTCGAACAGGACGACTAAGGTCAGGGCATAGGCTATGTCAGAGCTTCTCAAGGAGATCAATTCGCTGGCCGTTCTCGGAGGCATACGGCAGAGAGAGCCGCTTAAGAGCCTGTGTGCTTTCCTCAGGCTTTCCGATACTGTCGGGGCTGCTCAGACGGATGTGATCGAAGCGTATTCGGAATTCATAAGAGCTCTGTATGCCATGCGCTCTGATGCGGATTTCTCCGGTGCTCTTTGGGACAGCCTTGAAGAGACGGAGAATGTATATCTTGATCTTAAGAGGAACGGTGCCGAGAAGATCCCGCAGCTCCTTGAGCTTGCGGTCAGAAGGGAACTCGATCTGCTGACTCAGATAGGGAACACCTCATGCATAGACTTGGAGCCGATGCTGTATTATGACGGCTATGTTCCGCAGTTCAGATCATCCGGGATCGATATGAAGGGCCGTTACATGAAGATGATAGAAGCGATATCTGGCGGCAGAGAGGAAGCAGATAAGTGAAGGATAAGCACGATTACAAACACTATACGGAAATGATTCTCATGATCTCGTTCGTCGTGAAGATGTTCTATGCGATCAAAAAGATATTCTGCGTGACCGATCACGACCTCCAGGTATTTGAGATCAATCCGTTTGTGATAGGACCGACCGGACACCTGGGATATATCAATTACATCATTAAGAATCTGGCGCTTCCTCCGGTCGTCATGGATCCGTATGATTACCCTCAGCAGTTTTACCATCCGCCCGTGTTTTATATTTTCGGAGCCTTGATAAAAGGTCCCTTGGATAAGCTGGGTGTGCCCGAGATCATATGCTATGAGGTAATCCAGCAGTTCAACATGGTGTTCGCGTTCCTGTGCGTGTTCGTGATCTACAAGATCCTGGTCGAACTTAAGATCTCGGCGAAGATGACCATGTTCCTGACGGCGTTGGCTGCGTTCAGCCCCGTATTCCTTACGCTCGGCATAGAGATCAACAACGACTGCTTAATGGCGCTGTTCGGTCTCCTCGCGATATACAGGGTTATCATCTGGTACAAGAAGAGAACGATGAAGAACATACTCCTGACGGGTCTGTTCCTTGTGCTGAGCATGCTCTCCAAGACATCGGGTGTTCTTATAGCGCCTGCTCTCGGCGCTGTCTTTGCTTGTGCCTTCTTTGAGAAGAAGACCGATAACGAAGGCAGGAAGAAGCTTGCGGTTCAGTACGTGACATTCCTTGCCACGTCGGTCCCGCTCGGACTTTCCTGGGTCCTCAGGAACTTCATCAAGTACAATGTGCCGTTCAGTTATGTGCCTGCCCTTGCAGACGGCCAGCCGCAATCTACCGCAAACATACCTTACCTGGTAAGGCTCGGACCTCCGTCATTGAGGCAGCTTACGCTCTGGTATCTCGATCTGTTCCATCCCGAGGATCAGCCGAGCATCCTGGGCCAGATAATCCAGTCACAGACATTCGACGAGGGGCTTCTTCTCAACCCGGATCCCGTGACGCCGCTTCTCCTTCTCTGGGGTTACTGGCTCTTGTATCTGTTCGTATTCTATCTGTTTGTAAGGTTCATCATCGATAAGAAGATAGTTCTGCATATCAAGCTCCTGCTCGGCCTGGCAGCTGCGCTTCCAATAGCATCGATATATGTATTCGCATACAAATATCCCATGCTCTGCTCCGTCAGCGCCAGATACATCGCTGCGCCTCTGTTCATGTTGTTCATCGCCGCAGGATACTTCGCAGATAAAACAGCGAAGAAGTGGCCGTCTGCCGTCTTCTCCGCTGCCATAGTCTTTGTTACTGCGTTATCTGTTATAGATTACGTATTGTTCTGAGCTTCCTGCGCCTTCTTATACTTCTCTTCGTCGGCCTTCTTGATGACCTTACGCATGATCTTTCCGCTCGCTGTCTTGGGGAGGTCGTCTACGAACTCGATGACACGGGGATACTTGTAAGGAGCAGTCGCATGCTTAACGTGATTCTGAAGTTCCTTGATGAGCTCGGGTGATTCTGAACCCTTGTACTGCTTTGTAAGGACGATGGTAGCCTTAACGGCCTGTCCTCTCATCGGATCGGGAACGGAAGTTACCGCGCACTCGAGTACTGCGGGGTGTGTCATGAGCGCACTCTCGACCTCGAAAGGTCCGATACGGTAACCTGAGCACTTGATGACGTCGTCGTTCCTTCCTACGAACCAGATATAGCCGTCCGGATCTCTCCATGCGGTATCGCCGGTGTTGTAATCCGTACCCGGCCACTGGTCAGCCATTGCCTCGGGGTTCTGGTAATACTCCTTGAACAGTCCCGTCGGATGCGAGGATGCATTCTTGATGATAACGTTGCCTACGATACCGTCCTCGACGGGATTGCCGTCATCGTCCAGGAGCTGGATATCGTACAGCGGTGTGGGCTTGCCTGTAGAACCGGGCTTAACGTCGACCCAGGGGAAGTTAGCAAAGAGAACGCTTCCTTCCGTCTGTCCGAAGCCCTCTCTGATCTCAAGTCCCGTAGCATCCTTCCACTTGTAGAAGACCTCAGGATTAAGAGGCTCGCCTGCCATTGAGCAGTGCTTGATGGAAGAGAAGTCGTACTTGGTGAGATCTTCCTGGATAAGATATCTGTAGATGGTGGAAGGCCCGCAGAAAGAGTTCAGCTTGAGCCTCTCGATGATCTCGAGCATCTTCTGCGCACTGAACTTGCCCTGCGTATCGAAAGTAACGTTGATGGCGCCTGCGATCCACTGTCCGTAGATCTTGCCCCATGCGAACTTTGCCCAGCCCGAATCTGCCTGCGTGAGGTGTCTGCAGCCGTCGTAGACCTGCTGCCAGTATTTCGCTGTGACGATGTGTCCCAGGGGCAGGAGATAGTCGTGAAGGATCATCTTAGGCTCGCCGGTCGTACCGGAAGAGAAGTAGATGATCATGGGATCTTCGTTATGTGTTGCTTCATCACCCGTAGGTCTCTCGAAAACAGGGGATGCGGCATCGATGTCATCCGTAAGGGAACGCCATCCCTCAGGTGCAGTTCCGATAACGCTGCAGATCTGAACCGTCTTGCAGTCGGGACGTGCGCTGTTGACGTTGTCGATGATCCACTGGTCATCTGCGCAGACGATCATCTTAACGTTAGCAGCGTTGCAGCGGTAAACGATATCGTGATACTCGAGCTGGAAAGTGGCGGGGATTACGACTGCGCCGAGCTTGTGAAGTCCGACCATGGTGAACCATACCTCAGGACGCTGACGCAGGATCATGAGGACTCTGTCACCCTTCTTGATGCCGAGATCCTTGAACATGTTTGCGACGCGGTTGCTCTTTTCCTTTATGTCTTTGAAAGTGAAGTGCTTCTCGTTGCCGTTATCGTCGCACCAGATAAGTGCTTCTCTCTCGGGCTCGTTGTTTGCATATTCGTCGACAACGTCGAATCCGAAGTTGAAGTTCTCGGGAACATTGATCTTGAAATTCTCGGCAAAATCTTCGTAACTGTCGAACTCGACTCTGGGAAGAAATCTTTCCAATAAACTCATATCTGTACCTTTACTCCTTGAAGTGATTAACCGTTGATAATGGTAAGGAACTTAGCTGTCTCGGTAACGGCTCTCTGTCCGTGAGGCTTCTCCGGATTGAAGTAGATGGAGTCGCCAGCCTCGAGAGTGAATTCCTTGTCGCCGACGATGACCTTGATAGCGCCTTCGATGACATAGTTGAACTCCTGGCCGCCGTGGCGCACGAGCTCAGCCTTGTCGGACTTGGAGAGCGTGACCATCATGGGGTCCATCTGGCGGTGCTTGTAGTTGAATGCGAGTGCGCTGAATGAATAGCCGGGATATCTCTCGACCTTAACGCCGTTGCCGCCTCTTACCACGGTGTAGTCGTCCATACGCGGTACATCACCCGTCATGAGGACAGTGGGGTCGACCTTGAATACTTCAGCCACCTTGTACAGGAGACTGATGGGGATCTCCTTTGCACCTGTCTCATAGGCAAGGTACTCGTCGGTGGAGACACCGATCTGGCGTGAGATGTCTTCGACATCGATCTCAAGGATGTCCCTGAGTTCTCTGATCCTGTCTGCGATCTGCTTGATGTATTCGTTCATATCGAACCTCCTGTGCGGGTGTGCCCGTAAAGCGCAAATAGTATACAACATTTTTTATTAGAAGAATACAGATTATATACTGCTTGAGACTTTATCGCTATGGTGCCGCAGGGGTGAGAAGAGGTCTTTACGGGCAGGAAAATATATTTATGACTAATTTATGAACGGTATTTCCGTTTTAGTAGTGAGAATAACTGAAAAATCATCGCGCTCCGGATCAGAATTCGTATACGAAACGCCACGCTCCAATAATATCAAGGGTTGCAGAAACGCCGAATTACGGGGCTTTGTGCGCAACCGCTCCCATTTTTGTTAATAAATCCGACATTAATTAAATATTTCGTTTACATCTTGTTGACATTTTCTTCACATTTGGGTATTATTAGCTCATCAGGATAAATACTTAAGTGAGGAGGAGAGAGATATGCTTACTACTGTACAGAGTACTTATGATAGAACTTCAGTTACCTCTTACGCTGACGATTCTATTACCGGACCTTTCCCGGTATTCTATACTCTTAACCTTATCAGCAATCACAGAAAGACATCCGTCATTCTGCTCCTCAACGATGCGATGAGTGCTGAATTCACTGAGATCTTAAGCAGCTTCAACGGCATGAATCAGTTCGTGCTCATCAAGATCCTTCGCCAGCTCGAAGAGGACTGCATCATCAAGCGTGTCCTTGAAGAAGACGGAGGAGATTACAAGGTTAAGTATCGTCTTACATATACAGGAAGAAGGCTGATTCCCATTATTAACGAGCTTGGTTCCTGGGGGAAAGAGCAAAGAAGGCACAAGGCTCTTATCTCGATCTGAATCTGAGACGATAACTTCATACCCCTCTCCACTCGCGGCGCGGTTCATGATCGTGCCGCGATTATTTTGGCAGGATCACTGAACATAGACGATCGCGGTCTTCTTGCAGGATCTGATGATCTTGATCACCGCGGAATAGATCACGCCGGCACAGTAGATGAATACGGGGATCTCGACGAACCCTGCGAAGATCATGCACAATATGACCTGCGCCATGTTGCCGATGCCCTGCGCGAGGTCGATCTTCCATCCGGGGTTGCCGTCGCCTTTGTTGCTTACGGCACGCGCGAAATTCAAGATAGCCGCCACAAGATGGATCGCCACAACATAGAAGATCATTATCATCTGAGCCTGGTCGATGAGCGATGCGGAGAAAACGCCCACATCGAACATCAGAAGACCAACAAGAAGTATCTTCTTGCCGCCGATCATGTGGCAGGCGTGCGTGGAATAGTATACGAGGAATTTGATGCCTCTGAATGTGAGCATGATACCGACGAACGCCGCGATGATCATGAAGGCGACATCGGGGATGATCATCAGGAACAGCGCGCTCTGTATCATGAATATGGCGACTATTATGTTCCACACGCGTTTCTTCTTGCTCATGTTCCGGCCCTCCGGCTCGAAGAAACGAGCATGAGATAATCCCTGATGCCGGCAGCGCCGTGCTTGTCGTAATCGACAGAGAATCCAGCCAGCAGATTGCCTGACTTGAATATCTTATTTGTGATCATGCTCTTCTGGGCAAGGGAAGCCAGGATGAACCTTCCGAGGAAAGTATCGTCTTTGTTTTCGGGCGCGGCGGAACGGTATTCTTCCGCATATCTTTCCACGTCGAAATCCGGCACCAGCTGCCCCGACAGCTCATACGCAAGATCCTTCCAGTCAGCAGAAGCATCAGGCTGCCTCTTCGTGATTATCGTTCTTAAGCTGTACAGGTAAGGCTTGACCGTCTCTTCGTCATAGGTGTTAAGCTCGAACCCTTGAGCGAGTCTCAGACATCTCATCGCATGTATCATCTGACAGAACGCCTTGTAGTAATCGGCCGGGTTGTCCTTCAGGCATTCACGGTAATCATCCCAAGCCGGCATGTACTTGTATCTGATGAAGCTGTAGTCGGGCAGGTGTCCCGCATGCCCGTGTCCTAAGTTCAGGATGTTGTTCTCCCTTGTGTTGAATACTGTGCTGTTGTATCTGCTCTTCTCGAGGTCGTCGGAAGCTCCAGGGGCGTGCTTGAATGTGATGCGGCGCATCGTACCGTCCGGCATGAGCTCACTGAAGTGACTGTCCGTGCTGTTGATCGCGAGCGAAGGAGTGCCGGCAAAATTCTGATGTGCCCATGTATCGGCAAGGACATGCATCGCGATACCGACATGCTGAAGGCTCTTGCCAGAAGCGAGATCGACAGTGTCTTTGACGAGCGCGCCGTTGGGTCCGCAGATCAGACGGTATTTGTTCTTATAGTCTTTGCTGGCACGGGGAGTCTCCGCATACAGGTCTTTGGGCAGGAAATGGAACGACGCCCAGATCCTCGTGATGTCCTGAAGGCTGATGATGTCGCCATTCATGTCGAGGAGCTCTGCCTGCGTCTGGCTTGTGGCAGCGTGGACAGTAGCATGTACGGACTTAAGGAAAGTCTTGGTACAGCAGTCGACGAACTGGTCGCTGTAGCAGATGGCCAGCGCTTCCTCATGAGAATACCCCGCGATGAAGGCTGCACAATATGTTGCATAGTAGTGAAAGTCAGCCTGCACGCAGTTTGTATCTCCTTCGAAGTTCTTTGATCTTGTAGCGCCGCACGCTTAAGGCGGCAGCATATACTTCTATCGTGATAGCGAGGGAAGACGCTTCCATGAAGAGCATCAAGAGCAGATCGAAGAGAGTCTCGGTATATCCTGCCTCGAAACATTCCCAGACGAGGGAACCCACAGAGAACAGTCCGAATAGGATCATCCACACATTGAAGATGAGATACAGAGATGATCTGCTCTTGCCGCGCCCTTCGGCACGTGCATTGAGACCTACGATGATCCTGACTAATACGTCTGCCGCCAGCATGGCATACAGCATCGCCATGATGAGGGGAAGGTCGCTCTGATCGAGGTCATCATATACGGACAGGTCGTAGATCGGTATATCCAGGATGGTATAGGTCGCAAGCTTGATGATGGACCAGAAACCGAAGATGATGATCCCGGTCCCGAGGTCCACCAGCGTGTTGGAATTCCTGCGGAACTTTACCGATGCTTTGTCATTTTGTAAGACAGCGTTCTCCATACCCATAGGAGATTATACTTTAAGTTTATTTCTTCTCCACATACAACAATCCGAAAGTGCCCGGACCGCAGTTGACGGAGACGGCAGGGGAGGCCTGCTTGAAGTAGATCTCGTCGAATTCCATGGTCTTCTCGATCTGTTCGCGGATCCAGTCGGTGTCGCGCTTGGTAAGACCGACGTAGGTTACGAAGAGGATGCTCGTATCGATCTTCGCGGCACCCGAGAGAACGGAATTGATGTATGCCTTCCATGCACTCTCGCGCGTGCCGAAGTACGTCATGCCGACGCCCATGATGCCGTTCTTGAGCCTTAGGACAGGACGTCCCATGAGGGATTTGACGACATTCGCGATGCCGTTTCCGACCTGGCCTGCACGTGCGAGGAAGTCGAGGTTGTCTACGATGAAGCTCGTGTGGATCTTCTTCTTGTATACCTCGAGTTCCTTGACGATCTGCTCGGCGGAGAGTCCGTCCTCGACCATTTTCGCCGCGATGACAGCCATGAGACCCTGACCGCTCGATACGTGTCCGGAATCGATGATGAACACGTTGTCGAAGGATTTGGATGCCTCGAGGGAAGGCTGGTATCCGCTGTGCTCGATCTTGCTCGAGATAGAGATGTGGATGATGTTGTTGGCGTAGGTGAGCTGCTTGGCGAAGAACTCTTCGACCTCTCGTACTTCAGGTCCCTGAGGGAGGACGTTGTGCTTGGGGTTCTCCATGTACTTGAGTACGCCTAATGTCTCAATCTCCTTGCCGTCCTTGAAGAGACCTTCGTCGGTGCGGACCTTGTGCGGAATGACCGCGATGCCGTATCTCTCGATGATCTCAGGCGAGAGGTCTGCAACGGACTCGGTGGTGATGACGATGCTCTTACGCTTCTTCGAGCCGCTCATCCAAGAGATGGACTCCTGTGCGATCTCGCTCCTGTTGCCGGTGATCTTGACCATCTCCTTAGGCAGGAAGGTATATACCTCGTTCTCGAGCGCATCGCCGCTTACGGGCTTTGCAAGGTATCCGTCGAAATTCTCTCTTGCGTAGAGCACTCTGTTCTCCTCGTCAGCATTTGCCGTAAGGATTATTATCGCAGTATCGCGGCATCTTCCGCCGGTCTGATCCTTGATCTTCCTTCTGCACTCGATGCCGTCCATCTCGGGCATCAGGTGGTCCATGAAGATGAGATTGTACTTGATGTTGAGAGTCTTGCGCAGGGCATCGGCGCCGCTAGTGGCGGTATCGACGCGGATCTTCGTGCCGCGCAGGAGTTTCTGTACGACCATGAGGTTCGCTTCGTTATCGTCGACGACAAGGATCCTCGCCTCGGGTGCTTCGAACCTGGGCAGGTAGTCCTTCTTCTTAACGGCAGTACTTGTCTTCGCGAAATCATAATTGCCGACTGTGCCTTCTCTCTCGATCCTCTGCGGGATCTCGATGATGAAAGTCGAACCCTTCTTGTAGACGCTGTTGACGGTGATCTTACCGCCCATGAGGTCTACGAGCTGCTTAACGATGGACAGGCCGAGGCCGGTGCCTTCGATGTGCTTGGTGGTCGTCTCATCGACACGCTTGAACGCCGAGAACAGATAGGGGATATCCTCGGACTTGATGCCGATTCCCGTATCGGAGACCGTGTAGATCATACTGCAGGTCTTGTCCTCATGTCTATCGCAGGAGACGGTGAGCGAGACTGAGCCTTCCTTGGTGTACTTGATAGCGTTGTTGATGACGTTGATGAGGACCTGCTTGATGCGGACTTCATCGCCTACGAGTTCTGAAGGAATGTCAGGCGATACGTCGATGTTGAAGTCGAGCTTCTTGTCCTTTGCCCTGATCCAGAGCATGCCTACGATGTCGGAGAGCATGTCGCCGGTGCGGTAAGGTTCGATCAGGAGCTGCATGCTTCCCGACTGGAACTTACTCATATCGAGGATGTCGTTGATGAGGTTTAAGAGCAGGTTGCCGGCAGCCTTGATGTTGACTGCATCCTCGACGACTTCATCGCTTACGTCTTCTCTGAGGATCATCTCGTTGAGGCCGATGATCGTGTTGATGGGCGTTCTGATCTCATGGCTCATGTTCGAGAAGAAACTGTTCTGCGACTTGTTGAGCATGTAGATCTCTTTACGCTGTTTCTCTGCCGTAACGAGCTGCACATTAAGCCTGAACTTCGTGTAGCTCATGATGATTCCCATTACGAGCTGGAATACCGAGAAGATCATGAAGTTGGCCATGTAGTTTACTTCGATGGAACCCACGGACACCGCATAGAACAGGAATCCGATGACCGATATGTTAGACAGGCAAGCTGTCGCAAAATACACCAGAGGATTGAAGTACACGCACAGAGGGACAACAAGTGCGACCGTCATGAACAGCGTGGAATCGACGATGCCTCTTGCCATGTAGTTTACGATCATGAGCGATATTACCCAGATATACAGTGATACGCCCATTATGTGATTGAGCACGAAGACGATCATGTATCTTTCCGCGTAGTCCTTCATCGCATGATGAACTCCCAGCAGCCATGCCGAAGCGACTGCGATTACCCAGACATAGCAGAACTGATGGTACAGTACCGTCGTGCCGCCGAAATAGGGCGGATAAGCAAAGGTAAGGACAAGGAATGTGATCGCCGCGAGGAGCGTGATGATCATCGTGACGTGTGTCGGTCCGACGGACTCGAAGTACGCGGACTTTACTGCTTCGGGATCCTTGGATGAAGGCTTGAAGATATATGCAAACATGTCTTTCATGCCTGATCACCTCCTTCACTCTCGGGTGCAAATTCGAGCACATCGTCTTCGCCGTCAGTGTCTCCCGCCAGAAGCTGTTCCCGGATCTCTGCCGTGATGCGGCCGTACTCTCTTATCATCTGCTCGTGATTATCGAGGATGTAGTTTGCTTCGTTATTCTTGGCTGCCATCTCGAGAGATTTCGCAGACTCTGACAGGTCGTATATGCCTACCATCTTTGATGTGCTCTTCAGCGCGTGGACCAGTATCTCGTAATTGTGCCAGTCGCGCGAGACGTAATACTTCTTCATGCTGGCGATCTTATCCGCGGATTCAGTCGCGAACTGTATCAGCAGCGACTTGTAGAAATCCTTGTCGCCGACGCAGTACTTGAGACCGCCCTCGGTATCAATGCCGCTCTTCTTAAGATCTTCGATGAAGTCTTTCTCGGGTTCCGGTTCGGGTGCGGGTTCTTCCTTGGCGGGTTCGGCCGGAACAGCCTCCGTGTTGCCGCATTCATCTACGAATGATATCGCCGACTTGGGGAGGACCTGCTTCAAGACGCGCTCGAGTTCTTCTATCTCGACAGGCTTGCTTACGAACCCGTCGAAACCTTCCGCCAGGAACATCTGCTTGGCAGAACTCATGGCATTCGCGGTGAGCGCTACGATCGGGATCGAACCGTTAAGTCCTGCGACATCGGTCCTGATACGCTTCATGGCTTCAACGCCGTCCATGCCGCTCATCATGTGGTCCATGAAGATGATGTCGAATACTTTCTCACGGCAGATATCGATCGACTCCTGACCGGACATCGCGGTATAGACCTTCATGCCGTATCTTCCGAAGATGCTCCTGCCTACGACGAGGTTCATCGACTCGTCATCGACGATGAGTGCGCGCACGCCGTCGCAGCGCAGATGCTTTACGGTCTCTTCCTTGCTGCCGACGGAAGAATTCAGTATGGATACGACAGGGAAGCAGTAGAACGGCTTCTCGAGGACCTTGACGCGTGTGTTCTTCGGAAGGATCATGCCTTCGTTGGCGACGACGGCGACGACCATCTCTTTCGCGAGTTCCTCGATGAGGTCGACGTTATCGTTGTATTCTTCCTCGGCGATGAACAGGTGTGTCAGATGGATCGAGTTGTGCAGGAGCTTTAAGTTCTCTGCGTTGTTAACGCGGTGCATCTGGATGCCGAGGCCCTTTACGATATTAAGTACCATCGAGTTGTAATAGTCTCTTACCGCAGGATGGTCGTACTTCTCGAAATGCAGGAACGCACCGAGGCAGAGCTTATCGGGCGCAGCAACGGACATGCAGCTGAGCGGATCGACTACCTTCTGCGGGATGCTGACGTTGACGGTCGTTCCGACATCGGGCTTGCTCTCGATCGTCATGAAGCCGCCTAAGAGAGCGACGAATCCCGATGCGATCGCAAGACCGAGGCCAAGACCGCCGCCCTGACGTGTACGGCTGGAGTCAGCCTGGTAGAAACTGTCGTAGACCTTCTCGAGCTCATAGTCGGTCATGCCCTTACCGGTGTCCGTTACCTCGATGCAGAGGTTGACGCCGTAGTCGTGAGGCTCGGTCGTGATCCTCACGTAGACGCCGCCCGCCTGGGTGTACTTGAGACCGTTGGTGATAAGCGCGCGGAGTATCTTCTTGATCTTCGCCACGTCTGAATTCATGACTGCCGGGATCGAAGGGTCGACGTCTATGATGAGCTCGACGTTCTTCGACTTGTAGTGCTTGACGTCGGTTACGAGATCATGCAGGACGGAAGAGAGCATGTAGTCTTCGTTGTTGCAGACTGCCTTCTTACGGTCGATCTCGGAGTAGTCAAGGATATCGCTGATCTGCTCTGCGACCTTGCGTCCTGAATCCCTTACTGCGATGAGGTCGTTCTCTACCTCTCTGTGCCTGGACTTCTCGATGCAAAGGCTGGTAAGTCCGATGATGGCATTGACAGGAGTCCTGAGTTCGTGCGATACGTTCGCGAGGAAGTCGTTAAGATGTTCGGTCGCTTCGGTGAGCTGCTCGACTTCTTCCTTGGATTTGCCGAGGACCTGCATCCACTTGTCGATGATGACCTTGGCGAACCTTCCGATGAAGAATATCATGACGACGTGAAGAACGCAGCGCGAGATGATAAGGACATCGAAGGCCTCGCCTGCCATGACCATCGTGATGATACCGTATGCCATCGTCAGGTAGTATGTGAACTGGCAGAGAGTAATGAGGTGTTTCTTGCCTGTCAGCGTGTGGATCATTATGATCGCTGCCATTACGAGTGCGAGGTCGAACGTGCTCGTGCTGTGTATGCCGTAGAAGAAGAAACATCCCATCATCAGGATCGCATACAGCCACAGGCGTACGCTCGGAGGCGTGGTGTGTCTTATGTGGAGAACCCATGCGGCGATGATGCCCAGGGCAATGATGAGCAGAGGCCAAAGCTCCCAACCGAGGAGGAGGGACTCGACTATCAGTATCGTCGCGAAAATGGTATAGCTTACAAGGATCGTCAGGTGTGAAGTCTGGAACAGTTCTTTGTCGTTGGTACTCATAAGGTCACCCTCTCAGCTGTAATTCTCTCTTCTTCTCTTCGATCTCGTCGTACAGGCTCTTCTGGAGCGTGACGAGTTCGATCAGGTTATTAACGCGCATAAGCAGTACTTCCGGTACGAACGGCTTCCTGATGAAGTCCATCGCGCCGAGTGACAGACCTTCTCTCTCCGCTCCCTCGCTCTCGTCTGCCGTAAGGAAGACAACGGGGATGTTGGCAGCCGCCGACTCCAATGCGTGGATCTTCTTCAATGTCTCGAACCCGTTCATGTCCGGCATCTTTATGTCGAGCAGGATAAGGTTCGGAAGTTCCTTCTCGTTCTTCAGATATTCGATGAGGGCAGAGCCTGATTTGAGAGCGGTAACGTGAAGTCCGCCGGAACTTAAGATCTTGCCTGCAACCTGGAGGTTGATGACGTCATCATCGACTACGACGACTCTCTTGTGACCGCCCGAGTGTGCGAGTTCCTGTCTGTTGCCGATGAACTCTGTCTCGTGAGTGATGATGAGTTCTTCCTCGTTCTTCGTCTGCCAGTTGTTTATAAGATTGGATACGACCTTGTCTATCGAATCCGCTCTTATGTCAGTGAGGAATACGAAGTACTGGTTCTTGCTGTTTCTCATGAAGATATCCGATTTGCGCAGCGAGCTCCTGATATGGTTTCCGAACTCGTCGACGTTATCATA
Source organism: Clostridiales bacterium (assembly GCA_017550385.1). Lineage (GTDB taxonomy): Bacteria > Bacillota > Clostridia > Saccharofermentanales > Saccharofermentanaceae > Saccharofermentans. Next base: position 53,335 of record JAFZPJ010000032.1, read on the forward strand.
GAATTCCGTAGTAGCGTTTCCGCCTGCAGGTGCGAGTGTGAACAGTACCTTACATGCGTTGATGTGGTGTCTCATTATGTATCTGATGACATATCGGTATACGGGCGAGAACGAATCCTTGTCGAGCTGCAGAGCGACGTCCTGGATCGAACGCTCGCCCAATATCTCAGAGAGCGCGTGGATATCGAGCGCAGCGGCGCCCTCTTCGTCGTCTGCTTCGTCATCGTATATCCCGTATCCGTGCTTGCCGTTCTTTTTTACGGTATAGAGAGTCTTATCTGCGAGCTTAAGCAGGGCAGTGTAATCGTTGCCGTATCTCGGAACGAAGATGGCGCCGATGGAAGCGCCTAGCGGGATGTTCATGTCTTCGCCCATAAGCTGCTTCGCACTTGCCGTAATCTCTTCGTTGATCTTAGCGGTGATGTCTGCGACCTGCTCCTCGGTGGAAACGCCGACAGCGAAAGACGTGAACTCGTCTCCGCCGATCCTTCCGCACTTGCTTCCTGCAGGTACGTTACGCTGTATGATGTCGGCGCAGGAGATAAGGACCTTATCGCCCATATCGTGACCATATATATCGTTTACGAGCTTGAATGAATCGAGGTCGATCATCATGAGGCATCCGGATGTCTCTGAGCACATCTTGGACAGCTCGACACCGGTAGCACCTTTGTTCAGGAAGCCTGTGAGCTTGTCTATCGTTGCTTCGCTCTTGAGGTCGTGCATCTCCTGTGAGTTCGACATGATGTTGCCGATCCTTCGGAGGAGAACGTCGGGGTTGAAAGGCTTTCTTATGAAGTCGGATACACCTACCTCAAAGCCTCTGGTCTCGGTATCAACGTCTTCATCTGCAGTAAGGAAGATGACAGGGGTCTTCATCAGTCCCTTCTGCTGCTCTATCTGTCTTAACTTGCCGAGTGTCTCAAAGCCGTCCATGACAGGCATCTTGATGTCCAGAAGGACCAGGTCCGGCATGCCGTTATCATTAACATAATCAAGGAAAGCGCTGCCCGACTTCAGAGCAGTTACGCGCATGTTGTTCTTACTCAGGATATGACCCGCCATCTTAAGGTTGGCAGTATCGTCGTCAACGACAATGATCCACTTCGCCATAATAGATACCCCTCAGAGTGCAAAAGCACATGTGTTATCTGATGATAACATATACGCGCGCACAAAATAAATAAGTAAAGGCAAAAGAAAGTCAATTGACTTTGGACCGTTCTCGGGTTGTCAGATGCGATCAGAGGAGGTCGCTTAGTTTCTTGCCGTAAAGATAGTTGTGTACGATGGCGTCGAATTCCTTCCACATCGGGAGAGTCTCGCACTTCTTTTTGCGGGGGCAGTCATAGTTCTTGTCAGCGAGGCAGGCAACGGATGAGACCGTTCCTTCCATGAGAGTGAGGATCTCACCGACGGAATACCTGGAAGGCTTGCGGACGAGCTTATAGCCGCCACCCTTTCCGCTGGATCCTTTGATGAGACCGCCTTCCACCATCTTCTTGACGATTATCTCCAGATACTTCTTGGAGATCTCCTGACGCTCGGCGATATCCTTGAGAGGAATGTAATTGCCGTTATCGTTTTGTGCCAGATCTATCATGACGCGAAGCGCGTATCTTCCTTTTGTAGAGATCATTCGTAATACCCCCGTATTCGTTTTCACCCATTATACACATAGGCAAATAGGCAAATCAAGAACAACCTATTGACATGGTAGGTAATTGGCTATATAATCCCACCATCAAGATCAACAAAGGAGGCAGTAACAATGAAGACCATGTGTTGTCGAATGTTATATCAACGGGCAATGGACTGTTGCTGTCTTAATATGATTCGATGTAGATGAATCATGTAAACTGCATGTTCTGTGAGCCCGGAGCCATAATAACGCTTCGGGCTTTTTCTTTAATAACTTAACTGAGAGGAAACAAAAATGAGTAACATAAATGACCTTAAACTTAATTCGCTTCTTATCCACGGAGGCATCGACGGAGACGAGACGACCGGTGCGGTCAACGTTCCGATATACCAGACATCCACGTATAAGCAGGACGGCCTCGGCAAGGACAGAGGCTGGGAGTACTCGAGAACGGGCAACCCGACAAGGGCAGCGTTAGAGAAGCTCATCGCAGACCTTGAACAGGGCGACTATGGTCTTGCATTTGCATCAGGACTTGCTGCGATCAACACGGTTTTGTCCCTGTTCAAGAGCGGCGATAAGCTCATCGTATCAGACAACATCTACGGCGGTACTTTCAGAATACTCGACAACGTATTCAATAACTTCGGGATCACATACAAGATCGTTAACACATCAGATCTGGAGGCAGTCGAGAAGGCTATCGACGACGATGTTAAGGCCATTTACATCGAGACTCCAGCAAACCCGCTTCTCACCATCACGGACATCGAAGCAGTATCAAAGATAGGAAAGAAATACGACAAGCTCGTTATCGTCGATAACACTTTCCTTACACCATACCTTCAGCGTCCTCTGACGCTCGGTGCTGATATCGTTATCCACAGCGGTACCAAGTACTTGGGCGGTCATTCTGATACCATCTCAGGTTTTATCGTAGTCAAAGAGAAGGCATTGGCTGACCGCCTTTATTATCTGCAAAATGCTATCGGCGGAGTCCTCGCTCCGTGGGACAGTTTTCTCATCATAAGAGGCATTAAGACCTTAGGTGTGCGCATGGACAGACACGTCGCCAACGCAGACAAGATCGCAAGATGGCTCGCATCAAGCGACTACGTCAGCAAGGTCTACTATCCGGGCCTCGAGACAGACCCCGGGTACGAGGTGCAGAAAAAGCAGGCAGACGGTGCGGGTGCGATGATCTCTTTCGTGCTGCGCGATAAATACGACTACAGGAAGTTCTACGAGAACCTCAGCCTCATAACACTCGCCGAAAGTCTTGGAGGCGTCGAATCTCTCGTATGCCATCCGGCTACTATGACACATGCGGCTATCCCTGCGGAGATCCGCAAGGAAGTCGGCATAGTCGACGAACTCATCAGATTCTCGGTCGGCATCGAAGATGTTGATGATCTCATCGCAGATCTCGAGCAGGCAATCAAGAACTCAGTAAAGGCTTAAAGGTGATTGTTATGAACAACGTATATGAAGACATAAGAGGATTGATCGGCAATACTCCGATCCTGAAGATCAACCATATGGGCGTTAAGCCCGGTGTAAATATCTATGCAAAACTCGAACTCATGAACCCCGCAGGAAGCGTCAAAGACCGCATCGGCGTATACATGATAGATGACGCGAAGAACCGCGGGATCCTGAAGGAAGGCGGCACGATAGTAGATGCGACCGCAGGCAATACGGGAATAGGCATCGCGGTAGCTGCGCTGAACCAGGGCATTCACGTCATCTTCACGGTACCCGAGAAGTTCTCCATCGAGAAACAGCAGATCATGCGCGCTTTGGGCGCGGAGATAGTACACACATCAAGAGAAGAAGGAATGCTCGGAGCAGAGCGCAAGGCTGAAGAGATAATCAGCAAGACAGAGGGAGCAGTATCTCTCAGGCAGTTCAGAAATCCGGCAAACCCGCTCGCACATTATGAGACGACAGGTCCTGAGATATATTCACAGCTCGACGGCAAGATCGATTATTTCGTAGCTGGTGCGGGAAGCGGCGGAACATTTACGGGGGTAGCAAGATACCTCAAAGAGCAGAACCCGGATATCAAGGGTGTTCTTGCGGATCCTTACGGATCGACCATCGGAGGCGGCGAGCACTTCGATTACGACATAGAAGGAATAGGAAATGATTTCATCGCGGATACGATGGACATCACACTTGTAGATAAGGTCATCAAGGTGAATGACGATGAAGCCTTCGAAACGAGCAGGAAGCTCGCAAAGCACGAAGGAATCCTCGCAGGATCCTCTTCCGGAGCGGCACTCGCAGCAGCGGTCAAGCTGTCAGAAGAGATCGAGTCCGGAAACATAGTAACGGTATTCCCTGACAGGGGAGACAGATATCTTAGTAAAGGATTATACGAATAATGAGTTATGTCTTTGAACTGACAAACGTAAGCAAGACTTATAAGAACGACGGCAAGGAATTCGAGGCGCTTAAGGACATCAGCCTTGATGTGCAGGAAGGTGAGATCTTCGGCATCATCGGAATGAGCGGCGCGGGCAAATCGACACTGGTCCGTACGCTTAACCGCCTTGAGGATGTAAGCAAGGGCAGCGTAAAGTTCTACGATAAGGATCTGGCGACGCTCAGCAGCGCCGAACTTAGAGAAGTAAGACACTCGATCTCCATGATCTTCCAGGGCTTCAACCTGGTTAACCAGAGAACGGTCTTATCTAACGTCGAGCAGCCGCTTAAGATTGCAGGCGTACCGCGCAAAGAGCGTAAGGAGAAGGCGCTGCAGATGCTCGAGGTCGTCGGACTTCTTGATAAGAAGGATGTGTTCCCGGCACGTCTGTCAGGCGGACAGAAGCAGAGAGTAGCGATCGCGAGAGCTCTTGCGGCAGACCCGAAGGTCCTGCTCTGCGACGAAGCGACGAGTGCATTGGACCCGAAGATCACGGGTGAGATATTGGACCTTCTTAAGAAGATCAACGAGGAGAGAAAGCTCACGATAGTCATCATCACTCACGAGATGAGCGTAGTCGAGAAGATCTGCGACCGCGTTGCCATCATCGACGACGGCAATCTTGCGGAAGTGGGATATGTTGCAGACGTGTTCTCCAACCCTCAGTCCAAGGCTGCCAAGAAGCTCGTCTTCCCGAGCAATCCTTTCGAGGCCTCAGAAGAAAACAGCAAGGTTATACGTCTTGTTTTCGACGGATCGCATTCGAGCGAACCGTTCATCGCGAACCTCGTCGAGAAGACCGGACTCAAGGTCAACATCCTGAGTGCGAACACGAGAAGCGTCGGAGGTATCGGCTACGGCCAGATGATCGTCGAGTTGCCCTCTTCGTCGTCTGATCAGAGGAAAGTGATCGATTTCTTTAAAGCGGGCGGTCTGTCCGTATCGGAGGTGGTATAAATGAGTGACTACATAAAGGACGCGATAATAGCAGGAGTGTTCGAGACTTTCGAGATGACGGTCTTTGCATCGCTGTTCTCATACATCGTAGGACTTCCCCTGGGAGTGCTCCTCTATGCTACATCCAAGGGCAGGCTTCTCGAGAACAAGGTTATCAACGGCATCTTCGGCATCGTAGTAAACATCACGAGATCGCTGCCGTTCCTGATCCTTCTGGTGCTCCTCATACCGTTCACAAGAATGGTCGTCGGCAAATCCATCGGGACGGAAGCTTCAATAGTTCCGCTCACCATCGGTGCGATCCCGATCGTGGCAAGAATGGTCGAGGCATCGCTTAATGAAGTGCATCCGGGCATCATCGAGGCGGCAACTTCGATGGGCGCATCGCCGCTTTATACGATAATACATTTCATCATTCCCGAGGCTACACCTTCGCTCTTGCAGGGTGGTGCGATCAATGTGGCGACCGTTCTCGGATATTCGGCGATGGCAGGCGTCATTGGAGGCGGCGGTCTCGGAGCGATAGCTCTTCAGTATGGTTACTACCGTTATCAGAAGGAAGTCCTTTGGACTACGGTGGCGCTCCTCGTGATCATGGTAATGCTGATCCAGGAGATCGGAATAAGAATGTCGAAGAAGACGAGAAAGACATAACACTTCCACGGCAAGGGGGACAAGCAGATGAGTATAAAAGAAAACATAAAGAACTACATCCGCTCCGGCGAGACAGAAGCACAGGGACTCGGACTTGAGGTCGAGCATTTTGTCGTAAACGATTCCGGTGTTCAGATAGGATTCGATGAAGTTTCCTCGATCCTGAATAACATGGCAGATATCGTTGAAGCTGAGGTCATCTATATGGACGGCTATCCGGTAGGCTACGTTACAAAGGATTATTCGATCACATTGGAACCCGCATGCCAGTTTGAGATAAGCATCAAGCCTTGTTCGGATCTCGAGGAGATAAAGAACATATACGAAGAGTTTATTGCGCTCTGGACTCCGATCCTCAAGGCAAGAGGTTATCACTTCGAGACTAAGGGCAATCTTCCTCTGGTTGAACTGGGCATTGTAGATCCTGAAGATATCACGCTGTCTCCCAAAAAGAGATACAAGTACATGGACTCCTATTTCAGGCACTCCGGCAAGTACGGCAAGTACATGATGAGAGCTTCGGCTTCGACTCAGGTGTCCGTGGATTTCAGATCTGAAGAAGACCTGATAAGGAAGCTGAATGTATTGCAGAAGATATCGCCGGTCCTCATGATCGCGATGGAGAACAAGACGGATCCTGATTCGACCCTGAAGGATCATCCGGACAAGCCTCATCTGTTCAGGATACAGGAATGGGATGATCTGGACAGCAGCAGGACCGGATTCTATCCGCATTCGTTGGAATCAGGTTTTGGATATGATTCCATTGCGGATACTATCCTTCATACGCCCTTGATCCTTCTGACGGATGACGGAGTTACGACGGATGTGGGATCGGAGACGGCAGAGGATCTTTTTGCAAGAGGCCTGATAAGAGAAGAGACGCTGGATATAACCCGCGAGAGAAACCTCATAGAGCATTTCATATCAATGGGGTTCTTCCACTTCAGGGTGAAGAAATACATCGAGATCCGCGTGGCGGACAGCGTGCCTATCGACAGATCGCTCGGTTATGTTGCGCTTCTCAAAGGAATCGTGTATTCGGATGAGAATCTGATCACACTTGATAAGGAACTTGCGGATATAGATTCTGCAGAGGAGATACAGAAGGCAGTTGAATCTGTCGAGAAGGGCGGATACAATGCTGTGGTCTATGGAAGGAAAGCTTCTGAATGGGCATCTCATTTATATGATTTGGCAAAAGAGGCGCTGCCTGAAACAGATAAGGAGTATTTGGAAAATGTGCGAACTTTTTGGGGTATCGGCTGACTGGACGATCCCGGTAAATGATTACCTGAATACATTCTTTAAGCACAGCGTTGAACACCATAACGGCTGGGGTCTGGCTCTGCTCGATGACGGGCTCGTCTCGATCGAGAAAGAACCTGTACGTGCTGTTGACAGCAGATATCTTAAGAACAGACTGACCGGCAAAGTGGTAACTTCGCGATGTATGGCGCATATCCGCAAAGCTACGATCGGTGACGTCAGCTTCAGCAATACCCATCCGTTCGTGCTTAACGATTCTTCGGGAAGAAAGTGGGTGCTGGTCCACAACGGAACGATCTTCGAATCGGACAGACTGAACAAGTATCTGTATGTCCAGCAGGGAACGACTGACAGCGAGAGGATCCTGTATTATGTCGTAGACCGGATCAATGATCTGATCAAGAACGATGCAGATGATAAAGCGAAGTTCGCATTGATCAGCAGGATAGTTCGTGAGATCACTCCCGGCAACAAGGTGAATTTCCTTTTGTATGACGGAGACTACTTCTACATACACAAGAACGAACCGGGTACGATGTACAGACTTATAAGGCCGGGGATCGCAGTGTTCTCGACGCATCCGCTCGATGACCAGAAGTGGGAGGAATTCCCTCAGAACCAGCTGATCGTCTACAAGAACGGAGACATCGTTTACGAAGATAAACCTCACGTCAATACATATATACATGATGAAGAGAAGATGAGGTTCCTTTATCTGGATCACTCGATGCTCTGAACAAACAATAAAAACAAATAACAACAACTAAGGAGAAATAACCATGAAAAACAATAAGGATTATCTTAAGAAAATAGCATACGCAGGCATGCTTACAGCGCTCATCTTTGTAGGTACCGAACTTCACATCCCGACAGCGATCGGACACATCAATCTCGGTGATGCGGCAATACTCATCAGCGCATATATCCTGGGCCCGTTTGCATTAGTGCCGGCAGCGATCGGATCGACTCTTGCAGATCTTCTTGCAGGTTATCCGCAGTATGCGGTAGCAACATTCCTTATCAAGGGCATTATGGGCCTTGTGGCAGGTACACTGCTTCAGAGGAATAAGGAAGGTAAGACATCTCTTGCACGTAAGATCTCCGTATCTCTCGTTACAGAAGCGATCATGATCGCAGGATACTTTGCTTTCGAATCGCTGCCCTTTATGTACGGTGTTGCAGCCGCATTGGGTTCTGTTATCCCCAACGGCATTCAGGCAAGCGCAGCCATAGTCGTGGCAGTGCCGGTAATGTATGTCAGACTGCTCGATAAGTACCAGTTGTCTCAGCGCAAAGCCGCGCAGAATAAGGAACAGACAACAACTGTATAAATTTTAGAATTACCTATTGACATAGTAGGTTAGTAGTAGTAAAGTAACGTCATCAAACCGAAAGGAGGAGTGAGAAATGTATAGAACATACGAGACGACAGTTACCATGATGTGTTGTCGAATGCTGTGCTCCCGGGTGCGCAATATGGCCCAGGGCGACGGAACACATTCCTCACGCCTTGAGAACGATCGATGTTAAAGCAATAACTTGCATATAAACATGTGCCATGCGCCCGGGAGTAACAAATGCTCACCGGGCATTTTTATGCCCATAACAAAATCATTCTTAAAGCAAAACAAAAACACAAACTAAGGAGAACAATTAAAATGAAAAACATATTCAGAAAGGCAATCGCCACAGGACTTTTACTCGCACTTACATCAAGCTTCGCTTCATGCGCCAGCAGCAACGGGAATGTTGAGGCAGGCACGGTAGCACCTTCAGCTCCCGCAGAGTCACAGGCTGAAGCACAAGATCAGGAGCAGCCTGCAGAGAACGTAACCCTCGTAGTAGGCGCTAACATTACACCTCATGCAGAGATCCTCGAGTTCGCTAAGCCTCTTCTCGAAGAGCAGGGAATCACACTTGAGATCGTTCAGCTTGAAGATTCCATCACACCTAACACCGGAGTTACTGAAGGTTCACTCGATGCCAATTACTTCCAGCACGATCCTTACCTCGATCAGTACAACCTCGAGAACGGAACTGACATCGTATCAGTAGGTAAGATCCACTATGAACCATTCGGAATCTATGCAGGTCAGACAACGGATCTTGCAGCACTTCCCGAAGGCGCAGTGATCGCAGTTCCCAACAACGTAACCAATGAAGCAAGAGCACTTCTGCTCCTTGATCAGGAAGGCATCATCACACTCAGCGAAGATGCAGGCATCAATGCAACAGTAGAAGACATCATTGATAATCCTCTGAACGTTCAGTTCGAAGAACTTGCACCCGAGCAGCTCGTTGCAGCACTCCCTGACGTAGACGTTGCAGTCATCAACGGCAACTATGCCATCGAAGGCGGACTCTCCGTAAAGAACGCACTTGCAGTAGAGGCAAATGACGGTCTTGCAGCTCAGACATACGGCAACATCATCGCTACATCACCTGATAAGGCAAATGATCCCGCTATCCTGGCACTCGTCGAAGTACTCCAGGGACCTGAGGTCGCACAGTTCATCAACGATACATATGATGGTGCAGTAGTACCGCTCTACGGTGAGTAATAGTACCGGAGGCGAGCAAGATGATCGGATTCGAGTATTACAACCCCGCGAAGATCGTTTTCGGGGAGGATTCTGAGAAGAACCTGAAGTCGCTGCTGAAGCAGTACAATGTCACATCGCTCCTGCTGGTGTACAGCGGAGACTTCATAAAGACTCTCGGCATCTATGATGTGATCACTGAAGCCGTGGAAGAACTTGGCATCAGGTTCTCCGAGAGCGGAGAAGTAGTACCGAACCCTTCGATCGAGCTCGTGAGAAAGCTTGTCGCACAGGGCAAGGAAGATAACGTTGACTTCGTTCTGGCAGTCGGTGGAGGCAGCTCCATCGACACCGCCAAAGCGATAGCACTCGGTATACCGTTCGATGGCGATGTCTGGGATTTCTTCGATAAGGGAGCCGTCCCCGACAGAGTTCTCAACATCGGAGTCATCGCGACAACGGCATCGAGCGGTTCCGAGACTTCCAACGCTGCGATCCTGTCGTACGGTGAATGGAAAAAGGGCTTCGAAGACGACCGCATAATCCCGAAGTTCGCTATCATGAATCCGAAGTATACCGTGAACCTTCCGGCCTATCAGACTTTCGTGGGAATAGCAGACGTATATTCTCATCTCCTGGAGAGGTATTTCTCCGACGAGAAGAATTCTGATACGACAGACTACCTCATCGAAGGCGCGATAAGGGCATTGCTCGTAAACGCAGACAGGCTTCTCAAAGATCAAAAGAATATCAACGCAAGGGCAGAGATCCAGTGGCTTGCATCGGTCGCGCACAACAACTTCCTTGATGCCGGAAGATCCGCGGATTGGGGATCGCACCGCATCGAGCATGAACTGTCAGCACAATATAACATTACGCACGGTGAAGGCATGGCAATAGTGTTCACAGCCTGGACCAGATATATGGCGGATGTTAAGCCCTGGAGACTCGCACTGCTTGCGAGCAGAGTGTACGGCAAGGATCCGTATGACTATTCAGAGAAGGAACGCGCACTTCTCTTATCCGAAGAACTCGAAACGTTCTTCAGGAAGCTGGGCCTCAAGACACATCTCTCCGAACTGGGAATAGATGATAAGGACTTTGAGGTAATGGCAAAACGCGCGACGGCAGGCGGAAACGTAGGACACTATGTCCCGCTCGATGCAGCCGCTTTCCGGGAAGTCTTAAAGCTTGCACTTTAAAAAATACCGAGATGATCGCAAAGGAGATAACAAAATGGCTAGGATCAAATTAGTAGAACAGAACGAAGCAACAGGTGCCGAGAAGGAGCGCTATGACGAGCTCGCCGGCCGCAACGCAGTAACAAACATGAAGAAGGGCCTTCTGAACGATGCTGCCACTTATGACGCATACATGGCATGGTACACGTCATGGAACCGTCTTGTAGAAGTGATCGGCGAGAAGGATGCGATCCTTTATGCACACAAGATATCAACGACCAACTCCTGCCAGCTCTGCTCACTGTTCTTCATCAGTGATGTTAAGGGCTTAGGCCTTGACCCCGCAAACCTCGTATATGACGAGAAGGAGACCGTGCTTGCACAGCTTGCCGAGCAGATCGTAAAGGATCCTACGGCAGTATCCGATGAGCTTATCGATAACCTCAAGAAGTTCTTCAATGATCAGGAGCTCGTCGTGATCGTGGGATTCGCAGGACAGATGATCGCCACCAACAACTTCAACGCTGTATTCAAGATCGATGTCGATAAGCGTCTGCTCCCTCTGGTAAACGAGTTCAAGCCCGCTACATGGAGAGAAGCCATCAAGTGATATCATAATAAACCTTCGGATTAAGGGAAGGGCATTCGTGCCCTTCCTTTTGGCATATAAAACACGGGTTGTTAACTTGCCGAATATTTGAGAAAATCGTTGCATATTATTCTGAAAGCGAGAGCAGATCATGGATAACAATATAAAAGAAGAGATCGGCAATCTTGTTGACAATATCCTCGCTGATTATAAGGGCGGGAAGAATATCGATGCTGCGGATATCCTGGGCAAGCCCGACCGTAATGAAGTCATCGATATAATCAACAATCTGTTCATCGTGGTGTATCCCGGATACTTCAGGGACCGCACCTATAAAAGCTATAACCCTGAGAACGGAATAGCGGTGCTTATCGAGGACATCTTCTACCGTCTGAATAAGCAGATCTGCCTCGCACTCGATTTCTGCAAGTTAAGAGACACGATGTCTGAAGACGAGAGGGAGAAGGAGAGCTACCGCATCACATATGCATTCTTCGAGAAGCTCCCGCAGATAAGAGAGTACCTCGAGAGCGACCTTCTCGCCACATATGACGGAGACCCCGCAGCCGGCAGCTTCGAAGAGATAATCCTTGCATACCCGGGTCTCATCGCGATCACGGTATACAGACTTGCTCATGAACTGTATCTTCTCGATGTTCCCGTCATTCCCAGACTCATGACTGAGTTTGCGCATTCCAGAACGGGTATCGATATCCATCCGGGAGCTACCATCGGCAAGAGATTCTTTATCGATCACGGTACGGGTATAGTTGTCGGTGAGACTTCCATTATCGGAGATGACGTAAAGATCTATCAGGGCGTTACGATAGGCGCGCTCTCTACAAGAGGCGGCCAGAAGCTGTCAGGCAAGAAGCGTCACCCGACAATAGAGGATGGTGTGGTCATCTATGCGGGCGCATCCATATTGGGCGGCGATACCGTCATCGGTAAGAATACCGTTATCGGAGGCAATACCTTCATCACAGGCCCCGTTCCCGCCGATACCAGAGTCAGCATCAAGAATCCTGAGATGGAGTATAAGACCAAGGGCAAGGCTCCCGTAAAGGAAGAAGTGCCTCAGGGTGATGCCTGGTTCTACATTATTTAAGCGGTCAGCGACTTAAGGATATCAATGTATTCGGAAGTCAGATGCGACGGGTGTATGGAGCTCGGAAGGATATAGCCGATCTCCATGTAGTCGTCGACTTTGAGCTTCTTGGCTATGATGTTCGGGCCGTTGAGTTCTTCGTTGATGACACCGCTGCAGATCGTATACCCGTTAAGACCGATCAGCAGATTGAACAGCGTAGCTCGGTCGAGGACTACCAATTCCTTATCACAATCCATTGTGCTTAAGATCTCCTCTGAGAAATAGAAAGAGTTGTGACTGCCCTGCTCATAAGATAGGCGGGGATAGGGTTTAAGATCTTCTACTGTAAGATATCTCTTCTTTGCAAGCGGGGAATTCTTGCCGATGAACACATGCGGCTCGGCTTTGAACAAAGGAGTGAACGACAGGTTGTTATCCTTCAGGGTTTTCCTTATGACTTCCTCGTTGAACTTATTCAGATACAAGATGCCTATCTCACTCCTCAGATGCGCGACGTCATCGATTATGTTGAATGTCTGTGTCTCTCTCATATGAAATTCATATTTATCAGCGCCGCTGTTTTTCAGCAGTTCAACGAAGGCTTCGACTGCAAATGAGTAGTGCTGTGCAGACACAAAGAACTTAAGCTTGCCGGATTCTTTTCCGGCATACCGTTCTTCTATAAGCTGTGTCTGGTCGAGGACTTGTCTTGCATAACCGAGGAATTCCTCGCCCTCAGGTGTCAGTTTGATCCCCTTATTCGATCTTAAGAATATCGTGATGCCGTATTCGTTCTCCAGTTCGTGGATCGCGGCCGTTAAGCTCGGCTGGGCGATGAATAGTCTCTTGGCGGCACTTGTGATGTTGCCTTCATCTGCGACGGTTACTACATATTGAAGTTGTTTTAATGTCATGGTGCGCCTCCTTGATATATAGATTACACCGTGATTATATCGTGAGCCATAGATTATGTCTATGGATAAGCAGTGGTTATATGTATTTTACCCATCGGTTCAGTGGGTTTACACTCCCAACCATTAAAACATTGGTTTTCACGGAGGAAATACATATGAACACATCAGTTATCGGATACCCCAGGATCGGTAAGGACAGGGAACTCAAGTTTGCTTCCGAGAAGTTCTTCAAGGGCGAGATCAGCGAGGCGGAGCTTCTCGAGGTCGCGAGAACGATCAGGAAGGAAGACCTTCTCGCACAGAGCAAGGCCGGCATCACATACATCTCTTCCAACGACTTCTCTTTCTACGATAATGTTCTCGACACGGCGTTCCTGTTCAATGTTATCCCTCAGAGATACAAGGACTTAGGCCTTACGGAACTCGAGACATATTTCGCTCTCGCAAGAGGTTATCAGGGAGACAAGGGCAACGTTAAGGCGCTCGCGATGAAGAAATGGTTCAACACTAACTATCACTATCTTGTTCCCGAGATCGACGACGATACCGTTGTAGCTCTCACAGGCACTAAGCCTGTTGATGAATATGTAGAAGCAAAGCAGCTCGGCATCGATACAAAGGTTGCACTCGTAGGACCTTTCACATTTCTGAAGCTTGCCAAGTTCACCGGCTCGAAGAAGATCGCAGATGTATCTCCGGCTCTTTCAGCTGAGTATGTAAAGCTCGTTGAACAGCTCACATCCAAGGGTGCACACATCATCGAATTCGACGAGCCTTATCTCGTAAGAGATCTGGACTCTGCCGACATCGAACTGTTCAAGGAGATCTATTCATCCGTCCTTGCAAACAAGAACGGCGCTAAAGTGTTCCTGCAGACTTACTTCGGTGACATCAGGGATATCTATGCAGAGGTCATCAAGCAGGACTTCGATGCTATAGGTCTTGACTTCATTGAAGGAAGAAAGACGTTAGAACTCGTTAAGACAGGTTTCCCTTCAGATAAGCTCCTTATCGCAGGCCTTGTTAATGGTAAGAACATCTGGAGGAATGACTATTCCAAGACACTTTCCGTATTAGATGAGATCGGAACGTACAACGTTGTTCTCGGCACATCTTGCTCACTCCTTCATGTTCCTTACACCCTTGCAAACGAGAGTAAGCTTTCCGAAGACTACAAGAAGCATTTTGCATTCGCTGAAGAGAAGCTCACAGAGCTTGCAGAGATCGCATCGATAGCAGGAACAGATTACGCTTCAAGCGAAGTATTCAAGGATAATCAGGAGTTATTTGAAGGCCGCAAAGACAGCAGGGATGAGGAAGTTCAGGCGAAGGTCGCAGGCATTAAGGAAGAAGACTATGTAAGGCTGCCTGCTTTCGAGGAGAGGGAGAAGATACAGAAGGAGATATTGAACCTTCCGCTGTTTCCGACGACTACCATCGGTTCGTTCCCGCAGACGCAGGAGGTCAGAAAGAACAGACAGGAATTCAAGAAGGGATTGAAGTCTAAGGAAGAGTATGTCGAATTCAACAAGCAGAAGATCGCAGAGTGCATTAAGTTGCAGGAGGAGATCGGTCTTGATGTACTCGTTCACGGTGAGTTCGAGCGTAACGACATGGTCGAGTATTTCGGTGAGAATCTGAATGGTTATGTCTTCACTGAGAAGGCATGGGTACAGTCTTACGGTACGCGTAACGTCAAGCCGCCGATCATCTGGGGCGACGTATCGCGCAAAGCACCCATCACCGTCGAGTGGTCCAAGTTTGCCAAGTCCTGCACGGACAAGCCGGTAAAGGGAATGCTCACGGGTCCGGTTACGATCCTTAACTGGTCGTTCCCGAGAGAGGACATCTCCATCAAGGAGAGCATCCTGCAGATCGCACTTGCGATAAGAGACGAGGTACTCGATCTCGAGGCAAACGGTATAGGCATCATCCAGATCGATGAGGCCGCACTAAGAGAGAAGCTTCCGCTGAGAAAGAGCGACTGGTACAGCGAGTATCTTGATTTCGCGATCCCTGCGTTCAGGCTCGTACACAGCAAGGTTAAGCCCGAGACACAGATCCACACACATATGTGCTACAGCGAGTTTACGGATATCATTCCGGCTATCGATGCAATGGATGCAGACGTTATCACTTTCGAGGCATCACGTTCCGACCTGCAGATATTGGATTCGCTCAAGGCAAACAATTTCAAGACGGAAGTAGGTCCCGGAGTCTATGACATCCACAGTCCCCGTGTTCCTTCCGTGGAAGAGATCGTTACGGCGCTTACCAAGATGAGGGCGAAGATCGAAGATCATAAGCTTTGGGTCAACCCGGACTGCGGTCTTAAGACGAGAGGAAACGAGGAGACGGTAAAGAGCCTTACCAACCTCGTCGCAGCTGCCAAGCAGATCAGAGGATAAGCATGAAAGTATCAGAGGTCTACAAGCAGAAGAGGAGCCTGTCCTTCGAGATATTCCCGCCTAAGAGGGATGCCGAGCTTCACAACATCGATGCGACTCTCGAGGTGCTGTCCGAGCTTAAGCCCGACTTCATCAGTGTGACGTTCGGTGCAGGCGGATCATCTAACTGCAACCGTACGATCGAGCTGGCAAAGAAGATCAAGTACGAGTATAAGATCGAGCCTGTGGTCCATCTCACATGCCTTCATTATGACAGGAATGAGATCGACGAATTCGCCAAGGTATTAAAGGATGAAGGCATCGAGAATATCTTGGCGCTCAGGGGAGATGCAAATCCCAACGTGCCTGCAAAGAATGATTTTAAGCATTCGTCGGATCTTATCTCATATCTTAAGAACGGCAACGATTTTTGTTTCCTGGGTGCATGCTATCCCGAGTGCCACCCTGAATCGGCGGGGGTCGTATCCGAGATAAAGAGCCTTAAGAAGAAAGTCGATGCCGGAGCTGAAGTGCTCCTGTCCCAGCTGTTCTTCGATAACGAGTTATTCTACAGGTTCCACGACGAATGCAGGATCGCCGATATCGATGTCCCGGTGATACCGGGCGTTATGCCGGTTATCAACGCGTCGCAGATCAAGAGGATGGTCTCAATGTGCAATGCCTCTTTCCCAAAGAGATTCCAAAAGATAATCTCACGATATGAGGATAACAAAGATGCGCTCTTCGATGCGGGGATGTCATACTGCTTGAGCCAGATAATAGATCTTCTCGTAAGTGACATCAGCGGGATACATCTTTACACCATGAATAACCCGATGGTTGCCCGGAGGATATGCGAAGGCATCAGGAATATCGTATAAAACAAAGGGGCTGCCTCATCTGATCGAGACAGCCCTTTTGCTTTGAGGTTTTATTATGTCTTGCTTTTACAACAGTGTTGACTTGTTCCTTCCGCCTTCCTTAGACTCGTAGAGTGCCTTGTCCATTCTGTCGAAGGCCTTCTGGAAGTCATCGTCAGGCTTGATCTCGGTAACGCCGGCAGAGCAGGTGATGTGCATGATGTTCGGGAACTCGTATGTCTCGATCTTCTGCCTGATCTCTTCAGCGAGCGCATAACCCTGATCGCCGTTCATGCCGCGGCAGACCACGACGAATTCCTCGCCGCCCCAGCGTCCGGCCAGGACTTTATTCTCTGCGGCAGTCTCCCTTAAGATGCCTGCAAAACACTTCAGCGTAGTATCACCGTCTGAATGACCGTAGTTATCGTTGATCTCCTTGAAATGGTCGAGATCGAACATGATGATCGATACGGGCTCGCTGCTCTGCGGGATGCCGGTGATGGCGTTGTTCAGCTGTGACTCTATCTCACCGTGGTTGAATACACCGGTGAGCGGATCTCTCGTCGCCTTCTCTTCATACTGCTGAAGGGTGGAGATCATCTCCATTGAAGTCTCGTTGTTGTCCTGGACCATGAAGACGTATCTGTAGTCATCTTCGTTGTATGTCTCGGCACGGCTGAAGATCAGCTTGACCCAGATGAACTTGCCTTCGAGATTACGCATCATACAATCGTAGGATGAAGTCCTGCCGGGAGTAAAGTTCTTCTTAAGGAACTCGGGGTCCGTGCGGCGCAGGAATTCTTCCTGATCCTCAGGCCATATCATATTGACGATCATCAGTCTCCACTCGGAGTACTTCAGGTTGTAGTTGACTACGTCATCGGAGATCTCGGTAACGTTGATGCTGCTCGTTGTGTCTGCAACGAGGTCGATATACATGGAGAAAAGATACGAACCCTGGATGGTATTGATCTTCTTTGCAGTGAGGGATTCCTGAAGCGATTCGTCATCGTCGAACTCATCGAGGATGAAGATGTACTTGGTAGCATCCTCAATGGGATATACAGTCAGCTGCACGAGGTGAGCTTTCTCCTCGCCTTCCAGTGCGATCTTAAGACGGCGGCTGTACTTGGACTTGAACGTGCCCGTGTTGTCCGCGAAGATCTGGTAGTCACCTGAGACCTTCTCGCTCGATCCCTCGAAATGGAACCACAGATCCAAGATAAGATCATGGTAGATGCCGTCCGGCAAGAGCAGACGTTCGAACATTCCTCTGCGGACGATGGTCTTGTATGCATCGACTGCCGGATCGATAAGGACTATCGCACCGACGTTATCATAGAAAAGCTGTGAAATCTCGTTGATCTTGTAATCATCCAGATTCTTGTTTTCCATTTGTTATTGCCTCCAAATTATCAATATTGATTCCGGATCAATAGACATGATCCACCCTTGTTTTGTAACCACCTTGATTATAAGACGAGGATTATTAATTCGTATTAACTAAATGAAAACAAAGATTTATCAACTTTTAATCGCAGTAAATATTCGATTAATAAATCCGCCTATGAATAGAAATAAAAAAGCGGAGGTATAAAATGAAAGTGTCTATGTGACAGAAAGGAGACGCCGTGGATTTTCAGAGCTTTGTCGACTCGTTTTTCTCGCCGACTTGCATAACGTCAGTGGAGAAGACCGCAGATGGCGGATACGGTGAGATCCGTATCGTTGCAGCCAATGCGAAGTATATTGACATGGTCGACCGGCGCGGCGTCAAGTTCGTGCCCGGCAGACTCTATACCGACTTCTTCCCGCAGAATCAGAGTTTTGAGGACGTGTGCTATAGTGCCGCGATCGAGAAGAAAGACGTGCACACCTATGCCCACATCAGTAACGTCGATGTGTGGTTCGATATCTACGGAATGCCGATCGACTATAACGAAGGCAATATCTGCTACTGCGCTTATACTTCAACTCCGAACGATAATGCATATGCGCTTCTCGATTCGGTGGGAACATCAGAGACATCGACCGATGTTCTTAAGACCTGCATCAGGCTCCACAAGGCGAACAACCTCAAGGAAGCTATGGAGAGCGTCATCTCCGAGATCAGAAGGATATGCAAGGCCGAAGGATGCACCGTGCTTCTCATCAACAATGACGAGGAAGAGTATTCCATCCTGGCGACCAATTTTGTGGAAGAAAGCAAGATCAAGCGAGTTACTGAGTTTGAAGGCTTCTACGACATAGCAAATTCCTGGAAGGATATGCTGGGAGATGAAGGCGACTGCATCATAATAAGGAACGACGAGGAGATGGAGCACGTCAGCAGGATCAACAATCCGTGGTATCTGACACTCGTCGAAGCAGGAGTTAAGAGCGTCGTGCTGTTCCCGCTCAGGCAGGGGACGGAGCTTCTCGGATTCATCTGGGCCATTAACTTCGATACCGAGAACACCATGCGCATCAAGGAGACACTTGAACTCACGACGTTCTTCGCATCTTCACATATCGCGCGTTATAAGGTCATCAAACGCCTTGAACACATGAGTTATACGGATGCATTCACAGGACTTCCCAACCGTTTTGCCTGCATGGAATGCATAAGAGACCTGATCACAAGAGGCGAGAGGTTTACTGCCGTTTCCATCGATCTGAACAACTTCAAGAGCATTAACGATACAGTCGGATTTGATGCGGGCAACAGGGTGCTCCTGGCTGTAAAAGACCGCTGGAAGGCGATCGCTTCAGACGAGAACACGACTACGGAGAATGTCCTTGCGAGAGTGGCGGGCGATGAGTTCTTCCTTCTGATAAGCGGTTATCTGAATGAAACAGAACGCATGAGTGCGATCAACCGGTATCTCGAAGCGCTGACGCACCACTTTACGGTAGACGGCTATGACATATATGTTTCCGCCAGCTTCGGTTATGCGGAGTACCCCGTCGATGCCGATACGGCTGATGCTCTTTTCTCGCATGCGAATACAGCGATGCTCGAGATCAAGAAGATGAACAGCAGCGAGCATATCTTGAGATATACGCCGGACCTGCTCCGTGATGAGCATTTGATCGAGATCGAGAACATGATCAGGTCTGCATTGGATAACGATACGGTATACTTCAATCTGCAGCCTCAGTACGATATGGACCACAAGCTTCGCGGCTTTGAGTCGCTTGCCCGTATGAAGGATGCAGAAGGCAACGTGATAAGTCCTGCAGAGTTCATTCCGGTGGCAGAGAAGGTCGGTCTGATAGACAGAGTCGACGGTGCCGTCTTCAGGAAGGCGGGAGCATTTTTCGGGCAGCTGCTGCGTAAGACCGGTGCGGATCTGACGCTGAGCATCAATGCATCCGTGCGCCACCTCATGAAGAGCGATTTCCTCGATGAGATAAAGTCCCTGCTGTCAGACTGCGGTATCCCTGCGGATAAGCTCGAGATCGAGATCACGGAATCCATAATGATCGATTCGTATGACAAGGCTCTTCAGTGCATAGATGAACTTAAGGGTATGGGCATCCAGATCGCGATCGATGATTTCGGTACAGGTTATTCTTCGCTCAGTTACCTACACAAGTTCCCCGCGAACCTTCTTAAGATCGATAAGTCGTTCATCGACAAGATGAACACCGGTGAATCTTCGCGGCAGTACGTCGCGGCTATCATATCGATAGGACACGTCATGGGATTCGACGTGATCTCTGAAGGCGTCGAAGAGGCTGAACAGCTCGAGACTCTGAAGGACATAGGATGTGATTATATCCAGGGATTCATCTGGGGTAAGCCGATGTCGGCAGAGGATGCAGAGAAGTTGGTAAAAGGAACAGCAGATTAAGTTATAAGTGAGGTTCGCCTTATGATCGAAGCAAAAAACCTGACCATGGTCTACGGAAACGGTCACAAGGCGACCGACGATATTTCCTTTAATATCAAAGCAGGTGAGATAGTCGGTTTTGCCGGCCCTAATGGTGCGGGCAAGACCACCGTCATCAAGATGCTCACGGGCATTCTGAAACCGACGTCAGGAACAGCCGTCATCAACGGGTTTGATATCGGCAAGGAACCTTCCAAGGCCAAGATGTCTTTTGCATACATCGCAGACAATCCTGACATCCTGATACAGCTTACGGGCCTTGAGTATCTGCACTTTATTGCCGACATGTACGAGGTTCCTGAAGACGTCAGGAAAGAGAAGATAGACACGCTGTCTGCCAGATTCGGAATGGCTGAAGTCCTCGGTACCCAGATGCGTGAATACTCGCACGGCATGAGACAGAAGCTGATGGTCATCTCCGCACTTATCCACAACCCTCCGGCATGGATACTTGATGAGCCCATGACAGGTCTTGATCCCTCTGCCGCTTTCGAGCTCAAACAGATGATGAGAGAGCACGCCGCTGCAGGCAATGCAGTCCTGTTCTCCACGCACGTTCTCGAAGTGGCAGAGCAGCTGTGCGACAGGATACTGATAATCAACAACGGAAAGATAATCAGCGAGGGAACGTTAGAGTCGCTGAAGAATGAGCATCCTGACATGACTCTTGAAGAGATATTCGTAAAGCTTACGGGAACTCCGGAGACATCCGATGAATAAGACGGGGGCACTATACAGGGCATTCAAGTCCAATCTTGAGATGCCGAAGCCGAACGGTGAGAAGAAGGTAAAGATCTATAACCGCTTCGGAATGATCGCGTTTATCGGGATAATGGTCCCGGTGTCCGTTATCGTCGGCTTCGTCACGTATGCTCTGACTGACCTTCTCAGCATGTTCGAAGATAATACATACGGACTTCTGTCAGAGCTGGATATCATATCGGCTTTTGCCATGATCTTCGGCATGCTGCTCATGTTCAGCGTGCTGTTCTTCTCGTCAGACCTGAGATTCCTTACGGCGCTTCCGATAACGCCGACGTCGCTTTATGTGGCGAGGTTCTGGCATACGTTCAAGGCAGAGAACGTAATGACGTCGAACGTGCTGTTTGCGATCTATATCGGATATTTTGCCGCGGCAGCAAAGAACTCCGGGATAATTGCTGCGCTTCATCCGGTCGCGCTTATCGCGGCCGTGACCGGCTTCTTCGGTTCGCTCCTGGTGCCGCTCATCTACTGCTCGATCATAGGTCTTCTGATGATGCTCGCGCTCAAGCACTTCCGCAGGGCTGATATCTATTACCATTCTTCGCTTGTGTTGTTCGTTCTCTTCGCGGCACTATTCCTGCTGTCCTTCAGAAGCTACGGTAGTGTCAGCACGATGAATTACATAGATACTCTCGTATCCGGCAACAACACTTTTACTGCTGTCTGCAACGTTCTGTTCCCGGCTAACTATCTGACGACGCTTGCCATAAGAACGTGCAGCATACTGCCGCTTCTAGGCGCATTGGCATTCATCGCGGCGCTGTACGGCCTGTCCGTTCTTCTGGCACATCTGACATACAGGGAGGGACTCTTCGCGGCAGCTGTAATCAGCAATAAGAAGACCTCTCGAAAGCAGACATCTTACGGCGGACCGCGCAAGATCTTTGATGCACTCTTGATAAAGGAAGCAAAGGTGCTGATGAGGACCATGACCTATCGAATGAACTGCGTCTATGCCAATCTGCTCTGGCCGATACTTGCCGTTTTCGTTATGGTCGAGACACCGCGCAATGAATTCCTCAGTGGCTATGCGGACGGCCTTAGGGCAGGGGATCAGTCAGGCTTAGTCACATTGTTTGCTGTCGTCATCGCTGCGGCATTCATAGCTTCCGGTCTTAATTCCATCGCATCGACTTCCTTCACGCGGGAAGGCGTACATCTCGACATGCTCAAGTATCTTCCTGCACCTCTCGAGGACCAGATACGCGCCAAGGTGTCGATAGCGGTGCTTTTCACTTTCATTCCCGAGGCGATTGCAGTTGTCATGGTAACGGTTAGCCTGGGTCAGTTGGCGATGTTGCCGCTGTACATCCTTGTGTCATTCGCATGTATCCTCATCGCGACTGTCATAGGAGTCATAATGGATTCCATCTCGCCTTATACGATTTGGTCAGATGAGTTAAGCGCATTAAGAGGCAATCTCAATTGCTTCTTTAACCTGGCGGCTGAGATGATCGCTGCGCTCCTGACGGGTGCAGTATCTTATGGGCTCTTCAAACTGTCGGGAAGTTCTGTCGTTACGATCGTTCCGGTTACCTTGCTGCTCGTTATAGGAGGCATTATCTGTGTGACCGCCGGTCTTCCTAGAGCAAAGAAAAACATCGAGTTCCTTAAATAACAACTCGTATGTGTACGATTAATGGCATTAGCTGTTGTTTATAATGCGGGTAATAAGGAGGTATTAGTTATGTGTCTTTTACTTTCATTACTGTTTGGTTCCGGATCGTCCTCCAAGCCGGATAAGGTCAAGGAACGCGAGAGAAGATGGCGTGAAGAGGAACTCGAGGAAGAGTATGACGAGATCGACGGCATCGAGGATGCTGATTACTGAGCAATAAGAAGCGGCCCGTGAAGGACCGCTTTCTCATCTCTATTCCTATTTTGTCTTATTGTATCGTCACCTGTATCTGCGGGTTCTCTCCGACCGCGTCATCGTCTGCGACTATCGTGACCGTGTACTTGTCGGGCTTAAGCGTGACGTTGTATGAGACTATGCGCACTCCGCCTTCCGGGATCTCCGCAGTGATGATGTTGCTTCCCGAATCGCCGTCGATCCTTACCGTGTAGCCGCCTTCCGCGTTGGTGACCATAACGACTACCGTGGCGGTGCGCTC
This sequence comes from Clostridiales bacterium, assembly GCA_017550385.1. Lineage (GTDB taxonomy): Bacteria > Bacillota > Clostridia > Saccharofermentanales > Saccharofermentanaceae > Saccharofermentans. The sequence goes on from JAFZPJ010000032.1 coordinate 76,600, forward strand.
TTCTTCAACATCAAAATAGAGAGACGAATCTTCCTGTTGCTCTTCTGTGACCTCATAGCTGATCATCGAGTTGAGGAGAACATTCTGCGAACCTGCATAAGCAGTGATGCCGAAGCCTGAGACGAGCATTACGGCCGACAGGATCCCTGCCCAGAGGAACTTGATCTTCTTGTGGCCCTCGGGGTAGATGAGCATCAGGCCGAGCGTGATGAGAACCGGCGACAGACATCCGATGATAAGGTACGTACCGAGGACTGCGGTGTAATTAGCCGAAGCCGGATTCGCGGAAGCAGCCTCGCCCTGTGCATAAGTGAGCACGACCGAGATGAGGTTGTTCGTAAAGTGCATGATCATCGACAGCAGCAGGTTGTTCTTCTTTACTACGACATATGACAGGAACAGTCCCAGCGTCATCGTCGTCAGGAACCTCAGCACGGACATGTGGTTGATGCCGAAGAACAGCCCCATGATGAGCACGATGACCCAATCATGTTTGATGCCTCTGAAATGGCTTAAGATCGCGCCTCTGTGGATCGCTTCCTCGCAGACAGCCGGCATGAGTGCGACGATAAGCACTGCAGCAGGGAACCCAAGACTGCCGTAGACGAAAGTATTCAATTCATCTATCTCTGCAGTAGCGGAAGGGAAGATGAGCGCTGATATCGCGACGAGCATGATCGAGACAGGGAACATGCCGAGCACCATGAAGACGGCACCTATCACTTCTCTTACCTTGACCTTCTTGATCGGGAACATCTCCGTAAGCTTGACCTTGCGGATGAGGCAGTACACCACTGCGATCACGAGGAATCCGAGCTCAGTTATGACGAGGCCGGGTATTCCGAGGTTCAGCTGCAGCGGCACGAAGGCGAAAACAAATACCGCCATCACCGCCGCGAAAAGCAGCACTCCCATCCAAGGGCGCAGTTTGCCCTGTTCACTTAGTTTTTCCATAAGTAAATCCTCCATATTTGCGTATTCGATTGTTTGGTGATCAGATCAGTTACTCGTGTATCGCTCGTTCCTTTTTGAGCTTGCTTATCCTTACAA
>JAFZPJ010000033.1 GCA_017550385.1 Clostridiales bacterium
GGAGCTTTCTCACCATCATAACTGTCTCTGTAGCAGAACCGACCTTGATAACTCCAACACCGCCGGAAAGCTTAGCGAGACGCTCCTGGAGCTTCTCCTTGTCATAATCAGACTTTGTCTCTTCGATCTGAGCCTTGATCTGAGCGACACGGGACTTAACTGCACCCTCTTCGCCCTCACCGTCAACGATGATAGTGTTGTCCTTGCTTACCTTGACCTGATGAGCTTTGCCGAGCTGATCGAGTGTCGTATCCTTGAGCTCAAGGCCGAGATCGGAAGTGATGACCTGACCGCCTGTGAGGATAGCGATATCCTCGAGCATGGCCTTTCTTCTGTCACCGAATCCCGGAGCCTTAACGCCTACGCATGTGAATACACCTCTGAGCTTGTTTACGATAAGTGTTGCAAGAGCATCACCTTCGATATCCTCTGCGATGATAACGAGCTGCTTGCCTGACTGTGCCAGAGGTTCGATAACGGGAAGCAGATCCTGGATGTTGGAGATCTTCTTATCTGTTATAAGGATGTAAGGCTCGTCGAATACGGTCTCCATCTTATCCGTATCAGTTGCCATGTAAGGTGAGATATAACCTCTGTCAAACTGCATACCTTCAACTACATTGAGTTCTGTGAGCATAGACTTGCTCTCCTCAACAGTGATAACGCCGTCAGCAGATACTTTCTCCATTGCTTCGGAGATCATCTTGCCGACCTCTTCGTCACCTGCGGAGATAGCGGCAACACGTGCGATATCCTTGGATCCGTCTACCGTCTTTGCAGATGTATGGATAGCATCAACAGCTGCATTAACAGCCTGTGAGATACCCTTACGAAGGATGATAGGGTTAGCGCCTGCAGCAACGTTCTTCATGCCCTCGCGGATGATAGCCTGAGCAAGAAGAGTAGCTGTCGTTGTACCGTCACCTGCTACATCATTTGTCTTTGAAGCAACTTCCTTAACGAGCTGTGCGCCTGCATTCTCGTAACGGTCCTCGAGCTCGATCTCTTTCGCGATGGTAACACCGTCGTTAGTAATGAGCGGTGCGCCGTACTTCTTGTCGAGAACGACGTTTCTGCCCTTAGGTCCGAGTGTAACCTTAACTGTATCTGCTACCTTATTGACGCCTGTCTCAAGAGACTTTCTGGCATCTTCAGCATATTTGATATCCTTTGCCATATGATATTCCTCCCTTTACTTCTCGAAAATTACTCTACAACGGCTACGATGTCGTCCTGGCGTACTACGATGTACTCCTCGCCTTCAAGCTTAACGTTCGTGCCTGCATAATCACGGATGATGACCTTCTGGCCAACTTCAACCTGCATCTTTATCTCGTTGCCGTCAACGATCCCACCGGGACCTACAGCGATTATCTCTGCAATCTGGGGCTTCTCCTGTGCTCCGGATGAAAGGATGATACCGCTGGAGGTTTTCTCCTCAGCCTGAAGCTTTTTTACAACTACCTTATCTGATAAAGGTTTAATAGTCATATGTAAGACCTCCAATACATAAAAAATCGTGGTTAGCACTCATAAAGGCCGAGTGCTAAACCACAACTAAATATAGTTCAGTCTTTAAGGGTTGTCAATATGAATATCAAAAAAAGTCAAAGACTCAACTTACCTTAAGCAGATCCTCGAGCGGAGTATCATCCAGAGTAGGACATTTGCTGTCAGCAGGTGCGTGCTTAGGCAGTGTTACTTCGTCAAATTCAGTCGTCTCACCGTAAAGGAACATCTGAACATACGGGATCTCGGCATTCCAGTTCTGTCTTATAGACCACTCATCGCCGTACATGCCGCAATTGAAGAATCCGTCCATAGGAAGCTGCATATACTGCATGTCAAGGCTCTTAAGCGTCGGCAGGAAATCGAACGCATACTTCTCGATATCTTCCTGGGGAACGTTGGTAACGATACACTCAAGGATATCATCCATAGCAGCGAGCTTGCCTGCGGAATCAAGTGCCATGAACTGCTTGAGAAGGCTCTGAAGGACTTCCTCCTGCCTTGACATTCTCTCATAGTCACCGTCACCGGAATATCTGTTACGCGCATAACCGACAGCCTGGATACCATTAAGCCATGTGCCGTCACCTGTAGAAGTGATAGGTGTCGCATTATCGTAGAGCTCTGCGATGTATGTGTTGGCGATAGAAGCCTCAGCCGACGTAACATTGCAGTAAACGCCGCCAACGGCATCGATGACCTTTGCCATATTATAGAAATTAACATAAGCATAACCGTCGATATCGATCCTGAGCTGGTTCTGAACAGCCTCTACAAGGAGGTCAGGACCGCCGTAGGACATAGCGGCATTGATCTTCTGGGCATATGAGTATCCCGGGAAATATGCATAAGAGTCACGGGCTATGGAGATGAGCTTGATCGTTCCGTTATTACTGTCAAGAGACATGATCATGATAACGTCAGAACGCGAACCCTTCTCGGAAGAAGCATAATTCTTGGATCTCGAGTCGATACCGATAAGAAGGATATTCACTACCTTCTCATCCTGGATCGCTTCGAACTCAGTCGTCTCGGTAACATCAGACAGAGCTACCGTATTACCGGATTCATCGACGATAGTAATAACGGCCTCGTCGGTAACATAAGTAACTTTATTAAAGAGATAGTTCTTATACCAGTTTGCAAAGATGACAACGCCTACAATGACACCGACGATGCCGGCAATAATGCTGAAGATCACCCTCTTCTTGATCCTCTTCTTACGTCTCTCTTCGTACATGTCATGTTTTGACTTATACGGAAGCGCGCCGACAGAAGGCTCTACGGGCGGAACTGCTGACGGCTCTTTCTTGACAGGGATCTCAGAACGGTGAAGTTCAGCGAGATTGATGGTATCTCCGGATGATTCAGCAAGAGAAGAATCATCAAAAGACTGCTCAAGAAGCTCGTCCTTCGGAGCATTATTATCCAAAACGTTATCAGAACCCGGCCTTACGGCAGGTTTATTGTCATTGTAGTTATTGTTCTCAGGAAAACTGAGTCCGTTTTGATTGTTGTTAAAATCGTCCATATTACGCCCCACAGCAAAGAAATTATATCATTAATAAATTAATCGGCAAGTCCGTTGGGATTCATCGTCTGCCACTTCCAGCAGGACGAACACATCTCATCGATACCGTATCTTGCCTTGAATCCGAGTTCACGCTCGGCCTTCTCGGTCGAAGCATAGCACACGGGGATGTCTCCCGGTCTCCTCTCACCGAAAACATGCTTTATCTCATGTCCGCACGCCTTCTCGAAAGCAGCGATCGCCTCAACAACGGAAGTACCCTTACCGGTACCAAGGTTAAATACGCAAACATTCTCGTCTGACCTGCCCAGATATGTGATCGCCTTAACGTGACCGTCAGCAAGGTCGCAGACATGGATATAGTCCCTGAGGCAGGTTCCGTCAGGTGTGTCGTAATCTTTTCCGAAGACCGTCAGACACTCGAGCGTTCCGCCTGCGACTTTCGAGATATATGGGAAAAGGTTGTTTGGGATTCCCCTGGGGTCTTCTCCGATAAGGCCGCTCTCATGTGCACCTACGGGATTGAAGTATCTGAGCAGGCACACCTTGATCTCAGGATTTGCCGCAGCAAAATCGCGGAGGATCTGCTCGATCATCCACTTGGTCCAGCCGTAAGGATTTGTGCAGATGCCGAGAGGAGATTCTTCAGTAAAAGGAACGTCCTCGCTCATACCGTATACCGTCGCCGAAGAACTGAACACGAGTTTGTCCGTACCGTATTCCTTCATGAGCTCAGCAACGGCAATTGCACTCATAATGTTATTCTTATAATAATCGAGAGGAATCCTTACTGACTCGCCGACAGCCTTAAGACCTGCAAAGTGAATGACGCTGTCAATCTTGTTCTCTTCAAAGACCTTACGGAGCGCTTCTTTGTCGCAGCAGTCGACGTTGTAGAACTTGAAAGCCTTGCCTGTTATCTTCTCGAGCCTCCTCTGAACCTCGAGCTTACTGTTAGAGAGATTATCTGCTATTACTACATCATATCCGCTCTCATGAAGCGCGATGACCGTATGTGATCCGATATATCCATTTCCGCCGGTTACAAGTACAGTAGACATATAAAACTCCTTAAGGATATTACGTTGAATATTTAACCACAAATAAACTTTAGAATAAATAATTCCCACACATTTACACCAAATTCGTCTACAAATGTGAAACATATCAGATAAAATATTCTTTGTATGGAAAAAATAATTTATATTGCTGACGACGACAACAACATCAGGAACCTGCTCAAGTCTTTCCTTGAGAGGGAACAGTTCATAGTTATGGGATTCCCCACGGGCGACGAACTCCTTGACAGATTCAAGGATTCTCCCTGTGACCTCGTAATACTTGACGTAATGATGCCCGGCCACGACGGCTTCTTTATCCTGAAGGAATTACGCAAGCTCTCCAATGTTCCGATAATAATGCTGACCGCGAAGGATTCCGATGCGGACTATATCCAGGGTCTCGATCTCGGAAGCGACGACTATTTTACCAAGCCGTTCTCCCCCATCAAGCTCGTTACCAAGGCTAAGTCCATCCTGAAGCGTCAGGAGGATCTAACCGGTAAATCTTCCGATAAGCCTGATAACGGAGAGGAACTTGTTTTCGCTGATATCGTCATCAACAGGAAAACGAAGGAAGCTACCAAGATGGGCAAGCCCTTCCCTCTTACTCCCAACGAATACCAACTTCTTACATATCTGATCATTAATTCGGATCGTGCCGTGCCGAGAGCTGAACTGCTCGATAAGATCTGGGGTTATGAGACTCAGGTTGAGACCCGTGTTGCCGACGATACGGTCAAGCGTCTGCGCAAGAAGATCCAGGATTCTTCTGCAAAGATAGCGACTGTCTGGGGCTACGGTTTCCGTCTTGTCGATAAGAACTTTACTCCCGACATGGATGATCAAGACGAAGAGTAATGTCTTCTCAGTCGGTCAATCCAAAAGCCAAGAGATATACGCGTAACAGATCCGCGATCAGGATCCCTATCTCACTGCATTTCTTCGTCGCATCGATACTTGTCATCTTTGTCGTCGTTGGCACGATGTATTTTTACATCCAGTCGATCGTCGCGAGCTACATCGAGAGTGAGTGCGAAGCAAGACTTGAGACAGCCGTCAGTTCCTGCCTTAACTTCAATGAAGCTTTCCGTACCCAGATCGACCTTGAAGACGACAGGTCAGACGAGAAGATCCAGGCATACCTCCTTAACTCTATCGCATCAGCAGCCGACCTCTCAAACCAGGCAACTATCGCTCTGTACACATATCAGGACGGCTTTCCCGACAGTCTGACTCTGCTCTGGCCGAGTCCGGACTATTCGGTCTCCTATCATAATTCAGCTTACAACGTTATCACCCAAGTCATCGGTGAAGGCGGACACAAGAAGATCGGAACCACAGAGAAGATCGAGATCGACGGAAGTTACATATACTACAGAACACTTAAGATCGAAGGAGAAGGTGACCTGTCTTACGACCTGGACAACTACTATATGTTGGTCTACGTCAATTCACGTTCATACTATTCGTTCACGGCAGCTATCATGCTCGCGATGATCCAGGCTGCGTTCATCTCCTTGCTGATCGCTGGCATTCTCAGCCTTATCACAACCTACCCGCTGCTCCGTTCGACCCGCAAACTATCCAAGTTCGCAGGCCGTATCGCCAAAGGTAACTTCAACCCCATAACCGGACACATCGTCTCGCGTGAGTTGTCCAATCTCGGTGACGTTATGAATCAGATGGCATACAAGCTCGAAGAGAACGACGTTGAGCAGAAGACCTTCTTCCAGAACGCTTCCCATGAACTCCGAACGCCTCTGATGTCTATCCAGGGTTATGCAGAAGGTATCAAATGCGGCGTTTTCGAAGACGAACAATCAAAGGAAGAAGCCGTAGACGTCATCATCGCCGAGACCGAGAGACTGTCCAACCTCGTTGAGAACCTTCTGTCCATCTCAAAGATGGATATGTCGAGGAGCGGAAGCTACAAGGTCCAGAAGAAGCTCCTTGATGTCGAGAAGCTCTGCGATACGGTGATCGACAGGGTGCGCGGCAACTTCATCCACATGGATAAAGACATCGTTAACGACATCGTATGCGACGGCATGTATATATATGCCAACGAGAACGATATGATCAGATGCCTAGGCAACATCTTCTCCAACTGTCTGAGGTACTGCACGACTTCAGTCAAGTTCATCTGCAAACCGGACAAGGATAAGAACTATATCATCTTTAAGATATCCGATGACGGTCCCGGTATCGCAGACGAGGTCCTCGACCACCTGTTCGAGAGATTCTCCAAGGGTTCTGACGGTAAGCACGGCATCGGTCTTGCCCTCGCGAAAGCGATCGTCGAGGAACACAGTGGCCGCATCATCGCCTACAACAAACCCGAAGGCGGAGCATGCTTTGAGATCGCGATACCTCTTACGCAGAGGATCGAACAGTTTACTCTTATCAACAAGAACCGAAACTGAACACTACATATTAATATAAACAAATAAAAAGCCCGCGCAGTTATGAAGTGAACCCACAAAGTTGGACGGCTTAAAACGAGTATAAGGACTGATTCCTTGCCTGGCAAGGAGTCAGTCCTTTCAGTTTGACCTGGATTCTCTCTTTGTTGTAGTACTCAATGTATTCTTCCATAGCTTTTTGTA
>JAFZPJ010000034.1 GCA_017550385.1 Clostridiales bacterium
CAGGTCAACCAGATGCTCGACAAGCTCGGACTTCCGAGACCTTAAGACTTACCCGAAGATGATATCGCAGTATCTTACCGTCTGCATGGCGTCTTTTGCATAGGCGTCAGCACCGATCTTGTCTGCGTATTCGTGTGTCATTACCGCGCCGCCCACGACTACCTTGGTATCGGGCTTCTTCTCGCGCAGGAGCTTGATCGTCTCTTCCATTGACACTACCGTCGTTGTCATGAGGGCAGACAGGCCGACAACTTTGACGTCGTCCTTGATCGCAGCTTCGACGATGGTCTCGGGCGGAACGTCCTTGCCCAGGTCGATGACGTCATAACCGTAGTTCTCGAGCATGACCTTTACTATGTTCTTGCCGATGTCGTGGATGTCGCCCTTCACGGTCGCGAGGATGACCTTGCCCTTTACCGTGCGCGGCTTGCCCGCCATGGACTGCTTTACCACGTCGAAAGCGGCTTTCGCTGCATCCGCGCTCATCAGGAGCTGCGGGAGGAAGACGGTTCCTTTCTCGAATCCTTTGCCGACTTTATCGAGAGCGGGGATGAGAACGTCGTTGATAACTTCGAGAGGCTCTTTGCCCGCGTCGATCTCTTCTCGCATGGCTTCAGCGGCCCTTCCCGTGACGCCACGCTCGATGGCTTCGCCCAATGTGAGTGTTCCGCCGGAAGATGGGTCCTTCTTGACTGCCGAAGTCGTAGCAGCGCCCGGAACGTAGTCTGCGTAAGCTGCGATGTAGCCTGCGCACTGGGGGTCGAGGTTCATGAGTGCGAGGAATGACCTGTAGGAGACCATCATGGGTCCGTTGCAGGGATTGATTATCGCGCAGGACAGGCCGTTCTGCATCGCCATCGTAAGGAAGTGCGAGTTGACGAGCTCTCTTGCGGGAAGTCCGAAAGAGATGTTGGACACGCCCAGGATGGAATATCCGTGGAACTCGTCTCTGATCCTTCTTACCGTATCGAGCGTGACCTTGGCGGAATCCGGCTCTGATGATATTGTCATGGCAAGTCCGTCGATGACGATGTCTTCTCTCGGGATGCCGTATCTGTCTGCAGCTTCGTAGATCTTCTCAGCAACTCTTATCCTGCCGTCGGAGGTCTCGGGGATGCCTTCCTCGTCGATGGGGAGGCCTACGAGAACGCCGCCGTACTTGGCAACGAGCGGCATGACGGCTTCTATTACTTCCTGCTTGCCGTTGACGGAATTGATCATGGGCTTGCCGTTATAGATACGAAGGCCGCGCTCCAATGCTTCGATGTCTGTCGTATCTATCTGCAGAGGAAGCGTTGTTACAGACTGCAGGCTCAGCACTATGTTCTCCATCATGGCAGGTTCGTCTATCTCGGGAAGACCGACGTTGACGTCGAGGATGTCCGCGCCAGCTTCCTCCTGGTTAAGGCCCTCTGTGAGGATATAGTCAACGTCATTGTCCCTCAAGGCCTGCTTGAATCTCTTCTTGCCGGTCGGGTTGATCCTCTCGCCGATGATGACGGGCTTCGGGCCGATCTCGACGCAAGCGGATGAGCTCGTGACGTAAGTCCTGTGCTTCCTGACGGGCTCGGTGAAGGGGAGAGGCTTTATAGCCTCCACGAGCTTGCCGATATATTCGGGAGTCGTTCCGCAGCAGCCGCCCATGACGTGCACGCCGAGCGCTGCGATCTCTTTCATTACTTCGCAGAATTCGTCGGGCATTACGTCGAAGACCGTCTTGCCGTCTTCTGTCCTCGGGAGTCCCGCATTGGGGTTTACGACTATGGGCAGTGAGCAGCAGTCGGCGATGCGCTTTACGATCGGCAGCATCTTGTCGGGACCAAATCCGCAGTTGACGCCTATCGCATCGACCTTAAGGCCTTCGAGCATTGCGACAGTGCCTTCGACTCCGCCTCCGGTGAGGAGCTTGCCTGCATCGTCATATACGCAGGTGACTATAACGGGGAGGTCGCATACTTCGTGCGCTGCGATGACTGCAGCCTTAGCCTCGTATGCGTCGCTCATCGTCTCTATAACTACGACGTCGGCGCCTGCTTCCGCGCCCGCCTTGATAACTTCGCTGAATACTTCGACCGCCTCGTTGAAAGGCAGGTCTCCCATGGGTGCAAGGAGTTTGCCGGTCGGGCCTATGTCTATCGCGATGTAAGCGTCGTCATCTCTTCCTGCCTCGTGCCTTGCCTCGCCGCAGATCCTGACTGCAGCTGCCGCTATCTCGGAGACGTTGTCGAACTTGAACCTGTTGAGACCGAAAGTATTCGTATTTACTATATTGCTTCCCGCCTCGAAGTAGCCTCTGTTCAGCATCCTGATATCGTCAGGGCGGGTAAGGTTCCAAATTTCCGGAAGCTCGCCTCCCTTGAGGCCCAGTTCCTGCAGTATGGTGCCGGTGCCGCCGTCACAGAAGAGCCATTCCTTGCCGAGTCTTTCCTTAAGTGTCATATCAGTTCCTTTCTCGCGAGTACTCGCATGTGGAAGACATATTGCAGTTCTCGCATCCCTGTCTGATGCAGGGGGTATTCACGGGAGACAGACCGATTATAGCAGTAACCGACTTGGTCGGAACCATGAGATATGAATCGGTCAGGGTGATCCCGGTATTTTTCGTGATATTAAGCAGTTCGAACCAGGTCTTCTGATTCTCTATCGCCAGGTCGCCGTAGCCGGGCGAGAACCTCGGCCTCGGGTAGAGCCCTTCTGCTTTTGCTTCTTCTTCGACCTTCCCGTTAAGCTGGTCGCAGTACGCCTCGATCGCAGCCGCGCCTGCCGCCTGGTAGCAGCTCATGAGCGTGTAGGACTTGAGGTTTGCGCGCTTTACCAGCCTGTCGCATGCGGGACCTATCGTCGCAGCGAAGAGGATCGCTTTGGTGCAGCCTTTAAGGTTCTTTGCAAGGTTAGCGCTCTCGAGCGTTATGCCTTCTATGCGGACCGCGTTGCCTTCGACCTCAATGGGGAAAGTCTTGTATACGTGGTGCGGATCGGACTCTTTCTCGAGTGCTGCGATGGCCTCAGCGATAAAAGTATCCGCTTCGGGATGCTCGATGGGGCCGTAGTAGCCCCAGTAGCGCTTTACTTCCTTGACGGGTATCGGGACACCTAAGGGCATGCTATTACCCCAGGATCGAACCCAAGTTCTTCAGGATGTCCGCTGCCACGTCGGGCTTGTTCATCGAGTAGACGTGGATATGGTTGACGCCGTTCGCGATGAGGTCGACGATCTGCTCGCAGGCGTAGATGATGCCCGCCTGACGCATCGAATCGGGGTCATCGCCGAACCTGTCTACGATGGCGCGGAACCTCTCGGGAACATTCGTGCCGGACAGCGCGACGGATCTCGAGAGCTGCCTGGCAGTCGTGATGGGCATGATGCCGGGGAGGACGGGGACGTTGATTCCCTTGTCCTTCACGCGGTACAGGAAGTTATAGAAGATGTTGTTGTCGAAGAACATCTGCGTCGTAAGGAAGTCGCAGCCGGCATCGACCTTGACCTTCAGGAAATCGATATCCTGAGACTTATGCGCACATTCGATATGACCTTCGGGATAGCACGCACCGCCGATGCAGAGTTCGGGAGCCTTGGCTTTTATATACGCGATGAGGTCCGAGGCATGCTCGAAATCATGGCATACATTGCCGTCCTGCGGGATATCGCCTCTTAAGGCCATAATGTTATCGATATGGCTCTCGCGGATCCTGGCGAGCATATTGTCTACGTGTTCTCTGGTGGAAGCCACGCATGTAAGGTGGGGCATGACGGACACGCCGTGCAGGTTCTTGATGTCGGATGCCACTTCGCATGTCAGCTTGCTGGTGGAACCTGCCGCGCCGTAAGTAACCGACATAAACGACGGCTGAAGTGCAGCGATGGCGCCTGCTGCAGCCTTAACGTTATCAAGTCCCGATTCCTGCTTGGGGGGGAAGACCTCGAAAGAGATCGTCGGCTTGTCGGTCAGAAGGATTTCCTTTATCTTCATAGTTTTTCCCCTTGTTCCTTAATAAGTTATTAGTATATCGCACAAATCAAGAGTTATTCAATTTTGTGTATAATAATTTTGTTTAAAAATGGAGGCATAAAATGAAAAAGAATCTTATATCACTTTTGCTTTGCGGAGCTCTCTCCGTTGCCGTACTTGCAGGCTGTGCAAAGCCTGAGGCTGCGCCGGTAGAAGAATCCGTTCCGGAAGCATCCGAATCTGAAGTATTAGTTATTGAAGAGGATGAAGACATCTTCGGCTCTTACGAAGAGACTGAACCCCTTGATTACGAGAAGCCCACGGTTGACCGTGCGGGTGTTGCGATCGAGGTACCCGACCAGGTCGACAGGATCGTATCTCTCGCTCCTTCCACAACACAGTTCCTTATCGAGCTCGGTCTGTCTGATAAGATCGTAGGCATCGATTCCAACTCTATCGACTATCTTGAGGATCTTGATCCCACGATCCCCACATTCGACATGATGAATCCCGATAACGAGGCTATCGCTGCACTCGAGCCTGATATCGTATTCACTTCCGGCATGAGCTACGTAGGCGGCGAATCACCTTTCCAGTCACTTGTTGATGCAGGCATCTGCGTTGCGGATATCCCTACACCTGCGACACTTGAAGACCTCAAGCTCGACCTTCAGTTCATCGGTCTCTGCGTAAACGAGCCCGAAGTCGCTGACGGTTATGTCGAGTCCATGGAACTCATGCTCGATGAGATCTCTGCTTTTGCTTCAGAGGTTCCCGAGACTAAGACAGTTCTGTTCATGATGTCAATCCCCTCAGCTGATTATCCGATGATCTATTCATTCGGTGACGGCACATACATGTCCGACATGCTCACTGAGATCGGCGCAGTCAATGCATGTGCAGGCCTCGAAGGATGGGTTGCCCTTACTGAAGAGGAAGCCATCGCCATGAACCCTGACGTAATCCTCACAAACTATGTATGGACTGAAGATCCTGTCGGCGACATCCTCTCACTTGAAGGCTGGGGCGATGTCAATGCCATTAAGAACGGCGAGGTCTATCTCGTAAACGACAACCTCTGCTCAAGACCTAACGAGCATGTAACTCAGGCCATCATCGAGTGGGGTTCCTACATCTATCCCGAGCAGTTCGCTGAGCTTGCAGAGGCTATTCTCTGATAGTTACTCCTAATGGAGAACAAGGCGGGAACAAAGACAATAAACAAGACCAGAGCAGGCAGACGGGCAGGCGTGATCCTTTCCGTGATCGCCTGCTTTGTCATTCTTGTCATCTGCATAAGGGCAGGAAGCGTCTACATCTCGCTCAAGGACCTGGGATCCATCGTCTTCAGCCATATTATGGGCAGTCCGCTTCCGGCTGAAGTCGCACCGATGAATGATTCCATCTTCTGGACCATCAGGATGCCCAGAGCGTTAGCTGCTTTCCTCGTCGGAGGCTGCCTCGCAGTGAGCGGTGCGGTAATGCAGGCGCTTCTGCAGAACCCTCTGGCATCGTCTTATACGATGGGCGTATCATCCGGCGCCTGCTTGGGCGCTGCCTTTGTCCTCGTATCGGGCATATCTCTGCCGTTCATCCTTCCACTGACGAGCTTTGCTGCGGGACTTCTTACCGTTGTCATAGTTCTTGTCTTCACGGCAGCGATAGACAGGATGTCTTCGAATACTACCGTCATACTTATCGGTATGGTGTTCTCGCTTTTTGTTACGGGCATAATGAACTTCCTGGCAACGCTCTACAGCGACCACTACAAGCGGCTCTGGCTGTGGATGATGGGATCTTTCTCGGCCAGAAACTGGACGCATGTGGCGATGATCTTCCCGGTAGCTGTTGTATGTACGGGAATCATAATCTTCTTTACGAGAGAACTCGATATCATGACTTTCGGTGAGGAACAATCGAAGGCGATGGGCGTCGAGACGAGGAAAGTTAAGACGATCCTCATTATCTTGAGTTCCATCCTTACGGGTGTATCCGTCTCGATCGCAGGAGTCATCGGCTTTGTCGATCTCGTTGCACCCCACATTGTCCGTAAGATATTCGGACCCGAACACAGGATCGTAATACCTCTGTCGTTCATATACGGAGGAGCTTTCATGGCTCTCTGCGATCTTGTCGCCAGGACGGTTCTCTCTCCTCAGGAGATACCGATCGGTGCGGTTACAGCGCTTGTCGGAGCGCCCTTCTTTGCCTATGTTTTCTTTGCAGGGAGGAAGAAGTGATGAGCCTGATCGAACTTAAGAACGTTACTGCAGGATACGGCAAAGCTCCGGTGCTCAGAGACATAAGCCTCACGATAGAAGAAGGCGAGTCCGTCATGATCGGCGGTCCTAACGGAGCGGGCAAGACGACGCTTTTGCGTGTTATCGCATCACTCCTTCCTTACAGCGGAGAGATCACTCTTGCAGGAGATGATGCATCTTCGTTGAGAAGAAGAGACATTGCTTCGCTCATAGCTTTGATGCCCCAGACACAGGATATGTATTTCTCATACACGGTAGGTCAGGCGGTCATGCTCGGCAGGTATGTGCGCATGAGAAGAGGCCTCGCAGGGCCTTCCGCGGAGGACAAGGAGATCACCGACCGCGTGATGAACGACTGCGGCGTGTATGAGCTTAAGGACAGGCTGCTGTCTGAACTGTCGGGCGGACAGCTGCAGAGAGCTCTGCTTGCCAGGACCTTTGCCCAGCAGACGCCCGTGGTGCTCCTCGACGAGCCCGGCAACAACCTTGACGTCAGATACCGCGCGGAGCTTACCGACTATATGGCAAAGTGGCTCGAAGGCACATCAGAATATAACGGCAAACAGATCAGGAATACGCTGGCGGGAGTCTTCCACGACTTGGGCGAAGCTGCCGGTATCTGCAGACGCGGCGTCTTCGTTAAGGACGGTCAGATCGTATCTGACATGGCGCTGAAGGATGCTTTTAATTCAAAAGTCCTAAATGAAGTATACGATTTTGACGTAATTTCATATAAAAGAGCAGAAAGCGCATATTGGAATTCATGATAACATTAGTCCAATATCACGAGGGGGTATTGCCTAATGTCAGGTAAGAAGAACAAGAAGCCGGCCAAGAAGCCCGCTAAGAAATTGACTTTCAGAGAGTTCCTCACCAAGAAGGACATAACTCTTTCCGCCAAGACTTATTTTGTTGATGCCATGAGCGGAATGGCTCAGGGTCTGTTCGCATCACTTCTCATCGGAACGATCCTGTCAACTATCGCCAAGTACATCGGCATGATCGACGGTGCGTTCTTCGAGAGAACGGCGCACTTCCTTGCTCAGGCAGGTTCTCTGGCTTCTGCGGCAACAGGTGCTGCGATCGGTGTAGGTATCGCCGCTGCCCTTAAGGCGCCGATGCTCGTTATCGCGTGCTCGGCTGCAGTCGGAATGTTTGCCAACGCTTATCCCGGACAGCCTTATGCTGCAGGTCCTTTGGGCGTTTTCGTAGCTGTCATTTTCGCTGCGGAGTTCGGTAAGCTCGTATCCAAGGAGACAAAGGTCGATATCCTCGTAACTCCGATCGTATCCATCGGTGCGGGGGCACTCGTTGCTTACCTCACATGTCCCGCGATCGCCGTTGCCATGAACTGGCTTGGTCAGTTTATCAATTACGCCACAACGCTTTATCCGCTCCCGATGGGCATAATCGTATCCGTCGTAGTCGGCATAATCCTTACGCTCCCCATCTCAAGTGCAGCTATCTGCGCATCGATCGGTATCGCAGGCATAGCAGGCGGTGCTGCACTTGCAGGCTGCTGCGCACAGATGGTCGGCTTTGCAGTCGCATCCTACAGAGAGAACAAGTGGGGCGGCATCGTATCCCAGGGCCTCGGAACATCCATGCTCCAGATGCCTAACATCGTAAGACATCCCCAGATATGGGTTCCTGCGACACTTGCAGCAGCTATCACAGGACCTCTTTCCACAATGGTGTTCAAGCTCGAGTGCAACGGTGTTGCGGCAGGTATGGGAACATGCGGACTTGTCGGCCCCATCGGATGTTTCTCCGCCATGACTGAGTCCGGCACGCTTGATGCAATGGCATGGATCGGAATGCTCGTTGTCTGCATCATCGCTCCTGCAGTGCTGTCGCTCGTATTCAGCGAGATCATGAGAAAGCTCGGCTGGATCAAGGACGGCTACATGAAGCTCAGCTGATAAGCATTTTTAAGCAATCTGTAAAGGGTCTGTCTCATATGAGGCAGACCTTTTTGTTAGAGTATAATTGACGAAAACTACGAAGAGAGAAGGTATCAGATGGGCAAGTTCGCGGATTTCCTGGCTGATGACAAGCTGAAGAGGATAAACGTTGTCCTGGCAGTAGTTGCCGGCGTTGCGGTTATCGCCACGGCCGTTACGGCAGTGGCAGCTTTCGCGTCCAGGGACAGTGAGATATACACTTCAGACTCAGCCTCTGTGCCTGCATCCCTTATGGAGACGGAAGCTGTCACGGAGCCTGTCCAGGCATCGGTCGCTGTTACTGCTGCCGTAGAGACTGAGGCGACTTCCGAAGAGACGACCACCACCGAGACGACGACCGAAGAGACCACGACGCAGGGCAAGCTGACAAGTCTTGACGGCTACGCTCCTGGAGACGTGATCTCATCGAGCCTCATCGACGACACTAACCTCTGGCAGTATTTCACTTCGTCTGAGATCACCGAAGGCGGCAGCGTATATAACAGGATCTACGGGCAGTCTTACGTCGAGAACGACTATATCTCGCTGTCGGATCTCAGATACCTTAAGATGCTCCACGTGAATTTTGACGGTGAGTATCAGGTGGGCGAGATGATAGTAAACAAGGCCATCGCATCCGATGTCATGGAGATCTTCGAGACGCTCTGCAGTGAGGGATACCAGATAGAGAAGATGTATCTCATTGATAACTACTGGACCGGAGACGGCGAGAGTTCTGACTGGAACTCCATCGACCACAACAACACGTCCTGCTTCTGCTACCGTCCCGCCACGGGTTCTTCCAAGCTCTCGAAACACTCCTACGGACTCGCGATAGACATCAACCCTCAGTACAACCCGTATGTTACCATCAAAGACGACGGAACATATAAGTTCTCGCATGACAACGCAGCCGACTACGTCTACAACAGATCGTCGGACATGCCGCACGTCATCACCACTGCCGACCTTGCTTATGAACTCTTCACTTCGTATGGCTGGACATGGGGAGGAAGCTGGAGCAATCCCAAGGATTATCAGCATTTCCAGATAAGTCTGTAGCGGATGTCATATGAAAATCATTGTGCGTTGACACCTGAATTTTCACTTGCTAATATTTTCATATGAAAGAAACGAACGATACAGACAGACGTAAAAAGATCCTCGATATCCTTGAACGCGAGCATGAGATCAAGACAGTTGAACTGTCTGAGATGCTTGGTGTCACGGGTTCGACGATCAGGACCGATATCAGAGCTTTGGAGCACGACGGAGCCATCATAAGGTTCCACGGCGGCATAAGGCTTCCGGCAAAGCCCAAGCAACTCTCCGGCGGAGAGAACTACATGGTCCGTTCAGTCCAGCACGTTCCTCTCAAGAACGCCATCGGCAGGAAGGCTGCAGAGCTCGTTCCGAGCGGCAGTACCATCTTCATGGATGCAAGCTCGACGACTTATCATATGATCCCTTTCCTGAAGAAAGCAAAGGGCGTAACGGTCATAACAAACGGTATTCACACGGCCATGGAGCTCCAGAGATACAACAATTTCAAGACGATCATAATCATAGGCGGAATGCTCAGACCTCACTCAGGTTCGATCGAGGGCGTTCTCAGCAAAGAGATGATCGGAAGGCTCTCGGCCGACTATTATTTCGTGTCCGGCAACGGTTTCTCGCTGACATCCGGCCTGACAGGCAACAACTTCTATGAGCTCGAACTCAAGAGAATGTGCGCCGAGAGGGCAAAGCATATCGTAGCGCTCATCGATTCGACCAAGGTCGGATTTGATTCCACCTCGAACTTCCTTGAGACTGACAGGATCGAATATCTCGTTACGGATTCCGGCGCGCCCGAGGCTATCCTCAATGAGTGCAGGGAAAGAGGAATTAAGGTTATAGTTGGCGAAGTCTGATGTATAATGTTACTGTCTTATTTATTAAGAGAGGTAATGTGAATGCAGATCAATCCGATAGTTTTGACAAGCTGGCTCAGTGATAAAGCTGTATTCCAGCAGGGCATAGAGATCACTATCAGAGGCAAGGCCGCTCCCAGCGCCACCATCACTTTCGAAGTCAAGAAGGACCCTACGGACGGACGTAAGGTATCCAAGCTCGACACCGATTACGGCGTTATCTTAAGCCTGGAGACCACGACTAATTCCAGAGGCGATTTCAGTTTCAAGATGCCTGCATACAAGGCTTCTTCGGACACATACACATTCACTTTCAAATGCCTTACTGACCAGATCGTCCTGTCTGATATCAGATGCGGTGACGTATGGGTATTCCTGGGTTCCGACTTCCTGTCCGTGCCCATGAAGGATGCGAATGCCACCAAGACACCTCTCAAGAGAAGGGTAATGAACTATCTGAGGTTCTTTACTCCTTCCAGGAGCGGGCTCGAGACGGATGAGACCATATATTCCGAAGAACCCAAGGATCATCTCAAGGATGCCCGCTGGATCAAGGTTACGGATACCCAAGAGCTTGCCGATGTATCTTCTTCGGCATTCTCGTTCGCATATACACTGTCTGATCAGATCTCCTATCCTGTCGGAGTCGTAGATCTGTCATATGCCGATTCCACGATCATCAACTGGATATCGCCTTCTGCGATGGACAGCGTCGAAGCCCTGAAGTACGACTGTATGCTCATGGGCCTTTATCTGGATGACGAAGGATACAAGAAGCTCCTCGAGATCGACAAGAGGCGCGAGAAGGCGACGGACCTCGAGAAGGAACTCAAGGACGTAAACGCCATCGGAGACATCGATATCGGTCTTGCTGACGAGGTCAAGAGACTTAAGGGCGAAGATCCCGATGATGTTGCCAAGCCGGAGCTCGACTTCCCGACTTCATCTTCGAGCTCGCTCAACTCGTCCAAGGGACACAAGGAGAACATCACATATTCGAGTGCTCAGCAGCTCGACTTCGATATGCTGAAGGACAAGGGCGGCTCTTATCAGAAGAAGAGCAAGGAAGAGGACGAGAAGAATTACATCAGCCCTAAGTTCAGGATGTCCACGCTTTACAGGACAAAGCTCTATCCGCTCAGAGGTCTGGGCGTAAGGGGCTTCTGCTTCTCACCGAACGCAGGCGAGCTCAGGTTCGGCAGATATGACCTCATGCTGATGGGCCTCATGACGACGCTGGCTGAGATATTCGAACCTAAGAACGTTTACGATGACGAGCAGATGCCTTCCGCACTGTTCGTGGCTATGCATCCAAACGATGTTGATTTCTCGGATCCTTACGGCGTGCTCGAGTTCAATGAGAATATAGTGGCTTTCACCAAGATGCTGCAGATGCCTTCGGGTATCGTCAGCCTGCATGACCTGCTGCTGCCGGATAAGACGATAAGCTTTACGCTCGGTCAGCGACTCGCGACCATCGCTCTCGGCATCCACTTCTCACCGAAAATGTCCAAGTCCTCACCCGAGCCCAACGACATAGAGATCGCAGGCAACAAGAGGATCATCAGGTTCTCGAATCTGGGCAGCGGTTTCAAGGTTCAGGACGCCGCAAGCGAGATCACAGGCTTTGCGATCGCGGGAGAGGACAGGATCTTCTATCCCGCACATGCGAAGTGCCTCTACGGTATGTGCGTCATGGTCTGGAGAGACGATATCGAGGAACCTGTAAGCATTACGTACGGCTTCACTCCGTTCCCGCACGATGCAACGCTCAGGAACGGCGAGGACCTTCCGGTGCTTCCTTTCAGATTCGACAGGGATCCCGCATACTTCGCGCCCGATCTCAGCTTCACTCACTGTGACAACCTTGAGTTCGTGGGCAAGGCTACGACCGATTCGGAGTTCGAAGTCCTCAAGATATACAGGACCTTCAAGGGCAACGGCATCATCTCCGTCGACAACATGCATAAGCTCACGGGCTCTGCATCTCTCAGGATCAGATACGAGACAGACAAGTCCCTGTTCGGATTCGAGCCGTGCCTCAAGTACGCTTCTCTCTTCGCACCCATCGAGGTCTACGGAAGAGATAAGATACAGCTCACGATCTTCAACCCGGAGCAGAAGCACAAGAAGCTCATCGTCGAAGGATTCGGCGAAGCGGATATCAAGCAGCAGCTTACTTGGCAGACTGTCACGCTCGACTATGAGGAGGAAGGCCCGATCAGCCTTACCAGCCTTAAGATCTATATCGAAGACTCAGACCGCAACGGCGAGATATACATTGACAGCATAAGTTTTGTGTGAGGTAAGGACCATGTTCGACAGATTGCTTCCCGAGATAGTAAATGATGTTAT
Organism: Clostridiales bacterium; assembly: GCA_017550385.1. Lineage (GTDB taxonomy): Bacteria > Bacillota > Clostridia > Saccharofermentanales > Saccharofermentanaceae > Saccharofermentans. The sequence goes on from JAFZPJ010000034.1 coordinate 12,423, forward strand.
CTCCGCATCAGGTTCAGTGCCGGTAGTGATAGAAGGCATCGAGCACACATACGATACTTCGGCGTCTCTTCCGGAGATCAGCTATCACAATTCGCACGAGCTCCTCTACCTTAGAGACGGCCGCATCGATGCCGTGATCAACGGTGAGACGATAAGCCTTGATAAGGGCAAGATCCTAATCATAAGACCGCTCGTTAAGCATAAGCTCACGATCAAGTCGCGCAAGGCGGACATGTTCAATCTTTACTTCGGATTCGTTCACGATGTTAAGGATCTGGGAAGTTCCGCCTCCGTTGAAGCCAACACCGGCGTCAGGAATAACAGCGCGGGACCTTCCGTAATGATCCCGGGATCCATGGCTCAGATACCGCTCGAGAACTTCCTGCAGTTCGCAGACCTGGGCATCACCGAAGATAACGAGATGGCAAGACAGCCTTTCTTCCTCGTCAACGGAAGTGAGAAGAAGGAGATCTCGATACTGGCAGAACAGATCGTCGACGAGAAGGCCGGCGACAAGTATGCCAAGGAGTTCATGATACATACCCTGACCGTCGAGCTCATGATCCACCTGTCGCGTGCGATGCGCAACGAGTGGGAGGAGAACCTCCGCGTTAAGAACGGCAAGGCCAGGGAGCTCGTTAAGATAGCCAGGCAGTATATGGATGAGAATTTCGAGCAGGGCATAACCGTAGCTGAGGCTGCGCAGTATGTCTTCCTGAGCCAGGGATACTTCACGAGGGCGTTCAAGGACGAGCTCGGCATCAGTCCGATGAACTACTTGATGAAGAAGAGGATAGAGAAGGCTTGCGAGCTGCTCGAGAACAACGAGATCAAGGTCTCGTCGATCGCAGTGCAGTCGGGATTCTCTTCGCCGCAGCGTTTCAACGTTGCTTTCAGGAAACTGATGGGCAAGACCCCGATGGAATACAGAAAAGAACACATGAAGTGAGAGGATATAAGTTAAATGTACGATTACGACAACGATGAAGCACTTCCGATAGAGAGCCGTCAGAACATGGATCTTCCCAAGATCGAGAATGCGGTCAGGGAGATACTTGAAGCGATAGGCGAAGATACGAGCAGGGAAGGCATCCTGGAGACACCGAAGCGCGTGGCAAGGATGTATGCCGAGATATTCTCCGGACTTCACAGAGACATCTCAAAGGATATCAAGGTCTTCCACGAGGAAGGCAATGACGAGATGATCCTGATAGGTGATATCCCGTTCTATTCGATGTGCGAGCATCATCTGCTGCCGTTCCACGGCAAGGCACATGTAGTCTATATCCCGCGTGACGGCAAGATACTGGGTCTGTCGAAGGTTGCCAGGATCGTTGATACGCTCTCTCGCAAGCCGCAGCTTCAGGAGCGTCTCACATCCGAGATCGCCGACAAGATCACCGAGGCCGTAGATGCGAGATCCGTATGCGTGATCATTGAAGCAGAGCATCTCTGCATGACAATGAGAGGAATAAGAAAGCCGGGTTCGAAGACTGTAACTTCCGCGATGAGAGGCGGCTGCAGGACGGATGCCCGCACAAGGAATGAAGCGCTCGCGCTCATTAACAGACAAAGACTGGGAGGATAAGGGAATGATCAGTACTGACGGAAGATTCGTAGGCACGATCAAGTGCGGAGACAAGGAACTGGTCTTCGGCAAGAAGACCTTTGTAATGGGCATACTTAACGTTACGCCCGATTCTTTCTCCGACGGCGGTATGTACGATACGCCTGAGAAGGCGCTCGAACATGCGAAGGAGATGGTAGAGCAGGGAGCTGACATCATCGATGTCGGCGGCGAGTCCACAAGACCAGGATATACTCCCGTATCGACAGATGAGGAGAAGGAGAGGGTAATCCCCGCGATCGAGGCGATAAGACGCGAACTCGATGTCATCATCTCCGTTGATACGACAAAATCAGACGTTGCCAAGGCTGCGGTCGAGGCAGGCGCCAACATCATCAACGATGTAAGCGGACTCAAGGCTGATCCAAAGATGGCAAAGACCGCGGCAGAGTCCGGTGCTGCAGTAGTTCTGATGTACAACAGAAGGTTCATAGAGAAGAAGGATACCGATTTCCGCGCAGATGATCTCACGGAGGGGATCAACTACGTCAAGGAGAGCATTCAGCTCGCCAAGGACAGCGGCATAACCGACGACAGGATCATCACGGATCCCGGTATCGGTTTCGGCACGTCCAGGCTCCAGGATCTCGCTCTGACTTCCGGCATAATGCAGTTCGGAATGGGCGGCAAGTATCCTGTCCTCTACGGAGGTTCCAGGAAGAGAGTCGTACGCATGTTCCTGTCGGAAGGCGTTGACGGCAAGTATATCGACAACGTCTCCATCGGACTTGCGTGTACCGCAGTTACTTCCGGTGCTTCGATCGTCCGCGTCCATGACGTTAAGAACACCAGACAGCAGTTAGACGGCTGCGACATGACGGTGTATGCGTATAACATTTTCGCAGGTCAGTGATATGGATGTCATAACCCTTAAGAACATGGATTTCTTCGGGCATACCGGAGTGCTTCCCGAGGAGAAGGAGAACGGCCAGCTGTTCACGGTTACGGCTGAGCTGTTCTTTGATGAGATCAAGGGTGCCGAGACGGACAGGCTCGAGGATACGACTAACTATGCCGAACTGTATTCTCTGATCAAAGACATCGTGGAGAACGACTGCAGCGATCTGATCGAGCATCTGGCGAAGAAGATATGTGACGTGATACTCGATTACGCTCCCGGATGCGTCAGGACTGCCGTTACCGTGTCCAAGCCCGATGCACCGGTAGACGGGATCTTCGAGACGATGCAGGTGAGGATAGAACGTGGAAGATAAGGCGTTTTGCATCCTTTCCCTGGGCTCGAATCTCGGCGACCGCAAGAAGACCATCGAAGATGCGATAGCGGTCATCAGGGAGAATGAGCAGATCTATGATCTCAAGTGTGCTTCTTTCTACGAGACGGAACCGGTCGGATATCTTGACCAGCCGTGGTTCCTTAATACCTGTGTGAGCTTCGATACGACGATGGCGCCGCTCGAGCTCTTTGACTTTGTTCAGGGCATCGAGAAGGATTTCCACCGCGAACGCACTATACGCTGGGGTCCCAGAACACTTGACATAGACATCATCACTTACGGCGATATCACCATGGATACCAAGAGGCTCACCCTGCCTCATCCGAGGTACAGGGAGCGTGCCTTTGTCCTTGTCCCGATGTCCGAACTTACTGATATAGATGTCCCGATCCCCGGCAAAAGGGCGGTCAGGCGCCTTGACGACGGCATTTGAGTTATTCCGGTCTAAAGTTTATAATAAAGCGTTAAAATCGGATAAGTATGTTTATTGGAGGATTGCATGGCTGAGAATGTAACGGGCGCAGAGAAGCCCCAGAACGGCGGACGCAATAACAACAGGAACCACAGAAGAAAGCGCTATAACGGCCCTAAGAACGGCGGCAATAACAACCGCGGGGGCGGCGCTGAGAATAAACAGCGCGACAAGCGTGAGAACGGCGAAGGCAGACAGGGCAAGAAGCCCAGGGACGGCTATCAGAGAAGGGACAGGAACAGAGGTCCCAAGCAGCCCCGTGAAGGCCAGGGCCAGTTCCAGGACAGCCCCAAGCCTTCCATGCCCATCAAGAAGCGCGAAGAGACCGTAGAGGATATCAGGAGCGAGAACGCAAGGATAACCAAGGAGATCTATCTTGATATCGCTGCTATGAAGAATATCAGCCTTGACTAAGATGGACAAAGGTTTATTCATAACATTTGAAGGGATCGACGGATGCGGTAAGAGCACGCAGATCAAGCTCCTGACCGCGTATCTCCGGGATGTCGGCAAGCCCTGCCTCCTAGTGAGGGAACCGGGCGGGACCGGGATCGGTGAGAAGATAAGGTCGATCCTTCTTGATAAAGAGAACAATGAGATGTCGCCTGCGGCAGAGCTCCTGCTCTTCGAGGCTGCCCGCGCTCAGATCGTCGATGAGAAGATCAGGCCTGCCTTGGAAGCCGGCATTACCGTTATCTGCGACAGGTTCTACGATTCGACATTTGCTTATCAGGGAGTCGCCAGATCCCTCGGTGAGGATCTTGTCATTACCCTTAACGACATTGCAACATCCGGCCTCGCGCCCGATGTGACGTTCCTACTCGACCTGAGCGTCGAAGATGCATTCGCGAGAAGGAAGGGCAGAGGAGAAGCCGATGACCGCATGGAGCTTCTGGGATCGAAGTTCCAGGAGGACGTCAGGAACGGATATCTCAAGGCTGCTTCCAAGTTTGACAGGATCAAGGTAATCGATGCATCGAGAAGCGTCGATGAGATCTTCGGCGATATCAAGGCAGCAATAGAAGAGAGGCTGTAAATGGCACTTACGTCTCTTATCGGACAGCATAAGCTCAAGACGATCCTTGCACAGGAAGCAAGGCACAGACATGCCGGCACGTATATCCTTACCGGCGCGAAAGGCATGGGCAAGCATTCCTTTGCCGAGGAGTTTGCGAAAGCTCTCATGTGCGAGGACCCGGATGACGACGGTGCCTGCGGCAAGTGCAGCTGCTGTAATTATTTCGAGGGCGGTACTACACCGGACATCGTCAGGGTGGATGCGCCTTCCGACGGCAAGATGATACCTGTCGCGGACGTAAGAGAGAAGATCGTTGCAGACAGCGTTGTAAAGCCTCAGTTCTCAAGGAACAAGGTGTTCATCATCAATATGGACTATGTGGCTGAAGCAGGCCAGAACGCGCTGCTCAAGTCCATCGAGGAACCTCCGGCAAACGTGGCATTCATACTGCTCTCGTCCCTGTCAGGCAATGTCCTCGATACCGTGCTGTCCAGGTCGGAAGTGCTCAAGATCTCGAGATATACCGAAGAAGAAGTTTATGATGTCCTCAGGCTCAGGCAGGCGCCCGGTGATGAAGATACGCTGCGCACCATCTGCTCATACTGCGGCGGTAATCCCGGCAGGGCACTCGCGATGACGTCGGATGATTCGTACATATCGCTGAACCGTGAGGTTACGGATCTCCTGCTCGGACTCGGAAGCGACAGCTATACGGATATCCTGACTGACGGAAGCGCGTTCTTCGCAGACAACAAGAAGGATGCGGATATCATAATAGAGATCATATTCAAGGTCCTGGGAGACATACTGATGTATAACGTATATCCCGACCGTGAAGCAGCGACCGAGACTGCGGCCAAGATAAGAAAGTTCGCTCTTGAGAACCGCCACATCAATTCCGTGGCGATAGGCAGATGCAAAGCTGCGGTTACCGAGTTCGTCAAGATGATAAGCGTGAATACAAATTACGACGGAGCGTGCTGCGCTCTGATGATCAAAATACATGAGGAGTTCAAGAAATGACAAAAGTAGTAAATGTCAGGTTCCGTGATGCCGGCAAGGCATACAGGTTTACGACAGGCGGACTGTCGCTCGGGATCGGTGACAGCGTTATCGTTGAGACAGAGCAGGGTATAGATCTTGCTCATGTCTGCGAAGAACCTTATGACTTGGAAGGTGATGTCAAAGACATCCTTCCCATCAAGAGGATCGCAACAGAAGCCGATCTCAAGGCATATGACGAGAAGTGTGCCAAGGAGAAGGACGCGATGGTCAAGTGCAGAGAGCTCATCGCCAAGAGAGAACTCGAGATGAATCTCGTAGACTGCGCATTCACGCTTGACGGCAAGAAGGTCGTGTTCTACTTCACTGCAGACGGCAGAGTTGACTTCAGGGAACTGGTAAAGGATCTGGCTTATGCCTTCCACACGAGGATCGAGCTCAGACAGATCGGTTCGAGAGATCAGGCAAAGCTCGTCGGAGGCATCGGTATCTGCGGAAGAGAGCTGTGCTGCTGCTGTTTCCTTAATCATTTTGCGCCGGTCAACCTCAAGCTTGCAAGGCAGCAGGGCCTGTCCCTTAATCCCGGTAAGCTCAACGGTGCCTGCGGAAGGCTCATGTGCTGCCTGCAGTTCGAGAAGGAGGCATATGAAGATGCACACAACAGGCTTCCCGAACAGGGCAAGAGAATAAGGACACCTGAGGGTGTGGGCGTTGTCTGCGACGTCAACTACATTGAAGAGAATGTAAGCGTCAAGTTCACCAATGAGAACGAGACCGAGATACAGAAATTCGCGTGGGCGGAGCTCGAACCGCTGAACTCCGATATGAAGTCCGGCTGCCGTAACTGCCCCGGTAAAGCCGGCAGGAACAGCAATCACGATGAAGCCGGCGATGCGGAAAACGGAGACAATGCAACTGACGGCGAGTGATGGTGCCTTAATTTGTTAGTCTTGCCTAACCGCATTGTTGTGGTGAATAATTAAATCGAAGTACATATAGGAGGTAATTGTAATATGGCATATGTAATTTCTGATGCATGCGTATCATGCGGTACTTGCGCTGACGGTTGCCCTGTTGGAGCTATCGCTCAGGGTGATACACAGTACAATATCGATGCTGATGTTTGTGTTTCCTGCGGTGCTTGCGCCGGCAGCTGCCCTGTAGGAGCTATCAACGAAGGCTGATAGATCATTCAGTAAAACAAAGGACCGGCGGGGAGTGATCTCCGCCGGTCTTATTTTGCCTGCAAAGGAGCTTTGTGTACTGTTATAATGATTCCATCGCATATAAGGAGGGTGATCTGATGACAAGAAGGGAATTCTACAAGAGCGATGAGATGGCTCAGGTAAGAAAGAACATCAGGGTATGCGCGATCTCAGCTTATGTCATCGCTGCTTTATCACTGTTGGTAAATCTTCTCTTGCTTGATAATCCTACGGGAATATTAGACTCGATCACGATGGTGGTCTTAGGGCTCCTGATCCAGCTGCTCCAGAGCAGAGTCGCCGCGATATTGCTTGCCATCTATGGTGTTGTTAACATGATCGCAGTAACGATAATGACCGGCAAATTCGGCGGATGGTGGATCATGGTCGTAGCTATCTGGGCAGTCGTATATACATTTAAGTTCCATAAGGCCTGGAAAGAAGAGAAAGAGCTTCAGAAGTTCAGAGACGGAACATACAGGGTGGATCCGGATTCGTTCAATGAGTGATCTCAAGATTGACGACCTGGGCCGGAACGGTTTCAGATTGTATCAGGATGACAGCATCTTCAAGCTGGGGACCGCGAGCGTTCTGCTTGCGTGGTTTGCCGCGAGCTTCATAAGGCAGGGTCATGCGGACAAAGCCAGGATGCTCGAACTCGGAAGCGGTATAGGGTCCGCTGCTATCTGCGCGGCGGCAAGGCTTCCGGTCACGAAGATCGATTGCATAGAGCTCCAGGAGAAGCCTTTTGAGATACTGCTCAAGAACATAGAACTCAACCATACCGAAGACAGGATGCGGGCTTTCAACTGTGATCTTAGGGACCTTCCCGCGGAAGTCAAAGCCGAGAGCTACGACGTAGTCTTCATGAACCCGCCGTTCTTCAGTGATACCAGAGGCCCCGCGACTGACACGGGTAGGAATTCGAAGGAGACGCTCATCTCGAGATTCGGCGAAGACGACTGCCTCGAAGCGTTCGTCTCAACGGCATCCAGGAGGACACGCACTTCGGGAGGATTTACGGTCATGTGCATGACGGCCGAGAGACTTCCCGAGAGCCTTGAGTGTTTTGCCAGGAACGGTCTTGCTCCTTCCAGGCTCATCAACGTCCATTCGACTGCAAACAAGGACAGTTTCCTGTCTCTGCTCGCCGGGAAGAAGGGTGCTCCGAATACTGATTTCAGGGTGCTCCCGCCATTGATCCTGAGCGAGACGGACGATAAAGGAAATAACGTCAGAACGGCAAGACACGCTGCCATATATGAGGAGGAACATAAGGATTGCTTTATCTCGTAGGAACACCGATAGGTAACCTGTCGGATATGTCGCCAAGAGCAGTGGAAGTCCTTACGCAGGCTGATGTTATCGCTTGTGAGGATACGCGCGTTACCGGCATCCTTCTCAAGGAGAAGGGCATAGAAGCTAAGAAACTCTTCTGCTATCAGGAACACAACAAGGCCGCCAAAGGTCCCGTTCTGATAGACATGATGAAGCAGGGTCTGACCGTCGCTCAGGTATCTGATGCGGGCATGCCTGCCATATCAGACCCCGGTGAAGACCTTGTAAGACTTGCAGTGGAAGCGGGCATCGAAGTGTCGGTCATCCCCGGTCCGGTCGCGGCCGTGTCCGCACTGGCGATATCCGGGCTGTCTACGAGGTATTACCATTTCGAAGGGTTCCTGCCACAGGAGAGCAAGAAGAGGAGAGACCGCCTCGAGTGCCTTAAGGAATACAGCGAGACGATAGTGCTCTACGAAGCGCCGCACAGGCTGGTAAAGCTTATAGAAGAGCTTGAATCTGCGGGGTTCGGTGATAAGAAGGCATCCTTCTGCCGCGAGCTGACCAAGAAGTACGAGGAAGTAATACGGCTTACGGTATCCGAGGCGAAGAAGTACTTCGAGCAGAACGCTCCGCGCGGGGAGTTCGTCGTATGCCTCGAGCCGCTTGCTGCCGAGGCGGGTGCGAAAAAGGAAGCCGGCACCGCCTGCGACGCCGATACTCTGATAAGACTCCTGCTCGAGAAGGGCATGCCGACAAAGGATATCGCTCAGGTCGTATCCAAGGCAACGGGCCTCGGAAAGAAGGAGATGTACGCCCGCACGCTCGAGCTTTCTTGAAAAAAGGCACCCTTGTATTATAATTAACAGGTTATTCAACTAAGGTAACAGGAGGGTCATCATGGCTGATACCGAGAGCAAGAAGTTTTACATTACGACACCGATCTACTATCCGTCGGGCAATCCGCACATCGGACACTGCTACACGACGATCGCATGCGACTGCATCGCGCGAATGAAGCGAATGCAGGGCTATGACGTAATGTTCCTGACCGGTACTGACGAGCATGGCCAGAAGATCGAGAAGAAGGCGGAAGAGGAAGGTGTTGCACCCAAGGCTTATGTTGACGTTATCGTCGACAACTTCAAGAAGCTCTGGTCAACGCTGGGCATCTCTTATGACCGCTATATCAGAACGACCGATGATTATCACATCGAGTCAGTACAGAAGATATTCAAGAAGCTCTATGACACGGGCTATATCTACAAGAGCGAGTATAAGGGCAAGTACTGCACACCCTGCGAGTCTTTCTGGACAGAGAGCCAGCTCGTAGACGGCAAGTGCCCCGACTGCGGAAGAGAAGTAACCGATGCTTCCGAGGAAGCTTACTTCTTCAAGCTCTCCGAGTTCGCACCCAAGCTCAAGGAGCTCCTCCTCGACGAGGAGAAGGACTTCCTTAACCCGAAGTCCAGAGTAAACGAGATGATCAACAACTTCATCGAGCCCGGACTCCAGGATCTCTGCGTATCCAGAACATCCTTTACATGGGGCGTTCCGGTAGACTTCGACGAAGGACATATCGTATATGTCTGGATCGACGCGCTCTCGAACTATATCACGGCACTGGGCTTCATGAACGAGAAGTACGACGACTATAAGAAGTACTGGCCGGCTGACATGCACGTAATGGCAAAGGAGATCGTAAGGTTCCACTCTCTTATCTGGCCTGCGATCCTCATGGCACTCGGCGAACCGCTCCCGAAGAAGGTTTACGGCCACGGCTGGATCACTTTCGGTGACGGCGGCAAGATGAGCAAGTCCAAGGGCAACGTCATCGATCCGTTCGTCCTCTCAGAGAGATACGGTGTTGATGCCCTCAGATATCACCTCTTGAGAGAGATGGTATTCGGTTCGGACATGCCTTATTCGACAGAGATGATGTTCAACAGATATAACTCCGATCTCGCGAACGATCTCGGTAACCTCGTATCCAGAACGGTCGCAATGGCCATCAAGTATTTTGACGGCACGCTTCCCGAAGAGAAGGAATTCACCACGGCTGACCTGGACCTCGTTGCCCAGCTCGATGCTCTTCCTGAATTCGTATCCGAGAACTTCTCAGAGATGAGATTCTCCGACGGACTTGAGAGACTGTTCAGAGTCGTCGCAAGAGCTAATAAGTACATCGACGAGAACGAGCCCTGGGTACTTGCCAAGGACGAGGCCAACAAGCCGAGACTTGCAGCAGTACTCTATAACCTGCTTGATGCGGTAAGAAGAGTTACCATCCTTCTGTCGCCCGTCATGCCTCATGTCGCACCCCAGATCTTCGAGCAGATCGGTGCTACGGCTGAGAACACCACATGGGAATCTGCAAGTCAGAAATATCTGCTCGCAGCTGACGTAACAGTCAAGAAGGGCCCCGTTCTCTTCCCGAGAATAGACGTCGAGAAGGAGCTCGCAGAGCTTGCTGCGCTCTTCCCGGCTGAAGAGGAGGCTCCGTCTGACATCGAGCCCGCGAAGCCTCTTACAAAGTTCGATAACTTCGCAGCACTCGACCTCAGGGCGGTAAAGGTAATCTCCTGCGAGAACGTACCCAAGTCCGACAAACTCCTGAAGTTCATCGTTAACGACGGCTTCGGCGAGAGACAGGTCCTCTCAGGTATTGCCAAGTATTACAAGCCCGAAGAACTCATCGGCAAGACGCTCGGTATGATCATTAACTTAGAGCCCCGTAAGATGATGGGCCTCGAGAGCAACGGCATGATCCTCTCCGTCAAGGACGGCGACAGATACCGCGTTATCGAGTTCGACGACTCGATCAAGCCCGGAGCAGATATCTCGTGAGACAGCCGCAGTACTATAGCGGAGACGGTGTCTTCTTCGATACCCACGCGCACATCGCGGACAGGAGATTCGAAGAGGCGGGTATAACTGTCTCTGATATACTGCAGCGTGCTTCCGAAGCGGGAGTAAAGCGTATCCTCATACCCGGCGATTCCGAGAAGTCTTCACGCAAGGCTGTATCCGTATGTCTCGAAATGAGCGGCCTCCACGGGGTGGAACTCTTCTGTTCCGTCGGCATCCATCCGCATGAAGCAAAAGACTATACGGAAGATACCGGGAAGTATCTCCGCGAGATGCTGTCTTTACGCAAGGAAAACAGGCTCTGTGCATTGGGAGAGATAGGACTCGATTACTATTACGACTTCTCGCCCCGCGACGTGCAGAAGGAAGTATTCAAAAAGCAGCTCGAACTGGCATATGAGTATGATATCCCGATGATCCTTCATGAGAGGGATGCGACCGGAGACTGTCTCGACATCCTTAAGGATTTCCACAAGAGAGGACAGCTGCGCAAGGTGCCCGGCGTATGCCACTGCTGCACGATGTCGCCTGAAGCGGCCAGAGAGATAGTAAAGCTCGGGTTCTATATCGGATTCGACGGCCCGCTGACGTTCAAGAACAATAAGAAGGGTCCCGTTCTGGCGCAGGAGACTCCGGAGGACCGAATAGTTATCGAGACCGACAGTCCGTATATTACTCCGGAACCCAACAGGGGACTGACGAACGAGCCGTGCTTTGTGCCGTTCGTTGCACAGAAACTCGCCGAGATCAGAAATACGGATATTGAGAGAATCGCCGAAATAACTTATCATAACGGCAGTATGTTATACGAGATATAAGGGAGGCTTGCATGTCGCAGTTATCAAGGAAAGACATTGTACTTATAGTCGTTACCGTCATCCTGTTCCTAATAATGGTCGGCGGATTCATATTTGACAGGAATGAAGCTCTGCTCGACAGGACCAATCTGATATCGATATCAAATGACGAGAATCTCGAAGTCGTTAAGATGGAGAAGGTGGGATTCCTCTACTCCAGATCGTCTTATGAGGCCAAGATACTCGTCAAGGACGGTATGTGGCAGCAGTATATCAATACGATCCAGAATGCCTATAACGGTTCCGGAATGATCATGATGACTCCTGACTTCGCATCATACAGCGATATAACCCTGAATGAAGTGAATATCAAGCCTTCACCTACGGACGGTACGTATGTGTTCATATTCGGTTCCACTATCAAGGAAAGCTCAAGGGAGAATGTCGTTTATATCCTCGACCAGGAGGACGACGGCAATTCCTATATGTATATCTACTACAGTAAAGAATAGGGTTTGAGGACTCTTCTGAAGTTTTGTAATTTGTAGTTGACATTAATGCAAAACTTTTTTATAATCAACGAGCGCTTGCAAAGAGCGCATGTGACGGAAGCTTAGCTCAGCTGGGAGAGCATCTGCCTTACAAGCAGAGGGTCACAGGTTCGAGCCCTGTAGTTTCCACCATTAAGGCGCAGTAGTTCAGCCTGGTTAGAACGCCAGCCTGTCACGCTGGAGGTCGAGGGTTCGAGCCCCTTCTGCGTCGCCACAAGGCCGGAGCCATCCGGTTCCGGCCTTGATTTTGCCCAGATAGCTCAGTTGGTAGAGCAGGGG
>JAFZPJ010000035.1 GCA_017550385.1 Clostridiales bacterium
AACCCATATGGGAGGAAATCACATGAATAAGACAGAGTTAGTAGAAGCTATGGCTGCAAAGGCTGGTACTTCCAAGAAGGACACAGAGGCAGTTCTCAACGCATTCATCGAGACAGTTTCCGATGAGCTCCAGGCTAAGGGCAAGGTTCAGCTCGTAGGCTTCGGCACATTCGAGACATCTGAGAGAGCTGCAAGAACAGGCCGCAACCCTCAGACAGGCGCTACAACAAAGATCGCTGCTTGCACAGCTCCTAAGTTCAAGGCTGGTAAGGCTCTTAAGGATAAGGTCAACACAAAGGCTAAGAAGAGCAAGAAGTAATTCTGCTTTAAGTCTTGAGACTTGATTTGCAATAATAGAGGCTCCGGGTAATTCATCCGGAGCCTTTTATTATGATCAACCGGAATAACACCCGCAAACCCTTGCAAATAAAGCACTCTACCAACAGTCGGTTGTCTGTTTTTATCCTTAATGTTAGGTTTATGTTAGCTGATACAGCTTTTAGCCCGTATAATGGGGTTATCGTGAAGGAAAGGTTGTTAGTAGTATGAATTCATTCTCAGAGAAACTCATCGGTAACGTTGACAAGGTCATCGTAGGCAAGGATAAGCAGATAGAACTGCTCCTCGTATCTCTTCTCGTAGGCGGCCATGTGCTGCTCGAAGATGTTCCGGGCACCGGAAAGACAAAGACAGCCAAGGCGCTTGCCAAGTCACTCGACCTCGACTTCAAGCGTGTCCAGTTCACTATAGACCTTCTTCCCTCGGATCTGACCGGAATCAACTTCTTTGACAGGCAGACTAATTCTTTTGTTTTCCGCAAGGGACCTGTCTTCACCAATATCCTTCTGGCAGACGAGATCAACCGTGCGACCGCAAGGACGCAGTCCAGCCTTCTCGAGTGCATGGAAGAGAAGCAGGTAACCGTTGACGGCGAGACGAGAAAGCTCAGCCTGCCGTATCTGGTAATCGCTACACAGAATCCGATAGAATCACAGGGCACCTTCCCTCTTCCTGAAGCACAGCTCGACCGCTTCCTGATGATGATCAAGATGGAATACCCGTCTCACGAAGAGAGCATCGATATCTTAAAGAGATTCGCTACAGAGGATCCTCTCGATACGCTCAAGCCCGTTACTTCTAAAGCAGAACTCATATCAATGCAAAATAAGGCAAAGAAGATCACCGTATCCGATCTGCTCTACGATTATGCTGCACGCATCGTCGAAGCGACCAGACAGTCCGACGACATCATCGTCGGCGCGAGCCCGAGAGCACTTCTTGCTTTTGTTGCCGCTGCCAAGGCACTGGCCTTCGTAAGAGGACGCGAGCATTGCATACCTGACGATTTCAAGGAACTCGCCGTCCCCGTTCTTGCCCACCGTCTGACGGTAGATACACAGTACACCTTATCGAAGAATAACAAGTTCGTTTCAAAGAGTGAACTGGCGGAGAGTGTTATTGCCAAGATCCTTGACGAAGTCGTCTGCCCTACCGAAGATTTCAGCTGATAATCCGGCCTTATGATGAATGCTTTACTCATAGTTATAGGAGTAATCATAATCGTCTTCATTTTGGAAGTCGTTTACTACAGGCGTCATGCTCTTGATGACCTGAGTCTCAGAGTCGATTTCTCCAAGAATGTCGCCAACTACGGCGAAGACATCGAACTTATCGAAGTGGCTGAGAACAAGAAATCCCTGCCTCTGCCCTTCGTCATCCTCAAGTTCGAGACACCGAGAGAGATCAGGTTCTATGACTCTTCGATCGTCACCGCATCCGACTATAATTACCGTGAAGACATGCTCACTATGAAGGCGCATTCAAAGCACACCCGCCGGATCAAGGTAAAGTGCAGGAAGCGAGGCTACTATGTTTTCCCGAGAGTCGGCATCACTACGTCAGACCTATTCCTCATAGATCATTACACCAAAGAATTTGACAACCATTCGGAACTCGTTGTCCTCCCTGAAGTCATCTCTTCTGACCTCATAGAGATGCTCATGTCCGTAACCATGAGCGATGCGCAGTGCCGCAGGTCGGTCCTTACGGATCCTTTCGCTTTGGCAGGCATCCGTGAGTATGGTCCCGGTGATCCGATGAAGAGCATCAACTGGAAGGCCAGTGCAAAGACAGGCGAACTCATGGTCAATCAGAATGCTTCCACCTGCATGAAGAAGGTGCATATCTTTGTGAACCTCGAAGAGTATGACCCCAAGGCTTCCACATCCCTTCTGGAGAAGTCGATCAGTCTTGCATATTCGTATTTGATCGAGCTTGCCTGCCTGGGGATCCCCTCGTCGATCTATACCAACGGCATCGATATCATTACCGGTCAGCCGGAGATGTCAGAGTTCGATCCCGGCATAGGTACTCTTAACGCGCGTGCTATGATGCTGGCCAAGATCGACCTGACGAAGAAAGCGCAGCCGTTCGAAGAGATGGTCAGTAAGTATCTGCCTATGATCGATATGAATGACTTTATTCTCTTTATATCACCACAGTATACAGATACGTTCCAGACGACTCTTGTGGATATAAAGAGAAGATGTCCTGCCATACATTGGCTTATGCCATGCTATAACACGACTCCGGCAGTAAGCGTTCTGCCTTCGCTTGCCGGATCATATACGAGATGGGGTGGCGGCTATGAAAGATAAATATCTTCAGCAGCGCGAGAACCCGCTCGCAGAGGCGCTATTATCCCTGATAATCGCGCTTACCATAATGTCCTGGCTTCTGATAATCAGAGCGACCAACGACTTTGTTAAGACCAGCCTGGTATCACAATACAGCCTTCTCATCCTGGTCATCATTCATTTTGCAATAAGAAGGAAGATCCTTGATCTTCTCCCGTGCTTCGCGGCAACTGTCGCCGCATCAGTAACATTCTACTTGATAATGGCCTTCATACCGTTTACCGGATACGGGGTCTGCGGGGCCAATATGTTCTATCTCGGAGCGAATGTATTCGCTTTTACTGTCTTTTCCGTCGAGTACCGCTTGAGGCCTGCTCTCAAAGGCGGTGATACGAACCTGCTGTTGTTCGCGGTGCTCTCCCTTCCGCCTTTCGGAATACTTTATTTCTTTACGATGCGATCGGACATATTCAAACTTTTTATCTGGAATGCGGTCGCGTCAGCTGTGCTCTATCTGTTCCTGCGCCAGTTCGCGATCTTCGAGTCCAGGTATCACCATTCGATCTCAAAATCATCCGTGCCTCTTAATCAGCTGAAGAAGCAGAACTACAAGACCGGTATATATCTGGCGTTGATATTCCTTCTCCTGTTCACTATACTGACGCTCATCCCGGTATTGATATTCTCGGATGTTCTCCACCAGCTGGTCATGTCTATCCTGCCCCTGCTGATCACCGCTTTATTTGCATTCTTCAATTTCCTGGGCTCTATCTTCCTGGGGAACGATACTATCTCCGCACCTGAAGAGGATAATTATCTGCGTGAGAAGGCTGAAGATTCGCCTTGGGTCTTCGTTCTGGCCTACTATCTGGCTATCGCGATCTTTCTGGTGGCCGTACACCTCATCCCCAAAGCAATACGCATGATACTCCAGAGCGCCCCCAAATACCGCAAGGAAACGTCAGCAACGGACGACGGCATCATCGTTGATACGATAGAGGATATCAATCCGGGTAAGAAGGTCCATAAGGCAAGACGTCATGACTTCGGTGAAGGCTATGAACGTAAGATCAGGAAGAAGTTCTACAACAAGACCCGTCATGCAATGAATGAGGGTCTTCCGGTATCATCTTCTTCCACACCGGGACAGATCGAGAGTGTGCTCCTCGCAAACGGAGACACCGAAATATCCGAACTCAGACCGGAATACGAGGACGTCCGTTACAGTAAGTAAGCGGATCAATCAAAGTAGTCAAATTCCAGATCGCAGATCTTGACCGTATCGCCTTCTTTGACGCCGGCTTTCCTTAAGTCTTCGAATACTCCCTGTTCCTCAAGTGTCCTCTGGAAGAAGTTAGTGGATTCAGTATCCTCAAAGTTCGTGGAATTGAATATTGTCTTGATCCACGCACCGGTAACTTCATACAGACCGTCATGGATAACGATATCGTACTTCTTCTCTTCTTCGAAACTGTATACCGTCTCTCCTGCTTCCGCTGTATCGTGCAGAACCGTGGCAGGCAGCTTGGATACCATCTCGGTTACCTTGGCAGTCAGCTCTTCGATGCCGATCCTGCCTGCAGCAGATATAACGAAGACATCCTCATAGCCCATCTCTTTGACAGCACTGACGAACTCATCGATGACTTCCTGTGATACGGCATCGCACTTATTGGCAGCAACGATCTGAGGGCGGGATGCGAGCTCGGCGTTGAACTCTTCGAGTTCCTTGTTGATGGCCTTGAAATCCTCGAGAGGCTCCCTGCCGTCGGCACCCGAGAGGTCAACAACGTGGATGAGCAGTCTGGTACGCTCGATGTGGCGCAGGAAGTCGTGGCCGAGACCTGCTCCTTCGTGAGCGTTTTCGATGATGCCCGGGATATCGGCGATGACATAAGACATGTCGTAGTTGGATACGACGCCGAGTACCGGTTCAAGTGTTGTGAACGGATAGTCCGCGATCTTGGGCTTCGCTCTCGTCATGACGGAGAGGAGCGTTGATTTGCCCGCATTCGGGAATCCGACGAGACCGCAGTCCGCGATGAGCTTGAGCTCGACCGCCAGATCCTTCTCCTCGCCGGGAAGGCCCGGAGTTGCAAATTGGGGTGCCTGCCTGACGGAATTGGCATAGTGCATGTTGCCGAGACCGCCCTTGCCGCCCTTGGCGACGACTATCCTCTGTTTATCTTCCGTAAAATCCGCGATGATCTTGCCTGTATCGAGATCTTTGATGACAGTTCCTACAGGGACCCCGATAACGAGATCCTCACCGTTCCTGCCGTACATCTTGCGGTTGCCGCCCTTAACGCCGTTCTCAGCTACGAACTTATGCTTGAACCTGAAGTTCTGCAGGCTCGTAAGGCGAGACGATGACTCGAAAACGATATTGCCGCCATTGCCGCCGTCACCGCCGTCAGGACCGCCGTTGGTTATGTATTTCTCCGTATGGAAGCTAAGTGCGCCGGCACCGCCGTCACCTGCTTTTACATGGATCTTAGAATGGTCGATAAACATAATTCACCTTAAAAACAAAAGAGCAGCCGTCATTAGTCATGACAGACTGCTCCTTAAGAAACTCTCTTAACGTTTCCCTTAAGCTACGGGATAAACGCTTACCTGCTTCTTATCCTTGCCCTTGCGCTCATACTTGACTGTACCGTCGATAAGAGCGAAGAGGGTATCATCAGAACCGATTCCGACGTTTGTGCCGGGATGGATCTTAGTACCGCGCTGTCTGACAAGAATATTGCCGGCGAGAACGGGCTGTCCGTCGCCTTTCTTCGCACCAAGTCTCTTGGACTGGGACTCACGGCCGTTCTTGGTCGAACCCATTCCCTTCTTATGAGCGAAGAGCTGTAAATTCATCTTAAGCATTTTTACACCTCCGGTGTCTTTGACTTGATAATCTCTATGTATCTGTTGTCTTTGTCGTTGTAATCTCTGGCTATCGACATCAGTCCGAGTTCACATGTTCTCATAATGACCTGTGCCCTGTCTTTTGTCTCTGCCGTTCCGGTCTCGGGAACCAGTATCCTTACATTCAGATCTTCTGTTCCCTCGCCCACACATCTGAAAACATCATCGGTAGAATATCCGCAAATGTCTTCGAGGGCATTGGCTGCCGTCAAACAGAGTGTCGATGCTCCAGCGCAGATTATGTCTCTGCCCGGCTCGTCATATCCGGAATGTCCGCTCATGTAGATCCCACGAATCAGACGATCCTTATCTCTGTCAACGATGACCGTGATCATTAAACGTTGATAGCAGATACGCGTACACGAGTATAAGGCTGTCTGTGGCCGTTCTTACGACGGTAACCCTTCTTTGCCTTGTACTTGGATACGATAACCTTCTTGTTCTTGCCCTGCTTTACGATCTCGCCTGTAACAGTAGCCTTCAGATCACCAGCCTGAATGCCGCCTTCATCAGAGATTGCAAGGACTTCATCGAAAGTTACCTGTTCACCGGCTTCACCAGCAAGCTTCTCAACGAAGATCTCGTCTCCGACTGCAACCTTGTACTGCTTTCCGCCTGTCTTGATAACTGCGTACATAGTGTTTCCTCCTGTTCTTCCAGTCTCGCTGCTTAACTCGAGGCAGTGCCATTTACGTAAAAATAGGCACGTTTAGGAGCCCGGCGCATGCGGTCACCCGCGTATATTA
The DNA here is from genome assembly GCA_017550385.1 of Clostridiales bacterium. Lineage (GTDB taxonomy): Bacteria > Bacillota > Clostridia > Saccharofermentanales > Saccharofermentanaceae > Saccharofermentans. The sequence goes on from JAFZPJ010000035.1 coordinate 6,299, forward strand.
ACACTTGGGGTATGTCAAAGTCAACACTATATTTATATTAAAAGGCCGTAAAAACGAGAAGAGCCATGATAAGACCGTGTACGATGCCTGCCAGTTCGAAGTGATCTGAACTCCTCTTGATCGACTGTGCGGCAAGATAAGGCAGTGTGGCAACGGCGATACCGGCCAGAGATATCCGAAGGAGCGTGAAGTCCTTGCCGATGAACGCCATGACCAGGCCGGCTGCTGCGGGAACGAGCGTCTCCACAAAATAGATGGGGTTGCCAAGATATGAACCCGGACCTTCTCCTGCAAATCTGGACTTCTTGTCGACCGTAGCGAGCATCGAGATGGTCGCGCTGTCCAGGAGCAATACCATTACCGTGAACATCCATACCGTAGTGGTCCTCTCCCGTTCGGTGATATCCGAGAACAGCAATACCGAAGCAAAGACGAGCAGCACTTCGATCAGGGCCGCGATAAGGAACTTGAGAAGTCCTTCTCCCTTCCTTCTCTTGTAAGCGATCTTATTGGTCAGGAAGAATCCTATCCTGGCAAAGAACATGCCTACTATCAGCACGCACGGCGCGAAAATGATCAGATACCTCGTGTAATAAGAGGCAGCTGGGATCATGGACATGAAGATGACCGTAAGGCCCAGCCACAAAGAGATCCCCGCAAAGATTATCATCGCAAGGCTGTCTCTTCCCTTGAGGAACTTATCACCCTTATCCGGCTTGGATACGGGGATAAAGAACAGGAACATGAGAAGCGCTGCAAGGCATACAAGGATGCATACCATGCGGAGGATGAACCAGATATTTGCAGGCGTATAGCCTTCGGTGTCCGTATATGTAAGTCCGAGATATCCGGCGAGCTCGCTCTGGAAAGCCGAAGAATAGATCAAAGACCTGATATTGCATTCATAAGGAGCAAGTGACAGATACCTGTTCTGAGCTGTAGACACGAATATCTTGGAAGACAGCGCACCGCCTGTAACGGCAGGGGTTCCATATACCGTATCCACACCGGATATCTTCTCGAAGAGCATCTCTGCTCCGCTCAGGCCTTCAACGCTGCTTGCCTTGCTGTCGCAGGCAAATATGGCGATATCACATGAAGGATTCTTGGGATCAAAGCCTGCAAGCGCAGCATTGCCCGGATATTCAGGCATGATAAGGCAGTAACCGAGCACATTGCCGGAAGTCGAGGAATTGATGTCTGACATTACCTTGAAGGAATCGGGACCTGCGGCGATAATAACGACTTCATCATCCGAATACTTGGACGGGATGATATATCTTCCGGATTCACCTTCAGTCTTAGCATCTTCTGATCCGAGGACCACCATGTCAAAACCGGCCTGAGCAAGGCTGTATCTCATAGATACATAAGGGAACGTCCTCGCGTCCACATTATAGAATAGCGCCACGCGGTCAGGATCAGAGCCTGCCGCAGACATAAAGAACAGGACAAAGAGCACGATCACCATTACTCCGGATATTCCGGCAGCGATCCATGCGGCTAACGGCAGCTTACGGACTCTGGAGATCCTTTGAGTGCTGTCGTCTGCGCCTTCCTGTCTTATCTGTGCTTTGTGCGCCTGGGCTTTCTTCATATATCAGTTCTTGGGGCAGAGCTCATCGCCTAATGTCCTGATGTCTTCAGGTCCCAGGATGAGAATGATATCCCCCGGGGCAATAAGCTCGTCTATCCTTGCTTTAAGTTCCGCGCGGTCTTCGTAGAATTCCGCATCACCGCCGCGTTTGTTGATCTCATCTGCTATATCCTTGCTGGATATCTCATGAGTATTGATCTCCCTGTCAGAGAATATCTCTGCAAAGAGCACCTTCCTGCAGGGCAGAAGGCTCGTCACATAGTCTTCGAACAGCATCTTAGTCCTGTTGAACGTAAGCGGCTGGAACACCACGAGGATATTGTTGTGCGGCATATTGGATGCAGCTTCGATCGTTGCCCTGGCAGCCGTCGGATGGTGTGCATAGTCAACTACGACATCGCAATCCCTGTACTTGCCCTTAACGGTATATCTTCCGTCGGCGCCTCCGAAAGAATTCAGCGCCTTAACGATAGCTGCCGGCTCGGCTCCGTTGATATAAGCGGCAGCTGCGGCATTGAGCGCATTATTGATGTTATGCGATCCCGGGACCTTGAGCGCGCATCTTCCGAAGTTCTCGCCTCTGTATACGATATCAAAGTTAGGAAGTCCGTCTACGAACTCAATGTTCTCCGCGATGAAGTCTGCTTCCCTGCCTGTTACTTCGCAGACAGCGTGATCTCTTGCACAAGTATAAACTTCTGGGAACTGCCTTCCCTCCTGCGCGAAAAGCTCTTTCGCCTCAGAGGCAGCCTTGGCGACATTGCCGTCCGTACCTGTTACGACGATGTTCGAGTTCTCTCTGCACAGCAGCATGAACTTCGCGAAAACATCGATCAGGTCTTCTATCGTAGGATAGCAATCCACATGGTCGTGGTCGATATTAGTGATCACTGCAGTAGTCGATGTGAAGTTCAGGAAAGACCTGTTGAACTCACACGCTTCGGATACGAGAAGCTCCTTGCCTCTGCCTGCCCTTACGGTATCTCCTATGACATCGAACTCGGCACCGAGATGAATGGTCGGATCCAAGCCCTGCTCCATCATGATGAGTGAGAGCATAGATGTAGTCGTTGTCTTGCCGTGAGTACCGGATATATTAATGACTTTATCGAATGTCCTGGTGAACGCACCGAGGAATTCAGCACGGTCGAATATCTGAAGACCGAGTTCCGAAGCACGCTTGACCTCTTCGTTGTGTGGAAGGATAGCTGCTGTCTTGACCAGATAGTCAGGTTTGAAATCATCGATGTTTGCCGCGATCTGGCTGTTGTATATGGTTATACCCTCAGAGGCCAGTTCCTGTGTTCTCTCGGAAGGATGATTATCGGATCCTCCGACGACAAATCCTGCATGCTTTGCAAGCTTTGACAGCCCGCTCATGGAGATGCCGCCGATGCCGATAAAATATACCTTTGCACCTTGGTTAAGATCGTCTAATGTGAACTTCTTTGCGTCGATCATTATTCAGTCACTTCTTTCTTAATTAAAGCGGTTATATGATAGCATTTTAACCCCTCATCGCAAAATCACCGACAACGGCTTCGGTAAAAGCGATAAGATCCGCAGGCTTGAGCCTTAACTGAAGGCCTCTTTGGCCTCCGCTTACACAGACATCATCAACGAGTTCGATCATCTCGTCGAAGAACGTGCGGTATTTCTTCTTCATTCCGATGGGAGAACAGCCGCCTCTGATATAGCCGGTCACGCCGAGCAGGTCTTTGACATGGATCATCTCGACTCTCTTTGCGCCTGCGAGCTTTGCTGCCTTCTTGAGGTCTATCTCATCGTCAACACAGATACAGTAGACGAGGTATTCGCCTGATTCAGATTTGGCGACCAGTGTCTTGAACACTTCCTCATAAGGGATCTTCAGGTATTCGGCCACGTGATGGCCGTCAAGATCGTTCTCGTCGTACTTGTATTCCTGATATGTATAATCAACGCCTGCCTTATCCAGCATACGCATTGCATTAGTCTTCTTGAATCCTGCCATGTAAGCCTTAAGCCCCCTGAAAAATCTTCTGATATAATAAGCCAAAATCTTTTATTTTTAAACCGACAGAGGTGCAAGATGCTTAAGGGTGATTATCCAAAACATGACATGAACAAAGTCTTTGACATGGTCTATCAGACTATTGAAGCGGGAGGCACGGATGATAACTGCAAGGCAGAAGCGGATCTGCTGATGCACCTTTTCGCGGGGCTCCCTGCTGAAGCCGTGGAATGCGGTATGATGTTCATCCACGGCACGACCGATCTTCCTCCCGCAGCTCAGGAGATAATGCCCCTGTATATCCGCCTTGTAAACCTGCTTGAATACTGTGAGAAGGTCGAGTCTCTCAGGACCGTACCCGGGACGATGACGACGGAAGAGATCCTGGCCAGGAGCGACGTGATATCTTCCCTTGAAGAACACGAGAAGGTCTTCGGCAAGCCTCTTATGGGTTTCCAGATCAATCAGTCTTCCGGTGAGGCAGTTAAGGCCGAGGCGAAGGATGATAACGAAGAAGAGAGCGAAGACGGCAGCAGACTCCTTCTCATGAACAGCCAGGGCGCGGTCTTCGCATGTGAGGATCCACTTAAGACGGCACTGTTCTATGAGACCAAGCTGGGCTTTACAGCCGCACATCTCGACGACGAGGCTATGCCGCACATCAAGCTTACAAGAGACAATATCGCACTTATCCTCGTCAAGGCTTCCGGTGATATCACAAAGCCCGCGCGCGAGTTCGGTGTAAAGTACGACATGTACATCTACTGCTCAGAGCCGTACCTTATGCAGAACGAGATCATCGGCAACGAGCTGAAGATAGTGGAACACCTTCCCGATGCCAAAGAAGCGCAGAAGATGAACACCAACAGGCAGTTCGTTTTCGAGGACTGCGACGGAAGGCATATCTGTGTTTCACAGTATATAGAGCGCTTTTAAGGTCACGGAGGATAGCATGGGGTTTTTCGACAGTTTCAAGGAGAATCTTGAAGAAGCGAACAGGCGCATGAGAGTTCATGATGAGATGATGAAGGCTGCGCTTGAAGCGGATAAGAGGCGTCCCGGGATAGCTTCGCTTGAGTTCAGGCAGATCGATCCTTCAACGGCAAATGATCCGAGATACAGAGGATACAACAAGAAGACCGGTGCAGATGATTTCCTTAACTGCATCCGCAGCGGAAGAGCCGGATATGCCGAAGTAGCCGTAGTGACCACATGTGATGTGCTTGTCGATACCGTATACAAGACCTTAAGCAGCGATTATGACTATATCTACCGTCTGTATGCCAAGGTCGCAGATCTTAACGGCACCGTCTACCGCGAGACGGTCATGACGGCCAAAGATAATAATAAGTCCGTGTGGCCGCATAATTTCTGGGATGAAGGGTTTACCAACCCCGATACAGTACAGGCATCTTCGCTTGGCCGTGCTTATGTCCTGCACTACTACCTGCAAAACAGCGAATGCTATCTGCTCGTGGATCCGGGTGAATTCAAAGACCTGTCCAAGGTATTCTATCGTTTGAAGAACAGTAAGAGAGCAGGCTGTCTGGTCATAGACAATGACTGCAATTGCTGGTGGTAAGCTCATTCTTCCGCTGATGTGTTGACATCTTCACCGGAAGGTTCTTTTGCTGATATCTTCGCGAAGAAAGACATGGTAAACGGTACGCAGGTAAGGCAGGTCAGGACATCCGCCGCCATCTGTGATACCTGTATACCCGGCAGTCCGTATCTCCAGGCAAAGTACAGCAGTACCGGGATCAGGAACAGTCCGTTCCTCAATGACGACAGGAAAGTTGCATTGAACCTGTAACCGATACTCTGGAACATCATATTGTTGCATACCTGGAAAGGCACAAAGAACAGACCTATGCACTGAGCACGAAGTGCCGGTATGCCGATCGCTATGACCTCGGGGTCATCCCTGAAAATGCGTATGCACTCCCCTGCGTTGAAGAAGACCGCGACCGATGCTATTCCAAGAAGTATCGATCCGAATCCAAGCGTAAAGAAGAAGCCGTCACGCACGCGCTTGTACTTCTTTGCACCGAAATTAAAACCTGCCACCGGCTGGTAACCCTGGCCTATGCCCAGCACCGCACTGAAGATGAACATGCAGACCCTGCCTGCAATGCCCATCGCGGCTATGGCGGCATCTCCGTAGACACCGGCGGAATTATTGAGGATCATTGTCGATATGCTGGCAAGCCCCTGTCTGGCAAGGCTCGGAAGACCCGTCGTCAGGATATCGGACAGCGTAGATTTATCGAACTTCGCATATTTGAACGCAAGAGATGTTTGAGGCTTCTTAAGAAGGAATGCCGCAAGGAGGATGAACCACGACAGATATTGCGATATTGCCGTAGCAAGACCTGCTCCGAGTATACCCATATCCATCTTGACCATGAAGAGAGCATCCAGAAATATGTTTACGATGCCGCCTGATGTGAGACCTATCATCGCAAATACGGCACGGCCTTCATACCTCAGGATATTGTTCATCACGCAGCTCGATACAAGAGCCGGAGCTGCACACAGTATGCAAAAGGCATATGTCTTGGCATAAGGCAGGATAGTGGGTGTACTTCCCAGAAGATACATCAGCGGCGTGAGTGCAAGTGTTCCTGCGATCAGCATGAAAAAACCGATAAAGAGCGCTGAATAGAATCCCGTCGCGGAATATCTCTTCGCACTCTCGATATCTTTTTTACCGAGCATGCGGCTAATGAGGCTTCCGCTGCCGTGACCGAACATGAAGCCTATCGCCTGAAGTATTGCCATGAGTCCAAGTACAACGCTGGTTGCTCCGCTCGCAGAGGTGTTGATCTGTCCCACGAAGTAGGCGTCCGCCATGTTGTAAATCGTAGTAACGAACATGCTGATCATAGTCGGAATGCCAAGTTGTATTATCAAGCTCGGCACCGGCTTCTGCGTCATCAGTTCATATTGGGAGTTGTACTTCATCTTGTTATGCCGGTCATTCCTTAGGTCTTGACGGTTCTACCGCAACGGTAGACTTCTCGGCATTGTTCCTGGAGAGCGTTGCTATGTGACCGCATCCGCAGCACTTGAAACGGATCTCTGATTCTGCAGAGAGCACCTCCCACTGCTTCGAACCGCAGGGATGCTGCTTCTTCATAGTTACTATGTCACCTTCAGCATACTGATATCTGAAGAACTTACCCGGCATATTTGAACCCCGCTGTCACTCTGTCGTTTCCGCAATAATCTTTAAGAGTAATTATACCCTTGAATCCGGCCTCTTCGAATAATCTTCTCACACTCTCTCCTTGAAGATCGCCGTGCTCGACCATGACCGCTCCGCCTGATGACAGCGCGGCATAACTCTTCTTGAGAATGACCTTATAGAAATCCATTCCGTCTTGTCCTGCTTCAAGCGCCAGATGAGGCTCGTAATCCGATACCTCCCTGTCCAGTTCGAGCATCTCTGCATCTGTTATGTATGGCGGATTGGATACGATAAGATCGTATTCGCCGTCTAATTCTTCAGTAAGGATATCGTGCCTGATGACCTTCAGGATCTCAGGCTTGAGAGAGCAGGAAGTCACATTCTCTTCAGCAGTAATGACCGCTGTGTCGCTTATATCAGTCAGCACTCCCGATACATCCAGGTTTTTGCGGATAAGTTCATTGGAGACCGATATACCGATGCATCCCGTACCCGTGCAAAGATCGGCAAAACGTATCGTCCCGGATATATCTTCTGACTTGATCTTCGCGACATCTCCCAATGCCATCTCGAGCTGTCCGAGATACTGCAGGGCACTCTCGACGAGAAGTTCGGAATCGGCCCTGGGGATAAGCACACCCGGACGGACCTTATAGTCCTCGCGGTAGAAATGCCTGTGACCCAGTATATAGGCAAGAGGCTCGCCCGAAGCGCGTCTCCTGACGGCCTCATCGAGAGCCTCTTCTTCTAATTCTTCAGTTAAAATGCGGGAATCAAGTTCCGGTTCGCTGTCGCCGGCTTCCCTTAAGATACGTTCGATCTCAGACCTGTTACCAGCGGTCATCTTCGCTGTTCTCGGGGATTACTGCCTGGATGGAAGCGATAGCTACCTCAACGATGGAAGCATCGGGTTCATCCGTAGTGAACTTCTGGAGCCAGAGTCCGGGCTTGGCAAAACCGTGCCAGAACTTGCTGTCGTCATGGCGGCCGATGAAGCGGAGGATCTCATAGGAGATACCGCAGATCAAGGGGATGCAGACGAGGCGGATAAGGATATTCACGAGCATGCTCTGGGCGCCCGTGAATATTCCGATTACCGTATAGATAAGGATCGAGATCGCAAGAACGATGAACATGAAAGCAGTTCCGCAGCGGGGATGGAGCCTCGGATACTTCATAACGTTCTCTACCGTCAGAGGCTCACCGGCCTCATAGCATGCGATAGTCTTGTGCTCGGCGCCGTGATACTTCCATACTCTTTTTATGTCAGGGAGCCTGGATGCATTGATGAGGTAGATGAGGAAGATCATCATACGGAGGATACCCTCAACGATATTGAGCGCCACGGACATCCATGTCTTCTCCATATAGACATCAGGGATGAACTTCGCGCCTATCTCAACGATAAGTCTCGGGAGAAGGATGAACAGTCCGATGCTCAATACGATACCGAATACGGCTGCAATGGTAACTGCGAGATTGTTATGCTTGTTCAGGAAGTCATCAAGACCTGAGGTCTTCTTCTCGCCTTCCTTCTTATCTTCGGGCTTGCCCTCTTCAGAGATATCGGCAGCCTTCATGAGCGCGCCGGTTCCCGTTACGAGCATCTTATAGAATCTGATGATGCCTCTGATGAACGGTACCGTCTCAAAATACGATACTCTCTCATCCTGCTTTATCTCTTCGACCTTGATCGTGCCGTCGCCCTTCCTTACAGCCATGCAGGTACGCTTGGGACCCACCATCATAACGCCTTCGATCAGGGCCTGGCCGCCTATGGTAGTCTTCTTGACCGCAGCCTTGACAGGACCTGCCTTCTTCGGAGCAGGAGCTTCTTCAGGCTTTGCAAGATCCTGCATCGTCTGTTCGTCAGAGATCGCTGCGAGGTTTACTTCCTCTACCGGTGCCGGAACGGAATCGAGATCATCAATATCGTTAAAAACTTCTTTGTCAGCCATGTTTGCTCCTTAGTTCGGTACACAATTATCCATAATAATCAAGATTATAGCATTATTGTACGCGCGTAATATTACAGCCTTGAGGCAAAAAGAGAAGAAAAAACCGCGGTCCCGAAGGATCGCGGTCGTTTGTTCTCAGTTGTTCGAACTTAAGCCTTAGCTTCCATTCTCTTCTTGAACTTATCTACACGTCCGCCTGTATCAACGAGCTTCTGCTTGCCTGTATAGAACGGGTGGCAGTTGGAGCAGATATCAACTCTGAGATCTTCCTTTGTGGAAAGAGTCTCGAAAGTCGCACCGCAAGCACACTTCACAGTTACGAGCTGTGTCTTAGGATGGATTCCTTCTTTCATTGTCTTTCACCTCTTAATCAAAGATATGGCGCGTAATAGGCTTACGTATGCCATACCGGATTTTGTTAGCCTTGCTATATTACTTTATAGTGCGCAGCTTGTCAATCAGCTGCAAAGGACTTTTTGACGGAATAGATGAACGAACGGTTGTTGCTCGTCTTCTCCATGAAGTTGATGACCGCATTTGTTGCCGTAGCCGTATCCGCCTCCGCGATCCTTCTTCTGATAAGCCATACCGCATCGAGTTCTTCGGGTTCGAGCAGGAGATCCTCTCTTCTCGTACCGGACTTGTCAACAGCAATAGCCGGGAAGATCCTTCTGTCTGCGAGCTTCCTGTCGAGCGTAACTTCCATGTTACCCGTACCCTTGAACTCCTCGAAAATGACTTCGTCCATCCTGGAACCCGTCTCGATGAGGGCAGTCGCAAGGATCGTAAGGCTTCCGCCGTCCTCGATGTTACGTGCCGCACCGAAGAATCTCTTAGGACCGTAGAGTGATCCCGGATCGAGACCGCCCGACAGCGTTCTGCCGGTGGGGTTGATCGTAAGGTTATATGCTCTTGCAAGTCTCGTCATCGAGTCGAGCAGGATAACTACGTCCTTGCCTATCTCAACGAGCCTCATTGCTCTCTCGAGCACGAGCTCAGTAACTCTAACGTGGTTCTCGGGTCTCTTGTCGAATGTAGAATAGACGACCTCACCCTTGATATTCCTCTGCATGTCCGTAACTTCCTCAGGACGCTCGTCGATGAGGAGAACGATAAGCACGCAGTTGGGATTATTGGCTGTAATGGAATTGGCGACCTTCTGGAGAAGGATCGTCTTACCGGCCTTCGGAGGAGATACGATCATACCCCTCTGACCCTTGCCGATAGGCGAGAACAGATCGATGATCCTCGTTGAGATATCTTCCTTCTCTGTCTCAAGCGTAAGTCTGTGATCAGGATAGATAGCGGTAAGATTCTCGAACTTAGGTCTCTTCCTGATATTCTCGTAGTTATTGTCTTCCTTGACTTCGATGCCGTTGACTTCGACGACTCTTCTTAAGGGAGCATACTTCTCCTTGCCTCTCTTGGGGAGCATGTAGCCCTTGATGTAATCGCCTCTCCTGAGGCCCATACGCTTGATCAGCTGGCCGGGAACATAGGCATCTTCATCACCGGGCAGATAATTCTTCCTGTGTACAAAACCGCAGTAATCATTCTTATTGCTGTCGGGATTGCCTATCGAGAGAACACCTTCTATCTCGATCTCAACGGGCTGTTCCTCAACCGGCTGCTCGCCTTCAGAAGCATCTGCGTCAGTCGCAGAGACCTGCTTAACGTCCTGGCCGGGACCGAAAGAGAGTTTCCTTCTCTTTGACTTCATTCCTTTGCGGTCCTGTCGTGCAGGCTCAGTCTTAACTTCGCCCTCTGCAGGAACTTCAGCCTTCTTCTCTTCTTCGGCAGTTTCCTTAGCCTCAGCAACAGGAGCGGCTTCAGCAGGAGCTTCTCCCTTTACTTCAGCAGCAGGCTCTTCGGCCTTCTCTTCCTTGGCCTTCTTTGTACTGCGCTTCTTAGCAGGCTTCTTCTCTTCCTTATCTGCCGTATCCTTAGCGGCTTCCTTCTTGGAAGATCTTGTCTTCTTGGGCGCTTCTTCCTTTGCCTGTTCGGGCTCTTCGCCATCTGCCTTCTTCTTGCGGCTGCGCTTCTTGGGAGCAGGTGCCTCAGCCTCCTCGCTCTTCTTTGCCGGAAGGATCCCGCTGATAGCGCCGATCAATTCTTCACGTGATTTTGTTGCTGCTTCCTCAGGCGTAAAATCGCCAAATGCAACTGCGATCTGCACGAGGTCAGCATCAGTCTTTGACTCAAGATTTTCGAGTTCGCTCATAGTTTTCCTTTCCTGGGAAAATTTAAAATTCAAAACAGTATACGATTGTTGTGTAAGTGCGGAAATGAAATTATAAATGGGACAAATCTGCATGTCGGTAATTCCGACTTCTTGCGAATTCTAACACTCTTTATTGACTCTAGTCAACACTTTTCTTTATATACTGAACAAAGCGGCGCCTTACAAAAAGGCGCCGCCGTAATCTGCATCTGTTTACCGGATATTTATAGACCTACCTCGCAATAACCGTAGATAAGAACATCTTCTGTTTCAGCATCTGTCACATAGAACATATAGTATCCGGGGATGGCATTACCGTTGATCGGATAGTCTATGTCGTAGTAATTACCATTTGTATATGAAGTGGGGCTTATGGTATTCGAGTACTCACAATTATTGATAGCTTCAGTGATAGACGATTCCGAAGGATCATCAGTAAACGCATAATAGTATGAAACAGTCTTATCGCAGTCGTCTGTTACCTTGAGTGAAAATGCAATAGTCTCTACATCCAAAGAGAACTGATAGTCGCCTGTCTTATAACCATCGTAATCAAACCACTTAGCTTCGATAACATAACTCTTAAATGCCTCATCATTATAGGCATAGAAAATGCCTTCACCGTCGTTAGATACTACAACAGGCTCCGTCTCAACGGTATCCGTCGGTTCCGGCTCGGGTGTTACTTCGACCGTTACAGTCTCTTCATCGATCAATTGGCTGTCTGTCGTCAGCAAACGGATCGTATATGTTCCTGCATCAAGAACATCAGATGAAGTAAAGATAAGCTGTTCAAGATCGACGCGGCATGTAATGCTGTCGGCAACACCGAACTGGATAACATCACTATCATAAATATCCTCGCCGTCTTTAAGGAGCATGAAGTATACATATATATCTTTGTCCGCATAATCCAAAACTTCAGTATTAAAATAAAAATCGTATTCGATAAAAGTCGTATCCGTGTAGACTCCATCTGCAGTCATCCAGAACGAACTCAGATCACGATCAATGAATTCGGCGATCATCTCAGGAGTAAGTGCAAATGAGAACTCGGCATTCCTGTAATCGTAGAGTTCCATGAACTTCTTGTTGCCGACATTATTAGCGATCCATTCTTTATCTTCCTTAACAAAATCGGCAATAAATTTAATCTCTTTGGTATCAGCTTTTTCCACCGCAGCGATCAGCTCATCGATATCGGCATACTCTGCTTCAAGAACAGCATCATAATCTGCTATTGTAAAAATGATATCAACAGTGGCTTCATCATTTTCCACATCGCAAGAATCCTCGTCGACCTCATACGTGATCGTTTTCTCGACAGCCTTGAAAAAAGCAAGCTGATCATCAGAGTATTCGCCATCGAGCAATTCTGTCAGTTTAACGGCTTCACTGCTATTCTTATCGAGAGAAGAGTTCTTGATAAGATCGTCGGCACTCGCAGAAACCATATTAGAAGCCAAAGCTTCAGCTGCTTTAAGCACATCTTTTTTGTTGCCGGAAGTCTTGAGACATCCCGCAGAACCCAAGAGCATCGTGCCTGTCACAGCAACTGACAATATCTTTTTCAACGAAGTCTTCATAACAGATCACTCTCCTTTCAACCTGTATCAATTCCGATATTCAAAGTTCAAGACGATTTGGAAGGTTTGTATCTCTTTAAGACATTCTTGATATCGGGAAGTGCTTCCAGGAACACCTCCACGCACTTGGGATCGAACTGCGTACCCTTGCCCTCTTCGATGATCTTCAGTGCCTCTTCAAGAGGGAATGCCGGCTTATATACACGCGTCGAAGTAAGCGCATCGAAAACATCCGCTACCGCCATTACTCTCGCAGACAGGGGTATCTCTTCACCCTTCAGTCCTTCGGGATATCCCTTGCCGTCCCAACGCTCATGATGATATGCAGCCATGTTAAGGGCTTCCGTAAGATAGTTTTCTCCCTCTACGGTGCTAATTGCCTTCTCGATTATCTCCTTGCCTGCAGTAGCATGAGTCTTCATGATCTCATACTCTTCAGGTGTAAGCTTGCCGGGCTTATTGAGTACTGCATCAGATATCCTTATCTTGCCCACATCATGCAGCGGCGCTGATTTGACAACGTATTCGACATATTCCGGTGACAGCTGATCAACATAATATCCATTGCGCTTCAAACCTCTGAGGATTATATGCACATATTCGGCAGTCTTCTGGATATGATCTCCTGTATCCGAGTCACGGTTTTCCACCATGTCTGCCATCAGTATGATGAGTCCGTCCTGCATCCTCATAACATTCTCTGAGTACTGCCTGATATCCCGGTACTGATCAGCCATCTCTGATTCGAGTCTGCTTACCGTCCGGTACAGTTCACCGATCTCATTCTTGGACTTGATATTCAAGGACTTGATCTTCTCTACACTCTTATCGAGAGATTCCTGGTCACCGATACTCATGATGAAATCATCTGCAGACTCGGTAAGCGATATGATCGGATAACTGATGAAATACTCTGCAATGCCTACGAAGATAATGGTTATCACGGTCGTGAATACCGCAACAAATATCGCGATCATACGCACGTAGTGATCAAGATCTCCTTGTATGTTTGTTACATCGATCTCGACACACAACAGTCCGACAGGATCACCATTACTGTCATAGATGACCTTATAGCTGTTGAACATATAGCCGTAGCCTTCAGAATAACCCTGCTGTACGCCGGTTTCAGTACTGCCGGTCTTTACGGCCTGCTGGAGATTAAGAAGCGTTTCCTGTTCAAAGCTTCCTTCTTCACACGGCGTTCCGAGATAAGTATAAGTGCCGCCTTTATCGAGTTCTTCCGCGGTCTTGGTGTTAATGGCATATGTCAGACTGTTTATATCGTTGATATCATCAAAATACACGGCATACAGATAGTCGATATCGGAGTTCTCTTTTACGTGATTCAGTGCAGATCTCATCTCTTCATATTCATCCGGCATCTCACGTGCTTCTATCATATCCCCGAACGAATAATCTTCCGTGATGCTGTATGCATACTCAAGTACCGTTGTAACGTACTTTTTGTAATTCTCCATAACGTGGTTCTCATACAGATTGTATCCGGCAACTACGATGAGTATAGTGAGCACGATAATAACAATGGCAGAATAAAGTGCCATTGCAACCTTTATACTCATTCCTTTATGCCGTCTGTTGTTCAAATCAGAGAACCTCCATAGTGAGATTATAACTATTACATTTAAATATAGAATGAAGGCGCTTTTAAGAAACCATGAATGCACTTCCGTTGCCCGTACATACAAAACAAAAACACCCGCCTATATGGATAGACGGGTGTATATATTTATTGTTATCTATCGATCAGTTATCGCTCAGAGCAGCGAACTTATCCATCATGTCAAGAGCCTTACCTGTACCGATAACAACGCATGATACCGGATCCTGTGCCAGGTATACATCGATACCGATCCTGTTGGAGAGCATGTGGTCAAGGCCATAGAGCATTGCGCCGCCGCCGGTCATAACGATACCTCTCTGGGAGATATCAGCCATGAGTTCCGGAGGTGTTCTCTCGAGAACGTTGTGTACGGCTTCGAAGATCTGTGTGATCGGTTCCTCGAGTGCTTCGAGCATCTCAGTGGAAGATACCGTAACAGTCGAAGGAAGACCTGTGATGATGTTTCTTCCCTGAACGTCTAATGTAAGTTCTTCATCTCTCGGATAAGCACAGCCGATCTCTATCTTGAGCTTCTCTGCCGTCTTCTCACCGATGAGGATGTTATGTCTCTTCCTTACGTGCTTGATGATGGCTTCATCGAACTTGTCGCCTGCGACCTTAAGAGATGCATCAACAACAGGTTCGCAAAGCGAGATAACGGAAATATCCGTCGTACCGCCGCCGATATCAACTACCATGGAACCTGCGGCCTTTGTGATATCGATACCTGCACCGATAGCAGCCGCGATAGGCTCTCTGATAAGGAATACGTCTTTGGCGCCCGCATGACGGCAAGCGTTCTCTACAGCCTGCTGCTCAACCGGAGTGATCACCGAAGGAACGCATACGACGATAGTCGGTTTGAAGTAAGAAGCTCTGAGACCTGTGCATACTCTTCCGATGAACGCCTTGAGCATTACTTCCGTAGCACGGAAGTCGGAGATAACGCCTTCACGGAGAGGTCTTATCGCTTCAACGATACCCGGAGTCCTTCCGAGCATGAGGCTTGCTGCCTCACCTACTGCCAGGACCTTGCCCGACTTACTGTTTATTGCGACGACAGAGGGTTCCTTAAGGACGATGCCCTTACCTCTGATATAGATCAAAACACTGCTGGTTCCGAGATCGACACCGATCTCCATGCCTAAACCCATAACTATTCACCTCTAGATATATAGATAAACGCCTTACGGCATACGTGTTCATACTAAAACACAGTAATTATTACATTCAATTTATCAAAAATCAATCGAATATAAGGCAATCCTGAATGACAATATTGTTTCATTTTGTAAGGCTCGGTGCTAAAATTAGTTGTTTATAACAAGTAATAAGGAGCATAACCTATGAGTTATTCAAAAGAGACCGACGGTAAATGGCAAAAGAAATGGGCTGATACGGGACTCTACAAGTACGATCCCAATGCTGAAGGCAAGAAGCTTTACTGCCTTGAGATGTTTTCATATCCTTCAGGTGCAAAGCTGCACCTCGGTCACTGGTATAACTATTCCCTCACCGATTCATGGTCAAGAATGAAGAGGATGCAGGGTTATAACGTTTTCCATCCGATGGGCTTCGACTCTTTCGGACTTCCTGCCGAGAACTACGCTATCAAGACAGGCATCCATCCCAAGGATTCCACGCTCAAGAACATAGACACCATGGAGCAGCAGCTCCGTGCCATGGGCACCACCGTTGACTGGGACTACGAGATCAAGACTTGCATGCCCGACTACTACAAGTGGAACCAGTGGTTCTTCATCGAACTGTACAAGAAGGGTCTGGCATACAGAAAGAACGCACCCGTTAACTGGTGCCCTTCATGCAAGACCGTTCTTGCAAACGAGCAGGTCGTTGACGGAGCATGCGAGAGATGCGGAAGCGAAGTCGTCCGTAAGAACATGACACAGTGGTTCTTCAAGATCACCGACTATGCTCAGGAACTGCTTGACGATCTTCCGAAGCTCGACTGGCCCGAGAAGACAAAGAAGCTCCAGACCAACTGGATCGGCAGATCAGAAGGTGCGCAGGTAGCACTCTACGTCGAGAAGGACGGCAAGCGACTCGAGAACGAAGACGGCACACCCGTTAAGCTCGAAGTATTCACCACTCGTGTAGATACGTTCATGGGTATCACATATGTAGTAATCGCACCTGAGTCTGAGCTCTGCGAGAAGCTTACGACAGACGACTGCAGAGAAGCAGTTGAAGAGTATAAGAAGGCTACCGCGAAGGTATCCGAGATCGAGAGAATGTCCACCACCCGTGAGAAGACCGGTGTCTTCACAGGCGCTTATGCCATCCACCCCCTGAACGGCCGCAAGGTTCCGATCTGGGCAGCTGATTACGTTGTAGCAGGCTACGGTACGGGCGTTGTCATGGCTGTTCCTTCGCACGATGAGAGAGACTTCGATTTCGCGCACAAGTACGGACTCGATATCATCCGCGTCATCCAGTCCGAGAAGGGCGTAGACGATGAGCTTCCGTACTGCGAGAAGACAGGTTACCTCGTTAACTCCGGCGAGTTCGACGGCATGGAGATGCACGATGCGCAGAAGGCTATCGTTGCAAAGCTTGCCGAGATGGATATGGGTAAGTGGAAGGTCAACTTCCGCCTCAGAGACTGGCTCATCTCACGTCAGCGTTACTGGGGCACTCCCATCCCGATGATCCACTGCCCCAAGTGCGGAGTCGTTCCCGTTCCGGAAGACCAGCTCCCTGTCGAGCTTCCTTATGACGTTGAGTTCACACCCGACGGTGAGAGCCCTCTTGCAAAGTGTGAGTCCTTCATGAACTGCAAGTGCCCCGAGTGCGGCGGCGATGCCAGAAGGGATCCCGATACGATGGATACTTTCGTCGATTCTTCCTGGTATCAGTTCAGATACTGCGACAACAAGAACGACGGTGAGATGTTCAGCCGCGATATCATCAACAAGCTCTGCCCCGTAGACAAATACGTTGGCGGCGCCGAGCACGCATGCATGCACCTGCTCTATGCAAGATTCTTCACCAAGGCTATGCGCGATATGGGCATGCTGGACTTCGACGAGCCCTTCACGAGCCTCGTACACCAGGGTGTTATCCTCGGTTCCGACGGACAGAAGATGAGTAAGTCAAAGGGCAACACGGTTGCTCCCGACGAGTATATCGACAAGTACGGTTCAGACGTATTCAGAACATACCTCGCTTTCGGCTTCGCTTATACCGAAGGCGGTCCCTGGTCTGATTCCGGACTCCAGGCTATAGTCAAGTTCTTCAGAAGGATCGAAGCTATGATCCCTGATGCTGCCAAGGCTGCTTCAGGTATACCTTCCGATCTTAGCAAGGAAGACAAGGAGCTCAACTACGCCATCAACTACACGATCAAGAGCGCTACGAACGACATCGAGAGATTCCAGTTCAACACTCCCGTCGCAAGACTCATGGAGCTGCTCAACGCGATCTCCAAGTATGCACAGTCAGAAGGCTGCAAGCCTGAACTCTACCGCAAGGCCGTAGAGACACTGCTCCTCGTTCTCGCTCCGTTCGCACCTCATTTCACTGAGGAACTTTGGTGCGATGCGCTCGGCAACGAGTACTCCATCTTCAACCAGAAGTGGCCTGAGTGCGACGAATCCGCTCTCGTTAAGGACGAGATCGAGATCGCAGTCCAGATCAACGGCAAGGTACAGTTCAAGGTCAACATTCCTTCTGAAGCTGACCAGGATGCAGTCGAAGCAATCGTAAAGGCTGATTCCAGACTCGATGGTGCACTCGCAGGAAGAAACATCGTGAAGTTCATATACGTAAAAGGACGTCTCGCAAACATCGTTGCAAAGTGATCAGCATAAGATCCGGAAACAATAAAGGCTGTCTCTTCTGAGGCAGCCTTTCTTCTATTTGATCTCGTTCTTGCTCAAGAGCCCCGGACCTTTCATCGCATTGAAGTTGACGAAGAACATCTTTACCAGCGCGCGGACCTTCTCGCCGGAGTCGTTCCTTATCTGACGCATCCTGACGATCATGGCTCTTGTACCTCTGACGCCTACTTTAGTCATGGCGCTCAGCGTCTCACATCCCGACGCCTCGAAAACAGAGAACAGCTCATCCACAAAGACCTTACGGTCATCGTAGCTCATACTGTTAAGCCATATGGTCATAGACTCATCGAAAGCATCGCTGATGTTATCAGTCGAATCGCAAGTCTCGAAGTCCTTTCCTTCCAGCTGCCACGAGAGCGGATCATGCTGCATGATTCCCTGCTCATTGCTCCTTACGATAACCGGTACCACGGCATTCGCGAGAAGCCTTCCGACTATTGAAGTCTGGGGGATGAATTTCTTGATCCTGGGCTTGATGCTCTTGAACTGCTCGGTCTGCATTATGTCCCGGTTATATCCGAAGCCCGGGCCGTCAAAACTGTAGATGTTGATTATCCTGTCAATGAACTTGTCATGGACGACTGATGCGGCATAGATGGCGAGATGACCGCCTTTGGAATGTCCGCCGACACGGAGCTTACCCCTCTTGCCTGCCATGGCTTTATGAAGATAGTTAACGGCTTCCGTCTCTGCCGGGACCGTCATGTAACTTAAGTTAAAATCTTCTTTCCACCCTACGATCTTGTCATCGGTTCCTCTGAACGAGAAGAACGACACGCCGTCGGAAGTATCGATCTCTATCGCGGCAAACTGTATCTCTCTGCCGACATCAGAGTCATCGACATAGTTCTGAAGATACGCATCCTTGTAGCGGTTGCACTTGCCGAGTTCTTTGAGAAGAGAAGGTCCGTAGCTGATGAACTCCTTGCTCTGCTCGATCTCCGCATTCGGATGCAGTTCGAAGAACTTCTCCGCAGCATCACGCATCTTCACGCGGCCGCCGCCCAAAGTGGGAACGACATCAGAGAAATCGACATAAGACAATGTCGACAGTATCAGTGCATCGATATCATTAAAGGGGTCCTGGTCAAAAGTCAGATCTCCCCTCCATGTAAGATAGTCAAAGAAATTACTCATACCCGATATTATAAACCTGTCCGGGGAAAATGTTACCTGTTTGCACCCCCAAAGCCAACTTGTTACTACAGGTGTACTGCACTGCGGTACACACGTAGTGCTTTTCGCCTCAAAAATGCCCGTTTGTTACTACAGGTGTACTGCTCTGCGGTACAGACGTAGTGCTTTTCGCCTCGAAAATGCCCGTTTGTTACTACAGATGTACTGCACTGCGGTACAGGCGCAGTGCTTTATGGCAAAAACAAAAGGGATGCCCCAAAGGACACCCCTCTGTTGCTTTTTGATCTGTATTATCAGCCGTTGAGTCTTGCCTCGAGCTCAGCCTTCTGATCCTCGTAGCCGGGCTTGCCGAGAAGAGCGAACATGTTCTTCTTGTAAGCCTCAACGCCGGGCTGGTTGAAGGGGTTGACTGCAAGGAGATATCCGGAGATGCCGCAAGCCTTCTCGAAGAAGTAGATGAGCTCACCGAGAGAGTAAGCGTTCTGCTCGGGCATGTGGATCATGAGGTTCGGAACGCCGCCGTCAACATGAGCGAGGATCGTTCCCTGCATTGCCTTAACGTTAACTTCGTTCATATCCTTGCCGGACAGGAAGTTGAGACCGTCGAGGTTCTCGGGATCGTTCGGGATCTCGAAGCCCTTCCTGGGATTGTCGATCTGTACGACTGTCTCATACATGATCCTTGCACCGTCCTGGATGAACTGGCCCATGGAGTGAAGGTCTGTTGTGTTGTCAACGCCTGCCGGGAAGATACCTCTTCTGTCCTTACCCTCGGATTCGCCGTAGAGCTGCTTCCACCACTCTGTCATGAAGTGGAAGGAAGGCTCGTAGTTGACCATGACCTCTGTGGAATAACCGGATCTGAGCAGGCAGTTACGTACTGCTGCATACTGATAGCAGGGGTTCTCTGCAAAAGGAAGCTTCTTGTAAGCCTTGGAAGCGTCTCTTGCACCCTTCATGAGCTCTCTGATATCGATACCTGCAACAGCGATGGGAAGAAGTCCTACAGCCGTAAGAACGGAGAACCTTCCTCCGACATCATCAGGTACTACGAAAGACTCATAGCCTTCCTTGTCAGCGAGACCCTTAAGAGCTCCTCTTGCCTTATCTGTTGTGGCATAGATCCTTGCTCTTGCCTCTTCCTTACCGTATTTATTCTCCATGTAAGCGCGGAGGATACGGAAAGCGATAGCGGGCTCTGTTGTAGTGCCGGACTTGGAGATGATGTTCAGGGAAATGTTCTTGCCCTCGATGATCTCCATCAGGTCTGCAAGATATGTAGCGCTGATAGAGTTGCCGCAGAACAGGATCATCGGGCTCTTTCTGAGCTTCTTGCCTGCAGCGGATGCAAATGAATGTCCGAGGAGTTCGATAACGGCTCTTGCACCGAGGTAAGAACCGCCGATACCTATAACGATGAGAATGTCAGAATCTCTTCTTATCTTCTGCGCTGCCTTCTGGATCCTTGAGAATTCCTCTTTGTCATACTTGGAAGGAAGATCGAGCCAGCCGAGGAAATCATTGCCGGGGCCGTTCTTCTTATGAAGCATGTCAGAAGCCGTCTTGATCTGGGGCTCCATTCTGTCGACAGCTTCCTGTCCGCCGATAAACTTAAGCGCATTCTGATAATCAAAAGTAATCATATAACCTCTCCTTGTTTTTGTATTTCCAAAACATTACAGAGTATATCACCCGAAGTGCCGATTATGTACCCCGTTTTTGCCTGTTTTCGGATAAAAAAAAGGGTATAATCTAACACATGGCTGATATTTCTATCGCAGAAGCGAAAATCTACATCCTATACCTGGTCAGAGCG
This sequence comes from Clostridiales bacterium, assembly GCA_017550385.1. GTDB lineage: Bacteria > Bacillota > Clostridia > Saccharofermentanales > Saccharofermentanaceae > Saccharofermentans. Next base: position 27,281 of record JAFZPJ010000035.1, read on the forward strand.
GTTCCCGGCATCAGTTTTCACATGCTGGAGGAGAACTCTGCAGATTCGCTCTACATGAACTTTTTTACGTTCAACCAGGCTTACGACGAGCTTACTGCGGGCAATCTCATCGACAAGCATTATGAGATGAACGGTGTTACCGATGCTCTCGGCGGAACCGAGACGCTTACCATTACAAACGGCGGAAGCGCAATGCTCGACGAGGTCCTTCCTGCCGTAAGACAGCCCCTGTTAGATCACCTCGAGATCGTATCCAAAAAGCTTGCGGACCTGATGAACAGTAAGATCAGCGTTACTGCCGAGATGAGCCGCGAAACCGACGGCAGGTTCAAGGTGACGTTGTACTCTGACAGAGAAGGCAAGGCTTTTCGCGCATCGTTCTTATGTGACAGTGAAGCGGAAGCGCGCAGGCTCTGCGATGCGTGGAAGAACGGCGAGGACAAGGCCGTAGCAGCATTTTTCTCAGCACTCGGCTGACATTAAGATTCCGGTGAATTGATGGTAACTATGATGAACTCGCCCGGCTGGAGCGTGTATCTCATTGATTTCATCGCATAACTTCTGGACGTAAGCAGCTGTCCCGTAGAAGAATACCTGTCTACGGAAGCACCGGTGCCGAGGAACGCTGATACGCTCAGAAGGAAGTTCTGCTGGGTATCGGAAGGATTGGATACTACGATGTAATTGCATCCGTTGCCAGAATAAGCGCTCCACACGCATCCGAGAGACAACAGCTGGACCGACTCCGGAGAAGATGTATCGAGAGGTTCCGAAGCCTCAACGTATACTTCCCTCATGTCCTTGCAGCAGTTGACCACTTTGATGGATGACAGGATGGTATCGGCATATCCCGGATCGGCAAAGACATCGTCTCCGCCGTATGAGGAAGGCACGAAGCTCGAATCGATGTCAACGGCGGTGGTCGTGATGAAGTCGGCATCGTCGTTTATCAGGAGCGATATGAACTCACCCGCATTGATCGACTTGCTGCATGACAGGCTCGAGATATACTCTCCTCCGAAGGCCGACGACGTAACATGCGGCGAGTTATACTGGGCAACGCCCAGAGAACTCAGGATGTTCTCAAGAGCAGATGCTTCAGTATCAGCAAACTCAAGATCCATGGGCATCGCATGACAGTCGGCGCCGGAGATCATGGTTCCTCCGGAATACTGCATGCCGTCCAGGAATATGATCTTGTCCTTGATCTCGGAATAGTATTCGGAATTGGCAAACATCGACATTACGCAGTCAACATAAGATGCCCTCTGCGTATCACTTGCAAAGCAGTTCTCACTGTCGGTTATCTCTATGAGGATCTTATCGAACTGCCTGCTCCACGGAAGCGCTGTTCCGTTATCGATCCTCTTGCTTCCGTATTCTGAAGATACGGATCCGCAGAGATATTCAAGGAAACTGTCTATATCACTCTGGGAAGCGGCAGAACCTATAACGAACCACGGTGTGGCCTGACATGCGCTTACGAGCCTGAGGCTGTCCTCGAGGGAATTGCAGGCAGATACCCTGACCTGGCCGCCGTACTTTGCAGATACGATCTGGACCGACACCGAATCTTCGCTCATGCCATAGAATGCGTTGCGGCAGAAGCCGCTCGAACCGAGGTTCAGATTATCAAGCCTTACAACGGACAGTCCGCTGTCTGCAAGTTTGGTCTGATAGTACTTAGGGATACCTGGCGCGGTGTAATCATCCGGGCCGAGATAGATCTCATCGATAAGGACTGTTGCAGCTCCCTCGACAGAGATATTGAACCTGATGCTGTCATCAGAAGTCATGCCGTCCGTTACGGCAAAGACATAGCTGTATTCGGTGAAGTTCTCCTTCAGTCCGTTTATGACAAAGCCCTGTGTGCCGAAGTCATCGCCATAGATCCATACCTTGATGCTCGCATTCTCGTCATAGCTCATCGCAGAGAGACTGATGCGGTAGAAAGTATCATCGGAGAAGCAATCCGATGAGGTACCGTTAAGCTTCTGAGACATGACGTGAACGCCTTCTGTCTCACCCGTAAGCATGGCGCAGAGCCCCTTGCCGTCAGGTCTCTGGCAGGTAACAAGTGCAGTTCCTGCGCCCGAGCAGCTCCAATCGCTGCAGGACGATGTCTTCCATGTGCCGTCATCACTGCCGGAATAAGCCGCCACAGGAGAGCGGCTGTTCTCGACTATACAGATATCGCCGCTGATGATCGCATCTTCAGGGATCGAACCCTCCATGGACAGGCCGGAAAGGATGGCCGCACGGTACAGCTTATTGCCGGAAGAATAGATTATGCGGTCACCCGAGATCCCGTAGACCGTATCCACTACTACGTTCTCGCCGGTAAAGACAGTGCTCTCATCCGTATCGGCATAGATAGCGGTACACATACCTTTCTCGGATACGAGGATTATCTTGCCCGAATCGGATGCAATGATCGATACGTAGGTGTTGCCGTCATCCTTACATGCGGTAAGGAGCGTCACGGACATATCTTCTTCGGTATCTATCACGGCGATCCCGCCGTCATCCTTGAGGATATAGAAGATCCCTCCCTGAGCGCTGATACCGCTCACGGACATGTCTTCCAAAGAATCATTCTCGACTTCGGAATATACAAGACCATTGCCGGAGTAATACAGATTTCCCTTTGTATCGGCTGCGATGAATCCGGCCTCAGACGATGTGAAGAAGCTGATCTTGCCTTCAGCGGGGATCTGAGACTTGGTAACGATTCCGTTAGTTACTGACAGGACCGTGCCGTCTTTATATGCAACGGCAAACACCTCGCCCGAAGAAGCCGTCATCGGTTCCTCATTACGTGTATCCAGGTCCACCGCAGGAGTCAGCATGCTGAAATTACGTCCGTCAGCAGCATAATAGATATTACCCTGCGTGCCTATAGCGTACACGCCGTCAGCCGTTGCTTCTATGCCTGCGATAAGCTCGCTGCCGGAAGTCTCGATCGATGCTTCCTGCGTGTCGGTGCCGATGCTGCAGATGATATTGCCGTCTTCGGTAAGAGCCGAATAAGAATTGTTGTAGCTTATGACGTCAAGGATCTTTACGCCGGCGAGAAGGCCTTCTTCATCTTCGATCAACTCGATCGAACTGAGTCTTGCCGGCTCGTATCCGGTACATGTGCCCGTATATCTCTCGCTCATCGTGCCGTTCTCGTCGATCGACAGGATCCTTACGAGATCGCCCGCCAGCTCATCTCCTTCTATGCCCAGCTCCTCGATCGCTTCGGGTTCGAGATAGATGGCTCCACCGTCAACTGAAGCGACGACAAAGGTATAATAATCCGCTGACATCTCAAAAGACGGATCCGAGATCAGATTCACATTCGGAACCGCATTCAGATTAACTCCTGCATCTCCGAAGGTATTGCCTGCGTCAACGGATGTTGCCCTCAAGGTAACGAGTTCCGTTCTGTAGCTGAAGATACCTACTGCGGCAAGAAGTATGGTCGCAAGGATGATCACGGCCAGACTTATGATCCCGGCTATCGCCAGGTTCTTGCGTCTGGTATTGCCATATCTGAACCGGTCAAGCTTACTCATCGGCAACCGATACCTCCGCGGCCGTTATCTCTTCTGCAGTCTGCTTCTCAGATCTCATCCTGTTATGGTTATACCTTACAAGCGTGATAAATGCGAATACGGCAGGCACCATGGCAAGTATGGAGATTATGTTCATCGTGGAATTGATCATCCTCCTCGTATCGTCCGCCAGTCCAAAGACCTCCTGCTTCAGGAAGAAGGGGATCGCAGATCCTATAAGGTTAAAGAGCGAATGCAGTATTACTGACGAGATGATGCTTCCCGTATAGTAATAGCAGAACGTTATGACTACGCCGCAGACCAGCGCGTAACCTATGTGTATCGACATACCGTGCAGAACGCCGAAGAATGCCGCTGCGATCAATACTGCCACCCACGGCTTGAATGCACGCTCGAGATGTCCGTACAGTACTCCCCTGAACACCATCTCTTCGCTCAAAGGTATGAACAGGGCCATCGTCACCGCATAAAGGCACGAATCCCAGAACGGGACGACATTCTCGGCGACCACGGCATAGCGGTCTACCGAAGCGTCGTAGTTCGCCACTTCCTGCTGAACGGGCTGGAGATATTCGGAGATGATCAGGAACACGCTGAGATAGGATGTTACGAAACCGATCAGACCAAGGCCGATTATGACAAGGAGCAGCACCTCGAAGGCACTGATCCTTCTTGTCTTGATCAATCTCTTGGTCTTATCCGAGGATGAGAACCTGTTGTAGATAAGAAAGCAGATGATAACGAGGACTGCGCTGATAAATGAATACAGGCCCTCGTAGACATTCGTATCAAGTCCTGCGAACTCCATCGCATAGAACGCGACAAAGCTCATCGCCATATAAAGGCACAAACAGACCACCCCGAGAAAGAGGGCCAGTGCGTATTTGCCTGCTTTGGCAAGTGAACTCATTCAGGTTCTGCTCCCTGGAAGACGCCTTTTCTCGCTTTGGTATCAGGCACCTGCGAGCCATAGTAGCGTCTCATGAAAAATACAAATGCTGTCTCGAGCTCGGTACCGTCCTTGATCGAATAGAAGAGCTGTTCTCCGCTCTTCGCATACTCGGTCCTCATGATAACGAGTTCGGGTTTGTCGTGGTTTCCGTCGTCCGGTGCATAGTTATACATGACGATGTATTCCTTCTTCATGATGACGAAGGTGTCTATGACGGACATATAGTAATCCTTCTTGTTGTAAGGATCTCTTATGACGATAAGTTCGTCCTCACGGCTGTTCTTAAGATGCTCGCCGGCAAGCTTGGCCTTACGGTCTGCCTGCATGGCGCGCTTCTTGCGAAGGCCGCCTGAATGAGGATTACTCGTCTGATTCTTCATCGCCGTACAGCTCTTCACAGAGCTTGTCGTAATAATCGTAGATCACGTCGATCTCTTTCTCGGGGATCGTCTGGAGCAGCATCTGGCCGTCCTCTTCGACAGATTCCATGATGACTGAATCATAATCATATTCGGGATCGTCAACGGGTCTTAAGAGAACAACGTAATCCTTGCCGTTGAACTTGAAAGCATCATCGAGGATAAACTCGATCGCTTCACCTGTCTCTTCATCTTCAAGAGTGATCTTGCGATCCTCTTCATCCATATCAAGCATATTGTTAAGAAGCTCGTCTGCCATAATAATGCCTCCTCAAAAACAGATTTATTAATTATAGCATATTAAGTGTTTCTTATTTTGTCGAGGTACTCCTGAAGTATGATCTCTGCCGCGACCTGGTCGATGATCTTCTTCTGCTTCTTTGCCTTCATATTGCAGTCGTGAAGATACCTTGAAGCGATCACCGTCGTAAAGCGCTCGTCCTTATATTCGGGGGTCAGTCCCGACCTCTTCTCGAGCTCGGCACCGAATTCTTCCGCCTTCTCCTGTGTCTCGGAACGCTCGCCGTCCGTTCTGGTCGGTCTTCCGATGACGAGAGCAGTAACGTTCATTTCCTTTATGATCGTGCAGATACGCTCGAGAGCCCATTCGGGATCCCTGCCGTTCCAGTTGACGGTCTCATATCCTGTAGCAAGTATCCTGGATTCATCAGAAAGAGCGAGACCGATATGCCTGGTCCCGAAATCTATTCCCATTACTCTTCCTTTGGATGGAGGCATCTGTCTCCTTACAGTCTCGAGCAGTAATCGCTGATGATGACTTCGAGGAGTTCGTCTCTGTCGATCCTCTTGATAAGTCCTCTCGCGCCCTTATAGCTCGTGATATAAGTAGGATCACCGGAGATAAAGTAACCGACAAGCTGATTGATGGGATTGTAGCCCTTCTCCTTAAGAGCGCTCAGGACATACGTCATGAGAGCCTGCACATCAGCAGACTGATCGCCCGAGAGATTGAATTTTGCTGTGCTGTCGTTGATCAAGATTGCCTCCGATACACGTTCCTATTAATCCTACAGAGACATTCTAACATAATAAATGTGTATTTTCTAAAAATTTATTTAAATCTTAAATCCATCAGGCAGAACGGTCCTTCGCTCCCCGTTATCGTTCCTTTGACGATGTCTCCGGGCTTGATCTGCGCACTGTCTGCCCCAGCATCGACCTTCGTGCGGACATAGTTTGCGGTATAGCCTTCGGGCACGCCGCCCTCGGCAGTCTCGACGAGGACTTCTGCCGTCTTGCCGGTCATGCATGCCGCAAAATCCGCAGCAAGCTCATCCGAGATCCTTATAAGCTCTGCCGCGCGCGCCTTCCTGACGGACATATCCATCTGAGGCATCGCAGCTGCAACCGTCCCTTCCCTCTCTGAATACGGGAACACATGTATCTTCGCGAAAGCCGTATTCCGAGCGAAATCACAAGTCTCTTCGAACTCCGCTTCGGTCTCACCCGGGAAGCCCGTAATGATATCTGTAGTAAGCGACATATCGGGAAATCTCGACCTGAGCATGCTGACACGGTCTGCATACTGCGCCGTATCATACTTCCTGTTCATCCTCTTCAGAACGGTATCTGACCCGCTCTGGAGCGACAGGTGGAAATGCGGGCACAGGTGCTTAAGTCCTGCAAGGCCGTCAATGAACCCTTCGGTCATGGACATGGGTTCGAGCGATCCCAGGCCGAGCCTCTCAACTCCCGGTATGGAGTCGATCGCCTGAAGGAGCCTAAGGAGCGACATGATGTCTTCTCCCCTGTCCTTGCCGTATGAGCAAAGGTGGATGCCCGAGACGGTAATCTCTTTATAGCCTGATGCTGCGAGGAACTCAGCCTCCGCGACACAGGATTCGAAGCTCCTGCTCGCGACCCTTCCTCTTGCATAAGGGATCGCGCAGTATGTGCAGAAGTTATTGCATCCGTCTTCGACCTTCATGAATGCCCTGGTACCTTCAGGAGACAGGACAGAACCGAAATCATGGTACTCGTCCTTCTTGGTCACTTCAGGTCTAACATGCGAAGCGGTATGTGCGTGCTCTTCCTGCTTTTTCAAATATTCCAGGACACGGTCTGCGATGTTGTTCTTCTCGCGGTTGCCCACGATAAGGTCGCAGTCCAGCACACCGTCGGATAATTCCGCAGAGCATCCCGTTGCCACTACGACAGCATCGGGATTAAGCCTGGCCATCTTCCTGAGCATCTGATGAGATTTGCGGTCGGCCTCGCCCGTGACGGAGCACGTGTTGACCACGCAGCAGTCCGCCTCGGCAGCATTCTCCGTTACTTCGAAGCCCTTATCGAGAAACAGGCGCCGCATGGCGTCTGTCTCGTAACGGTTTACTCTGCATCCTAATGTCAGGAAATATACTTTCAATTATTACTGCCTTACCTTGATGTGAACTTCTCTGAGCTGCTGCTCGGTAACATCGCCGGGCGCACCGCAGAGGAGATCCTGTGCATTGCCGTTCATCGGGAATGCGATTACTTCTCTGATGTTCTCTTCGCCTCTTAAGAGCATGATCATACGGTCAACACCGGGAGCCATTCCTGCGTGCGGCGGAGCACCGAACTGGAATGCGTTATAAAGGGCACCGAACTTTGTCTTGAGGTCTTCTTCGGAATATCCGGCGATCTCGAAAGCCTTCTTCATGATCTGCAGGTCATGGTTTCTGACCGCACCGGAAGAGAGCTCTACGCCGTTGCAGATGATGTCATACTGATAAGCGAGGATATCGCCGGGTTCCTTTGTCTCGAGTGCTTCGAGGCCGCCCTGAGGCATGGAGAAAGGATTGTGCGTAAAGATATACTTTCTTGTCTCGGGATCCTTCTCGAACATCGGGAAGTCGTTGACGAAGCAGAATCTGAACGCATTCTTCTCCGTAAGGTCAAGACGCTTGCCGAGCTCGTTACGGATGCCGCCTGCACACTCGCATGCACGTGCTTCGTTATCGGCGATGAAGAAGATCGTATCGCCTGCTTCGAGGCCTGCAAGATCCTTAAGTTCAGTCTTCATATCGTCAGGAATGAACTTGTCGATAGGTCCCTTGTAGCTCATGTCCTCGAGGACTTCGAGGTAGCCGAGGCCGCCCATTCCGAGGTCGTCCTGGGCGAACTTGAGCATCTTCTCGTGCTGGCCCTTGGACAGCTTGGCATGAACGTTGATCGCACGTACGGTCTTGCCGTGGAAAGCCTTGAACGTACATCTGGAGAAGAACTCCGTAACATCGATGATCCTCAGAGGATTCCTGAGGTCAGGCTTGTCCGTACCGAACTCGAGCATTGCCTGCTTGTAAGGGATCACCGGATAAGGAGCTGCTGTAACAACTGCGCCCTCGGGTGCGAACTTCTCAAAAGCGGCGGTAAGGACTTCCTCACCTGCTCTGAATACGTCTTCCTGCGTAGCAAAGCTCATCTCGAAGTCGAGCTGGTAGAACTCTCCCGGAGATCTGTCTGCTCTTGCATCCTCGTCTCTGAAGCAGGGAGCGATCTGGAAATACTTATCGAATCCGGATACCATCAGGAGCTGCTTGAACTGCTGAGGTGCCTGCGGGAGTGCATAGAACTTGCCCTTGAACTTTCTGGAAGGAACGATATAGTCTCTCGCGCCCTCAGGTGAAGAGCTCGTGAGGATAGGTGTCTGGATCTCAAGGAAGCCCATCTCCGTCATCTTCTGACGCAGGAATGCTATGACGTTGGAACGGAAGATGATGTTGTCCTTGACCTTCTGGTTACGAAGATCCAGATATCTGTACTTAAGTCTTACATCTTCTCTGATCTCCTTTGAAGTCATTACTTCGAACGGGAGCTGTGTATATACTTTGCCGAGCACGTCAACCTTGTGTGCCTCGAGCTCGATCGTACCTGTAGCGATCTTGGGGTTATATGTCTCCTCATCACGGTGCTCGATCTTACCTTCGATGGAGATGCACTCTTCCTTTACCAGTCCGTCGAGAAGAGTCGTGTCTCTCATTACGACCTGAAGCGTGCCGTACATGTCGCGGAGATCGATGAAGGATACGCCGCCGTGGTCTCTGATGTTCTCGATCCAGCCGCATACGCGGAGCTCTGATCCGACATCGTTCTCGGAGATCTCACTGATGATCTTGTCTCTGTAGATGTTGCCCATTGTCTTACAGTCCTTTCAATAATTGTCCGGAAAACAAAAACGCCCCGAACTTAAAAGCCATGCTTTCCAAGTTCAGGACGATATACTGCAAAGTATCCGCGGTGCCACCTGAATTATCCCGCATTAAGCGCGGGATCTCTCTTAAATTGTCTTGCTTGCTGTTAGAGTTGTTATTCGCCCGATTACTGCCGTCTGTCTTCCAGCCGATGGACAGGCTCTCTGTTGGTGTATTCCCGGGTTACTTCGGTCTCCGTCATCGCGTAGTATAGCGAATATTACACTACATACACCGTTATTGTCAAACGATTATCTGTGTCTTCTGCCTCCGGGACCGCGCCTGCCGCCCTTGGACGGTCTGTTCTTGAAGCGGTCGCCCTTTCCGTGGGAAGCTTTGCGTATCGGCGTACGTCTGCCCTGACCCTTGCCTTTGCCGCTTCCCTTTCCCTGTTTGCCTGAGTTCTTACCGGAAGAACGCGGGAGGAAATCGTTTTCGAGCGAGAAGTCGATCCTGTTAAGCTCGGTGTCAACGTTCTCGACGATGACATCCACCTTGAGGCCGATGCTGATGATCGTGCCGGAGTGAGCGCCCACCGCGCAGTATCTTCTCTCATCAAAGTAGTAGTGGTCAGCAAGGCTCCTGAACGGCACGAAGCCTTCGACGGAGCTGGGCAGGACTACGAAGAATCCGACGTCTATGATAGAAGATACCGTGCCTTCGTAATGCTCGCCGACCTTGCCGGACATGTAGTCGCAGACCTTGATATCCACGGAAGCGCGCTCTGCGTCAACTGCATTACGCTCCATCTCGGATGACTGCTCTGCCGCACGCTCGACGAGTCCGGAGAAGTGAGACTTCCTGTTCTCTTCGTGTATCACGCTCTTGATGATGCGGTGGATATACAGGTCCGGATAACGCCTGATGGGGCTCGTAAAGTGGCAGTAATACTTTGATGCCAGACCGAAATGTCCCAGACACTGCGAGCTGTATCTCGCCTTTGCCATGGACCTCAGGAGGAGTTCGTCTGCCACGGGCTTTACCTTCTCATCGGCTATGGTATCGGTAAAGTTCACGATGTCCAGAGGCGTTACCTTGCCCGAGAGCCTTCCTATCGCGCCCAGATTCCTTGCCACGAGCGAGAACCTTGCGATCTTGATCGGATCAGGATCTTCGTGCACACGGTAGACGAAGGGGTACTGCATCTGCGCATATGTCTTCGCGACGAACTCGTTGGCGCATATCATGAACGACTCGATGATGCCGTTGGCAAACGTTATCGGGTACGGCATGACGTCTTTTACGCTGCCGTCATCGTTCAATATGACCTTCGTCTCGGGGAACTCGAAAGCGAGCGCTCCCCTCCTCTCACGCATCCTCTTCAGACAGTCCGCGAGGATCCTCATATCACCGAGCATGCCGATGATGGGACCGTATTCTTCATTGTCGGTATCCTGAGGTTCTGTAAGGATGCGGTAGACCTCGTTATAGCTCATGCGCCTGTCGGATCTGATGACACTCTCATAGATCTGTCCGTCATATGTACTGCCTTCGCGGTCGACGAGCATCTCACAGGTCATCGCGAGTCGGTCTACCTGCGGGTTAAGACTGCAAAGTCCGTTGGACAGCTTAGGCGGGAGCATCGGTATGACGCGGTCTGCAAGGTAGACGGAAGTCGCTCTCTTGAACGCCTCGTCATCCAAAGCAGTGCCTTCTCTTACATAATTCGATACATCCGCTATGTGGACATACAGCCTGAAGTTCCCGTTCGACAGTTCTTCTATGGATATGGCATCGTCCAGGTCCTTGGCATCCTCGCCGTCGATCGTGATCGTAAGAAGGTTCCTGAGATCATGCCTGCCCTTCCTGATCTCTTCATCGACCAGGGAAGGTTCGGGATTGACCGGCAACGGCTCCACCTCGGCAAGGACTTCATCCGGGAAGGTCTGGGATAATCCGAACTGCCTTAAGACTGTAAGCATCCTGGCATCGTTATTGCCGGGATCTCCGAGGACTTCCTTGATGGTTCCTCTGCACTTACCCTTGCCCTCTTCGGGATTCAGGATCTCGCACACGACGAGCATGTCAAAAGGCGCACCGTTGAGGTGGGTCTTGTCGATGTCGACCATGCCCCAGTCGGTATCCTTGAACGACGGATCCGGAATTACGACACCGCCGTCCGAAGTCATCCTCAGTATGCCTACTACCTGATTCTTTACTGCAAGAGGACCCTTGGGGGCAAGATCTGCCGGACACTGAGGCTTCTCCCTCTCGTTTTGTATCTTGGCCATTATCTCGCGGCTTCTGCGTCTGGCCGTCTGACTCATATTCTTTGCATATGAGAATCTGTTGTCTTTGTTATCACTCATCTATCATTACTCCATTGTTTTCTTTGATTATAGTACAAAAAAGCCTCCGGCAATTACCGGAGGCTCGTGAATCAACTTATCCAGATCTTACCAATGTCTTGCAACCGCAAGATAGAGGATGACGGAGATGACCGCAAATGCTATGCAGCAGATAACTGTCCATCTCTTAAGCTGTTCTTCAAGAGTCCTTCCCTTTGCCTTACTGTAGTAAGAATCGGAAGTTGCACCCGTTACGGCACCAAGACCCTGATCGTTACCTTCCTGTACGAGGAAAAGAACGATGATACCGATCGCACTTATAATATCAGCTACAGATAATATGATTTGCAGAACACTCATTATATCTGCCTCCTTCTCAAATTAGCCGTTAGATAATAACACATGGCTTTTACTTATGCAAACGCGCCTTCAGCACCTTGTGTCCCTCGCTGAGTGCGAAGGGGATCAGTGCCAGGGGCAGTATAACGAGCCAAGCAAGAGGGCTCAGCGCGACATTGTCGAAAATACCGTTTACATAAGGAATGTAAATGACCGCAAGGAGCAGTGCCAGTGACACTCCGACAGCCTTGTTCATCATGGAGTTGGTAAAGATGCCGAGCTTGAATACCGAGATCCTCTCAGACCTTGCGGCAAATGCCCTGAAGAGCTCTGCACAGATGAGTGTCGCAAATGCAACGGTCCTTGCCACCGTGATCGGGGCCGTATCAGACATGTCTCCCCAGTAGAAGAATGTGCTTCCCGCATTCATGCTCACAAGTGCGGCAAGGAACGCAGCAGCTACTGAAACGAAGATACCGGTTGCCTGTATAAAGATGCTTGCCATCATATGCTTGTTGACGATGTGCTCAGTCTTACGTCTCGGCGGCATCTTCATGATACCGGGTTCACCCTTCTCTCTTCCGAGTGCAAGTGCCGGGAAAGAATCCGTAACGAGGTTCAGCCAGAGCAGCTGGATCGCCGTAAGCGGGGCTGCGATACCGGGGATAACCGTATTAGGGATGAGTGACAGCAGGAAGATAACGAGGATCTCGCCTACGTTACAAGACAGAAGGAACGATACGAACTTTCGAATATTGGCGTATATGATCCTTCCCTGCTCGACAGCCTTTACTATCGTTGCAAAGTTATCGTCCATCAGTATCATATCTGCAGAATTCTTGGATACGTCCGTTCCTGTGATACCCATGGCAACGCCGATGTCGGCACTCTTAAGAGCCATTGCATCGTTAACACCGTCACCCGTCATGGAAGCGATGTGGCCGTTCTCCTTAAGTGCGGTAACGATCCTTACCTTATGCTCGGGAGATACGCGGGCATAGACACTTGCGGTCTCGACCGCCTTGCGCAGGTCGTCATCGCTCATCTTATCGAGCTCAGAACCGGAGAAAGCATCCATATGGGCCTCATCGCGCATCTCGAGATTGTCAGAGATTGCAACAGCGGAATCCTTATAGTCACCGGTGATCATGACTGCACGGATACCTGCCTCACGGCAGACAGCGATGGCGTCCTTAGCCTCTTTACGTGCAGGATCGATCATACCTATGAGACCTAAGAAGATCATATCGCTCTCATCTGCAAAGTCGGCCTTAACGCCCTCTTCGTGTATGTTGTAAGCGAATGCGAGAACTCGGATCGCCTTGCAGGCGAACTGATGGTTCTGCTCCGTGATCTTCTCGAGATACTCGGGTGTCATATCGTGGATACCGGTATCGTCAAGATAACGGCTGCACCTTGAGAATACGATGTCCGGGCCGCCCTTGGTATAGCTTACCCACTTACCGCTGACAACGCCCGAATGATACGTCGTCATCATCTTACGGTCGGAATCGAAGGGAAGCTCCGTCATTCTGGGATACTTGTGCATCGTCTCGGTCCTGAGCATCTTGCACTTGGAACCCAATGTAGTAAGTGCGCCCTCTGTAGGATCACCGATACATGAATAATCACCGTTGTCATCTTTTATGATGCTGGCATCATTACAAAGTACGGCAGCTCTGATCAGTTCCGTAAGACCTTCTCCGGGATTGACCGGCCTCCTCTTCTCATCAACAAGCTTTCCTTCAGGCGAATAGCCGTTGCCTTCAACATCGACTACACGGTCGCCGTCGTAGAGGACCTTAACGGTCATCTGGTTCTGCGTAAGCGTACCTGTCTTATCGGAACATATGACATCTACACATCCGAGCGTCTCTACAGCCAGGAGCCTCTTTACGATAGCATTGCTCTCTGCCATCTTGGTCATACCGATAGAGAGCACGATGGTTACAACTGCAGCAAGGCCTTCAGGGATAGCTGCGACGGCAAGTGATACCGCCGTCATCATGGCATCGGTCCATTCGAGCTTCTGCACGAAAATATCCACCACGAGAACGATGATACAGACTATGATGCATACGACGGCAAGTATCTTACCGAGCGAATTGAGGTTCCTCTGCAAAGGTGTCTGTTCGTTCTCGATATTGGTAAGCTTGTTTGCGATCTTGCCGAGCTCAGTATCTCTGGATGTAGCTACGACTACGCCTTTTGCTCTTCCGTATGTTACGGCCGTGCCCATAAAGAGCATGTTCTTACGGTCGCCGATGCCTGCATCTTCATCGCAGACGGCATTTGCATCCTTCTCGACCGACACGGACTCACCTGTAAGGGACGCTTCCTCGGCCTTGAGGGAACTTGATTCTATAAGTCTGATATCTGCTGATACGGAATCACCGGCATCAAGAGCTATGATGTCGCCGACAACGATATTGCCGGAATCGGTCATTACGACTCCGCCGTTCCTGATAACCTTGGTCTGAGGGGCGCTCATCTTCTTGAGAGCGGCAAGAGCCTGATCGGCCTTGCCTTCCTGGTATACACCGAGAATGGCATTCAAGATGACTATCGCAAGGATAACGATAACATCGACCCACTCTTCGAATCCGCCTCCGCTCTTAACAGCCATAAAAGCCGAGAGGCCGGCAGCAGCGATGAGGATGATTACCATCGCGTCCTTAAACTGTTCAAGGAACTTTTTCCTAAGAGGCACCTTCTTCTCTTCACCGAGAGTGTTGGGACCGTATTTGACGAGTCGTAGCGAAGCCTCGTCCTGAGTAAGACCGTTGACCGCGTCAGTATTAAGCTCTGATACAACCTGCTCCGCGGTCTTGGTAAACGCTTTTTCCATTCAGTTAACTCCTTATTCCAATTAACCTCATAATGATATCGTTATCTCGGACAAAAGTATAACGCAAATAATAAAAAAAAGAGAGTGCTAATTTGCACTCTCTTCTTGGTGCCCAGAACCGGAATCGAACCAGTGACACGGGGATTTTCAGTCCCCTGCTCTACCAACTGAGCTATCTGGGCAAAAAACAAAGCCGGATCCGGATGGCTCCGGCTTTGTTGGCGACGCAGAAGGGGCTCGAACCCTCGACCTCCAGCGTGACAGGCTGGCGTTCTAACCAGGCTGAACTACTGCGCCTTAATGGTGGAAACTACAGGTTTCCTCAACCTGAGATTTCCCAAGCCCTGAAAGCCAATAAAATCAAGGCTTTCAAAAATGAGAGCTTGATTATTATACACAACTTACGACAAACTTACGACAAATTTTTAAAAACAAAAATAATAACGACAGGAGTCCCTGTTTTTACTTATTTTATACATTAAAAATACATCACATTATTTTCCGAGAGGAGGACCATTTATGAAACGTGAAGATGCACAGATTCTTCTGCATAAGATGTCACCCATCCTCGATAACACTCAAATGGTAAAACTTCAAAATGCTTTGGATGAGATGATATCAGATACAGAAGAAATCATTCCACTTAAATCTTCAAATGAACTCCTGGAGAGTTTCTTATCAACCAAGAGACTTGAAGGCAGATCCGAGAAGACTTTAACACTTTACAGATTCACCATCAGGAAGCTCATTGATGCTTTCGATAAGAATGTATGCTTGCTGACAACTGAAGATATCCGAAATTACCTGGCTGAATACCAAACCAGAAACGGAGCCTGTAAAGCAACATTAGATAACATGCGGCGCAATATGTCCAGCTTTTTCAAATGGCTCGAAGACGAGAATTACATCTTTAAGAGCCCCTTAAGGAGAATTCATAAGATTAAGACTCAAGTGGTTGTCAGAGAGACTTATTCCGACGAGGAGCTTGAAAGGCTTAGAGACGGATGCAAGTATGCACGCAATCTGGCAATAATCGATCTACTCAACTCCACCGGCATAAGAGTAAGCGAACTTGTAGGTCTGGATATAGAGGATATCAACTTTGAAGAACGTGAATGCATCGTTCTCGGCAAAGGAGACAAGGAACGTGTCGCCTATTTCGATGCCAGGACAAAAATACACCTCAAAGAGTATCTTGACACAAGAGATGACGACAACCCCGCCCTATTTGTATCTATAAGAAAACCCGCCAGAAGACTTACTGCCGGCGGGGTCGAGATAATGCTTAAGCGAATGGGGCAGCAATGTAATGTCGAGCACTGCCATCCTCACAGATTTCGCAGAACACTTGCAACCACAGCTATCAACAAAGGAATGCCGATAGAGCAAGTTCAACGGCTTCTGGGCCATGAGAAAATAGATACCACATTACGGTATGCACAAGTTCAGCAGAGTAATGTCAAGATCTCTCACAAGAGGTATATCGGATGACATTAATAGCGTTGTCCTTTGTCGGTTATTTTGCGAGTTACTCCACAAAATTAACTGTAGTACCTTTATCTACTACAAGGAAAGGATCTTCTACCGTGCGGTAGAATTCGAGGATCACCTCAAGATCATCTTCATATCCGGTAGGGCCCTCATTTTCCGGAGTACAGGAATCAATGACAGGATCTGTGTCAATCCACTCATTCGGTAAGAAATTGAACATATTGATCGTAATATAATTTTTGTCATTGATCTGGTATTCCAAAACATAGAATGTCTGTATTGATTCATCATATTCATAGGTGTAATGTGCTCTGATCTCACATATCGTGATCCCATTCTCACAGACCTCAGGCACACTTATCTCGAAATAATCGTTCTCGACACCATCCCATCCCGTTTCTTCTCTTTCCATATACCAATTGATGTCGAAAGAATCATTCATTGCTACTTCAATATATGGATCAAACGCAAACGGGGGATTTAAAGCATCCGGTCCGCTAAACAGATCAAGATAAGACATACCACCCTCAATATATCTGTCATAGAAGGTCTTATCCCATTCTGTGTTCACTTCATCCGCATAAAAATCGAATCCCGGAATACATCTGACATAAACAGTTTTATCTTCCGAGAATATAGGATAGTCAGCATAATATCCTTCGCTCGACATCTCGATAACAGGTGGTTGTACGGTCTCTTCTGTTGGTTCAGAATCAGTCGTCTCTGTCTCAGACTCAGCGACAGTTGTTTCCTCACTTGTCGTCTCTGATACTTCTTCAGAATTCAATTCTTGATCTTTTCCGGAATCAGCTGAGCATCCGAACACAACGAATGCCAATGTAATACAAGCTAGAACTGAAATTGCTCTCTTCATATAATTAACCAAATCTGTCATTCCCCAATAAATTAAAATTTCCCCGACAAAGGGAAGCCCTCTGTCATAGGTATTATATCATGCATACAAAGACATCTTTGAACCTAATCTACAAACTTGAATTTATCGCGTCAGCATTTCAATCGCTTCATCTTCGGTTGCGACAAAGAA
>JAFZPJ010000036.1 GCA_017550385.1 Clostridiales bacterium
GGAATTATACTAATAAACCATAATTAATTAAACACATACGATGTGGCAATCGTGTGTCATTTATGCTGAAAATATATACCAAATCAGAAAACGGAAACTTTACTGAACTGTTTCTACCTTAATGGTATTTGTATTTCCGTTCGTTCCGTTGATAAGGCCGCCGGTGATGACAACGTTGTCACCTTCCTGCAGATCCATTATCTCCTTTGCGACCTGGAAGCCGTGATAGAACATAACGTCAGTTGAATTGAACTCCTCGTTAAGGATCGGGATGACACCCCAGCTCAGGCTCAGTCTTCTCCAGATGTGCTCTGATGTCGTCATGCCGATGATGTCGATCGGGCATCTGAAACGGGATACCATCCTTGCGGTGATACCGGACTTGGAGTGTACGACGATGCATTTCGCATTTACGTCTACTGCCATCGCGCAGGTAGCGTGAGAGATCGCGTCGAGGTTGCTCCTGATCTTGAACTCCTGCTTCCTGAATCTTTCCTTGTAGTTGATATTTGCCTCTGTGTACTCGGCAACGTTTGCCATAGCCTTTACAGCCTCGACAGGATACTTGCCTGCAGCGGATTCGCCCGAGAGCATGATCGCGGAAGAACCGTCGTAAACGGCGTTTGCTACGTCAGATATCTCGGCTCTTGTCGGCCTGGGGTTGGTGATCATCGATTCGAGCATCTCTGTCGCGGTGATAACGCGGCGGCCGAGAAGTCTGCAGCGCTTGATGAGTCTCTTCTGGATGCTCGGTACCTCTACGAACGGGATCTCTACTCCGAGGTCGCCTCTTGCGATCATGATGCCCGAAGCGATCTCGCAGATCTCATCGATATTGTCGACACCGGCGCGGTTCTCGATCTTCGCGATGACCTCGATTCCTTCGCCGCCGTTGCTGTCGAGGAAGTTTCTTATCTCTTCCATATCCTTCTTGGTGGATACGAAGGAAGCCGCAACGAAATCAACATCATTCTTGATGCCGAAAAGAAGGTCTGACTTATCCTGCTCGCTAAGGTAGTCGCCGGTCATGACCTTATTCGGGAAGTTCATGCTCTTTCTGTCAGACAGAACGCCGCCGGTAACGACGTCGCACTCGACATTAGTACCGTTGATGTTTGCTACCTCGAGGATAACGAGTCCGTTGTTGATGAGGACCCTGTCTCCCTTCTTGAGCTGGTTCGGAAGTTCCTTGTAAGTTACTGCGACCTTTGTCTCGTCGCCTTCGATATCGTCTGTTGTCAGCGTGAACTTGTCACCGTCATTAAGCGTTATCTTGTGATCCTTGAATGTCTTGATCCTGTATTCGGGACCTTTGGTATCGAGCATGATCGCGATTGGAAGATGCATGTCTTCCCTCACCTTCTTGATGAGATCGATCTTCTCCTGGTGCTCTTCGTGTGTTCCGTGCGAGAAATTGAGTCTTGCTACGTTCATTCCCGCTTCAAACATCTGGGACAGTGTCTCGGCGTTGTCGGATGAAGGTCCGATGGTGCAGATTATCTTAGTCTTACGCATATATCTATGAGCTCCTCATTCAATAAAAAGTTTTGTCTGATTTTATCATTTGTAACCCTAAACTTCTGCACAATATTGTAAGATATTTAGGTCAATAAATTTTACACCCGGAGGATATGACATGGCAGATGTAAGACCGGAATCCCTTAAAAGGATAACAACCAAAGCCCAGGCTGATGAATTCATCGCAGATCAGATCGCACAGATCAAGGAGCAGGTCGGAGACAAGAAAGTTCTCCTGGCGCTCTCAGGCGGAGTAGATTCTTCCGTTGTAGCAGCTCTCCTCATCAAAGCTATCGGCGAGAACCTCGTATGCGTACACGTCAATCACGGACTTCTCCGTAAGGGCGAGCCTGAGATGGTATGCAAGGTGTTCAGAGACGAGCTTAAGGCTAACCTCATCTATATCGATGCAACAGACAGATTCCTGGATCTTCTCGCAGGCGTTACAGATCCTGAGCAGAAGCGTCACATCATCGGCGAAGAGTTCATCAAGGTCTTTGCTGAAGAAGCTGCAAAGCTCGACGGCATCTCCTTCCTCGCACAGGGTACGATCTACCCCGATATCCTCGAGAGCGAGCAGGGCATCAAGGCACACCACAACGTCGGCGGTCTTCCCCCGGAACTTGATTTCGAGCTGGTAGAGCCCGTTAAGTACCTCTACAAGGATGAGGTCCGCGTCGTAGGTTCCGCTCTCGGTCTGCCCGACAACATGGTATACCGTCAGCCGTTCCCGGGTCCCGGACTCGGCGTAAGATGCCCCGGCGCGATCACAAGAGACAGACTCGAAGCAGTAAGAGAGTCCGATGCTATCTTAAGAGAAGAGTTCGAGAAGGCAGGTCTTGCAGGCAAGGTCTGGCAGTACTTCACTGTCGTTCCCGACTTCAAGTCTACAGGCATCAAGGAAGGCAAGAGAGCTTTTGAGTGGCTCTGCATCGTACGTGCTATTAACACGACAGACGTAGTACAGGTTACAGTCGAGCCCATCGAGTATGACCTCATGTGCCGCATCACCGACCGTATCACACACGAAGTTCCCGGCATCAACCGCGTGCTGTATGACTACACGCCGAAGCCGACAGCAACAGTAGAGTACGAGTGATACCGTTTGCTCGCTAAGCTTCTCCGCGCTTCGCTTGTGCGGAAGTCGCTCGCAAGCAATATCACTCTCAGGTATGAGATAAGATTTATAGAGCCCCTGGAGACGGGGGCTCTTTCAATTTGAGTTCTCTATCGTGATGATATAATTAGTTTATCTGATAGCCCTTATCGACGAATATCTCCTTAAGTCGTGGTGCGGCTGATAGCGATTTAATGCACATGCAGCGGCCGTGGTGTTTTTATGGATGAATTGCTTATAACTCATTACTTCTATCCTGGGACGGATCCTTGGAAGAACATAATGAACCTCCCTGAAGAGGAGGCTTTTCGCGTTGCAGCAGAACTTGCCGCTAAGCACCCTGATACTACCAGTTTTGGAAGATTTGCGGATTTTATCAATTATTATCCCAACAGAAAAAGAGCCGACGAGTATGTCCGTGAGGAATTTATAAAGCTCGGAGGCAGCCCCAAACTGCTTCATCCGTATTCATTTGTTTTGGGTGAAAGTGAATATCTTAGAAAGTGGTTTGACACAAACGATAAGATAGTATTAGTTCTTACGGAAATCCCTGATGACCAGATCAGTTTTACGCCGGGTGACAGTTGCGCTCTTCTAATACATGGAGTGAGACCTGCAGTGCTTACAAAAGCAATGCTCTTGGATGGAATCAGTGCATGCGGCGGTTCGGTTGAAGAGTATTGCAAAAAGTCATTGGGAAAGTATGCTTATATCGAAGTCCAGCTATGGGATCGATTGCAGACTTGAAAGGAAAAACGCGAAACGGAAGAAAGACAAATATCCAGAATTAGGTAATAAGATATGTTCGTGAATGGGGGATTTACATGAAGCACTTTACAAAGCTTGCCGCATCGGCAACTGCAGCAGCAATGATATTCGCTGCCGCTTCTTGCGGGACTCAGCCGGATGCTACAGAAGCAGTCACCGAAGCATCCGAGGAGACAACTGAAGAGACCACCACTTCGGAAACAACTGAAGAAACTACGACAGAGACGTCAGAAGAATCGGAAGAGACAGAAGAGTCTTCGGAAGTAACAGCGCCCGAAGGCGAGATGTTCGATCCGGAAGAGTATCCTTTCGATATAAGCGAAGATTCTTTTGTCTCGGCTGTAAATGAGATCGGCGGTACCGTGTACTACGATGTCGATGATTTCATGGATGTTTGCAACAGTATCAGTGCCGCCGACAGCGATGCCCTGGACAAGTATTATGACGGAATAGCTGTCGTCAGCAACGGCGACGGCATCAGCGATATGATCGACGCTCTCGCTTCGACATCAGCTTCGAAGGACGATGAATTCAATGAACACCTGACAACTCTGTGTATGTTCACTGCTGCTGAAGTCAGCAATATGGATTATCAGATAATCGTCATGTATTACGAAGTAGACGATCCTGCGATCATGGAAGATTGGTATGCCAAGGCTTCTTCCGAGTACTTGGAAAATGTGGACAGCGTGATCCCGGCATCAGATTATTATGAGTCCGGTGTGAACCTGTATGATAACGGCGAATCTAAGGCTTTGCTCTCAAAACTCGTCCTTAATGACGAAGGTGCCGGGAAATACGGGGAACTCGCAGGTTCCGGTTCTTATTCCGCTTTCTATGTTAACGGTACGAGCGGCGTATTGATCACGGTAAGCGATTTCACCGAGGATGGGACCGGTTATGGGATGATAGAAGATTTCTGCGATGAGATGGGTATACTGAACCCCTGCAACTTTTAACCCGAGGCGGTAAGACCACCAAGAGAATCAGAGCCCCTGCGAACAGGGGCTCGTTCTTTCAGTAAACAAAATGCTGATCATCCGACCGGCCTGGGCATTCCCAGCATATCGAGGAATTCATCTACATCGTCATAATCGGCATAATCATAAGACATGATCACGAGGAAAGAATCATCCTTGTAGTAAATGCCGCCGTATATGGTCTCACCGGAAATCTCCATATAAGCATCGTTGAAGAAGATAAATCCGCCTTCGTCTTCATCGTAGACATACTCGCAGTCATCCATATCGATGCCAAACCAGGTTGTCAGATCATTGTATGCTTCATCAAACAATTCCTCGGCTTCTTCCGAATCAATATACTGCTGACGTGTTACGGCCAGAGTATCTTTGTAATACGAGAGCTCCGCATAGTCTATGCCGGCATAATCGTCAATATCGTCTTCGTCCGCACCGAAAGCCGCGCACACGGCTTCTGTGAACGCTTCTTCTGAAGGGATCTCGAAGAGACCCCATTTGTAACCGGATATGTCATCGATGAAGCCATATACTTTGTTCAGGCTCTTGAAGTTTTTGTCTTTTACTAACCACTTATCTTTTACGAGAACAAATTTGACTGTGACTTTGACTTCTATCGTGTCATCGGCATCTTCCAATGCATCGATATAGTCCTCCAGATTACCGTTATCATCTTCGATATCCTCATGGACCGCTTCGTAATCAACGAGAGTAAAGATTATATCGACACTAGCTTCCTTGTTTTTCTTCGAAGAAGTTACGGATTTCTCATCGATCTCGTATGTCATCGACTCCGCTACGGCATCAAATGCATCCTCAAGTGCGGGTTTGTTACTGCAGGCAACCTCGATGCGTGAGAGTTCTTCTGCGGCTTCATCCTCATCTTCCATGAGCTCCGCTATGCCGTCGACATCAAGAGATATAAGCGCCTCAGCGTAATCTTCAGCTGCATCTAAGACATTCTCGTTATCGCTGTCACATCCGCTGAGAGATAATGCCATTGCCGCGATAAGAACCGATGCAATTATCTTTTCCTTCTTCATGTGAAGTCCTCCGCAAATTACTTTGATATTTATCAGGATTTTAACAGAGTTGGCAAAGCATGTATACTCGCAGACAGAGTGAGCATGCTCTGATACCGTAAATAATGGCAACTCGTTCCCGTTCGTGTAAAATGTAGTTTATTCTACATTGCACATTCGGAGGGGATATATGCGGCAATTGGAAACTAACAAGACAACCTTGAGAAGGACCGCCGGGATCTTCTCGGCCTTACTTTGTCTATTGCTGATACCTATGGTCAGTCTTGCTGCCGGCCCCGGCAGCACTTACAGCGCGCAGAACACCAGGTATGCAACGGACCTGGCGATATATGCCGGAGCTTTCTCTACAGCAGTCACGGCTTCCGTTAACCCGACCGCTACGATGGCAGTCCTTTCCATCTTGGGTTCCATCGAGAACGCTGCAATCTATTCGCCCGATTCCGTTTTCTTCAATACGATAGCGGATTTCCTCAACGGTGTTCCGATCGTAAGAGAAGTCGGCAAGCTTCAGATCGCCAATCCTTATGCCGCTGTCTTCCTGACACTCGTTGCTGTGGCGATGATCGTCATCCACTCATTCGCCGAATCGAAGATAGTATCCGAGATATCGATAGACAAACTCGACAAATTGATCGGATACATCTGCACCGTCACGATATCCCTGCTCCCGTTCGTTACGAACGATGCTCTCGAGAAGGATCCTCCAGGCATTAAAGCCGGCTCAAACCTCGTAAGATCGGCAGGTATGCTGGCAAAGACTCATGATACCGGCCCCGAATGGTACACCTACGTTCTCGCAGCCATCACGGTGGTCGCGATAACCATCGTCTATTATTGCGTATATACCTGTGTCAACAATCTCGAGGTCATCATCGCCGCCATCCCCGTAAAAGGCACGAGCTTTATCTGGCAGCTCTTCAAGGGCTCCCTGCATATCGTTCTCGTTATCCTTCAGATCTTCGCACCCGTCGTAAGCTTCGTGGTAAGCATCATCCTTTCGATAATCGGAATAATCCTGTTCCGCATACTGGCAAGAGCCGCCGCATACTACAAGGATGTTTACATCTCCACGGTGATCGCCAGGATCTTCAAGCGCAACGAACCCGTACCGAGGGTGGAGAAGCATATTCCGCTTAAGATAAGAAAGCTCTATCCTGACATGGAGGTCGGGATGGCCGTCTACAAGTTTACGGGACTTGCCAAGATGCCCAAACGCACAAAGCTCTGGCTGGTAAAGGATAACAGCGGTGTCTATATCATCCGTAACCGCCTCATAAGAAAGCCTCTCATCATCCCCTGGAGCAACGTTCAAAAGCAATATGAAGGCAAGAAACTCTATATGGAGAGCTGCATGAGATTCCTCAGGATCCGCACAGAGGACAAATATCTCGAGCTCATCATGTCGGTAAGATACAAGCCTGAGACGGAGATGCTGTGCGAGATGCTCGGTCTTGAGGATTTCGCACCCGTCGCAAAAGAGATCAAAGAGAACAAGAAGCTCAAGAGAAAACTTCGCCGCAGCGATCCCGCTCCGGAATCCGTTTGATCATCAGACAGACAAAAGCCTCTTTATCTTCTTCTCGTCCACGCCGGGAAGTTTGCTCTTAAGCTGGAGGAACAGTTTCTCATAAGATCCTTCGGGGTCTTCCCTGTATCTTCCCCTGCAGGAGCGCTTGCCCCAGTAGCGGTCCGATATGTCATACACCGCTATCCCCCAGCCATATTCCTTCCCGGTCTTCGAACTCACCGGATACACAAAATCCACCGGCGTGATGTATGTCTGCATCTGAAGCCTCGTCACGGTCTGGTCGTAGGAATTCCTTCCCTTCTTTGTGAACGCGGCACCTCCGTATTTGAGCGTTTTCGACAGGCACGGACCGTTCCCCGCCAGATACTCCATCGCGGTTATATCCGACTGCGGCGCGGACAGTTCATCGCACCTGGCATCGAAATCATATCCGTCCCGCCTGTAGTTGCACAGATACGGCCACCACTTGGGACTTACGAAACACGCCCTGCCGCCGGTAAACTTGCCGTACACCAGACGCTTGTCCCTTAAGACCTCACCTTTCCATTCCCAGGCAGGCCAATCGACGCGGCCGTCTTCGGAGCCGTGCCACCAGTTATCCCCGGTGATGTTCTCTTCCACGGAGAAGCCTTCTATGGCGTTCTCAAAGAAGGGCAGCAGCCCTATCTCATCCGTGAGTTTCACCAGATCTTCTACTGTCTCGATAAGCGGCAGATGCATAATGTCCTCCAAATGTAATTATTATAACTGCTTACGGATGCTACAATCACCGTATGGCTGTAAAAATGCTCTTTTGGCGGAATTGCGCACGATATTTGCCACATTATGCACGCACATTTGTGTAGCGCTTTCATTTATTAAACGATAGACTTTTCACCGTTTTACTTAAGGAGATTAATTAAGGGAGTCCGAATTATGAAGACCAAGAAGGGTGATATGCCCGCTCAAAAACCGAAGAAGAAATTCACATGGAAGACCTTTGGTCTCTGCCTGCTGATAGCACAAGGCCTGTGCGAGATCTTCGCACTCGTCGAGATCGTATTGCTCGATATGCTTCCGTTCAAGTATCTTGCCGGAATCAATGTTTTCCTTGCGGCACTCATAACCGTAATGTCGATCATGATCTTCAAGAAGTCCAAGAAATCGAAGGCAAAAGACGGCATCGGTATCGGACGCAAGATATTATCCGTCATCCTGGTTCTTGCAATCTGCACAGGCTCGCTCTATGCGGGAATGTTTGCAATGAAGACCAGGAAGACCTTGAGCAACATCACTAACAGCCAGACTGATGTCAGGGCTGTCATCGGCGTCTACGTCCGCGAGGAAGATCCTGCCCAGACCATCAACGACTGCATAGGATACTCATTCGGCGCGATGAATACCGAGACTGATTTTGAATACACGACGTGTGCAGTCAATGATATCTCCGGCGTTCTCAAGACTCCGGTAGTCCCGACAGGCTTCGACACTCCGGATGATCTTGTAGGAGCTCTCTATTCCGGCACCCTGCAGGCCATCATTATGAACGAATCCTATGCGACCATCGTCGAGGATAACGAAGCTTACATTGATTTTGAGTCCAGGACGCGTCTCATCTACGAGATCGTTATCACGGACGATGTCCTCATCGCAAACGGATTTGCTCCGGAAGGAGACAACGATGCCGCTGCAGTAGACGATATCACGGCTGAACCCTTCATCCTCTATATCAGCGGTTCTGATACGCGTTCCAAGATACTTAACGTCTCACGTTCTGACGTTAACATCCTGATGGTAGTCAACCCTCAGACAAAGCAGATCCTGCTCATCAACACACCGCGTGACTACTTCATCCCGAACCCCGAATCTTCAAGCGGTGCAAAGGATAAGCTGACGCACTTAGGTATCTACGGCGTCGACTGTTCGATCAAGGGACTTGAGAATCTCTACGATTGTAAGATCAACTACTACGGCCAGCTGAACTTCACCGGATTCGAGACGCTCATCAACGACCTGGGCGGCGTTACGATCGACAACCCAGTGGCATTCTCTTCCAAGAACGTTCCCGGTTACAGCTATTCCCAGGGTGAGATCACCCTGATGGGCGACGAAGCTCTGGCATATGCACGTGAGAGATACGCATTTGCTTCCGGCGACAACATGAGAGGCCAGAACCAGATGAGGATCATCACGGGGGTCATCAACAAGCTCACTCACAGTTCGAGCTTCCTGACCAATTACGCTTCGATCATGGATGACATGTCCGGAATGTTCGTAACATCGATGGATTCTGATGAGATCGAAGAGCTCGTAAAGATGCAGCTCGGCGATATGGCCGAATGGAATACCAAGTCATATGCCGTTACGGGTACGGGCGGATCCGAGATCACATATTCCATGAAGGGCACCAAGCTCTACGTAATGTATCCTGACGAAGAGTCCGTTGCCAAGGCACAGCAGCTCATCGACAAGGTCATCGAAGGCGGTATCCTCACAGACGAAGACGTGGCTTAAATAACCTATCCCTCCTGAATGTGATACAATATGCTCATCCACAAACAGGAGGGAATGGTTTTATGAAAAGAACAAAGATTATTTCCTGTCTCGTTGTTTCCGCCATGGTCCTCGGACTGGCAGCAGGATGCAGCAAGGCTAAGAAGGTCACAACAGACTCTGTCGAGAAAGCTTGCGAAGCTCTCGATTACGAAGAATACGATATCGATGATTTCAAGGATGGAGAATTAGAACCTTCGGATATTGATGACGGCGTATATTTCGTTTTCGATGCAGACGATATCGAAGATATGGAAGAAGAGAACGAATCTGTTGTCTCTTCCTTAGGATTAGATGATGTCCTTGAATCAGATGATATCGAATCAGCTGCTATCTTCATGAAGGGCAACGGTATTGAAGATTTCGCAGACGATGTTGACGGTCTTACGGATATCGAAGGTGTTGAAGATTGCGAGTTCGATCTGGTAATAGGTCTCCAGGCAACACTTACGGACGATGACATGGTAGACGATATCATGGATTACGTCGAGGATATGCTCGATGATTATGATCTTGATGTAGATGACCTTTCCGGCAAGGAATACTATCGTTCCAAGACTGAGGGTTATCTCCAGTTCAACATCGATCTTGAGGATTTCGCCAAGATCGCTCTTGATAATGATGACTTTACTGATCTCATGGAGCAGACCGGCAGCGAAGATGATATCGAAGATCTCCTCGAGAGCATTACGGGTAATGTCTGTGTCTCATATCAGATCAGCGGCAACAATCTCATCATTGTCGTCGGTTTCTCGATCAACTCCAAGCCCGAGTCACTGAGCGATATGTGCGGAAAGACCGGTCTCAGCGATCCTTCCAAGCTCAAGACAAACGAAGTATTCGCAGAGAGCATCATCGAATCACTCGTTGACAATGCGATGAAGTATGTGTCATATGCATCTTCTGCATCATATGACTTCTGATCTTGATCGGACCTATTAAGTTACTCATGCCGGAAGCCGGTCTGGCTTCCGGTTTTTTCTAAGATTATGGTAGATATATCGAACGTTTCACTTAACTACAAAAAGACAGTCCTTACGGACGTAAACATTCACGCGGACAGCGGCGAATGCGTGGGTCTCCTGGGTCTCAACGGCTCCGGCAAGTCCACTCTTCTGTCTGCCATCGCCGGGATCAAGAAACCGGCATCAGGAACTGTGTCCTGCGAAGGCAAGATCGGGTTCGTAACACAGGAGAATGCTCTTATAGATGAGCTCTCCGCACTCGACAATCTCCGTATGTGGACACCGCTGTCAAAAGAAGATATCAAGAAGTCTCTTGCAGAGTCGGATGTCTCCGCGCTCAAGGTATCCGAATTCATTGACGTCAAAGTCAAGCGGATGTCCGGAGGAATGAAGAAGCGTCTGGCTCTTACTTCCGTTTTGATGGAGAAGCCTGACATCCTTCTTCTCGACGAACCTCTGGCAGGTCTCGATATCCCTGCCAAGACGGATATCCTGAATGTTATAGATTCCTACCGTAAAGGCGGCGGTATCGTTTTCGTGGCGAGCCATGCGGAAGAGGTTTTCGCGCACTGCGATAAGATCTTCGTCCTCAAGAACGGTAAGTGTTCTCCCCTCCCGGACGGTGTGTCCGTAGTAAAGGCCATCAATGATTAAGGTATATCTCAAAAGGATGATCCACTTCCTGCCGTATGCGCTGTGCTATCTGCTGGCGTTCGGTTTTGCATCCATATGCATCATCACTTACGGCGAATCGTTCATCTTCGGTGACCAGTACTCGTATTCACAGGCGGAGATCGCGGTCTGCATAGCCGACGATTCCGAATACAACGAGATCGGCCTTAATATGGTAAGCAAACTGGACAGTGTCGGCGAGACTGTCGAACTGAATCAGATGGATACCGAAGAAGATGTAATGCGCGCCGTATCCAAGGGCGATTGCGTTGCAGGCATCATCATACCCGAAGGCTTTGTGAACAGCCTTTCCACCGGCGAGAACATGCAGGCACAGATCTATTTTAAGGATGACGAGTCCTTCATAGGCAAAGTCGTAAACGATCTGCTCATGACCTTAGCCAACATGCTCGGAACCGGACAGTGTGTCACGATCACCGCTTATTCCTATCTCGGCGACAAGGACATATCCTCGGCCGAGAAGTATGAGATAGGAACCGAAGCCCAAAACCGGAGCATCGCATATGTCCTGGCGAGGTCCGACCTCTTCGATACCGAGAGCATAGATTTCCTGTCTGCATTTACTCTCAAGCAGAAGATGACCGCTTCGTACACGGTCTTCCTGATGGTTATGTCCGTGTTTGTCTTCGCGTATTTCTATAAGGGTTCGAGCGATGCGGTCATGACAAGGGTAAAGCTCAGCGGCAAGAAGCCTGCACTGTTCTTCCTTATGGAGACGGGCGCCGTCGCGGTCATGATGTACATCCTGTATCTGATTGTCTTCGCGGTGCTCAATATCTTAAGGCTCGGGGTGGGCGCGAAGTCGTTGGTGATGATGATACCCGTTATCCTGCTGATATCGCTCATAGCATCTGTCCTCACCTACGGCATCAAGAAAGCTTCCACCGTATCGTTCATAACGTTCGGTGCAGGTCTGGTGATAATGTATCTGTCCGGCGGCCTGATGCCTGTCGAATACATGCCGAAGTTCTTCCAGACGGCGGCATTGTACAGCCCCGTATACCACCTTATCCAATATGTTATGGGGGCAATGTTCACATGAGACTCTTTATCAACAGGCTGATAGTCAATATAAAGAGATGCATGCTGAGTCCCTTCATGTATGTCATGGCTGCCGTGCTCATAACACTGGCATTGTTCTGCATACTGATCCCGGAATCGGAGAAGTCGGTCTACCTGCCGGTAGCCATCCTTAACAACGACGACAATGAGAAGACCGAAGAGATAGTTGAAGAACTCTGCAATATGAGATCCGTATTCGAGTTCTATGAGGTCGGCAGCGAAGAAGAGATGCTGGACGATCTCGCCCAGGGCAAAGCCAATACCGGTTTTGTTATCCCCGAGGATTTCCTTGAGCGCAGTACCGGCACAAAGAAGCCGCATGAGATCGCAGTCATCACAACGCCTACATCCGGCCTCACGTCACTTGCAACTGAAGAAGTCTTCGAGCGGTTCTTCAGATACAACGCTCTGCTCATACTGGAGAACACCCTTGAAGATTACGGCTACAACGAAGGCGGCGTTGACAATGCCGGGATCGAAGATATCTACAACGGATTCATCGAAGGCGACGGCATATATGTGCTGACAGGGCTTCAGGGAGAGCAATACGATGAGATGACCAAGTCGGAGAAGATAGAGATACCTCTGTATAAGTTCGCAGGTCTCTTCATCTATGCGGCTTGTCTGCTTGGACTTCTGTCGTTCCTTACCGACGTCGACAACAGGATCTATCTGAGATTCGGCAAGGTCCAGAGGATATACATGGCGCTTATACAGATCGCTATCTATGCCCTTCCCATATCAGTGCTGTCGACGGCGTGTTTCCTTGCTGCCGGGATCGAATTCTCTTTCGCGCGGGTATTCTTATATACGCTTGCCGTCATCGCTCTGGCTCTTGTCCTCGGTGTCGTCTTCATATTGCTGCCCATCAAGGTATCGCCCGCCAAAGTGCTCTCTGCGGTACTTCCCGTATATCTGATACTGTGTTTCCTGTTCGGAGGGATACTCTTTGATCTTGCATCGTTCAGCAAGTTCCTCAAGAACATCTGCATGATATTCCCTCCGCACTATTTCTGACGATCATTCGTCGTTTTTGAGTTATTATGTTAGGTATAAAACAGCAACTGACCCGGAGGTAACTATGAAAGTCAGAAATATCCTTGCAGCTTCTTTGTCTGCCGTCATGCTCTTATCCTTCGCGGGATGTGATCTTCTCAACAGGAAGATAGACGTCGATGAACTCGACGAGATATCAGAAGACGAATGGATCGATGCCCTCGAAGAGATCGGATTGGATGAACAGGATTATTATGCTTATGCCAACGATTCTTTCTCATTCCCTGACGGCACCACATTCAAGATATCTTCCGAGGTCGATGCAGACTCTCAGTTATGCACATACTATTACTCGAAGTTTGCCGATACCGAGCAGGCCGGCGAGCTCTTCGAATACTATGAAGAACTCTACTCGGACGTTCTGAGCAACAACGGCGGCAAGTTCAGCGGCACGAAGGGCTACGATTCCGATGAGGATTCCGGCTATATCCTCCTCAACGGCGACTTCGAAGACGAGGACAGCTACTCACCTTATTACGATGTCCTCATCTGGAAAGACAACGTTGTCATTATGGCCTATCTGTCTAATATCAACAGCGAATCCGAGGTCAGCACCGCAAAGAAAGAGATCGACACCTTCCTGGATGCGATAGGTTATCCCAAGCCGTAAAAACGGAGGACAGAACACATGCCTGACTACGATGTCGTCATTATCGGAGCAGGGGTTACGGGTTGTGCTGTCGCGATGGAACTCGCGCGGTATGACCTCAGGATCTGTGTAGTCGATAAAGACGAGGACGTATGCTCGGGCACATCCAAGGCAAACAGCGGCATTGTCCATGCCGGCCACGATGCGCTCCCCGGAACGCTTAAGGCAAAGCTCAACGTCAGAGGCTCCGAGATGATAAGAGAGCTGTCCGAACGCCTGGATTTCCCCTTCAGGGAGAACGGCTCCATGGTGGTCGCATCTGATGATGACGGTACTTCACGGCAAGGTCTGGAAGAACTCCTCGAGCGCGGCCGCAAGAACGGCGTAAAGGATCTCAGGATAATAACAGGTGACGAGGCCCGTACATACGAACCCAATCTCTCAGAAGACATCAAGCTTGCACTTCTCGTGCCGCACGGCGGTATCGTCTGCCCATTCCTGATGACAGCGGCTTTTGCCGAGAATGCGGCGAGCAACGGCGCGGAATTCAGATTCCTTACTGTCGTCACGGATATAAGCCGCACTGATAGCGGCTACCTGCTGTCAACCGCTGCCGGCAGCATCAGTGCCGCAGCAGTCGTTAACTGCGCAGGCATCTATGCAGATAAGTTCCACAATATGATCTGCCCGGATCAGCCCATACACATCACTCCGAGGAGAGGCGAATACGTTCTCCTGGATCACGATGCGGGTGACATCACGGATCATACCATCTTCCGTCTTCCCACGTCGAAAGGCAAAGGCGTGCTCGTCACACCTACCGCACACGGGAACATGCTGGTCGGACCTAATGCAGAAGATCTCGAAGACAAAGAGGATACTTCCACCACGCTTGAAGGAATGAACTATATAAAGTCAAAGGCGCTGGATTCCGTTCCGGGGATCCCGTATGCCAAAACGATAACTTCATTCTCCGGTCTCCGCGCTACCGAAGACGGCAAGGACTTCATCGTAGGAGAATCAGCGGACGGCTTCTTCGATGCCGCGGGAATAGATTCTCCGGGACTGTCTTCAGCTCCTGCCATCGGTGAGATGCTCGCAGACATGATAGCTGCAAAGTTCGGAGCAGCACTCAAAGAAGACTATATATCCACCCGCAAGGGTTTCGTCAAACCCTTGGATCTTGGCAGCGAAGAACTTGCCGCGCTCATACAAAAAGATCCCGCATACGGCAGGATCGTCTGCCGCTGTGAGAATGTTACCGAAGGCGAGATAAGAGATGCTATACGCCGCAATCCCGGTGCGAGGTCGCTTGACGGCATCAAGAGGCGTGTCCGCCAGGGCATGGGCAGATGCCAGGCAGGCTTCTGCACTCCCCGCACCATCAGCATCCTGTCCGAAGAACTCGGCATTCCCGAAGAAGAGATCTGCAAGAATGTTCCGGGTTCAGAGTTACTGCTGAGCAAGGAGGCCCTGTCAGATGATCAAGCGTGATATCGTCATCATCGGCGGCGGTCCTGCCGGTCTTGCAGCAGCGGTTGCAGCTTACGATGCGGGAACAAGAGACATCCTCGTCATCGAACGTGATGAGCGCTTGGGAGGCATACTGGGACAGTGCATCCATAACGGGTTCGGCCTTCACACATTCAAGGAGGAACTTACGGGACCCGAGTATGCGGACAGGTTCATCAGACAGGTAAAAGACCGCGGGATCGAATGCAAGCTCGATACGATCGTCACTAATATATCTGACACAAGAAGCGTAACTTACATGAACGGCAGCGAAGGAGTCGTCACGATCGAAGCGGGCGCAGTCATACTTGCCATGGGATGCCGCGAGCGTCCCCGCGGGGCACTGGGCATTCCGGGTTACCGCCCTGCCGGTGTCTATACCGCCGGCACTGCTCAAAGGCTCGTCAACATCGAGGGAAAGTGCGTAGGGAAAAGAGTAGTCATCCTAGGTTCCGGAGACATAGGTCTCATAATGGCAAGACGCATGACATTAGAGGGTGCAAAGGTCCTTTGCGTAGCTGAGCTCATGCCTTACTCGAGCGGACTCCAGCGCAACATCACACAGTGCCTTGATGACTTCGGCATACCGCTTCTTCTTAGCCACACCATCTCAAAGATATACGGCAAGGAACGCGTCACCGGCGTGGACGTCTCTGAGGTCGCATCTGACCGCAGCATAATGCCCGGCACCGCAGTTCATTACGACTGCGATACCCTGCTTCTCTCCTGCGGCCTTCTACCCGAGAACGAGCTCACGAGACAGGCAGGCATCGACATAAACCGCATTACCGGCGGCCCTGACGTAAGAGATGATCTTGAGACGTCGGCAGAAGGTGTTTTCGCGTGCGGAAATGTGCTTCATGTGCATGACCTTGTGGATAATGTTTCGCAGGAGGCGATGCGCGCAGGCAAGATGGCATCGGCGTTCGTATCCGGCAGGACGCGCACCGATGGTCCTGTCCTTAAGGTGGTCACGGAAGGCGGCATACGCTATTCGGTCCCGCAGTACATATCGCCTTCGGAGATGGAGGACAGCATTACGGTCAGGTTCAGAGTAGATGGTGTTTACCGTGACAGGAAACTGTGCGTATATCTCGGCAGCGAGAAGCTGAAGGAACAGAGAAAGAACATCGTCAAACCCGGTGAGATGGAGCAGGCAGTGATCCTTAAGAAGGATCTGGAACCGGCTGCAGGTACGGATACGATCAAACTCTGTCTGGAGGACTGAAGCAATGGAAGAATACAATCTCACATGCATAAGATGCCCAATGGGATGCTCGCTTCTGGTCGTGGCAGACGGAGATGAAGTAACCGTTACCGGCAACACCTGTCCTCGCGGCGCAGATTACGGAAAACAGGAAGTAACTGCGCCTGTAAGGACCGTCACTTCCACGGTCCCCGTGACCTGCGGACAGCTCCCTGTCGTATCCGTTAAGACCGCCGGGGACATCCCAAAAGACAAGATCTTCGATGTGATGAAAGACATCAGGTCAGCTTCCGTACCGGCGCCTGTTAAGATCGGCGATGTCATCATCCGTAATGCGGGCGGGACCGGCACAAACGTGATAGCTACAAAAGACGTGGCCAAGTTGATATATAAAACGGAAAGTTAACACAATTCACAAGTTCTTTTCGCAAAGATAATTGCGAATTCAATTTCACGGGCATAATATTAATATATGACAGACGGGGTACGTAAAAGAATAGCCGTCCTGATAGGACAGCCTGAGGAATACACTCATGCTCTCTTCCTTAAAGGTTTTCTTGAGGAGGCTTTGAAGCATGATTACGATATCGCCGTCTTCGCGATGTACATCAAGTACCAGAATACCCAAGGGCGTACCATCGGCGATTCTTCCATCTTCAAGCTCGTCAACTACGACAGATTCGACTGTATAGTCGTCCTGGCTGACACCATACAGGCAAAGGGGCTGGCGGACAGCATAGAAGAAGACCTTCATGACAAGTACAGCGGGAAAGTGCTCTTCGTCAATCAGGAGAGCAAGTATTTCCCTTCGATACACATCGACAATTACAACCCCGAGAAGAAGATCATAGATCACCTGATAGAGAAGCACGGACTCACGGACATCGCTTTCCTTTCCGGAAAATCCTGGCACCCCCATTCGATCACGAGGCTTCAAGCTTACAGAGATTCCCTGGAAGAGCACGGCATCGAATATGACGAGAGCAAGGTGTTCTACGGAGATTTCTGGTACACGAGCGGCGAGAGCCTTGCAGACAGTATGATCAAGAGCAATACGCTCCCTCAGGCGGTGGCGTGCGCGAATGACTGCATGGCATTGGGTTTTGCCAAGATCATGGTCGCGAACGGCTACTCCATTCCGGAAGATATCGTAGTCGTAGGCTGCGATTCCAACGAAGACGGCCAGCATGCTCCGATCCCCGTAACATCCGTCACTATCGATGCCAGAGAATTGGGAATGAACGCGGCTTTGAAAGCTCATTCTCTCATTACGGATACCGAAGCGCAGGAGATCAAACTCCCTCCCGAACTGTTCATCGGCGGAACCTGCGGTTGTAATTGCGACAGCGCCAAGCCGGTATACTTCAAGAGAGACGCCTGGGATTCCGAGCACTCGCTTGCTTCGATGTTCTCACCCTTCAATCACATGGACGAGGATCTGATCGCTCAGACATCATTTGCCGGACTCATCGCTTCCATCTTCAGTTCCATCCACCACGTGCGCGGATTTGACAGTTTCAACCTGTGCATCAATCCGTCTTTCGGTGAATCGGAACAGGTCTTTGAGGACAAGATGATGCATGTCATCAAGTGCGGCAACGAATACGAGAACAACGATAAGATCCTGACGGATACCCTGTTCGACAAAAAGGAAATGCTTCCGGAACTGTATGAGATCCGCGAGAAGCCTTCGGTGTTCTATTTTATGCCGATCTTCTACGATACCAGCGTTTTCGGCTTTGCAGCGGTCAGGTTCGACGACAGGGTCGCCGGCATATCAGCAGAGTACCGTGCATGGCTCAGGAGCATATGCAGAGGATTCGAGTGCTACAAGCGAAGCGACAGCCTGATAAGCAGTTCCAAGATCGCCCGTCACGGCATCATCACTGATAATCTGACCGGACTTCTGAATTACAGAGGATTCTTAGAGCAGGCAGAGACATTCCTGCACCTGATGCACAACAACGGCGGATATATGGGAGCGCTCGCGATAGACGTTAAGAGGCTTTCCAACATCAATGATACATACGGACGTCAGGAAGGCGACAACGTCATCGTGACCGTCGCAAGTTATCTCGAGAACATCTTCTCCTCACGTAACTGCATCTGCTTCAGGACAGGCAACGATGAGCTCGTGGCATTGCGCATCACAAGAGAGCCTGACGGCCGTGAACTCCTCGAAGAGAAAGATAAGCTCCTGGCGATGGTAAACGAGAATTTTGCTGACTCCGAATACCGCGTGGAACTCTTCTACGGCGTGGAGAACGGAAGCCCCGAGACGGTCGAAGAGGTCGAGCGTCTGGTCAATGTGGCGATAAGCCGCAAGAACGCTTATAAGATAGACCCCCACAAACTGTCTCACGGATCCCTCACCGAAGACGAAGAGAAAGAAGCCCAGGTGGTAATGCAGATCATCATCGAGAATAAGATCTCTTACCATTTCCAGCCCATCGTTGATGCAAAGACCGGTAAGATCTATTCGTACGAAGCGCTGATGAGAGCAGAGGCCAGCCCGTATCTGCCTCCTCCGGTCATCCTCAGATATTCTGAATTCTTCGGCAAGCTCTATGATGTTGAGAGGCTGACTTTCTCGAATGTCATCAAAGAAATGAAGAAGCGCAGATCCACGCTGTCTGACGGAAAGAAAGTGTTCATCAACTCCATTCCCGGACACATGCTGTCAAACAATGATATGAAAGTTCTTGAGGACTTTGTATCCTCGATGCCGGGTTCAGTCGTTGTAGAGCTCACGGAGCGCTCGGAGATATCCGACGAGGAGCTCGAGCATATGAAGAATATCTATGACAGGATCGGGGTTGAGACCGCAGTCGACGATTACGGCACAGGTTATTCGAATGTCGCAAATCTTCTCAGGTATACACCCAAATACGTTAAGATCGACCGTGCCCTGCTCACAGGCATCGAGGACAGTCCCCAGAAGCAGCATTTCGTAAGGGATGTCATCGAGTTTGCGCACGATAACGGCATCGTCGCCCTTGCAGAAGGAGTCGAGACGAACGAAGAACTCCGTACGGTCATCATGCTCGGCGTAGACCTACTTCAGGGATACTATCTGGCTATGCCAGATAAGGACATGGTTCAGTCCATCGACTCTACCGTCGTTGACGAGATAAAGCGATATTCCAAGTTAAGAGACAGCTCGACCTGACACCGAAGATGCCTTCTTTGATGTTATAATCGGACAAGGTGGGTATTATGAGCATCAGGATAGGGATAATCGGCGGAGGTGCAGCAGGTCTTTTTGCGGCCTGCCAATTCAAGCGTCTTGCAAGCGGCAAAGACATCGATGTAACCTTGATCGAGAAGAACAGCATTCCGGGCATTAAGCTCACTCTCACAGGTCACGGCCGCTGCAACATTACCAACTTGAAAGACATATCCGATCTCAGGAACGGTTACCACGAAGCGGGAAACTTCCTCTACCCTGCCCTTCGTCAGTTCGGACCCAAAGATACCATGCGCTTCGTCGAAAACGACCTCGGACTGCCGCTCAAGGAAGAAGACAACAACAGGATCTTCCCTGTCTGTGACAGCGCGGCTGCTGTCAGGGACGCTCTCATATCCTACATCTCAGACAGCACACGGATCCTTACCAATACGACAGTATCTTCCATTGCCGTAACTTCTGCCTTTGACGTCACGACTGATCACGGTAAATACGACTTCGACTTCATCATCCTGTCTTGCGGAGGAAGCTCATTTACCAAGACCGGTTCGACGGGAGATTCCTACGTTCTTGCAAAAAGCCTGGGACACACGATCGAGACCGTAAAGGCCGCACTTGCACCCGTAAGAGCAGACAGTTCTTCTGCCGGTATGTGCAGAGATCTGAGCGGTGTTCCTGTCATTGCCGGTGTGTCCGTCTGGCATGAGGGCCGGAAGATCGCAGCGTATGTGGGAGAAGTGCTTTTCGCCGAGTTCGGTCTGACGGGACCTGCCGTTATGGAGATCTCCAGGGAGATACCTGCAGACATACGCGATACATATATGGAGCTGGATCTCGTGCCGTCCGTAAGTGATGAGGAATTCGACAGGCAGCTGCAGACGCTGATAGACGAACACGCAGATACCAAGATGGCAAATCTCCTGTCGAGGTATGTGCCCGCTTCCGTAGCAGCTGAGATCACATCGAGAACAGGCACGGAAGACATGTATGCGCAGGGATTCACCAGGGAAAACCGCAAGAAGGTCTGCCGGGAGATGAAGCATCTTAAGATCGGCATAGGAGCAGCGCCCGATATCGACAAGGCATATGTTACGAGAGGCGGGGTATCGCTTCGTGAGATCGACCGCAAGACCATGGGATCGAAATTATTGCCGGGACTGTATGTCATCGGAGAAGCTCTGGATATAGATGGCATAAGCGGCGGGTATAACCTTCAGGCCTGCATGAGCGAAGCATATCTTGCAGCAAGGAGTATACTGGACAGATGAGGGCTTATGGGTAAAGGCATGAATTCAAACAGGATCGATACACCTAAGATCGTTTTGTTCGCAGCAACAGAACTCTTTACTGCCGCATCTCTTGTCATGATCTCCTTTATGGGTGAGTGGACACGCATCGCCCTGACGGCTGTTACATTGATCTTTGTCCCGCTCCCTTTTTGCATCGAGTATCTGTTCAAAAAGAAGCTTACGATCCTGTCCTTCATCATAGGCCTTGCTTATTCGATAGGACCCATGCTCGGGCACGCATATAACCTGTACATCATATTGCCGTGGTGGGATAAGATGCTGCATCTGTCGGCAGGCATCATCTTCGGCCTGTTGGGGATCGAGCTTGCCAGGAAGCTCTTCCGCGGCAAAGACATCGATTCCAGTTATCTGCTGCTGGCACTATTCGGTCTGTGCTGCTCGATGGCACTGTCGGTTGCCTGGGAATTCGTGGAATATGGGTTGGATATATGTCTCGGACTGGACACTCAGACCGACACCGTGATCCATACGATAGTGTCCGCTACCTTAAGCAGGGATGCCGGAATGGCAGAGCCTGTCACAAACATCAATGATGTTATCGTTAACGGGCGTTCGCTTGGAGTCGGAGGTTACCTTGACATAGGTCTTATCGACACGATGCAGGATCTTATGGTCGAATCTCTGGGAGCAGTTATCGCCGCGATACCTGTCATCGTCAGAAAGGGACGCCACACGGTCTTCCGCAGATAATATACGCTGATAGTAGTAAGAACCGTGGTAAGGCAAAACTAAACCCCGCAAACTTATTGTCTGCGGGGTCCTTATGGCGGAGAAGGAGAGATTCGAACTCTCGAAACCCTTTTGGGGTTTACACGATTTCCAGTCGTGCGCCCTCGACCAGGCTAGGCGACTTCTCCGTGTTCTTATAAAATGCTCAATGATTTTATAATCTTTGGGTGCCGTTGTCAATGACATATGTGCTATAATCGGGCGGTTATATAGGGTTGGAGGCTTAAAATGAAAACAGTTCATACATATCTTAACGTTAAGAAGACGGTTGCCGCAGCAGTTGCCGCTGCTATGTTCGTTGCTTTTACCGCTTGCAACAATGAGAAGATCTACTCCAATCCTGAGATGACCGCTTCCCAGGCTGCTTCACAAGCCGAAGATGTTTCCGTAGAACTTACATACGACTCCGTCAACGCTTATATAAAGGAGTTCGATGAAGAACTCAGCCTGTACATGGTCGATCATCTCTCCGAAGCTACGGTCAAGGAAGGAGACGGCACAAGCTACGCAGGCACGCCTGCTTATACAAAATACACGGTATCTGCTGACGGCAAGTACAGAGCGCTCCAGATGGAGAAGGTCCTGGCTGACCGCACCGTGGTGGATGAGTATTTCGATACGGGAGACGGCATGATATTTGTACGCACTACCGTATATAACAACGGTGATTACGACCCCGTCGAGAAGTACTACATCACCGGAGGAACCGTCTATAAACTCGATCCCGAGACGAAGACTCTCGTCAACATCGTCGATGTCGATTCTGATTCGGCTGCCCAGATGCAGACTGAACTTGATATGTATTTTTCTTTCGAAGAGATAGTCGCGATCTATGGCTGATAACGCACAAGGATCCGGTTCTTTTGCACAAGGGTTCAAAGACGGTCTTGCTGTCGGTCTTGGTTATCTGTCCGTGTCTTTCACCTTCGGTATCCTTGCCATAACATCAGGCCTTAACTGGATCCAGGCGAGTATAATCTCCCTTACGAACGTTACTTCTGCAGGACAGGTCGCAGGCGTCGGCATCATCGCAGGAGCAGGCGGGATCGCGGCCATGATCATAGCTCAGATCGTCATCAACCTGAGGTATTCCCTGATGGGCATTGCGCTCTCTCAAAAGACAGATGCAACCATGACCCCTCTCATGAGGATGCTCCTTGCCTACGGCATAACGGACGAGATCTTCGGAGTTGCCATCACAAGGAAGCATCCGATCGGCGCGCGATACTTCTTCGGACTGACCGTGCTGCCGGTAATTGGCTGGACCGCAGGTACCGTCATAGGCGCCCTTCTTGGAGGCGTGTTCCCTGCTTTCCTGACCAATGCACTCTCGATAGGTATATACGGTATGTTCGTCTCGATCGTCATTCCGCAGACAAAGAAGGATCCCGTGATAATGAACAGTGCTATCCTCGCATGCGTGCTCTCTGCACTTATGTTCTATGTTCCTGTGCTCTCTTCGCATATCACCGGCGGCTTCTCGATAATAATCGCTGCCGTGACTGCCGCACTTTGCGGGGTTGCCGTGACAGGA
The DNA here is from genome assembly GCA_017550385.1 of Clostridiales bacterium. Taxonomy (GTDB): domain Bacteria; phylum Bacillota; class Clostridia; order Saccharofermentanales; family Saccharofermentanaceae; genus Saccharofermentans. The sequence goes on from JAFZPJ010000036.1 coordinate 23,328, forward strand.
AAGCAGATGAGCAAGCGCGTTTCATATGCTGTTGCCGCCGTTCTGTTTGCCGCTCTCATTGCCGTCTTGCTCTTCTTTGCCCCGGGATACTCTGCAGCTTCCGGAACGTCGGTCTCTTCCGAGAGCGGAGCCGCAGTATCTGCCGGAGTGTTTGTTCCTCTGTTCATCACCATGACGGTAACTACTTACCTTGTAAGGATGATCCCGTTCGTTCTGTTCCGCCGCAAGCTTACTAACCCGAAGGTGAAGGCGTTCTTCGACTACATTCCCTACACGGTACTGTCGGCGATGACTTTCCCTGCGATACTCTATTCGACAGGTTCGGTCGCGGCTGCGGTGGCGGGTCTTGCGGTCGCGCTTGCGCTGAGTTTTATGGAAAAGTCACTTTTGGTCGTTGCGATCGGCACTTGTATCGGTTCTTTGATAGTCAGTGTTATTTTAATGTATATCTGAAATCCCAAATTTGCTTTAGTCTTTTACATTCACAGAAATAAATATGTTCGTGTTTTGAGCATGTTTTCCCGATTTGTCGAGATTCTTGTTATTTTTTATTATTTGCGCAATCGGGTGCAAGCCTTAGAAGTATTGCGTTTCGAGAATTGTGGCGGAAATAAGGCGGTAAAAAACACCCTCAAACCCTTGAAAACAGGGGTTTCAGCTCATATAATTGAGTTGTTAACAAAATGTTAACGCATGTCTTAACTATTTTTCTCGAGGGGGGCTCGGAGAATGACGGTTAGCAGAAATGCTGGGAAGTTAGCAATCAAGTTTTTTTCTTTAATCCTCTGTATTATCCTGACAACAGGTATCTCATTATCACTTCTTAAACAGGATGTATCAGCAGACGGAACTGTAACGATTACTAGTGTTGAATCTTGGCCTGATGGCGCAAATATTAATTTTAAGGTTTCCGGTTACAGTTCAGGAACTACAGTTTCTTTCGATATATCCTGTGGTCATTCGTGTGAGATCAATGGTTATAATTTCGGCAACGGCGCCGGATCATGCAGCAAAGTTGATGATCAGGTCATATCCGTTAGTATCACAGGCTGGGGTAATGACCCGAACAATCAATACCAAATTCAAGTTGTCGGCACTTGGAGTGACGATTTGACTGCAACTATCTCAAGTGTTTCCTCAAATGAACCGACACCCACACCAACTCCTAAGCCTACTGCTACCCCGACACCTAAACCTACACCTAAGCCAACAGAGACCACTGCTGCTACTCAGGCTACACAGGCAACTACTCAAGCTACTGTAGCCCAGACTGCTGCCCCTGCACAGACTGCGGCAGACAATTCAGGCGGAGATGCAGCCCCCGCGGCCGCAGCAGGCGGAGATGCACCAGCACCTTCAGAAGCGACTGCAACAACAGAGACTACTGCAACAGAAACGTCTGAGACAACTGATCCCACGGAGACAGCAGAAACCGATGACATGCTGACAGCAGGCGCGTCTCAGGAGACTGTAATGTCCGTAGTCGGCGAGGTCAAAGACGGTGAGTCATACGACCAGACCGTTGTCCTTGACGAGACACACGAAGACGGTTCACCTGTAGTAATGGGGCTTAACAGCACAACGCAGGAAGAACTGAGCGCAGAGAAATCAAAGAAGCAGATGATGACCGCTTCGTTCTGGATAGTTCTGCTCATCCTACTTGCAGGAGCTTCTTACGCAAGATACAGATACCTCAAGGAGAAGAAGGGCTATAAAGGATCGGAGATCGCCTTAAACTTCATTCCCGGTACTTCAGACCTTATCTATGCCATCGGCTATCACTTCAATCTTCCCGGCAAAGGCAAAGAGTCGGCTCCTGTTGAATCTTCTGAAGCACATGCATCCTTTAACACCGCTTCAGCGATGAAGGAACTCAAGAAGATGGAGGCTGCTGATGCCAAGGCTGCATCTAAACCTTCAACGCCTTCCGTGCCTCACAAGAGACCTAAGGAATTGTCCGTTAACCACGCAGCAGCTGTAGCAGCTTCCAAGGCTGCACAGGAAGCCAACAAGGGCAAGGCAGCACCCGTTGCACCTAAGGCTGCTCCCGCAGCAACCAGACCGGCAGCAACAAAGCCCTCTGCTCCTTCCGTACCTCACAAGAGACCTAAGGAGTTATCCGTTAACCATGCAGCAGCTGTCGCAGCTGCAAAGACTGCACAGGAAGCACCAAAAGCAAAAGAGACACCCGCATTCGTCCCTGTATCCTCTGTAAAGACAGGATCTTCACTCGGAAGTGAATCTGCAGCCGCTGCCAGGGAGAGAGCAGAAGCGGCAAAAGAGCAATTAAGGATGCGGGCTGAAGCAAGAAGGAGTAAAATAGAAGAGGTTAAGAAAGAAGAGTTACAGCAGAGGCCTCCTGTCAAGAGACCTGCTTCCCTCTCCGTAAACCGTGCTGCAGCTACAGCAGCCTCAACTGCAAAAGAAAACACAGCAAGGAGTGAAGCCGACGTGGAGCCGACAAATTCACCATTCAAACCATTAGACAGATCAGCAGAGAGAGCTATATATACAACACCTGGTCTCAGGCCGCGCAAATCAGCTGAAGACCATCAGAAGATGGCTGCAGGTGCTAACCAACTCGGCAAGGGTATAAGTGCCCAAAGACCTGAAGCCCCTTACGCTAAGGAAGGAAAGGCTCCGATGTGGGCTGCTCCCGGAACCGGAAGGTTCAATCCTTTCAAGCCTTCCGCAGAAGCCGAATCAGAACCCGCTCAGAAGCCTTCCGTTGATGAGAAGAAGACAGAAGAGACTGCGGCACATACAAGTATTGCAGACCAGACGACTCACAGATCCGCGTTCTTCGACAGAGCAGAGAAAGCAAGAGCATCTGCCCCTGCAAGCGAGAATAAAGGTCAGCTGCTCGGTGATACGACAAGACCTGCCGGCAAAGGCAAGGCTCCGCACGCCCCTACGATGGGAATGAATCTGGAAGGTAAGTCCTCTTCCATTCTCAATAACGGAACGGCTCCGACTGCAACCAAACCCTTACCGGGTTTCAAGCCTATTGGCGGAGATAAGTAATCCGGCAGTCTGAAGGGAAATCCTTAAGGAGGTATGCTCTTGAAGAATATTGCAATCGTTACCGGTGCATCTTCCGGAATAGGCAGATCGTTTCTCAAGCTTATCATCAAGGAGCGCGGCATTTTCGGCGGCGTTCCTTTTGATGAAGTATGGGCTATTGCAAGGAATTCCGATAAGCTCAATTCCGTCATAGATTCGTTGGAGGATGAACGCGTCCTCCCCGTAGTCTGTGATCTCTCCGATCCCTCGAATCTTGCCGAATTAGAAGAGCAGCTCGCTTCAGAGACGCCTCAGGTCGGACTTCTCGTCAACTGTGCCGGAATGGGCATTAAGGGAGCCGTTGAGGATCAGCCTGCCAAGGCGATCGAAGATACTGTGGATATCAACTGCACAGCACTGTCCAAGCTGACCAGGATATGCCTGCCCTATATGATCGAGAAGGACAGATTCTATTCCAAGGCCAACGGACCGAGGATCATCAACATCGCTTCTTCGGCAGGGTTCCTGCCTCAGCCCGGATTCGCAGCTTATGCCGCAAGCAAATCCTATGTGATCAACTTCTCCAGAGCTCTTGCTTTTGAACTTGCCGACTACGGCATCTGTGTCACGACAGTCTGCCCGGGACCCGTCAACACCGAGTTCCAGAGCAAGGCGACCGGCGGCGCTTCAGCAGAGTTCACGGGCTTCAGACAGTATGTCGTTGCAGACCCTGACAAGCTTGCAGAGGCTTCTCTCAGGGCTTCAATACAGGGCCGCAGGATGCTCATATTCGGATTCTCGCAGAAGGCGCTTCACCTTGCATCCAAGATCGTTCCTACCGATCTTATACTTTATATCGAGAGCAGGCTCATGCCTGTAGAGCACCCGCAAACAATTACTGATACAACAACTGCTGAAGAGCCCAAAGAGGAAGATACATGAAAGTAGAAGCTGAATTCGGAAGCATCTTCAAAGCTGTTAATGCAAGGGCTTCCAAGATAGATTTCTGGGGTGATATGGCTACGCAGATCACTCTCAAAGGCAACCTTGATAACCTTCCCATCTATGTTAAGTCTGAGGAGGGACGTGTTGAGGTCGCTCCCTATGAGTATTACGATGCTACCTTCTATATAGATGCAGATGCGGATGTTTTCGCTGCGGTCCTGTCCGGTACGAAGGATTTCTACGAAGGCCTGGCAGAAGGAAACATTACCGTCAACGGTAACACGGATGCCGCGCTCCTGTTTGCCAAAGCGTTTTTCGGATAAATTAAAACAATAAATTTAACACGAACGTACCCTTTTGGATTGTCTGAGGGTATATAATACGTCTATGGCTATAAAACTGAACGGTATTTTTAAGGACGGTCTGGTGTTCCAGTGGGGAGCCGAGTTCCGCATTTTCGGTACATGCGATAAGAACCGTACGATCAGATGTGACCTGATCAAAGACGGCAAGACAGTCCTTACAGGTGTAGCCGGTACCGAGGATGACGGAAGTTTCCTCGTTTGTGTGGATCCTGCCGATGAGCCGGGCGGTCCCTATGAACTCGCAGTATTTGAAGATGACCGTGAACAGATCCGCCTGAAGGACTGCTATGCCGGTGAAGTCTGGCTTGCTGCGGGACAGCGCAATATGGAATATCCCCTCGCCAGGACCGAATTTGCCAAGTATATCATCCCCAAGATCGGCAAGACTGAGATCCGCCTTTACGATGTTCCCAAGGCCGGGTTCCTTGATGAGGCCCAGGCTAAGGCCGAGGAAGAATCGCAGTGGGTTGAGATAACTTCGGAGAATGCTGGATGCATGAGCGGTTTGGCTTATTATTTTGCCCATTCCCTTGAAGTCAGGCTTGATTCCAAGATAGGCATCATCACGTGCTGCTACGGCGCATCAACCATTGATTGCTGGCAGAGTATAGACAGTCTCAAGGAAACGAAGGAGGGCCTCCTCTATATCAAAGGATTTGATGAGGCGGCAGCTTCCCTTACAGACAGCGAATTTGATTATTATCAAAAGGAATACGAGACGAATAAAAAAGTATATGACGATATGATCAATGCGTCTCTTCGATATGATCCTTATATGACATATCTTGAAGCCGACATGAAATTCGGTCCCGAACCGTGGCCGGCTCCGGTCGGTCCCCGTGCGGTAAGACGTCCGGGATCTTTCTTTGAATGCATGATCCTCAGGATCGCCCCTTACACTTTGCGCGGAGTCATATTCTATCAGGGCGAAGCTGATGCGGCAGACGGCTATCAGAACGAGTACGGGCCGGTATTCAAGACCCTGATCCGGGAATGGAGAAGCGTCTTCTTTGATGACGAGCTGCCCTTCCTGTTCTGCCAGCTTCCCATGTACATCTCCAAAGACCGTAAATACATGGGTTATGACGATATGTCCTGGCCTGTTATCAGAGAACAGCAGCAGATCGTAGCCATTGATGTCCCGAATGTCTATATGGCTGTCATTGTCGACTGCGGTGAATTCAATAATCTTCACCCCGCAGACAAGAAGACACCCGGCGACAGGCTCGCGCTCCTTGCACAGAAATTCGTTTACGGCTTCGAGAACGTCGATGCCGTAGCTCCTTATATCATCGATGCCAGAAGAGGCGAAGGCGTGGAGATCACCTTCGGCGGCGACTACATGCTGCTGAATATAGCCACCGATTACGGCGGTAATGATTCAGGCTTTGAGGTTGCCGGCGAGGACGGTGAGTTCTACCCTGCCGATGCGGCTGTGGATTTTGACGGCAAGACAGTACTTCTGTCCTGTCCGGAAGTCGAATTCCCTGCCAAGGTCCGCTATGCTTATTTCTCATACGGACCTACTCCTCTTCACGCCCAGAACGGACTGACCGCAACACCTTTCCAGGTAACGCTGGATAAAGACTTAGGAATGGAATGATCTTATGAATATAGCTTTCTTTATGCGTCCCAAGCAGGATGTAACATTTGTATACAGCAACTTCACTGTCCGTCAGACTCTCGAGAAGATGCATCAGAGTAAGTTCACGGCGATCCCCGTGCTCGAGCATGACGGCACCTATGTCGGCACGGTCAGCGAAGGCGACCTTCTCTGGTTCATAGTTAAGGGTGAGGGCGGTGAGCCTCACACGATGGCCATCGAGAACCTTGAGGATTTTGTCCTCACGGATATGTTTCCGCTCGCCACGAAGAATCCGCCTTGCCAAATAGGTTCTTCCATTGACGATCTCATTCTCCGTGCGATGGAGACAAACTTCGTTCCGATCGTTGATGACCGCGACAAGTTCATAGGCATCGTCACCCGCCGTTCGATCATTAAGCACTTCTACGACAAGAACATCTTCCCCGACAGTGGCAGCCTCTGATAATATTGTCAACGTGAAGTGTCTGTGATATACTTCAACAGTTGTTTTTGCCCCCATAGCTCAGTCGGTAGAGCGCATCCATGGTAAGGATGAGGTCTCCAGTTCAAACCTGGATGGGGGCTCCAGAATAACAAAAGGCGGTCTTCAATAGACCGCCTTGTTTTTTGTTAAACTGTCCGGACGACTTATTCTTCCGTATTCTCCTTTGCAGGTGCGAATCCCTTTGCAGGCTCTGTTGCCGTAGGCAAAGGTTCTTCTTCCTGAAGTATCTTCGGGGTCTCGTCAGGAACCTCGGCCGGTCTCTCCGGAACAGAATTGGCAACACTGGAACCGATCACGGGTCTGATCGCATCCTTAACATAGGATTCATCGGAACTCTCCTGAGGCTCGTTGGCGCGGGAAGACGTAGGGGGCTTAAGCTCTGTGGGCTTGATCTTTGCAGGAGCGGCAGAGTCGGTCACGATGGCAGGTGTAGTTGCTTCCTCTCCGACTTCATCGGAATTCAGTTCCGTCTTCTGCTGCTGGCGGGCGCTCGCCGTATTTGAATATACGGGTCTGATGGGAGCCGTGTTTGATTTCTGCAGATAGCCGTTTACTACCATATGGTCAGCATACTTCTGCATCGCAAGTTCTCTCTCGGTAGGCTGATGCTTCTTCCTGGACTTCATCACCTTCCCGAAAACTTCCTGTTGCTGCTGAACATTCTCGGCGTCTTTTACCTTTATGCCCGTATCTCTTTCCACGGGCTTCTCTTCCACCACTTCACCGCTGTTCACACGGTCTCTGTGGGTTACGCCCTTTATTACCTGCTCCTTACGCTTAAGATCGCCAAGGGATTCACGGTACTCTTCTCTTTTCTTCTCGCGGGCCTTTGATATTTTGAAACATATGACCGCTAATATAAAAACCAGAACAGAGCCGATGATGATCCACCCTCCGACAACTCCGACTGTCTTAAAAAACCAATCAATCATCTGACTTCACCCCTCGTTTGTCTGTATCATCTATATTATTACTCGATTTTCGCTTTTTTTGAATAACTCCGAACACGATTATGACGATCGCCGCGAGCAGACCCGTGCCGGTAAGCGCAACGGCTCCGACGATAAAACCGTTTGGCGCAGCTGCAGGCTGTTCTTCTGTGGCAGCCTGACCCTGTTGGACACCGGTAACAACTGCCTCCGGCGTTACCTCGGCTTCAGATGCCGCCTCGCTTACCGCAGAAGTCTCTGCCGGAGTTGCTGCGGGTATGACCTCTTTGCCTGAATACTCAGACAGTGATATGCCGTTTGCTCCCAGCGGCACTTCATGATCCAGACTGATGAACTGTCCGTCCTCGTTCTGCCAGAGGACCTCCTTGACGAAGTTGTACTTCTCTTCATCCCAGGTCGTGAAATCATCCAGGACCAATCCTCCGGTATCACCCGAGTTAGCATTATAACACCAGAATGTGAAATGTATATTCTTTTCTGCTATAAGCTGCCTCAGATATGTCATCCACTCCTCGTTGGGGCCTCCGTCCATGAAGCCGCCCCACTCGCCGATGAGGATAGGCGCGATGTTCTCTTCCTCTATGTAGAGCCAATAATCGTACCAGGCATCCTTATAGAGAGAGTCGAACGTAAATCCGCCTTCGAACCAGGGCTGCTCATAGACGAGCGGACCATAGTCGTGCGGAGAATAGACTATCTGCTTATTGCGTTCTTCCGAACCAAAGTCGATGGGGTAATCCTTTACCGCCATCAGATTGCCGCCCCACCATGTGTTGTAATAATCATCATCATTCGTCGACGTAAAATCATTTGCCACAGGGTCGATCGGGTATATCTGTATTCCTTCTATGACGATCAGGACATTCGGGTTCACATCGAGGATGGCGTTACCCGCTTGTTCTGCGACCATCTTCCAGTTGTTGTCTTTCGTGGAGTTGTTCCATATCGCGAACTCGGTCTCCGATGCCTTGCCGTGCGGCTCGTTCTTCAGGTCGTATGCAATGATGGTGTCGTTATTCTTGTACCTCTCGGCAATCCAAGACAGAGCCTCGATGAAGTCTTCCGTCGTCATGTCTTCTCTGTACCACAGAGGATAGTTATGTCCTGAAGCATCCGTCTTAACGGTATGTATGTCTATCATGACCTTGATGCCGTTGGCCTCGCAGAGCTGAAGCACATAGTCGAATATCTCGAGCGAGTTCATTGAATTAAGCTCTGAATTATATGCCTGGTTGTAGTTTGCCTGCGGGTATTCGCCGTTCTCCCACTGCAGCAGGAGCTCGGCAGACATAGGGATCCTCAGGAGGTTGAAGCCGTGATCAGCTATACCCTCTATCGATTCCTTCAGATTGCAGTTCCACACGCCGTCGAAAAGGTTCGTTCCGGTATTGTACCCGAACCAGTTCACGCCGGTAAGCCACACCTCTGTTCCGTTCATGTCGACTATCTTAGCGCCGTCCGTCGTAAGCCAGTCGTCACCTGCAACGCCGGCGGTATTCTCAGCCGGACCGGAGATGGTGACGCTGACATTTGAAGTGGCTCCGCCGGACTGCGTTCCGGACTGCTGCGCTGCCGTTGTAGCCGCAGTCTCGGTAACCGAACCGCTCTCCCCGTCACCCGATACCGAGATGAGACTTGCGGAATTTACATCGGAACCCGTGACCTGGATGCCGACCTTGCTGTTGAATCCCCAGCTGTTAGGGCCGCTTGCAGAGACTGTCGCCGTGACCTGATTGCCGCTTATGGTGTATGTATCGAATCCCCATCCCGTTGCCGAATCGATGCTTCCCGAGAATTCGGCTACGACCGTGATGGCCGCATAACCGTCACAGCCCGAGAGCTGCACCTCGATCTGGCCTCCGCTGCCCCAGCAGTTGGTCGTCGCCGAACCTGAAGGCGCAGCAAGGACCTGTGCAGGGATCGCTAAGACCACGAACACTAAAGTAATGACCGCAGAGATCGTCTTTCGGTAAAACTTGCTCATATTAATGCTGTCCGGAGATTACAGAGTAATCGTTATCTCTCTTCCTGAAGGCTCGTATCTCTCGTACTTGACACCCGCGCTGTCGAGCATCCTTCTTGCCGCCTCGGCAGTCTCTGTCTCGTGATACTTGTCATCCATATAGACGACCTTGCCTATCCTCTTCTGTATAAGAGCTTTGGTACACTCATTGCAGGGGAAGAGCGTGACATATACGGTAGAACCTTCAAGGTTGGCCGTCTTGGAATTAAGGATCGCATTGAGCTCGGCATGGGTTACGAACGCATACTTCGTATCGAGGGTGCCGCCCGATCTGTCCCAGGGAAACTCGTCGTCAGAGCATCCGAGAGGCATGCCGTTATATCCTACGGAAACGATGTAATTGTCCTTATCGACGATGCAGGCTCCGACCTGCGTATTGGGGTCCTTGGACCTCTTGGAAGCCAGCGTGGCCACGCCCATAAAATACTCGTTCCACGAGATATAATCAGCTCTTTTCATGTTCATTGGAAACTCACCCCTTCGGCACAATATCTGGTCCTTGTATTTTAACTTATCGGCAGGGCTGTATCAACAAAACGCACCCTGCGAGGGTGCGCTTCTGATTGTCAGTTAATATGGCTCTTCTATTACCTGCCGCAGTTCAGTACGAGCTGTTCGCAGAGATCCTCATATGCAAGGCCTTCGACCTTTGCCGCCTCAGGCAGCAGTGAGGTATTGGTCATGCCCGGAAGGTTGTTCGCCTCGATGAACCAGAAATCATGTCGCTCTTCATCGTAGATCATATCCACTCTTCCGTACTGCGTCATCTTGAGCAGTCCGAAGATCTTCAATGTAAGATCCTGCGCCTTCTTGTAATCTTCGGGCTCGATCTGTGCGGGACAGATGTGAGTGGTCAGACCGTCCTGGTACTTGTTCTTATAGTCATAGAATCCTTCGTGAGGGATTATCTCCGTAATGGGAAGCGCTCTGTCATTAAGGACTGAGACCGTGATCTCGCGGCCCTTGATGAACTGCTCGACCAGGATGGGCTGGTCATATGCTGCAGCCATGTCGACCGCTGCCTGGTATTCTTCTTTGGTATATACGATAGATACGCCGCACGAAGAACCGCATCCGATGGGCTTTACTACACAGGGAAGGCCGATCTCCGCTTCCATCCTCTCCATGGGGATCTCGGAAGGCATGCCGGTAACCCATTTCGCGGTGAGGATGCCTGCTTCGGCAACGATAGCCTTGGAGATACCCTTGTCCATGGCGATGGCGCATCCCAGATAGTCGCATCCGGTATATGCCACATCGAAAGCGTCGAGCACAGCCTGGATCTGACCGTTCTCGCCGTGGCTTCCGTGAAGACCCAGGAATACTTTGTCCGCATACTGGCAAAGCTCGATGACGCGGGGGCCTACCCACTGGCGTCTGCCGCCGTGCTGCTTGATCAAAGCCTCCAGATCAGGTTCTGTCTCAGGGATCGTATAGGTAAAAGGTGCGACTGTACCGCGGCGGAAAAAGCTCTCTGCGGGACGGTCGTTCTCGATGCCCTCATAAAGATCAACAAGTGCCACCTCGTGTCCTTTTGACAGAAGAGCATTCGCGATAAGGCTCGCAGACTTCAAAGATACATCACGTTCAGGCGATAGACCTCCGCCGAGAACCGTTATTTTCATAAGATCACCTCAAAGCTTACAAATGATACTTATGCATTATACCCCAATTAACCCCTCAGAATTCACGTGAAAAAATCGGTAATCTCCTTGTAATATAGAAAGCCTTAATGATTGTTATACTTAATAAATAATAAAAGGGGGAAACTATGCTCGCATTACTCTATATCTTGATGTGTGCGCTGTTCGGCATTACGCTGGTATCGCTTCTGGTGCCCGACGTAAGAAGACTGTATCTTGCATGCGCGCCTTCAAAGAAGATAATAGACAGGATTCCCAATTCGCTGTTTATCGTTCCGTCAGGACTTATCCTCGGCATAATGTGTGTGCCGTTCCTTAATTATTTCGTTACGCTCGGACTGTCTTATATCATTCCGAATCACGACCTGTGCATGAAGGGCGGACTCATACTGACCGCCGCACTCGTTATCTGGGTCGTTCTGTCCGGAGTGATCCTGATCGCCCGCAGAAGGACTGTCCGCGATTCAGCCGCATCAGCCGATCTTACACAGATCAGCCCCTATGAGTACAGCCTCAAGAATGCTCTGTTCTATGGCATCTGCACGGTCGTCTTCACTGCCGCAGCTACGTTTATCATGTTCTACACATACAGGATAGAGAATGGCATCCTTCTCTGCGGCAACTCGACATTCTCCGATCTGTCTCCTCACACCGCACTGGTATCATCGTTCGGCAAGGGCTTCAATTTCCCCACGCAGTATATGCATTTCTCAGGTGACGGTATCCAGTACCATTTCCTGTTCTACTTCTTCTGCGGAATGCTCGAATATCTCGGACTCTCCATCGATGCGGCGCTCAATATCCCGTCCGTCATCGCCATGGTCTGCGCATTCATACTCTTGGGACTCCTTGCAGTTCTCCTGAGCGGGAGACGTCTGTCTTTCCTTCTCGCGCCGGTGTTCGTGCTCTTCAGGAGTTCTCTGAACGTATTCTTCCACATCAGGGATCTCATGGCTGCCGGCAACGACCTTAAGACTGCCGTCATATCGATAACACACTTCAATCTGTGGTATAAGGTTACGGACAAGGACGACTGGGGCATCTGGGCTATCAACGTCTACCCAAATCAGCGCCACCTGATGCTCGGTGTATCGGTCATAATCATTATGACGATAATCTTTATTCCTTTCTTAAGAAGAATGTGCATCGCAGTATCCAAGGAAGGCTTCAAGAGTTTTGTCGCTTCCCGCAACGCATGGCTGCCCAGAACGGAAGATCCCCTGAAGCCCTGGTCTATTGCGATCCTTGCATCTCTGTTCGTTTTCGTTATGCCGTATTTCCACGGTTCATGCCTCATAGCATTGCTGCTTGTACTTGCATTCATCGGATTATTCTCCGAGAGCCGCCTGATACATGCCATAACCGGTGCCGTCGCAGTCATATCCGCCGTAGCACAGTCTCATGCTTTCTCCGGCGGTTACTCCAGCATAGTCAGCTTCCGGTTCGTACCCGGTTTTATCCTCGGAGAGGCCGGAAGCAAGTTTACTCTTTACGATCTGGCAAGGTATATCTTTATCGTTACGGGATTCACATTGATACTTGCGTTCATCTGTTCAGCCGTATTCTTCGTGTATGACCTGATGAAGAAGCGCCCCGTATACCGCTTTATCCTCTATCTCGGATTCTGTGTTCCGTTCGTATTCGCATTCCTGTTCCAGGTAACTCTGGAGATGCTCGCGAACCACAAGTTCATCCAGATCACTCTGATACTCATGGATGTGTTCGTCGCTATCCTTGTATCAGGACTGTTCCTCATACCTCTTAAGGTACGCCAAAAGGAGAAGAACGAAGCTGTTCCCGAAGGTGATATCAGGACTCCCGAGATAAGCGAGGCGGCGATCGCAGCGGTCGAGACTTCCGAAGCTCCCGCTGAAGAAGCCCCCGCCGAAGAGGAAGTTCCCTTAGAAGAAGCACCGCCCGCGGAATTGCTTTTCGGTGATAATGCCGACAGCGAAGATGCTCCCGTAAGACCCGGTAACGAAGCGCTCAAGGAGATCGTTCCCGCACCTGCCGTATCGATGCCCGCTTTCGGAGATGAGGCTCCGGCAGAGATCATTCCTGCTGAAGATCAGCCATCTGACATGCCGGCAGAGGATCTGACCGATCTTCCCGAGGAGATAATAATCCCCGAAGACGAGCTTCCCGCTGAGACTGCTTCCGCTGAGGATGTGCCCGCTGAACCCGTTCAGCCTGCAGCCATAGGCGAGCTGTCGCATGAAGAGATCCCCGCACCGAAGCCCGAACGCAAAGGTCTAGCCCTCCCTGCATGGATAGCACTTGAGACAGCCGGAGTGATCCTGGCACTGGCTCTCATGTTGCCTCTCACCGCTACGGGAATATCCGAGTGGTTCACGTATGTGAATATCAACCGTGACCCCATCCAGGTCAACACCGAGTCTCCGCTTACAAAGTGGATCGAAGAGAATACCGATCCTTCAGACGTATTCCTTACGCCGATGTGGTCGATGAACCGTTTCATCCTTGCAGGAAGACCGATGTATTACGGATGGCCTTACTACGCTTGGTCTTCCGGTCACGATACCTATACGCGTGATTCGATCTACTGCTGGCTCATGACAGGCTGCAACGGCAACATCGACGAGTTCAAGCGTTACTGCATGGAGCGCAACATCAAATACGTCATCGCCGATCCCGAATTCGATACGGCAGTGTTTGAAGGCGGCATCGTATTCAACCGCAAGTTCTTTGAAGAGAACCTCGTGCAGGTCGCATACTTTGCAGAGGAAGACACCACGATCTACAAGGTGTTCTGATACTACCCGATAACTTAAACAAATAATAAGGGCTGCCTCATTCGAGACAGCCCTGACTTTTGAGTTATTCAGATCTTAGTCCTGCTCTGCCTTTGCAGCTGCGATAACCTTCTGAGCCACATCGTTCGGAGCGGGTTCATAACGTGCGTGAGACAGTACGAACCAGCCTCTGCCCTGAGTCATGGACTTGAGGTCAGTAGCATAGTCGAGCATCTCAGCCGAAGGAACTGCGCAGTGGATAACGGAACCCTGATCGTCCGCATCGATTCCTACGATCCTTGCACGGCGCTTGTTGAGGTCGCCCATGATGTCGCCCTGCTTGTCTTCAGGCACGTGGATCTCAGCCTTGGAGATAGGCTCGAGGATGATAGCGTCTGCTGCTGCCATGCCTGCCTTGAAAGCGAGGTTTGCAGCGATCTTGAACGCCATCTCGGATGAGTCTACATCGTGGTAGGAACCGTCAACAAGAGTAGCCTTGAGGTTAACTACCGGATAGCCTGCGAGGATACCGCTCTGAACGGATTCCTGGAGACCCTTCTCGACTGCGGGGAAGAAATTCTTCGGTACGGCACCGCCGAATACCTTCTCATCGAAAACAAGAGCTTCGGACTCGGGGTTCGGTTCGAACTCGATCCATACGTCACCGTACTGGCCGTGGCCGCCGGACTGCTTCTTGTGCTTGCCCTGGACCTTGACCTTCTTGCGGATCGTCTCTCTGTAAGGAACCTTCAGAGGCTCGAGCTGGCAGTCTACGTTATATCTCGACTTAAGCTGAGATACGAGGACATTGAGCTGCATCTCGCCGATACCGGAGAGTACCATCTGCTTTGTCTCGGGATCTGTCTCGACTCTGAAGCAACGGTCGCCGTCAGAGAGCTTAGCGAGACCTGTCATGATCTTATCTTCGTCACCCTTCTTGGTAGGAACGATACTCTTGGAAAGACATGTTGAAGGGAACTTGATCTTAGGCATCTCGAGGATACGTGCACGATCACAGAGTGTGTCGTTGGTATCAGCTTCAACGAGCTTGGAAGCCGCACCGATATCACCTGCGGTTACCTTATCGGTAGCGATCTGCTCTTTGCCGCGGAGATAGAACAATCCGCCGATCCTCTCTTCTCTGCCCTTCGTAGCGTTGTAAACGGTAGAGTTAGCACGGAGAGTACCTGCGTTGACCTTGAAGATACTGATCTTGCCTACGAACGGATCGGAGATGGTCTTGAAGATGAAAGCAGCCATGGGCTCTTCGATCTTACATGTGATCTCCTGTGTACCGCCGCTGGGAAGCGTAGCCGTAAGAGCGGGCTTCTTGCCTGCCGGAGGCGTATCCTTTGCGATACAGTTGAGCAGGAAGTCGATACCCCAGTTCATGAATGCGGAACCGCAGTATACCGGATGGAGCTTACCCTCACGGAAACCTACGTGTACGCCGTGACGGAACTCGTCCTCTGTGAAAGGCTCGCCGGAGAAATACTTCTCCATGAGGTTCTCGTCGGCAACAGCAACGACCTGGTTGACTCTGTCCTGCAGTTCGTCTACGCGGTCTGTGTACTCTGCGGGAAGCTCGAACTCTTCGAAAGCACCGCTCTTCTCGTTGATAGAGAAAGCCTTGCGGTTCATAACATCAACGATACCTGTCATCTTGCCGTCCTTCATAATAGGGAAGGAAAGCGGGATGACTGAATCGCCGTAACGCTCCATCATTCTGGATACGACGCCCTCAAAATCCGCATTGGGCTCGTCCATGCGGTTAACGAAGAACAGATAGGGGACCTTCTTGTCGTCGAGAAGTCTTACGGCCTTCTGTGATCCGACGGAAGTACCACCCTTGGCGGAAATCATGATGACACCGGAATCAGCAATCCTGATACCACTCATCTCTTCGCCCAGGAAGTCGAAGTCACCTGGTGTGTCGATGATGTTGATCTTGCTGCCCTTATACTCGCAGCATGCAACAGACAGGCTTACTGACATCTGACGCTTGATCTCTTCAGGATCGTAGTCCATTGTCGTGTTGCCGTCTGTAATGCGGCCCTGACGCGATACAGCCTTTGTATAGAACAGAATTGCCTCGGCGAGAGTGGTCTTGCCTGAGCCGACATGTCCGAAAAGGGCTATGTTGCGAATCTTATCTGCGGAATAATTTTCCATCAGTCTTTCCTCCTCGAAATCAAATTTCAGTAACTTTTCCATTATAAAGTATTTGATGTGCCATTTCCACAAATAATATACGCGCGCGTATTAATTATTTGTGCATTTCGGGATAAGGACAAAAACACGCGATAACCGGCTCTATATACAAGGAATAATAAAGGGGCCGGCACTTGCCTGACCCCCTTGTCATTTGAATTATTGGATTATTACTTTGCCTTCTTGCCGCCTGTTGCAGGTCTCTCGAAAATAAGTACCAGACGGTCTTCTTTCGAATCGAACGAACTCTGTGCCAGTGAAGAAAGTGAACCCGAACTCTCGGAACCCTCGAGCGAAGAGATGATCTTTCCGCCGTCGTCGTTGACTGCGGATACGAGCTTCCATCCGTCCTTTGCCTTCTTATCCAAGAGGTTCTGGAGCTTATCGATATCAACTTCGGAAATGTTGTTGTGCGCTACGACTTCGACGCTGTATTCCTTCGGACCGTCGGATGCTCCGCCGATGCCTTCCTTAACCTTCTTCTCGAGAGCTGCGATAGATTCATCCATAGCAGCGAGCTTCTTCTCAAGTTCAGCCTTCTCCATCTCAATCTCCTTGATCTTGTTTTCTTTCTCTTCGATCTGCTTCAGCATCGAACCCTTCTGGCTCTCGCTCAGAGCAGCTTCCTTAAGGAATACTGCCTGCTTCTCGGCATTGAGAACGATCTCCTGGGCAGCAGCCTCAGCAAGGACTGTAGCATTCTTGGAATCTTCGATGATCCTGTTGGCTTCATCCAGCTTACCCTTAAGACCTTCGATGTCTTCAGTAAGCGATTCCTGCTGCTTATAGTATTCGGTAAGCTGATTCTCAGCTTCTGCCTTCTTAGCTTCGAGCTCTTCGATGCCGCCGCGCTTCTCGGCAAGAACCTTGTCTAATTCTTCCTGCTGCGTAGAAGCGGTCTTCTGGAATTCGTCGATCTCCTTCTTGATGGAGTCGCGCTTGGCAAGTGCCTCTTCAGCCTCAGCCATAACGCCTCTTGCCTGCTCGGTCATTCCGTCGAGTTCTTCCTGAGCCTTCTTGTTACGCTCTTCGAGTTCTGCAACGATCCTGTCGCGCTCGGCATTAGCCTCAGCGATAGCCTTCTCCTTCTCTGCGATAGCCGCATCTCTGTCCTTCTCTGCAGCATCCTTGATCTTCAGGGCTTCACTGGCCTGCTCCATGGATACCTTCTTGGACTCCTCGGCGATCCTGATCTTCTCCTTCTCGAAGTCTTCATTCAGCTTGGCGATCTGAGCATCAAGACCCTTGATCTCGTCTTCTCTTGCCTTCTTGATCTTCTCGGAGTTGTTAAGGAGGTCCTGTACTTCCTTGGCTTCATTAACGAGCTCGTCTCTCTTTGCCATCGCTTCGCCGAATTCCTTCTCGACCTGGATAGCGAGCTGCTCTGTCTGCTGCTGTGTCTCCTTGAGGATACGCTCCTGCTCCTGCTTAGCGGCAAGGATCATCTCGTCGTGTTCCTTCTGGGACTTGGCCTTAGACTCCTTCTCCATGTTGTCGCACTGGGCTTTGATCTCGTCTCTTCTGTTCCTTATCGTCTCGAGATCGCCTCTGATGCTCTCTACAGCCTGCTCAAGAGAGATCTTCTCATCGAGCTTCTTCTTCTGTATCTTGGAAAATTCCGAATCGAGCTTAGCCTTCTCTGATTCGAACTTGTCATGCAGCGTGTCGTAATCGTGCTGAAGCTTCTCAATGGCTTCGATGATCCTCTTCTCTTCTTCGGATCTCTTAGCTTCTGCTCTGGCGATATTCTCCTGAGCCTTCTTCTCCAGTATCTGCTTTGCTTCTGCCGAAGCCTCTTCAGTGTTGCCTTGTGAAGCCTTCTGGAAATCGTACTTACACATCGAACAACGAGCGACATTGTCACCCATCATTACGCCGCATACAGGACACTTTTTCATAGTAATGAGTACTCCCTAATATTCTTCTTCTGACCTTAGTCAGAATTAATCACTCATGTATTATACTCCACCAGTCAAGAAAATATTAGATTTTTCTTACTTATTAAAATTAAAAAATTATGAACTTTACCCCATAAAACAGTCATACGGGGTTTCTTATTTGTAATATCCGTCATTTGTGAGTTTTTGGCGCTTCTTTATAATTTGAAACAATAAACGAATTAGGGGGGACAAACATGTCAAAAGCCTTTAAGAAAGCGGTTTCCGCTATTTTGGGTCTGTCTCTTTGCGCAGGTCTTTGCGCATGCAACAGTCAGCTGCCCGGAGAGAAATCCCAGGCAGAGCTCGACCCTGATGTCAGCACAACTGATGCTTCTGTTGCCGAAGATGTTACTTACGGCGGAGATGCAGTAGTAGGCATCACTCAGGAGCCTTCATCCTTCGACCCTCACATGGCAGTCGCTGCCGGTGATAAGGAGCTCATATTCAACATCTATGAGGGTCTCTACAAGTTCGATTCCACAGGTACACTTAATCCCTGCCTCGCAACAGACTGCGAGATCTCCGAGGATTCTTCCGTCTATACCTTCACGATCAGGGAAGGCGTAACTTTCCACAACGGCGATACTCTTGACGCTGACGATGTCGTTTATTCACTTAAGCGTGCAGCAGGCCTTCTTGATACACAGGACGGCACCGCGCTCGTAGCAGAACTCGACTGCATCAAGGATGTCGAGAAGAGCGACGACGGCAAGGTCGTTGTTACTCTCGAGTCCGGCAACAGCGAACTCCTCAGCTATTTCACCACGGGCATCATCCCCGACGGTTACGATAACTGCGAGTCAGCACCCGTAGGTACGGGTCCGTTCATGTTCGATTCCTATACTATCGGCGAGAACGTAACTCTCGTTAAGAACCCCAATTACTGGCAGAACGGTCTTCCTTATCTTGATACGGTTACTTTCAAGATCTGCGCTGATATGGACTCCGGTCTCCTCGAGCTCCAGAACGGCAGCATCGACATATTCCCGTATCTTGATTCTGTACGTGCAGATCAGCTCGATCCTTCACAGTTCACCATCGAGTCCAACGGTTCAAACATGGTCCAGATCTTTGCTCTGAACAACGCAGTTGAACCTCTTAACGACCCGCTGGTCCGTGAAGCCATCAACCTCGCCATCAACAGAGAGGACATCATCGAAGTAACGATGGGTGGTGCAGGCGTTGAGCTTACTACTGCCATGAGCCCTGCAATGGGAACATATTACGATTCTTCACTCGACGGAACATATACTCAGAACATCGATGAGGCAAAGGCTCTCCTCGCAGAAGCAGGCTATCCCGACGGCTTCGAACTCACTGTTACCGTTCCTTCGAACTATCTCGTTCACGTTAACACGGCAGTTGAACTCGCATCCGAACTCTCAGCTGTAGGCATCGATCTTGAGATCGAGCAGGTCGACTGGGCTACATGGCTCGAGACCGTCTACACTAACCGTCAGTATGAATCAACAGTCATCTGTCTCACAAGCGACTACGCTCCTTACGATGTGCTCCAGCGTTACGCTTCTGATTCTTCAGACAACTTCATCAACTACTCCAACGAAGAGGTTGATGCTCTTCTTGCGCAGATTCCCACTCTTGCAGATACTGACGCGAAAACAGCAGCTTACCACGACATTCTGAACATCATGGTAGAAGACAACGCTTCCTGCTACATCCAGGATCCTACGACACTTACTGCCGTATCCACAAGACTTACAGGCTACAGCGTTTATCCGATGTACGTTCAGGACATGTCCCAGGTAAAACTGGCAGAATGATAGCAGGCAGATATTAAACACAGACGGGCTGCCATATGGCGGCCCGTTATTCTATATGTATAATAGTACAAACATCCGGTAAGCAAGGAGTCCGCCAGAGGTGTCACTGAACGCAAGACAGAATCTCAAATACGCAGGGATTAAGCTCATCGAGCTTATTGCCACGCTGTTCGTTGTCTCGTTCCTGACCTTCGCGGCATTCTCCATAATCCCCGGTGACACGGCGCAGATAATGCTTGGCCCTAACGCAACACCTGAACAGGTCGCCAGGCTCAGGACCGAATTGGGATTGGACCAGCCACTCCCCGTAAGATACATCACATGGGTCGCAGGCGCATTCACCGGTAATCTCGGTAACTCTTCCTCTTTCAATGTCCCGGTAATAAGCCTTATCGCACAGAGACTCCCGGTAACTCTCGGAATGAGCATACTCGCGCTCATCATGGTCATCGCGGTCTCTTATCCGCTCTCGATATTCTCCGCGAGACGCCCCGGCCGTATCGGAGATACAATATGTTCTATACTCGGACATATCCTCTTTGCCATCCCTCCGTTCGTACTGTCTCTTCTTCTGATCGTACTTGCATCGGGAGTCCTTCACATATTTACCATGGGCAAGTACGCACCGCCGGAGAAGGGTTTCGGCAACTATATCGCGAGCCTCGCGCTTCCGGCATTTGCCATCGCACTACCCAAGATAGCAATGACATTCAAGTTCATGCGCTCTGCGATAATCGAACAGAACGCATCCGAGTACGTAAAGACCGAGCGCAGCCATGGTCTGTCTGAAGCAAGGATCCTGTTAAGACATGTTCTTCCCAATTCCAACGTATCTTCTATCACGATAATCACTCTGGTCTTATCCGATATCCTGGGCGGAAGCCTGATCGTCGAACAGGTGTTCAATCTTCCCGGCTTGGGAAGGCTCCTGCTCACGGCAATAGACAGAAGAGATTTCCCGCTGATGTCCGGAATGATATTCTACCTGGCACTCATAACGGTCATCCTTTACTTCGCATCGGACATCCTGGCAAGCATCGCGGATCCGCGCATCAGGCTCAAATAGGAGGATATCATGCAGTCAAAAGCCTCCTCATTCAGAGCTCGTACATTCTTCATCACAGGCGCTGTCTTCCTCGGGATCGTCTTGCTGGCATTCGTGATGTCTCTTATCTGTTCGCCTTATGATCCCAATGCAACCAGTGCAAAAGAGATCCTGCTCCCTCCTTCGTCCGCGCACATCTTCGGCACGGACAACTTCGGAAGGGACGTCTTCTCGAGGATCCTTGATGCATCGAAATACACCATCTTCATCTCGATCGCGGGCGTGGCGATAGCACTCATCCTGGGAGTGGTGTCCGGTCTGCCGGCAGGGTATTTCGGCGGATTCCCCGACAGGGTGATAATGCTCTTCAACAACAGCATAATGTGCTTCCCGGGAATACTGCTCGCACTCGTGGCGGTAGCTGTTTTCGGGCCTTCGATGTTCAACGTCGTGTGGGCGCTGGGACTTGTTTTCGCGCCGACGTTTGCAAGAGTGTGCCGTGCCGGAGCGATGGAACTCAAGACGAGAGACTTCATAATGCATGCGAAGGTAATGAAGGTAAAACCTCTGCGGATAATGTATTCGCACATCCTCCCCAACCTGATGCCGCAGCTCCTACCCGCGACGGTAATAGGTCTGGCAAACATGGCTTTGTTCGAATCCGGAATGAGCTATCTGGGCTTGGGCGTTCAGCCGCCGGATGCCAGCTTCGGCAAGATGCTCGCTGACTGCAAGGCATATGTGCTGACGGCTCCGTGGCTGGTCGTATTCCCTTCACTCATGCTCATATTCTACATACTCGGACTCTACTTCCTGTCCGAAGGAATACGCGTATCGTATTCGGGAAGGAGTGATTCCTGATGCCGAGACATACGCACATAGTCAAAGTCCATCACTTATCCCTCGCCTTCCCGACGAGACACGAGCCTAATCCTGAGCCCGTGCTGAAGGATCTTGATTTCGGTATCAGAGACGGCGAGATATTAGGCCTCATCGGCAATTCGGGAAGCGGCAAGACCATGACTGCCATGGCTATCGCAGGACTGCTTCCGGAAGGCGCAGTCATTACCGAGGGCAGCATCAAGTTTGCAGGCGAAGACCTCACTGCGATGAAGCCTGCTAAGCGCAGACAGATGCTCGGTTCCAACATAGGCGTCATATTCCAGGAACCGTCGACGGCATTGGATCCGCTGATGAAGATAGGGACCAATCTGGATGAGATACTTCTCACTCACGGCATGAAAGATAAAGCTAAGCGCAGGGAGCGCGTGCTCGAGATGCTCGGCACATGCGGCTTTACCGAGCCCGAAGAGATCTATTCGCGTTATCCGCACCAGCTGTCGGGCGGTCAGCGTCAGCGCGTGCTCATCGCCGGTGCCGCTCTGCTAGAACCGAGACTGCTAATATGCGACGAGCCTACATCCTCGCTCGATACGGTCACAACGATTCAGATACTCAATCTCCTCAAGGAGATATGCCATAAGATGCACATGACCGTGCTCTTCATCTCACACGATCTGTCGGCAGTAAGGAACTTCTGCGACCGCGTAATGGTAATGCGCGGCGGCGAGATAGTGGACAAGGATACGACTGAAGACATGCTGCTTCACCCGAGGAGCGGTTATACGGCAGAGCTTCTTACCAATGCCCGCCTCGATACCAGGACACTCGGCCTTGAGCGTGCGACCGTGGACTATTCCAAGAGTCCGGTGCTTGTCGCCAAAGACATCACGGCGCGTTACGACAATTCATCATCTGATGTTCTGAAAGGAACCGGCTTCGAGATCTATCCGCACGAGATGCTGGGACTCATCGGCAGTTCGGGATGCGGCAAGACAACGCTCGTAAAGACTATCCTCGGACTTATGCCGCATGGCGGCACGATCATCAACGACAAGCAGACCGGTGCTGTGTTCCAGGATCCGGTATCCTGCCTTAATCCCGCTCACACGATAGAATGGCATCTGCTCGAACCTCTGAGGGCAGCCGGTATAAAGCTCACTAAAGAAGAACGCAAGACACGCGTCGAGAGTGCACTTCAGGATGTCGGTCTGACATCCGAATATCTCTCGCGCCGCCCGCGCCAATTGTCCGGCGGCCAGCGTCAGCGCATCGCGATCGCGATGAGCCTTATACTCGAGCCTTCCCTGATAGTCGCGGACGAACCGTTCTCTTCGCTTGATTCGAGTTCTGCATCCGAGATCCTTAAGCTCCTTACAGACATAAACCGTGAGCGCGGCACATCGTTCCTGCTTATCACGCACAACATCCATATCGTTCGTCAGATCTGTCCGCGCGTCATCGTAATGGACAAAGGTTCTGTATGCGAAGAAGGTCTTACTTCAGAAGTCCTGTCCGCTCCTCAGTCCGAAGCAGCCAGGAAGCTCCTTCACGCTGAATCGGTCCTCCACGGCGAGAACTGATAATAATCGGTTATATAGCTCCGGATTACACGTATTGGTGGCGTTTGAGCGATAAAACCCCACCCAACCGTGCAATCTGAAACGATATTATACGATTGGGTGGGAGTAATTGATAATATCGCCACCAAAAAGTCGACCAGCTAATCCATACAAAGAAAGACCGCTCCGGTTATGGAGCGGCCAATCTCAAGGGTGATCTATATAAAGTGTTGTCATGCTGTATTAAAACTTAAGTCTTTATTATGGTGCGTACTCGATCGAATACGAGAGGTCTAGATTTCCGGATCCTCCGCTCCACTGAATATAATTCAGATTTACACTGGTGTTCGGAGTGGTCCATGAAGATGCTGTAAATGTCAATGTCGCTGACTTCTTGTCGTCACTTAACTGGAAAGAATACTTACCATTATTGCTTGAATCATTACAACCATTTATGAGAACACCATCCGGTGCCTGTATGGTAACACTCTGAATCTTCTTTCCACTTTCACCGCTGATAGTGGTGCTGCCCTGATAACCGCTGCCTGTAGCAGAACCGGTAACAGTCTTTGTGGAAGCTCCTGCGTTGCTGCTACCGGAATTTGTACCCGTTGATCCACTACCTGTGCCTGTTGAGCCTGATCCACTGCCTGTGCCTGTTGAACCTGAACCACTGCCTGTGCTGCCGCTACCCGGTGTTGTTGCCGGAGTATCAGCCGGAGTGCCAGTGGGAGCATCGGTAGGAGTAGAGGTTACTTCATTCGATGATGCAGCATTGGTCGGAGCCGGAGTATCGGCAGACTCTTCGTAGATCTGTTCAACACCCAAGCCGACCTTTGTCTTTTTGACTTCCAGAACTGCTTCGGATTCCCAATTCTCACCCTGACTGTTCTTTAAGTCGTCGCCTCTATCTTTAGCGTTCTTAATTGAAACTGCAATGCCTGCTATTGCGGCACCGCCAAGAATCACGATGATAGCTGTTACGATAATGATTTCTGTAAGCGTAAAGCCTTTCTTTGAGTTTTTCATAGTATAGATCCCCCTTGTTGGATTTATACTACGATTATAATTGTGAAGGAATTGCCATTTCTATCACGGAATTATGTACTGTGCAAACGATGTTTTAACTGACTGTTAAGATATGTTCTCTAATATATGACAGCATCGATCCTGCATCATTCGCGACTTCACCGCGCATGTATGCATCGAAAACCTCCGACAGCACCTTCCCTACTTCCGGTCCTTCGGGAACGCCTTCTTCTATCAGGTCTGAGCCCTTGACCGCGAGATCCTTAATGCTGAACGCGGCACCTTCTCTGACAAGCGCTGCCGCTATCGCCTCGAGCGCATCAAGCCTTTCCAATCTGTTCTGGCCGTACTCGGAATGCGCAAGTATATCCGCTCTCTGCAGCACTGCAAGTTTTCTGAGGAATGACAACGGATGCTCTGACATGAATCTGTGCACGATGTATCTGTCAGGCTTGAAGAAAGTGTCATGCAGCTGTACCAGTCCCGTGACATTCTCGGTAAACTCTTTAGAGCATTTGAGTTCTCCCAGGACTCTGACGGCTATCCTCATGCTGACTTCGGGATGACCTTTCATATGGCCTATGCCGTCGTCGTTCATGACAAAACTCTCCGGTTTGCCAAGATCGTGAAGTATCGCAGCTGCTGCAAGTTCGGCATCGCGGCAAGGAATGCAGCCACCGGAGTTATCTTCTTTGAACGGGATCCCGTCGAGCACTGCCAGCGTATGTTCAAACACATCCCTGTCGTGGTATCTTGAGTGCTGCTCGAATCCATGGCATGTAATAAGCTCGGGAACGATCACGCCTAAGATTCGGTATGCCTTCCTTATGATGTCTGATGCACCGGGAGCGCAGATAAGTCCCTTAAGCTCCTCTGCGATCCTCTCACCCGAGACTGCTCTAAGATTCGGCGACAGCTTCTCCATCGCTTCGAACGTCTTCTCATCTATCTCGAAGCCGTACTTTGCAGCGAACCTTAATCCTCTCAGGATGCGGAGCGCATCTTCTGTGAATCTGACTTCAGGTTCTCCTACCGATCTTATGATGCCGCGCTCGAGATCAGCCAGTCCTCCGGTGATATCGCAAATATTGCCGCCTCTTCCGAGATACATAGCATTGACGGTAAAATCACGCCTTCTTACATCCTCTTCTATGCTTCTGGTGAAAGACACTTCATCCGGTCTTCTAAGATCCGAATACTCACCGTCGACACGGAAAGCCGTTATCTCTACATTGCCTTCTGAAGTGACTGCCGTAACAGTTCCGTGCCTGCTCGCCATATCGACATGCTTGATGCCGGCAGCTGAGAGCACTTCTATCATCTCGTCAGGATAAGCGGATGAAGCCACGTCAAAGTCATGCGGAGTGAGACCGAGGGCAATATCCCTCACGGCCCCGCCGACCACATAAGCTTCGTATCCGGCCTCTTCGATAAGGGTCAGGATCTGAAGGACATATCGCGGCAGGACACCCTCTTTGCCTCCTGAAACAAACTTGTCATCCAACATGCGACAATTATATCAAAAATCTAATATATATATGTAATAATGAATAAGTGCTTTCATATTACTCAGGGGGAGATCTATGGAGTCAATAATTCATCCCGACAGAATCGAATCTGTCTCATTCTCAGACAACATCCTTACCATAAGATGTTTCTGCTGCGTCTACAAAGAAGACATTGCATCCCAGGAGCGAGTCCGCACGCAGGTGCCGGGCAGGATCGCGATAGAGCTTTTCGCGCCGGATGCGAAAACGATCGGCGTTAAGATATCTTCAAGGAGGACCGTACCCCGCGCCAAGTCGAAGGTGCAGGTTCCGCTCAAGGCTTCATCAGGCTGCAGTGTCGAAGAGACCGCAAAGGATATCGTTTTCAAGAACGGCATGTTCGAAGCGCGCATTGCAAAGACGGGAGAATTCAGGATCAGTTATTACTTCTGCGGCAGCCCTGTCGTGGCTGAGACAGCGGGAAGTGCTTTCTGCGGAACGGGCAAAGGATCCATCTCCGGCGCAAGCCTTGAGATCTCACCCGAAGAGCATCTGTTCGGACTTGGTCCTGCCGGTGCTTCCGTCCTTCGTAACGGCACCCGCGTTAAGTGCGGTATCCCTTTCATAGTCTCATCCGCCTCTTACGGAGTATTCGTAAACACGACTCTTAATTCAGACATAAGCGTCGGTGCCGACGGAATGGCAACGACATTCTCGGTTCCCGAAGATGAGATCGAGTACGAGATCATCGTGGGCGAATCCATCATGGATATCTTCTCGACATACGAGCTGCTCGCAGGCAACCGTGTCGTTCCCCATGTACCGCAGCGAGGGATCACGCTCAAGATCGACAACAACTATTCGATCACTGCTGAAGACATAATGACTTCGATACGAGATCTGTCCACGATCGGTATGCCTGTCACGGAACTCTGGCTCGGCGGTTCATGGCATCCGTCTTTTGACCGCGCCAGCTTCATGTGGGATCTGGCACGTTTCCAGAGTGACGAGCTCTTCGCAAGAGCACTTCACGATGCCGGCATCAAGCTCGGTCTCGCAGTTACTCCCGCCATCTCAGACGGTTCTCCGGAGTATTCCGAAGTCCTCGACTGCGGCTATCTCGTACAGGACAAAAACGGCAAGGCTCTCGTGCTGTCTACGGATGTAGGCAACGTCGGTATCATCAATCTCGGCAACCTCGCGGCACGCAACTGGTTCACCAATCAGTGCGACGTTCTCCTCAGCAGAGGGGCCGACTTCCTCGAAGCAGACATACCGGCCTTTATCCTGAAAGCGCTCGAAGAGAATGTTGAAGACAGCTCTTTTGTTACTGCTTTCCCGGGAATCCTTAACACCGCACTTCTGGAGTGTGAGATCAGGATCAACGGAAGGAACAGCGTATCCGTCATCGCCAACAGTCTGAGGGCAGGCAACCAGCCTATTCCTTACGGCAATATCCTGCGCACCAAGCCGGCGGATTTCTGCTCTCTCACTCAGACTCTGAGGAGCGCCGTCTCACTCGGAATGTCAGGTGTGCCTGAAGTCAATATCGATGTTCCTTTTACATCGGATTCGGAACTGTTCTGCAGATGGCTCGGACTTGCTATGATGTCTCCCCACTACAGACTCGTCATGCCGCCTGAGAAGATCACGGCAGAATATATGGGTGATGTGTCCTACAATGCACTGAAGAGCCTGTCCGGTATCCGTTCAAGACTTCTTCCCTATATCTATTCCGCTATAGCAGAGGGTGCGAGCTTCAGCGTCCCGGTCATGAGGCTGCTCGAATCCGAGTTCCCGGGAGATGTTTTCGCGCGCGGACTTGAGAATGAATACATGTTGGGAGATTCTCTGCTCGTTGCCCCGGTGCTGAACAGCAACGGCGAAGCAAGGGCATATATCCCTGCCGGTACATGGACTGATCTGTTCACTTATGAGCGCATCCAGGGACCCAGGTATATCAACCGCAAAGTCGACACCGATTCCATCCCCGTTTTTGTCAGACCGAATTCCATCATTGCCACGCGCACATCGGATTCCTCCCACGGCCATTCGCTGCTGGACGGTCTCACGTTCATGTGCTTCGCACTGCAGGACGGACAGACCGCTGTATGCGAAGTGTTCGAACAGGGCATGAATGCTTCCGGAATACTTAACGTTACCTGCTCTGGTGCGAAGATAACCGTAGAGGCTAAGAATTTCGGAAAACAGAAGAGGATCATATTTGCCGGAATAACGAATATAGTGTCATCATCAGAGTCCGTGCCCGAGAGGACAGACTACGGTACGGTGATCGCCTTCACCGGCAACGAGCTGATAGTTACGCTCGGCTGACGCTGTCAAAGAAATCCACTAAGTCGGAGAAATACTCTTCTCTTACGCTCTCGCGCTGTATCTCATGACGGTACGGTCCGTAGTTCTTTGACTTCGGCTCCACACCGTTCTGTTTCATGCGCGCGATGACCTGCTCGACGCCCTTGCCGTAATTACCGACAGGATCTTCAGAGCCGTATGTGAAGTAGCACGGCTTGCCGGACAGATCACTCATCGCCTTTTTGCTCTGGATGAATCCCACTATGTTGAACAACGCTCTGAATCCGCCGGAAGTGAACTTGAATCCGAGCATCGGATCTGCGCGGTACGCTTCGACCTCCCGGTCATCCGTCGATATCCAGTCGTTCGCGGACTTCGGGTTGGGAATGCGCTTCAAGTACGAGCCGAAAGAAAGCGTCGTAAGGAGTTGGTTGACCTTCCTGTCTCCTCCGAATGTGCACCCTGCTCCCGCAAGGAACTTCGCAAGACCAACTGCCGGGTTGGGACCCATCGTCGACGCGAAAACGAATCCGTCGAACTCAGCGGAATACTCCGGAAGGGAATAGATGCTCCTTACTACGAACGAACCCATCGAGTGTCCGTAAAGGATATACTTAACATCTTTGCCGTAGCGGCGCACAGCCTCATCGTGCATGTACATGATGTCCTTAAGTATATTCTTCCATGAATCCCTGCCCTCGCCGAAATACCCCTTGGGATATCCCTTATCTTCATTTGCATAATAACTCTGACCGTGGCCTAACATATCGATGCCGCACACGTGGTATCCTGCAGCATTGAACCGCTCGGTCATCTGATCATACCGCCCGTAATACTCCGACATGCCGTGACATATCTGGACTACTCCCCTGATCTCAGCAGCAGATGAATCATTGAAAAATCCCGCTGTTTTGAGACCGTTGCCACATGCACTGTCAAAAGTTATCTTTACCGGGTCAGACATGAACTTACCTTCTCCTTCCCCTTCCTCTCAAAAGAAGAAGCCTGAGCAGTGTTACCGCCGAGCTCGCAAGGGCGACCGCATATGTATCGCCCGCTGCCCAGAGGACCTTCTTTGCCGACTTGAGCTGTGCTTCGGATACCCAGCCGCACTGCTTCATTGCAGCCAGTCCGCGCCTGCTCGCATTACGCTCTATCGGAAGCGTGACCAGATAGAATAGGAACACCATCGAGTAGATCGCGATGCCCAAAGTGCAGACCCAGTAGCCGAGTTCATAAGACATGCTGCTCGATCTTGAAGCGAGATACATGAGGAACACGCCGGCGATGGCCACCCATACGCTGATCTTCGATGCGATGCCTGCAAAAGGCGCGATAGCCTGTCTGATCTTGAACGGAAGCCATGCATCCGATGCCTGGCACGCATGACCGCACTCATGTGCCGCAATGGCAATAGCCGTGATGGACGTTCCGCCGTCAACGGAATCAGACAGATAGATCTTATTCTCCTTGGGATTGAAGTTATCCGTCAGCTCACCGCCCACGTGGTCCATAGTCACGCCGTAAACGTCGTTCACCGCGAGCATCTCCCTGACACAGTCGTTTGCCGTCTTGCCGGAAGAGGCCTCTTCCTGACTGTATTTCTTCACGAGTCTGTTAAGCCTTCCCTGAACGGCAATGCTCCAGATCATTACTATGATCGCTGCGATATAAAGGATGATCTCCATTCTCTATTCCTCCCAATATTATTATTCCATGTATGGTCATTGTAACATCTTTTCCATGACTTGAATTCAAGAATGAAATGCTATAATTGTTACTAAAATGATTTTCATTTGCGGGAGGATAACAGGTCTATGTTCGATGTATTGACCAAGAAAAAGCTCGGCGACAAAGTCTGGCTGATGGAAGTATACGCACCCCTCGTTGCAGGCAGGGCGATGCCGGGACAGTTCCTCATCGTGCGCTGCGACGCTGACGGCGAGAGGATCCCTCTCACTGTCTGTGATTACGACAGAGATGCAGGCAAGGTAACCATCGTTTACCAGACGGTCGGTGCAGAGACGGAGAGGATGTCGCGTCTCGAAGAGGGCGACTGCTTCGCAGATATCGTAGGTCCTCTCGGCAATCCTTCCGACCTGGTCGATCTCCCCGCAGAAGAACTCAAGAAGAAAAAGATCCTGTTCATCGCAGGCGGCGTAGGAACGGCTCCTGTATATAATCAGCTCAAGTGGCTGCACGATCAGGGCGTATCCGTTGACTGTATCCAGGGTGCAAGGACAAAGGATCTTCTCATCCTTGAAGACGAGATGAAGGCGGTGACCGCGAATCTCTATTTTGCTACTGACGACGGTTCTTACGGTATCCACGGCAATGTCTGCACTGCGCTGCAGCAGCTCTGGGATGAGGGTATCAGATATGACCTCTGCGTTGTCATCGGACCGGTCATCATGATGAAATTCGCATGCCAGCTTACAAAGAAGCTCGGCATCCCCACCGTTATATCGATGAACACCATCATGGTTGACGGTACCGGAATGTGCGGAGCATGCAGGCTCCTTGTCGGCGGCGAGGTCAAGTTCGCATGTGTTGACGGACCTGAATTCGACGGCTGGGAAGTCGATTTTGATCAGGCGCTTCAGAGATCGCGACTTTACAAGACTGAAGAAGGCAGGCTCATGCTGAAGCTTCAGGAAGGCGATACTCACAGCGGCCACTGCGGCGTTTGTTCTTAAGGAGGTTACCGTCAATGGAAATAGATGTAATGAAGAAAGTACCCGTAGCCGAGCAGGATCCTGCGGTACGTGCGACGAATTTCGATGAGGTCAACCTCGGATATACAAGAGAGGAAGCAATACTCGAGGCTTCACGCTGCCTAACCTGCAAGAATGCACGCTGCATTCAGGGATGCCCGGTAAACATCGACATCCCATCCTTCATCGCAAGGGTCAAGGAAGGCGATGTCGCAGGCGCTTACGGTGTGATCTCGCTGTCATCCGCACTGCCTGCGGTCTGCGGCCGAGTATGCCCTCAGGAGACGCAGTGCGAGGCACAATGCGTCCGCGGCATCAAGGGCGAGGCAGTCTCCATCGGCCGTCTCGAGAGGTTCGTTGCAGACACCGCATCTGATATGGGCATTAAGCCCTCCCTCCCCGAAGGCTTGGAAAAGAAGAACAAGAAGGTCGCAGTCATCGGTGCAGGTCCTTCGGGACTCACATGCGCAGGCGACCTTGCGAAAATGGGTTATGACGTGACCGTTTTTGAGGCATTGCACAAGGCAGGCGGCGTTCTGGTCTACGGCATCCCCGAGTTCCGTCTCCCCAAGGAGAAGGTCGTTGCCAAGGAAGTCGAGAACGTAAAAGCCCTCGGCGTTAAGATCGTAACTGACGCTGTCATCGGACGCTCTCTGACGATAGACGATCTGTTCGACAAGGAAGGTTTCTCGGCCGTGTTCATCGGCTCCGGCGCAGGTCTTCCCCGCTTTATGAACATCCCCGGCGAGCAGTCACTCGGCGTGTTCTCGGCTAACGAATACCTCACGAGATCCAACCTGATGGGTGCTTTCTCCGAAGATTCGCGCACGCCCATCATGCGTGCTAAGAAGGCTGTCATCGTAGGCGGCGGCAATGTCGCGATGGATGCCGCACGTACGGCAAAGAGACTCGGCGCTGAAGTGCATGTCATATATCGTCGTTCTGAAGCCGAGCTGCCCGCACGTGTCGAAGAAGTACATCACGCAAAGGAAGAAGGCATCATCTTCGACCTGCTCACAAACCCTGTCGAGATCCTTGCAAACGAGGACGGCTGGGTCACGGGATGCAAGTGCATCCGCATGGAGCTGGGTGAACCGGATGCTTCCGGCAGAAGATCTCCCGTTCCCGTCGAAGGCTCTGAGTTCACGATCGACTGCGATGCGGTCATCATGTCGCTCGGTACGTCGCCCAACCCGCTCATCAAGAAGACGACTTCCGGACTTGAAGTAAATAAGCGCGGAGGCATCGTCGTAAATGAGGCAGAGATGACAAGCCGCGACGGCGTATTTGCAGGCGGCGATGCGGTCACCGGCGCAGCGACGGTCATCCTTGCGATGGGTGCAGGCAAGTCGGCCGCAAAGGGCATAGACGAGTACCTGTCGAAGCAGTGATAACAAATTGATATAAGAACAAAACAGAGCCGCCTCATCAGAGACGGCTCTTATATTTGATCTGTTATTCAGCTTATGCGTTGCAGATTACGGAGAAGTCCTCAGCCTTCAGGGAAGCACCGCCGACGAGACCGCCGTTGATGTCAGCCTGAGCGAAGAGACCTGCTGCGTTCTTAGCATTGCAGGAACCACCGTACTGGATTGTCATAGCAGCTGCAGCTTCCTCGTTGTAGAGTTCAGCGATTACGCCGCGGATGAACTTGCAGACTTCCTCAGCCTGCTCGTCTGTAGCTGTCTTGCCTGTGCCGATAGCCCAGATAGGCTCATATGCGATAGTGATCTGGCAGAGCTTCTCAACAGGGATATCCTTGAAAGCGCCAACGATCTGACCCTTGATCCAGTCGAATGTCTCGCCTGCTTCACGCTGAGCAAGAGACTCACCGCAGCAGATGATAGGTCTTACGCCGTACTTGAGGAGAGCGATAGCCTTCTTGTTGACTGTCTCGTCTGTCTCTGCGTTGTACTCTCTTCTCTCGGAGTGGCCGATGATGCAGTAGTTAACGCCCATCTTAGCAAGCCAGAGAGGTGAGATCTCGCCTGTAAATGCACCCTTCTCTTCGAAGTGGCAGTTCTGAGCAGCGATCTTGATGTTTGAGTAAGCAGCAGCCTCAACAGCAGCAGCGAGTGCTGTAGCAGGAACGCCGAGAGCGATCCTGGATGTAGCGTCCTTAACGAGAGGCTTGAGCTCTTTGATGAGCTTAACTGCATCTGCAGGGATACCGCAGTTCATCTTCCAGTTACC
>JAFZPJ010000037.1 GCA_017550385.1 Clostridiales bacterium
CGTTGACGATCTCAACGCAGATTCTCTTGATATGGTTGAGCTCGTTATGGCTATGGAGCAGGAATTCGATATCGAGATCCCTGATGATGTAGCTGAGAAGGTTGTTACCGTCAAGGATGCAGTCGAGTATATTCAGAGCCTTACAGAGGGCTAATATACCGGAGATCTTAAGATCTCTGAATTAACTTTGAAGTTTGACGGCTGGGTGCGTTTTTATGCATTCAGCCGTTTCTCGTAAATATATCTTGAGCGATTATTACTATGACTGATTATTCAAAATTCGAAAATGATCTGGGATATACCTTTAAAGACAAGTCGCTCCTGGAAACGGCTTTTACTCATACGACCTACGTTTTCGAGTCGGGGAGAGGACACTGGGAATCCAACCAGAGACTGGAATTCATCGGTGATGCGGTGCTCGACGTTGTTGTAGGACAGATGATCTACGAGTTAAAGCCTCAGGCTGACGAAGGATATCTCTCGAAAATGAGAAGCGTCTCTGTCTGTGAGAAATCATTTGCCGAGGTAGCCAGAAGGCTCCATCTGGGAGACTATCTGCTTCTTGGCAAGGGTGAAGCGCAAAGCGGGGGTAATGACAAGGATTCGACGCTGGCTGACTGTTTTGAGTCGGTTATTGCGGCAGTATATTTTGACGGCGGATTCGAACAGGCTAAGAAATGTATCTTGAAAAATCTTACCGAAACGGTAAATAAGGCAGTTAACGGCGAGATTTTCCTGGATTACAAGAGCAGGCTGTTAGAGCTCGCGCAGACAAGAGGGTTCCAGCACACGATCAGATTTGAAGTGACAGGCGAAAGAGGTCCTGCACATATGAAAGAATTTGACGTTAGTGTCTACTCGGATGACGTTCTTCTTGCAAGCGCGACCGGCCACAGTAAAAAGGATGCCGAGCAAAAGTGCGCTGAGAAGGGCTTAAAGGAATATATGCGCCTATATCCTGAAGGATGTTAAACAGATTGTCCCACAAAAAGACCTCGTTTGAGTTATAATGCTTGCGTGAAATTTAGGATCAAGACGGAACTGACCGGAGAATGTATTTAAAGAAACTGGAGCTTCAGGGGTTCAAATCGTTCCCCGAATATACTTGTATCGACTTTGACCGCGGTCTTACGGCCGTGGTTGGTCCTAACGGAAGCGGAAAGTCCAACATCAGTGATGCGGTCCGTTGGGTATTGGGCGAACAGAGCGTCAAGCAGCTCCGCGGCGGCAAGATGGAAGACGTCATCTTTAACGGCACTTCAGCCAGACGTTCCATGAACTATGCCGAAGTATCCATTACTTTCGATAATTCAGACGGTTATATCGATTATGCCTTTCCTGAGATCTGCATTACCAGAAGGCTTTACAGGTCAGGTGAATCAGAATACCAGATAAATAAGGTCAATTGCCGTCTTAAAGACATTACGGTCCTTTTCCTTGACACCGGACTGGGACGTGACGGCTATTCACTGGTCGGACAGGGCAGGGTCGATGATATTCTCTCTACCAAGTCTGAAGACAGACGCCGTGTCATTGAGGAAGCATCAGGTATCGTCAAGTATCGTGTCAGGAAAGACGAGGCACAGAGAAAGCTCAACAATACCGAGCAGAACCTCGTAAGGATCAATGACATTCTGGGCGAACTGGAGACCCGCAAGGGTCCTCTCGAGGAGCAGGCCGGCAAAGCCCGCAAGTTCAATGAGAACTATGAGGAATTAAAGAAGCTCGAGACTTCGCTCCTCGTTCATAAGATCACTGAAGCCAATAAGGAGATGGGCGATTCGGCAGGCCTTAAGGAACAGCTCGAGAACGAGATAAAGGAACGCGAAGACGAATATCTTAAGCTCAGGAAAAGCCATCAGCAGATAATAGAGAAGAGTGAAGCGCTGGATAACGAGATCGAGGACAGAAGGCAGGATCTTTCTGACCTAACCGAGTATGAACACGAGGCGCAGACGGATAAGAAGGTCTCGATAGAAAGACTTAACCAGACTAATCAGAGGATCGAAGAACTCAAGTCTGACATGGAGTCCACGGATGAGACAGTAGAAAAGCTTACTAAAGAACTTAATGAGAAGAAGGCCAAGGCTGACAGTCTTCTTAAGGAAGCGGATGATGCCAAGACCCTCAGCGAGACACTTGACAAGGAACGCCAGGCGAAGTTCGAGGAGTATGAGAACAGCCGCAAAGAAGCAGGCAAAGCTGATTCCAAGATAAAGGCTAAGACCGAAGAACTTTTCGAGACAAGAAAGAAGATAACCGAATGTCAGGCAGGAATATCTGCCCTTGATGACAAGATCAGGGATATGCAGGAAGCCAGAGCTGCTTCCGAGAGCGGAAAGACCGAACTCAGCACAGCTCTTGTAGAGCAGGAAAAGGCTCTGAACGAGATCAGAAAGATTAAAGGCGATGTTTCCAAGGATATCGAAGTCAGGAATAAGAAACTCGAGGAACTGAGGGGACGTCAGGTCGAGCTCAATCAGTTTTTCGAGATCAATAACAGAAAGCTTTCTGCCGAAGAATCAAAGCTCAAAACATTGAAAGACATCGATAAGCGCAAAGAAGGTTATCAGGAGTCCGTAAGACGCCTTATTGAGCTTTCCGAGACTGACAGGTCAGTCAAGAATCTCATGGTAGGCATTCTGGGTGACCTGATCGAGACAGACGGCAAGTATGAGACCGCTATCGAGACGGCTTTGGGAAATGCACTTCATAATGTTGTAACCAAGAGTGAAGCGGATGCCGCTGAACTTATCGGGATCCTTAAAGAAAAGAGACTTGGAAGGATCACGTTCCTTCCTATCGAGAACATAAAGGCCAGATACATTGACGAGGATGATCTCCGAAAGGCTAAGGGCGTAAAGGGATATATCGGTGTGGCTTCCGAGCTTGTTAAAGCGGACCGCAATCTTGAAGATATCGTATCAAACCTTTTGGGCAGGATACTTGTTGCGGATGACCTGGATTCTGCGAGGATCATAGCTTCCAGGACGGGCCGCTCATATAAGGTAATGACGCTTGAGGGTGATTCGGTAAATCCCGGAGGATCGCTTACAGGCGGTTCTTTGAGAAAAACCGGAGCCGGTACGGGAATCATCGGTAGGAAGGCCGAGATCGATTCGCTTACAAAGGCGGTTGCCGAATTAGAGGCAAAGCTTGCTGATTCCGAAGATCAGCGTCAGGAAGTCGACGACGGTATCGGTACCATAAAGCGCGAGCTAGCTCAGCTCGGTGAACAGCTCAAGTTCTATCAGCTTGAAGAGGTCAAGGCCGAGGGCGAATATAACAATACCAGGACGAGACTGGACGAGACTGAAGAGACTCTCGCACATTTCGATGAGAATATGCAGACGGTATCCAAATCGAAATTAAGACTCGAAGAGGATATGGAGGAATTTACCCGTATTGAGGGTGAGGTAAACGGCGAACTGGCTGATTACCAGGAAGAGATCGAAGAGCAGCAGAGGCTTTCCGAAGAACAGGCAGTTAAGCTCGAACAGGTCGTAGCCAAGGTCAGGGAGGCTGCATCCCTTGCCGAACGCAAACTCACCGAAAGAAGCGGTATCCTTGATCTTGCAGGTCACATCAAGAAGCAGATCGAAGAGGCCAAGCAGGGAAGAGACAAGTTCGATTCGGCAATAAAAGAAGCGAAAGAGACCGTTAACAGCATTACCAGGGAGATAAACGGACTGGATGCAAAGCTTGACGAAAATGCCAAGCAGCAGAAAGTGTTGGAAGATAAGATTGCAGAACTCTTTGAGAAGAGAGCTGCCGTCTCTGGTGATCTGTCATCATTTGGTGACAGACTTGCTGCAAGCGGAAATGAGATAAGTGAGCTGCAGGCAAAGCTTAATGCCCATGTTTCGAAATATGACAAGATACTTTACGAGATCGACCAGAACAAGAACAGGCTCTGGGAAGATTATGAGACTACATATGACAACATCAAGGATTCCGTCGAACCGGTAACAAAGATCGGTGAGCAGACTAAAAGGATCCAGACATTAAAGAATGCCATCAAGGCATTGGGTCCTGTTAATCTGGGTGCACTTCAGGAGTTCTCAGAGCTTTCTGAAAGACTCGATTTCATGACAAAACAAAGAGACGATATCGAGGCTGCCAAGAAGGATCTCGAGCAGGTAATCGAAGAACTCCTCACAAAGATGAGATCCGAGTTTACCGAGCATTTCGATACCATCAACAAGAACTTCGGTCAGGTCTTCACGGATCTTTTCGGAGGCGGTACGGCAGAAATAATATTGGGCAACGATTCGGAGGACGTTTTGGAATGTGCCATTGATATCAAGGCACAGCCTCCGGGAAAGAAACTCCAGAATCTCTCGCTCCTGTCAGGCGGTGAGCGCTGTCTTACGGCTATAGGACTCCTTTTCGCCATTCAGGAACTGAAGCCTTCTCCGTTCGTTATTCTGGACGAGGTCGAGGCGGCGTTGGATGACGTTAACATCACGAGATTTACGGACTTCGTAAGAAGACATTCGTCCAAATCTCAGTTCATTCTTGTTACGCACCGTAAGGGTACCATGGAAGCCTGCGACCAGATGTACGGTGTTACTATGGCCGAGCGCGGCGTATCAAAGATCTTATCTATGGAGCTTAAATAATGGGACTTGCTGATCTGTTTAAAAGAGGACTTGAGAAGACAAGAAACTTTTTCGCCGGAAGTTTTACAAAGCTTGCGGCTAACAGCGGCCGCTTTGATGAGGACATGCTCGATGAGCTCGAGGAACTTCTCATAAGGGCCGACTGCGGTGTCCCTGCGAGCGAAGACATCATGGAGAGAGTCAAGGATAACATCAGGAAGACCGGTGATGACAGCCAGGAAGCCGTTCTTGCTTCAGTCAAGGAGAGAATGCTCGAGATACTCGGAGAACCTCAGACTGTTGAGATAGTTCCGGGAAAACTCAATATCATCCTCATGATCGGAGTAAACGGGACAGGAAAGACCACCACTTCAGGCAAGCTTGCCGCCAGGTATAAGAAAGAGGGGAAAAAGGTTCTCATGGCTGCGTGCGATACTTTCCGTGCCGCAGCAGTCGGCCAGCTCAAGACCTGGGGTGAGAGGACCGGAACGGCAGTTATTGCCCAGGAGCAGGAGGGCGCAGATCCGGCTTCGGTCGTTTTCGATGCGATCCATGCTGCCCAGGCACGCAACACGGATGTTCTTCTTGTAGATACTGCAGGCCGTCTGCACAACAAGAAGAATCTCATGGAGGAGCTTGCCAAGATCAGGCGTGTCATCGAGAGGGAAGCTCCGGATGCGGTTATCAAGTCACTTCTTATAATCGATGCTACCACGGGACAGAATGCCGTTATTCAGGCTGAGGGATTCGGCGAGGTAACAGGCCTTGATTATGTCGGCATCACCAAGCTCGACGGCAGCGCAAAGGGCGGCGTCGCCATTGCCGTTGCATACCAGTCAGGTAAGCCGATCGTGCTCGCCGGTCTTGGCGAGAGCGTGGAAGATCTTGCCGATTTTGACCCCAATCTGTTCGTGGATTCCCTCATCAGGGAATAATCTGAAAAAATCCCTGTTTTATACGGAAAAAACCGTATTGTTTTGATTGCCAAAGAAAATGTTTATATGTATAATCTGTTGGGTTTAAAACAGAGTGTGGGTTTACTATGCCCGTAGCTTTGCAAATCTATAATCAAATTTATTAAGAGAGGGGCCCGGTTTATGTCATTATTAACGACTTCCTGGTTAATCGTACTCGGCGTAGTCTTTCTTGCATTGATCTATGTCGCGTTCAATTACTTCCGTATTAAGAAGATGCCCGAAGGAACACCTGACATGATCGA
>JAFZPJ010000038.1 GCA_017550385.1 Clostridiales bacterium
CAGCGCCGCCTACGCAAGCGTCAACTCTCTCGACTGCCTTGATGGCTGCTTCGAGAACGCCTGTGTGGCCTACCATGTCAGGGTTAGCGAAGTTGATGATGACAACATCATACTTGTCTGAACAGATAGCTGCATCGAGCTTCTCGGATACTTCGGGAGCGCTCATCTCAGGCTTGAGGTCATAAGTAGCAACTGCGGGTGAAGGAACGAGTGTGCGGTCCTCATCCTTGTTGGGCTCTTCGATACCGCCGTTGAAGAAGAATGTAACGTGAGCATACTTCTCTGTCTCTGCGATACGGAGCTGCTTGAGGCCGTTGTTTGCGAGATACTCGCCCAGTGTGTTCTTGATCTCTTCCTTCTTGAATGCGACGAACTTGTTGGGGATAGTCTCGTCGTAGTCCTTGAAGCAGACATATGTGAGAGGCATGAAGCCGTTTGCTCTCTTGAGGTACTTGATGCACTTTGTATCGGAAGCATCACCTTCTGCAGCTGCGATATCCTCGTCAGTGAAGCAGAAAGCCTTGGTGATCTCTCTTGCACGGTCAGGGCGGAAGTTGAAGAAGATGATCGAGTCATCAGGCTTAACGACAGAGAGGGGCTTGCCTGCTTCGTCTGTGATGACTGTAGGAAGAACGAACTCGTCTGTTACGCCCTTGTCGTAAGACTCCTGCATTGCCTTAACGGGATCTGTTGCCTTGACGCCTTCGCCGAGAACGAGTGAATCGTAAGCGAGCTGGATCCTGTCCCAGTTGCTGTCTCTGTCCATTGCATAGTAACGGCCGGACATGGATGCAACCTTACCTACGCCGATCTCCTCTGTCTTATCAACGAGTGCCTGGAGATAATCCTTACCTGATGCCGGAGGTGTATCACGTCCGTCGAAGAAGGGGTGAACATATACTCTGTCCAAGCCTTCCTTCTTGCACATCTCAAGGATCGCATAGAGGTGTGTGTTGTGTGAGTGAACGCCGCCGTCTGAGAGAAGTCCCCAGATGTGGAGATCGGAATTCTTCTCCTTGCAGTTATTGATCGCACGGAGGAGGTCCTCATTCTTGAAGAACACACCGTCCTCGATGTACTTTGTGATGAGCGTGAGGTCCTGGTAGATGATCCTTCCGGAACCGATGTTCATGTGACCTACCTCGGAGTTACCCATCTGTCCGTCGGGAAGTCCGACTGCGAGGCCGGAAGCAAAACCCTTAACGAAAGGGCACTCTGCCTTGAGCTTGTCGATGACGGGAGTGTTTGCCATCTCTACTGCGTTGTACTCGGGATTGTCGGAAAGTCCGAAACCGTCAAGTACCATAAGAACTACAGGTCTGCGTTTCATGTTCTTTCTCCTTTATGTGAACGATATTGCTTAAGCCTTGGGGATGAACTTGTTAAGCCCGGCGTCGTACTCATAGCCGATATCCGACAGAGACTTCCTTACATCCTGCTCATCAAGATCGAGGGATCTGCACATCTCTTCGAGAGAATCGTAACTGTCCCTTAACCCGGTGTTGATGTAGCTAAGAAGAATGTTGGGATCCTTGGGCATGGTATCCATCTCCTCTGACATTATTTATAACTGCGCAATTATAGCACACGGGATTAGTTTTTGCTAACAGATAGAGAAGATATAAAAAGCCTTTAATTCTTTATCCTCGGGAGGTTCCACTGGAAGTGCATCGCGAGGTATCTGATGACCAGCGTTACGAAGAATCCGGCCATGATCCCGGCTGCCGCAGAACCGGTCGCACCCGCGATGACGAACATCACGATGGCACCTAAGATGGAAGCGCAGGCATATATGTGCTTGACGAAGATCATGGGCATCTCGAGGGACAGGACGTCACGGATCACTCCTCCGCCGACACCGGTCACGACGCCGAGGAAGACTACGAGGAAAGCATTTGCCGCGATCGTGCCTGACAGGGACAGCCCTGCATGGACACCGTCGACCGTGAATGCGGCAAGCCCTGCCGTATCACACCAGAAGAACACCAGGTCATAGATGTTCTTTGCCTTGTCGGGTATCTTCTTGCCGGTCTTGCGCGTCGTGTATACGAAAAGGAAGACCACATTCGCCGTTATCGCCGCCAGAAGGACAAAGAACGGGTTGATGAATGCCGTCGGAGGCATCTTGCCGATGATGAGGTCGCGGATGATGCCGCCGCCCGTCGCAGTTACTATCGCGAGTATGTTGATGCCGAAGATATCCATCTCCTTGCGTATGCCCGCGATGGCACCGGACACCGCAAAAGCGACAGTGCCGATGATGTCCGTGATAAAGATGAAGAGCGTCGTATCCACAGCGATATTATAGCCGAATATCAGCCGTGCGGGAGGACTTGTTTTCATATATAATTAACGCAGACTTTAAAAGCGGAGGCATATATGGCTGCTTACAGTGAATGCGAGCATCTGGTCCAGTATTATGAGACCGATCAGATGGGAGTTGCACACCATTCCAATTACATCAGATGGTTCGAGGAGGTCAGGACGGTCCTTTTTGAAGAACTCGGACTCGGATATAAAGGCATGGAAGAGGGCGGCATAATAAGCCCCGTTGTTGCAGTCTCTGCGAGATACAAGACCATGGCGAAGTATTGCGATACCGTGGTCATCAGGGCAGAGGTGGTCAAGTACACGGGAGTCAGGTTCAATCTCAAGTACGAGATATACGACAAGGAGACAAAGGAGATCAGGTGCGAGGGCACGAGCGAGCACTGTTTCATAAGCACTGAAGGCAAGATACTCTCGCTCAAGAGATCGTATCCCGAGATACATGACAAGTTCGACGCTATAGTGAACGGCAAGGAGGACTGATATGGCTGACATCATCATCGTAGGCGCAGGCCCGGCAGGTTTGTCTGCAGCAATCTATGCAAGACGCGCGGGAATGGATACTGTCGTATATGAGGCAGAGTCTTACGGCGGACAGATAATCAACACTCCGGAGATAGAGAACTATCCCGCGATAGCGAAGATCTCGGGATTTGATTTTGCAGACGGCCTTTATAAGCAGGCAGAAGCGCTTGGTGCGAAGATCAAGTTCGACAAGGTCACTCAGATCAAGCCCGCGGAAGGCGGATTCGAAGTTGCGACCGAATACAGCGGCACGGAGACATGCAAGGCTGTCGTCCTTGCGGTAGGCGCCAAGAACCGCCATATGGGGATCGCCAGAGAAGAAGAACTTACCGGCAAGGGCGTATCCTACTGCGCCACGTGTGACGGCGCTTTCTACAAGGGTAAGACTGTAGCCGTAACAGGCGGCGGCAACACGGCGGTAGAAGATGCCATCTATCTCTGCGGCATGGCAGAGAAGGTATATCTGGTACATAGAAGGAACGAGTTCCGTGCAGAGGAGACTCTCGTGAATGCGGCGAAAGCGATACCGAACCTCGAGATCGTGACACCCTACGTCGTCAAGGAACTCAAGGGCGAGCCCAAGCTCACATCCGTCGTTCTCGAGAACAGGGAAGACGGATCAGAGAAGGAGCTTGCGGTCGACGGACTGTTCGTCGCGATCGGCCAGGAGCCTGCAACGGCTGATTTCAAGGACCTCATCACGCTCTCCGGCGGTTACATCGAAGCCGGCGAAGACTGCAAGACGAACGTCCCGGGAATCTTCGCGGCTGGCGACGGCAGGACCAAGAAGGTAAGGCAGCTCACTACTGCATGCGCTGACGGAGCGGTGGCGGCACTGGCTGCAGTCGACTACATCAAGCTCGGGTAACCTTGTTAATAACACCCGCGCGGTGTATCATACATTGGCCTTATTAATGAAGGCATCGGAGGAATATATGTACAAGAATGTATTTGACACGCTTGAAGAGAGAGGTTATTTCTCACAGGCAACCCACAGAGACGAGATCTACGACCTGCTGTCCAAGCCGGGCGTATCTTTCTATATAGGTTTTGACCCGACGGCAGACAGCCTTCACGTCGGACACTTCGTTCAGATGATGGTCATGAGTCACATGCAGAAGGCAGGTCACAGACCGATCGCTCTCATGGGCGGCGGCACAGCCATGATCGGCGATCCGACCGGCCGTACCGACATGCGCCAGATGATGACCGTCGAGACTATCGACCACAACGTCGAGTGCTTCAAGAAGCAGATGGGCAAGGTCGTCGACTTCTCCGAGGGCAAGGCTCTCATCGTCAACAACGCAGACTGGCTCAGGAACCTCAACTACATCGAGTTCTTGAGAGAGGTCGGAACGCACTTCTCCGTCAACAAGATGCTCACGGCCGAGTGCTACAAGCAGCGTCTCGAGAAGGGTCTGTCCTTCCTGGAATTCAACTACATGCTCATGCAGGGCTACGACTTCTACTACCTCCACGAGAAGTACGGCTGCAACCTCGAGTTCGGCGGTGACGACCAGTGGTCCAACATTCTCGCAGGCATGGAGCTTGTTCGCCGTAAGAAGGGCGATTCCGTTTACGGTCTCACATTCACGCTCCTTACCAACAGCGAAGGCAAGAAGATGGGTAAGACGGCAAAGGGCGCCGTATGGCTCGATGCCGAGAAGACACCCGTATTCGATTTCTATCAGTATTGGAGAAACGTCGATGACGCTGATGTCATCAAGTGCATGAAGCTCCTTACTTTCCTCGAGATGGATGAGATCAACGAGTATGCCAAGCTTACGGACGCTTCCATCAACGAAGCAAAGAAGAGACTCGCTTACGAAGTAACGAAGATCGTTCACGGCGAGGAGCAGGCACAGATCGCGAAAAAGACCGCAGAGGACATTTTCGAGAATGCCGGAAGGTCCGATGACATGAAGACAACGACGATCACTGCAGACGAGCTGAAGGAAGGCCTCCAGATCGCCGCTGCCCTCGTTAAGGCAGGTCTTATGAAGTCCAACGGCGAGGCACGCCGCATGATCGCGCAGAAGGGCGTATATCTTAACGATCAGGTAGTCGAGGATCAGTTCTATGCGCTGTCCGAATCAGACTTCGATGCAAACGGTGAGGCCATCGTCCGTAAAGGTAAAAAGAATTACCATAAATTCAAGATAGGTTGATTTTTTACCCCCGCGACTGTAAAATCAAAGGGCAAATCTTTTATAAAGGAAGGGTAAGATTATGAAGAAAGTTAAAGCTTTGGCTGCTGGTCTTCTCGCCGGCGTTATGCTTTTCTCAATGGTAGGTTGTGCTAACTTCAAGGCTACTGATGAGAAGTCTTTCAAGAAGGCTCT
The DNA here is from genome assembly GCA_017550385.1 of Clostridiales bacterium. Lineage (GTDB taxonomy): Bacteria > Bacillota > Clostridia > Saccharofermentanales > Saccharofermentanaceae > Saccharofermentans. Next base: position 5,196 of record JAFZPJ010000038.1, read on the forward strand.
TGAGGATGAACTCGATCTTGAAGAGGATGACGATTACTACGTTTATGAAGACGATTACACATGGATCGATGACTGCGATACAGCAATCTATGCTTACAAGAAGAACGCAGTCTTTGCATTCTATGAATTCGACGATCCGGAAGATGCCGCTGATTACTTCGAGGACGTTTACTATGATGACTTCGAGGATATGATCAAGGACAAGGACTTCGACGGTAAGTATGCGATGAGCTACAACGAGAAGGCTGCAACAGGTTACATTACATTCAACGGTGATGCTGACTCTGACTTCGCTGATGATGATATCTACGGCGGCGTTTACTGCAAGGACGGCATCCTTGTTGTTGCTATGGCTTACAGCGACAAGTCAAGCGACATCGATAATGTCAATGCATTCCTGAAGGCTATCGGATATCCCAAGCCGTAATCAGGTCACGATCAAACCGACACGATTCCCCCCCCCGGTCTGCCGCAGGCGTCCGGGGGATATTTTATTACAAGTACCATTAATGGGTCTGCCATAAGAAAACTCTTCATAACAACAGAACAAATGTTTGCAAACCGTATTTGCGCGTGCTAATATGCGGGTAATGTTGAATATGATCGGTTGAGGAGCAGGCAGGTGAAGGAACAGCAGTACAGCTATATCTATGACGGAACATTCGAAGGGTTCCTTACGGTTGCGGTAATATGCCTCAGACAGCACCGCGCCCCTGCTTCCGTCATCCCCTATTATCTTGCGGAAGGCTCCGGCGGGATAATGGTCAAGACTAACCCTTCCGATGCAGAACACCTGTATTCCGTCCTGGGGAGCGTGGCTGATGCCCAGGTCCAGCAGAACTGCCTGGATTATTTCCTTACGTGTGCATGCCGGAAGGAGATCACGCTCTTTGCATATATCTACAAGGCGCTGGTAACAGGTCCTTTGATCTCGGAAGATTATTCCGATCCGACGGTGAAGCTGGTGCGGCAGGCTGTCCTGGATCTTTACCGGGAGGCGCAGTCCGTACAGACAGACCTCTGCTTTACGGAAGAAGGCGGACTGAGTGCGGCCGTGATCGATCCGAAGAATTCGGTCCTCCCGCTTATCAGGAATCAGGTCCTGAGAAGAGAGGATGTCGAGGACGTCGCGCTCTATGACAGGAGGCACTGTCTGCTCTTGAGGCGGAAGGGAGAGCTTGTATCGCTGGCGGATATCAGGCACCTGGCTGTTCCGGATATCAGTTCGCCGGATGATCTTATAACAGCGCTGGACTCCGGCAACATGTGCTGGAAGATGTCCGGGCCGGAGATGCTTCACCCGCTCACACTTAAGTCAATGTGGTATATCGCATCATAAAAAAGGGGGGCTGTCCCATTCCGGGGCAGCCTCCGTTATCAAACTCAAATCTATTGAAGAGAGATCAGGCGTTCTTGTTGTCGTCGTTTCTGATGGCCTTTCTCATGATCTTACCGTTGAAGGTCTTAGGAAGTTCATCAACGAACTCAACGATACGGGGATACTTGTAAGGAGCTGTCTTCTCCTTGACGTAGTGCTGGATCTCTTTCTTGAGTTCTTCCGTACCTTCGGTTCCCTTAACGAGCGTGATGGTAGCCTTTACGACGATACCTCTTACGCCCTGCGGGTCAGGTGCACCTGTAACGGCACACTCGAGCACGTAAGGAAGCTCCATAATGACGTTCTCGATCTCGAAAGGTCCGATACGGTAACCGGAAGACTTGATGACATCGTCCGTACGTCCGACATAAGAGATGTATCCGTCCTCATCCATCCACGCGGTATCGCCTGTGTGATACCAGCCGTCGTGCCAAGCATCGTTAGTAAGCTCGGGTGCGAGATAATACTGAAGGAAGAGTCCCTTCGGATGATAGTTCTGTGTGTTGATGCAGATCTCGCCTGTCTCACCGGGCTTGCATACATTGCCGTCGGGATCGAGGATCTTAACGTCGTAGAGCGGATTGGGCTTGCCCATGGAACCGAGCTTGATCTTGGAACCTACGAGGTTGGCGATTACGAGAGTCGTCTCGGTCTGGCCGAAGCCCTCCATGAGCCTGATTCCGGTTGCTTCCATAAACTTATTGAAGACCTCGGGGTTCAGAGCTTCGCCTGCCGTAACGGCATACTTGAGGGAAGACAGATCGTACTTGGACAGGTCTTCCTTGATGAAGAATCTGAACATCGTCGGAGGTGCGCAGAATGTAGTGATGTTGTACTTCTTGAACATCGGGAGGATCTCTTCTGCCTTGAACCTGTCGAAGTCGAAAGTGAAGATAGGAGCTTCGCAGAGCCACTGACCGTAGAGCTTGCCCCAGAGTGCCTTACCCCAGCCCGTATCGGAGATGGAGAAGTGGAGACCGTTAGGGTCTACGTTCTGCCAGTACTTGGCAGTAGGGATGTGGCCGATAGCATACATGTAGGAATGCAGAGCCATCTTGGGATATCCGGACGTACCGGAAGTGAAGAACATTACCATCGGATCGTAGCCGCATGCATAGTCTTCAGGACGCTCGAAAACATCAGAGCAGTTCTTGAACTCCTCGTTGAAGTCGTGCCATCCGGGTCTTGAACCGTTGCAGAGGACGAGTGTCTCGACGCCGCATGCTTTCGCTGCCTTCTCCGCCTCGTCTGCAGCATCGTCGTCTGCAGTACAGAAGACTGCCTTAACGCCGGCTGCGTTGAAACGGTATTCGTAGTCGTGGTCGCGGAGCAGGTGGGTAGCAGGGATGGCTACTGCACCGAGCTTCTCGAGACCCATCATGGCGAACCAGAACTGATAGTGGCGCTTCAATACGAGAACGACCTTGTCGCCCTTGCCGATGCCCAGCGACTTGAAGTAGTTGGCTGTCATGTTGGAATATTTCTTGATGTCTGCGAATGTGAATCTCTTCTCTGTTACGCAGTCCTTTGCGACCCAGAGCATAGCGAGCTTATTCGGATCCTTATCTGCGATAACGTCAACGCAGTCGAATGCGAAGTTGAACTTCTTGCATGCGGGAACGTTTACGTCGACGTCGACCATCGTGCCGTTCTCATCAAGAACGCCGTTGAGATAACGTGCATAGACCGGATCTTCGAGATTTGCCGCATCAACGTTGGTAACGTTATCGGTACGCATCTCCTCTGAATTATAAGGAGTCGTATAGTTCTCGCCCTTGCCCCATGCCTCGGGGTTCAAGATGATCGCATAGAAGACACAGTCCTCGCCGCCAAGTGCGAACTCGCCGTGAGGCTGTGTGGAATCGAAGTAGATGGAATCGCCTTCGTGAAGGACCTCGGAAGAATCTCCGATGATCACCTTAAGAGTACCCTTAACGACGATGTTCATCTCCTGGTAGTTGTGTGATACAAGGTGATAAGGAGGGTTCAGAGCCTCTTCGGAATAAGGGACTACGACGCGGAAGGGCTCGCAGAGCTTATTCTTGAATCTTGATGCAAGACGCTGATACTTATATCCCGTACGTCTTGTGATAGGGCTTCCCTGTCCGTTCCTCGTTACCGCATATTCGGTAAGTGCAGGAGAAGATCCTTCCATGATGTCGGAGATCTCGACGCCTGCCATGTTCGCGAACTTATAGATGAAAGTAAAGTTGAAATCCTGTGTACCGGATTCATAGCTTACATACTCGTCCACGGGTATTCCGAGCTTTGCCGCAGCCTCCTCGGATGTGAGTCCCATGTCCATTCTGAGTCCCTTGACTCTGTCCGCAACCTCTTGCAGCTTGAATTCAACGCTGCTCTCGCTTTGTCCCATTCTTTCTGTCATGTTTTTCTGCCTCCATGTGCATTTTGCTTGTCAGAGGTTGAGGAGTATGGAGCAAAAAAAAGTCCCAACATCCCTGTAGGATGTTGAGACGAATAATCGCGGTACCACTCAACTTGCGCTTGTCTGCGCCACTTAACGAAGTCTGACAACTCCTCTGCCTTAACGCGGTGTAACGGATACCGTCTACTCGGGATTATCCCTTTGGGGGTACCGGCTCGGAAGTGATAACCATTTGCGATTCCTTGAACACCGTATCTCAGCACTCACGGCTCTCTGTAAATCCGGACGATCGCAGGCCTTCTTCGTCACAGCCTTTAAATCTTGAATTGTGCCAATAGAATAATCATGGGTTTATGACTTGTCAAGAGTGATTTTCGTGTTTACAAAGCATTTAACAATTTGCCGAAAAAATAATATATAATACAGTTGTTAACCCTGCGGATCTGCAGATGAGGCAAGATATGGAAAGTCTGGAGAGAAACTGACATGAGCAACGCAAAATACTTGGTGTCCGGCGGGGCCGGAGCTCTGGGAAAACTGATAATCAGCATGCTTATCGCGAAGGGCGAGAAGGTCAAGATCCTGATGAGCGAGCTTTCCGATGTAAGCGAGTACGAGGGTAATCCCAATATCGAGATCTGCTACGGTATATCTACAGATAAGGATTCCATGAACGAATTCTTCGATGTTGAAGATCCGAGACACACGGTACTGCTGCATGCCGATGAATATATCTCCCTGTCAGATTCTACTAATCTCACGATGCGCCGCGTTAATGTAATCGGAGCCGAGAACATCGTAGACATGTGCCTTAAGCGTAAGATCGGCCGCCTTGTATACCTGAGTTCGGCCTATGCACTTAACCCCGAGCTTATCGGTAAGGATACATTGGAACTTCATTTCGACCGTAACAAGGTTGAAGGCGAATATGCAAAGTCAAAGGCTGAGACCGCTGCATACATTATGGAGAAGGTAGCACTTAACAGACTCAATGCCGTTATGGTGCTCCCGACATTCATCATCGGTCCCGGCTATACGGAAGACTACGAGATCAACAAGATCCTCAACAGTTATCTGCACGGCGGCGTAGCACCGCTCAAGAGCGGCGGACACGCATTCGTTGACGTAAGAGACGTTGCCAATGCGATGATCACGCTCACCAGTGAAGGCGAGCCCGGAACAGGTTACCTCATCACAGGCGAATACAAGACTTCCGAAGAGTTCTTCAAGGAAGTTAACGAGGTCCAGGGTATCGATGCTCCGGTCAAGACGGCATCCAGACTTGTTACGAGCAAGTCCCTTGCGAAGTTCGTAGATGCTTACTATAAGATCACACACAAAGAGAACCCGAAGCAGGTATATGCTCTGTTCAGTGACAACCCGACAGCAAAGTTCGAAGACGTAACCGGCGGTCCTGAGAATGTCATCAAGTTCAGGGATTCGATCAATGACAGCATCAATGCTCCTTCCCAGGGAACGATAGACGTCGCCAAAGAACAGGCTGCTCCCGAAGAGGTCAAGATGAGCGCTGCGGCAATGGTTGCAGAGCATAAGAGTAAGGAGCGCGAAGAGAACAGTTGAGCAAACATCTGATTCTCGGCAGCGCGTCTCCAAGAAGGCGTGAGTTGCTTTCCCTTATAACCGAAGATTTTACAGTGAAGCTTGCCGATATCGACGAGCGTTCACTTGAGGCCGATCTCGAGCAAAGAAACGTTCCGGCGCTGATGGTCAGCGAGGAACTTGCATCTGCAAAAGCGCATGCGGTCTTCGATCTGCTGGATCCCGCGGACAGGTCTTCTTCGATAGTCATAGGAGCCGATACGTCAGTCATCCTTGACGGTGAGATATACGGCAAACCGGAATCCAAAGAAGATGCCAGAAGGATGCTGACGAACCTCTCGGGAAGAAAACATGTGGTGGCTACAGGAGTGAGCCTTGTTTTCGAGGGCGGAGAGAAGAGGTTTACCGATGAGAGCCTGGTAGAGTTCTATGAGCTTGATGATTATCAGCGGAATGTGATCGAGAGATATATCGAATCCGGCGACCCGATGGACAAGGCCGGGGCATATGGAATACAGAGCGGCGGAGCACTGCTGGTCAGGGGCATAGAAGGAGACTTTCTCAACGTGGTCGGACTGCCCGTCTCAAGACTTGCGCGCGAGCTCTCGTCTGTGATATTTTGAATAGCAAATAGTGTTGGAAATATGGAAGAAAAGGGGATAGAAGGATGAATTGGAATGGACTTATCAAACTCGGCATCATTGTCGGCGAGAACATCATGGAAAAGCAGAAGATCGACAACGAGAGGCTGAGACAGCAGAACGAGAAGATCGCAAGAGAGCGCGCAGCACAAGAGGCAAGTGCCGCTGCAAGCAAACTGCAGAGCCAGAGGCTTGAAGAGACGATCGCAAGAGAGAGCATTGCCGTCGAGTGTCCCAACTGCGGATTCACGGGCAACCGCATCAGACGCGCTTCGACAGGATTCTGCACTTTCTGCGGAACCGCGATCAGAGTAAGCAACGAGGGCAAGGCGTACTTCGTTACCCAGGACAAGGATGCTGCAGGACAGGCTCCCGTAAAAGCGCAGCCCGCGCCTGCCTCTGAACCGGCTGAAGAACCGAAGGAGAACGAAGGCTGATGAAGGTAAAGGACGTTATCAAGCTGGTCGGGCTTTATATCCTGATATTCGTTGTCTGCTCGGCATTGTTCGTGGCTCTGTTCCACACACCGCTCCTGGCAGGCATGCATGTGCTCATGTACCGCGGCTTGGCGTTCATAATAATCACCGGCATCCTCTCGGCTGTGATAATGGCTGTCGTAAGGCATTTCTGGAAGGCTGTAACGATAAGGGACATCATAATGATGTTCGTTATCTTCTGTTGTGTTAATACGGTGTTCTTTACACTTGTCCCGGTTACTGTCGAGAGGTCCGTCACTGTGTTCATGCTGAGCTACATGGATCAGAATTCGGATGAGACCTTCACGCAGGATTCCGTGGGAGAAGTGTTTACAAGCAAATATGTAGAAGATTACGGCGCGTTCGAGAAGAGATTCGACGAACAGATCGTAACCGGAACAATAGAGGAGAATGAAGACGGGTCTTATTCGATCACGGACAAGGGCAGGTTCATCGTAAGCATGTTCCGCCTGATGTCACAGTGGTTCGATACAGACAGGAGACTCGTATATCCAAATGAGTATTAACGGCATAAGCGACAACATCCTTGAAGCACTTGGAAATACACCGCTGATAAGACTGAACCGCATGACCGGGACAGATTCTGCGCAGGTCCTCGTCAAATACGAGGGCTTGAACGTCGGAGGCTCGGTAAAGACGCGCACGGCGTACAACATGATCCTCCATGCAGAGCAGGAAGGCAAGATCAAGCCCGACAGCATCATAGTCGAGCCTACCAGCGGCAACCAGGGCATAGGCCTTGCGCTCATCGGAGCAGTCAGAGGCTACCGCACGATCATCATCATGCCTGACTCCGTCAGCATCGAGAGAAGCAAGCTCGTAAAGCACTACGGTGCCGAAGTAATACTCATCCACGACGACGGTGACATCGGCAAGTGCATTGACGACTGCAGGATCAAAGCCGAACAGCTGGCAGCGGAGAACAGCAAGGTGTTCATCCCGCAGCAATTCGAGAATCCTGCCAATGTTGAAGCCCAGTATACGCAGACTGCAAGGGAGATCCTCTCTCAGGCAGAAGGGAAGATCGACGGCTTCTGCTCAGGCATCGGAACCGGCGGTACGATCACGGGTATCGGCAAGGCGCTTAAGGAAGCAAACCCTGATATTTTGATCTGGGCAGTGGAACCCGAGAATGCTGCGATCCTCTCCGGAGGAAGCATCGGAACCCACGTTCAGATGGGCATCGGAGACGGTCTTATCCCCAAGATCTTAGACACTGAGATATACAGCGATATCTGCATCATCACTGATGAAGAGGCCATCGAGACATCCAAGAATCTGGCGAGACTCGAAGGTATCATGTGCGGCATCTCGAGCGGCACTAACGTTGCTGCTGCGATCAAGCTCGCCGCGAAACTCGGTCCGGGCAAGACCGTCGTAACCGTTCTTCCGGACACGGCCGAAAGGTACTTCTCGACACCTCTGTTTGACGACTGAAATCCGCAATAAAATTTGTGCTCTGAAGGGTTTTCGACAAAAGTCGAAATCGTTTATTTTTTTGCATTAGTTTATTGAATGTTTTGTGAACTATTTTGATTTTCGAACGACCCGAATGTACCTTTTTATTTATAGGGCTGTATACTGTTGGCTGACTACGATAATACCGATTTGTGTCAGGCTGCCTTAGGCTGCCCTGACTTTTCTACGGCTATCAGGATTATCAACCAAATTAATTTATAGGAGGTTCAACATGGCAAAGCTGAATTCTGCTGCTGTTGCACAAATTGAGGAAATCTGTGACAGATACACAGATGAGAAGACTCCTCTCATGATGATACTCAGCGACATCCAGAACGAATACGGTTACATCCCGCTTGAAGTTCAGGAACTGGTATCAAAGAAGACGGGTATCTCCGTCGCTGAGATCTACGGAGTCGTTACATTCTATTCGTTCTTCTCTCTTACTCCGAAGGGAAAGTACGTTATCGGCTGCTGCCTCGGCACGGCTTGCTACGTAAAGGGCGCACAGAATGTTATCGACAAGTTCTCCGAGCTTCTCGGTATCAAGCCGGGTGAGACCACAGAAGACGGTCTCTTCACACTCGACGCTCTGAGATGCATCGGTGCGTGCGGCATTGCACCGGCTGTCAGCATCAACGGTAAGGTTTACCCTAAGGTTGCTGTTGGTCAGGTTGAAGGAATTATTGATTCATACAGACAGGAGGCAAAGGCATGACAAAGATTAATTCTGTTGCTGATCTTGAAGCTAAGTCAGCAGCTTGCACCAAGTGTCTCGAAGACAAGCTTAAGGGACAGGATGATAAGCGTCATATCGTTCTTTGCGGCGGTACAGGATGCCTTTCTTCCAACTCCAAGGAGATAATGGAGAAGTTCAATGAAGTACTTGCAGCTAAGGGCCTTACAGATAAGGCTACAGTAAATCAGGTTGGCTGCTTCGGCTTCTGCTCACAGGGACCTTTCGTCAAGATCTATCCTGAAGATACTCTCTATCGTATGGTATCCATCGACGACGTCGAAGAGATCATCGATACTGATATCGTAGGCGGACAGATCGTCGAGAGGCTTCTTTATGTTGATCCTTCTTCACAGGAGAAGATCACAAAGCAGGAAGATATCACTTTCTACAAGAAGCAGCGCCGTGTTGCACTTCACGGCTGCGGCGTCATCAATCCTGAGGATATCGATGAGGCTATCGGCATGGGTGCTTTCCAGGGTCTGAAGAAGGCTCTTTCCATGACACAGCAGGAAGTTATCGATGAAGTTCTCGCTTCCGGTCTCCGTGGCCGTGGCGGCGGCGGATTCCCCACAGGAAGAAAGTGGCAGTTCGCTTACAACGTTGAAGCAGATCAGAAGTACGTTGTTTGTAACGGTGACGAGGGCGACCCGGGTGCATTCATGGATCGTTCCATCCTCGAGGGTAACCCTCTTGGCGTTATCGAAGGTATGATGATCGCAGGTTACGCTTTCGGCGCTTCAGAAGGTTACTTCTATGTACGTGCCGAGTATCCTATCGCTGTAAACCGTCTTAAGATCGCTATTGAGCAGGCTAGAGCAGAAGGTCTCCTCGGAAAGAACATCCTTGGTTCAGACTTCAGCTTCGACTGCCAGATCA
>JAFZPJ010000039.1 GCA_017550385.1 Clostridiales bacterium
GTATATGCGATATCTACGCGATCTCCCGGCTTTATGACATCGAGATACTGTCCCATATTGAATCCCACCGCAGACAGGAAGCCTTCCTTCGGATCTTCCCTGCCGTCACAGAGCTCCAGCCTTATATGGGCACCGTCGCTCATGGCTACGGCATCAGTAACGATAAGGTTATGCGTAGAGAATACGGGCTTCTTATTACCTATGCCGAAAGGCTTCAGTATATTGGTCCTCTCATATGTCTCAAATGTGACCTGCTCGAAAGGGATATCGGCATCGATCTCGATATGGTCTTCATCCTCGCCCTGCTCTTCATCATCCTTCGAGGAGGTGCCTGCGGTCTTCCTGGCATTATCCTCCAGGGCCTGCATGAACTCGCGAAGCCTTGCTCTCTCTACCACGAGGCCTGCAGCCTTCTTATGTCCGCCGAAGCTCACGCATTTATCCGATATCTGTTCTATGGCTTCGAAGAGATCGAACTCGCCGTAAGCTCTTCCCGATCCCTTAACATTGCCGCTGTCGATGGAATCGTCCGTAAAGACGATGGCAGATCTTCTGTAATACGATGCGAGCTTGCCCGCGACGATACCCAGTACCCCCTGGTGCCAGTTGCTGCCGTATGCCACGATAGGACCTACCGTATTGGTTATGAGCCACTCTTCGGGTCTTCTGGGGCTCTCCACCTGCTTTACGGCCTCTGAGAATACCTGACCTTCTATGAGCTTACGCTCCTCGTTCTGCTTGCCCAGGGCTTCTGCAGCCTGCTTTACCGTCTTCTCATCGTCCTCGAGGAACAGCTTCAGCGCATCGGAAGAATCGTAGAGCCTTCCTGCGGCATTGATCCTGGGAACGAAATTAAACGATATGAACGTCTCATCCAGCTTCTTGCCGTGATCCAGTATGAGGGAGTTCATGATGCGGACTCCGGGGTTCACGGGAGAGTTCATGCTCTTAAATGCCTTCTTGATGATAGTCCTGTTCTCGCCCGTTACCGGTACGAGATCCGCGATGGTGGCAAGCCCCGCCAGCTCAATGGACTGTCTCCATATATTGCCGGTGACCTTATATCTCTCATCCCTGCCCATAGCCTCGACGATCTTCAGGGCAACACCCGCACCGCACAGCTCCCTGAAGGGATAAGTGCTGTCCTCTATCTTGGCGCAGATGAGAGCATCCGCCTCGGGAAGCTCTTCCTTGACATTATGGTGATCGGATACTATGACCCTGATCCCCTTCTCCTTCACGCGCTTTACGGTATCGATATTGGTGATGCCGCAGTCAACGGTGATGAGAAGATCGGGAGAATGCTCTATTACCTTATCGAGGATGTTCTCCGTAAGGCCGTAACCGTGCTCGGCCCTGTGGGGAACGATATAATCCACGTTCGCGTTATGGCTCCTGAAATACCTGACCATGATGGATGTAGCGGTCACGCCGTCACAATCGTAGTCACCGTATACAAGGATCTTGCCCTTGCCGTCCAATGTCTCGCATATGATATCGACGGCCTTCCTCATATCGTTAAAGAGGAAAGGGTCATTCCACATACCGCCGTCGTCGAGGATGAACTCTTCCTTCTTCTCCGGCGTATCGATCTGCCTTGCTCTAAGCAGTTCGTCAATAAGAGCGTCAGTATCCTCTTCCTTGAAAGATACTGCCGTCTTCCACTTCTTCGCAGTCAACAACATACTCATACTCACAATGATTATTTTGTAATCATTTTAACAGAGATAAGACAAATAAAAAAGTCGGCCTTCCTTACGGAAGACCGACCGTGATATGCAACTGTTGATCAGCGCTTGCGCTTTCTTGCTGCCTCAGACTTCTTCTTACGGCGAACAGAGGGCTTCTCATAGTGCTCTCTCTTACGAACCTCAGCGAGAACACCTGATCTAGCGCAGGAACGCTTAAAACGACGCAATGCACTATCAAGGGACTCGTTCTCCTTAACTCTGATCTCTGACATCTCCATCCCTCCTCTCGTGCGTGGCGTTAATAACTCGGATATTATAACCGAGACCGCGCCAATCGTCAAATCTTATAAGATGAACATATTGTTAAGCCTTCAAGGGAACCCGTCCGGGCTATATAAAAATCACTTGGCGGCAAAGGGTAATATATCTCTCATAAATGCCATGTTCCTAACGATGTTCGGGGTCCATATAATAAAAAATCATGATAGAATATATAACTGATCGCCTGATCATGAGGAGCATATCCGCGGCATCGAACTCTGACCGGCCCTCAGAGCCCTGTACGCAGCCCCGAACGATCGGTGAATCCCCCAAAATACTTACCCCGGAGGATCTATGAGCAGACTTACTAATGTCACTACTACTTTGGCTCAGGAGACTGTCGAGGAGCTTTATAAGGACATCGAGAGGAATATCCAGACCAGCCAGCCCGGTCTTTGTCCTGTAGATCTCGCAGCAGCTTTCCTTCATCTGAGCCACGCACGTTCATGCGGTAAATGTACACCTTGCCGTATCGGACTCGGAAGACTCGAAGAACTTATCAATTCCGTACTTGACGGAACAGCAGATCACGATACCCTCGATGCTATCGAGAAGACAGCCGAGAGTATATTCCATTCCGCCGACTGCGCCATCGGTTCAGAGGCTGCAAGGATGGCTATCAAGGCAGTCAAGGGATTCAGGGACGACTTCGAGGAGCACGTCAACCACGGAAGATGCAAGCTCCAGAACTTCAAGTCAGTTCCCTGCGTTGCGGAGTGCCCCGCACACGTCGATATCCCCGGATATATCGCACTCATCCACGAAGGCAGATACGATGATGCAGTCAAGCTCATCCGTAAGGACAATCCCTTCCCCGCTACATGCGGCATGATCTGTGAGCATCCCTGTGAGGAGCACTGCAGAAGGACTCTCGTTGATGACGCCATCAACATCAGAGGTCTTAAGAGATATGCCGTCGAGCACGAGTCTGAGGTCAAGGCTCCCAAGAAGTACGAGGCTACAGGCAAGAAGATCGGCATCGTAGGAGGAGGCCCTGCAGGTCTTACCGCAGCTTACTTCCTTTCGATCATGGGTCACGAGTGCACTGTATACGAGCAGAGAGACAAGCTCGGCGGAATGCTCAGATACGGTATCCCCAGCTACCGTCTCCCCAGAGAGATCCTCGACAGGGAGATCGAGAACATCAAGCTCGCAGGATTCGAGACGATAACAAATATCTCCGTAGGCAAGGACATCACCATGGCCGAGCTCAAGGAGAAGTACGATGCAGTATATATCTCCATCGGTGCTCATACTGACAATAAGATCGGCATCGACGGCGAGGACGCAGAAGGCGTTATCTCAGCTGTTGAGATGCTCAGAGGAATAGGTGACGGCAACATGCCTGACTTCAAGGGTCAGGATATCATAGTCGTAGGCGGCGGTAACGTTGCCATGGACGTTGCAAGATCCGCTATAAGACTCGGTGCGAATACGGTCAAGATCGCTTACAGAAGACGTAAGGTCGACATGACTGCTCTCGCTGAAGAGGTCGAAGGTGCAGTTGCTGACGGCTGTGAGATCTTAGAGCTCAATGCTCCTACTAAGATCGAGAAGACGGACGACGGTAAGGTCGCTGCTCTCTGGGTACAGCCTCAGATCGTAGGCGAAGTTAAGTGGGGCCGTCCCGCTCCCGTTAATGCCGACGCACCCGAGGTACGTCTCTCCTGCGACAAGGTACTCGTTGCTATCGGTCAGGGTATCGAGTCCGAGCATTTCGGAGAGTTCGGTATCCCTTTGAACCGAAGAAAGATCGCTGCTTCCGACGCAGGTGACTTCACTGAGGTCGACGGCGTATTCGCAGGCGGTGACTGCGTTACCGGTCCTGCTACGGTTATCAAGGCTATCGCAGGCGGTAAGGTCGCTGCAGCTAACATCGACGAGTACTTGGGATTCAATCACGAGATCACAAGCGGCGTAGATCTTCCTCCCGTAAGATTTGACGACAGAGAGCCCATGGGCCGTGTCAACATGACCGAGCGTTCTGCCAGCGAGAGAACTAAGGATTTCAACCTCATGGAACTTCCCATGACGGATCAGGAGGCTTGCCAGGAATCTGCAAGATGCCTTCAGTGCGATCATTTTGGTTGCGGAAAGCTTAAAGGAGGCAGAGAGTTCAAATGGTAAGCGTAACTATAGATAATAAGAAAGTAAGCGTTCCCGAGGGAACGACCATCCTCAAGGCAGCTAAGTCCGTAGGCATCAATATCCCTACTCTCTGCTACTGGGAAGGTTTGAACGAGATCGGCGCATGCCGTGTCTGCGTTGTCGAGGTAGAAGGCAACAAGCGTCTTCCCGCTGCATGTAATACGGCAGTTGAGGAAGGAATGGTAATCAAGACCAATTCCAAGAAGGTACGTGAAGCAAGAAAGGCTAATGTAGAGCTCATCCTTTCCGAGCACTACAGCCACTGTACTACATGCGTAAGATCCGGCAACTGCTCACTTCAGAAGCTCGCTAACGATCTTAATATCCACGAGATCCCTTACGAGTACCATGTACCTCAGAAGCACAGCAATAAGGATTTCCCTCTTAACAGAGACTATTCCAGATGCGTTAAGTGCATGCGTTGTATCCAGATCTGCGACAAGCAGGCAAGCAACATCTGGGATCTTGTAAATACAGGTTCCAGAGCTACTGTTGACGTTAACGGCGCATATTCCCTCGAGGAATCCGATTGCGCACTCTGCGGTCAGTGTATCACTCACTGTCCCGTAGGAGCTCTTACGGAAAGAGATGACACGGAGAAGGTCATCGACGCTATCTGCGATCCCGATAAGATCACTGTCGTTCAGATCGCTCCTTCCATCAGGACAGCATGGGGCGAGCCCTTCGGTCTGTCTCCCGAGGAAGCAACTGTCGAGAGACTCTGCTCCGCATTGAAGATCATGGGTGTCGACTATGTATTCGATACTAACTTCACTGCTGACCTTACGATCATGGAGGAAGGTTCCGAGTTCCTCGGACGTCTCTCCGATAAGGAGAACAATAAGTTCCCCATGTTCACTTCCTGCTGCCCCGGCTGGGTAAGGTTCGTCAAGGCTCACTACCCTGAGTTCGTAGACAACCTCTCCACTGCCAAGTCTCCTCAGCAGATGTTCGGTGCCGTAGCAAAGAGCTACTATGCGGATATCCTCAAGGTAGATCCTTCCAAGATATTCTGCGTATCCATCATGCCCTGTCTTGCAAAGAAGCACGAGTGTGCTATCCCCGCAATGAACGACGCATGCGGCGATCCCGATGTAGACGTAGTACTTACTACAAGAGAAGTAGACAGGCTCATCAAGGCTGAGCAGATCAAGCCCGCCGAGATCGAGGATCAGGCTCTTGACCTTCCTCTCGGTATCGGTTCCGGTGCAGGTAACATCTTCGGTGCTACGGGCGGTGTTATGGAAGCTGCTCTCCGTACGGCTTATAACCTCGTTACCGGCAAGAATCCCGACCCTGACGCATTCAAGGCTGTAAGAGGTCAGGACGGCTGGAAGGAATCCGAGTTCGATATCAACGGCACTACTCTCAAGGTTGCAGTCGTTAACGGCCTCGGCAATGCAGATAAGCTCCTTAAGGCTATCAAGTCCGGCAAGGTAAGCTACGACTTCGTAGAGGTCATGGCATGTCCCGGCGGATGTGTCGGCGGCGGTGGACAGCCCATGCACGACAACAAGGAGATGGCTCCCGAGAGAGCACCCGTTCTCTACAGCCAGGACAAGAAGAACGTTCTCCGTTTCTCACACGAGAACCCTTCCATCAAGGCTATCTACAACGATTACCTTGAGAAGCCCCTGTCTCATAAGTCACACGAGCTCCTCCATACGGATCATCACGCATGGAAGATGCCCAACGAAGACTAAGTCTCATAAGACAGATATATAAGAGCGTCCGCTTCGGCGGGCGCTTTTTTGTCGCATAAAAAGAGCGGATCATAAAGATCCGCTCTCATCAGTTCAGTTACTTACCGATCAGTAATCGGGTTCAAGGAGACCGTAGTTGCCGTCATTTCTCTTATAGATAACGCATACGGAATCCGTCTCTGCGTCAAGGTATACAAGGAAATTGTGTCCAAGCATCTCCATCTGAAGAATGGCATCCTCTGAAGTCATGGGGCGAAGTTCGAATGTCTTTCTTCTGGTGATCTTCTTATCTTCCGGCTCGTACTCATAATCAAAATCAGCACCGTTGTCTTCCTCAAGGAAATTAACGATCTGAGGATAATCCTTCTTCTTCTTCAGGAACTTGGTCTTCTGTCTCCTGATCTGAGATTCGAGCTTATCTACTGTCTTATCAACTGCTGTAAGGATCTCCTCATCAACAGCCTCTGCTCTGTAGATCTTGCCGTCGAGCTTGAGCGTTACCTCAACTACCATACGGCCACCTTCGGGTCTTATGCGGACATTAAAGCTACCCTCGTCGCCGAAATACTTGTCGAACTTGGACATCTTGTCGACGATCTTGCCCTCAAGTCTGGTTCCGATCTTGATACCGTTGCCCTGTGTAGTGATCTTCATATAATCACATCCTTCCCTTTGAGACTTCTGGGTATTGCTACCTACTTAAATTATATAGCAAAGATTATTAATATACTGTAACTATTCTCCGCGAAAGGCAAAAAATATCCCGCCGGTGTTCCGACGGGATACGTAATATCGTTGAAAACAGGTCACTCTGCGTCTTCAGCAGGTGTCTCTTCTGTAGCGGGAGTTTCCTCTGCTGCGGGAGCCTCTTCAGCAGGAGCGGCTTCAGCTTCTGCTTCGGGAGCGGGAGCCGGCTTGGCATCCTCATCGAACCTGGAACCGCACTTGAAGCAGAAAGTATACTCGAGATTATTCTCTGTGCGACAGTTGGGGCAAAGCTTCAATCCCTTCTCATAAAGGATCTTCACATTGAGCTCTTCGATCTCGTTCGTAAGCTTGGTGATCGCATCACAACGAGTATTGATATCCTTTGTATTGTCTACGTTAAGATCCTTATACTGCTTATAATAATAGCGACCGATCTCATCATAGTATCTGCTTACAGAAACCTTCTTCTCATCGATAGATCTCTGGTAGTTGGCGATGTTCTTAGCCTTGGGATCAAAGAATGCCATAGGAACGTATCCTCCCTTAACAGTGATTTACTTTTTCATTATACACTATGGGAACACATAATGTAAAAACGAGTTGTAAATAAAAAAGACCGCTCCACATAAGTGAAGCGGTCCGATGATTCAAATAGTTCAGTAAGTTCAGCTATTAGCCAAGCTCTGCGAAGTACTTGATCGTTCTTACCATCTGAGATGTGTAAGAATTCTCGTTGTCGTACCAGGAAACAACCTGTACAAGAGAGTTACCGTCATCCATCTTAGAAACCATTGTCTGGTTAGCATCGAAGAGGGAACCGAATCTCATACCAACGATATCGGAAGAAACGAGCTTCTCCTCTGTGTAACCGAAGGACTCTGTAACAGCAGCCTTCATAGCAGCGTTGATACCCTCAACTGTAGCCTCACCCTTAACAACAGCGTGGAGGATTGTTGTGGAACCTGTAGCTGTAGGAACTCTCTGAGCAGCACCGATGAGCTTACCGTTGAGCTCAGGGATTACGAGGCCGATAGCCTTAGCAGCACCTGTAGAGTTAGGTACGATGTTAGCAGCACCAGCTCTTGCTCTCTGGAGGTCACCCTTTCTCTGAGGGCCGTCGAGGATCATCTGGTCACCTGTGTAAGCGTGAACTGTTGTCATGATACCGCTCTGGATAGGAGCATAGTCGTTGAGAGCCTTTGTCATAGGAGCAAGGCAGTTTGTTGTGCAAGAAGCAGCAGAGATGATCTTATCCTCCTTTGTAAGTGTTGTGTGGTTAACGTTGTAAACGATTGTAGGGAGATCGTTTCCAGCAGGAGCGGAGATAACAACCTTCTTAGCGCCAGCGTTGATGTGAGCCTGAGACTTCTCCTTGGATGTATAGAAACCTGTGCACTCGAGAACTACGTCTACACCGAGCTCACCCCAAGGGCAATTGTTAGCGTCAGATTCCTTGTAGATCTTAAGGGTCTTGCCGTCAACTGTGATTGTGTTAGCTTCGTCATCAGAAGTTACTGTGTGCTTGTTCTCGCCGAAAACACCAGCGTATCCGCCCTGAGCGGTGTCATACTTGAGAAGGTGAGCGAGCATGGAAGGCTTTGTGAGGTCGTTGATAGCAACTACTTCATAACCCTCAGCGCCGAACATCTGTCTGAAAGCGAGACGTCCGATACGACCGAAACCGTTAATCGCAACTTTTACTGCCATATTGAATTTCCTCCTAAATTCCCTTGCGGGATTAATTAACTTATTGTGCTAAAAATGCACCGTCAAAATTCTACTCCATCAAGTAGTCATTTTCTATATGTTTTTTGTCACAAGATTGTAAATTAAGAGGAATTTAGGCCGATTTGGGCCTTAATAGCCCAAACGATTTTTATTTCACTTTTTGCCGCCCGATGTCAGTTCCTTGAACTTGTCCTCGATCTCTTTTTTGTCAAACGTCGAAAAGAACCGTCTGTCCTCTGCGTCAAGTATCCGGTAGTGGCGGGAGATCATGTTCTGCTGGATCCTGTAACCCTTGGATTCCTTGATATCCTGCCACCAGACGCGCCCCCCCATGGTCTTATCCGGGAGCTTGGCGTCCAACCCGTTCAGCGCTATGACTTTGACAAGATCTGATGTATCGCCTCCGAATGCATCAGAAAGGATCGTACTGTCGGAAAATATGACCGCGGCAGCCACAGCTGCTGACCAGGAAAGCGAATTCCTGCCCTTTTCAATCTCAACGAGTGTCTTTTTGGAGATACCGACGGCATCAGCCATCTTTTCCTGGGTAAGATCAAACTCAGTCCTTATCAACTTGATCTTGCTGTTCATTATCGAGATAAATTCAGCTCTTTCCATAAATTCCCTCCGGAATGCATTAATATACGACAATGCCTGTAGTTTGCCAGTTATATCCCTTGATCAAGGAAGAATGCAGCTCATAATTGCGGCCGTCTGTAGTTATGACCATTGTGTGATTGGGCAGGCAATGATAATACATATTAGTGCCGAAGTTGAATAACGCTTGCTTTTTCTTTCCGTATCTCAAATAGATCTTGTTGCTTCCTAAAGCATAGGTGAAACCCGTTATGTAATTTCCCTTGCTGCATTTATATACCTCACGGGTCTCTCCTGACGGGATATCATACTCGTATAAAACAGGAGCTTCATCTATTGTTTTAATATACAGGACTCTTGTTTTATCACCGTTCAATACGATCAGATCATTGAAGTCTCTTCCCGGCTGCATTCCAATGCTACTGGCAACAGTTTTGAGTTCTCCTGTCGTTTTATCATAAATATTCAGATTGTGTTTGCTTATGTATACAATGAGGTTATCCGTTTCCCTTACAAAATGAGGATTTTTAATATCATAGCGGGTCGTATCCACCAGTTCTCCTGTTTCGCAGTCAAAAGTAAAGACAACAAGTGTATCATCAGTGAGATTCATGGCATAAGTGCGGACTTTGCCTCCTTCATACCAGGCGTTAAGTCCAGCCATCCTCTGTCCTTCATATTTGAAATCGTAAAGCATTTGCTTTTCTTTCGGTAAGCCGATATTAGTTGCTGCGCCGGTTTCCAGGTTATAGATTATTACGTTCGTACCCGATGCTATGATAAGGTTTTTATCGGGAACGTATTGCCAATAGCCTCCGTAGTTTTTATCCAAGAGTTTTTTCTTACCTTCAGAATTGACCTCGATTATGTTTCTTCCATGTACCAGCATTACTTTATCATCAGAGTCCTTCTTAACTCCGCATCCGCTGATCAGCATAGAAACTGCCATAGCTCCTATTAAGAGAACCTTAGCCTTTATTCCATTCAACATATTCGTTATCCTCTTTGTTTTTTAAAACTGAATAGGCACTAAGAAGAGGTACGGCATCGTCAAAACAGCCATGAGCAGTGCCACCTTCTTTTTGGCCTTGTCATCAAGCTCGGTCTTTTTTAACGCGATCTTAGCATTAAAGACGTAGATCAAAATGCCTGCCACAAGGACCGATACAACGGTGCAGATACAAGGTATTGGGCGTGTAACCGTATAAGCCATTACGCTTGTATGGCCAAAGGCACCCGACAGATATTCAAACAGGAACAAAAGGAATGTTGCAGCGAGATCCGCAATATAGCCGAATATCCAGCTCTTAAGGATCGCCTTTTTCCAGTTGTGCCAGACTTTTCCCTTGCCGAAGATCTTGAAACCGAGAAGCAGCACGGCACTGTCGATCACGAAATTGAAAGGCAGAGAGACGAGCCATCCCTGCGGAAAAATGAAAAGAAATGTCGGGTGAAAGCCCATGTTAAAGACTTTTTTGGAACCGTCATGGTTATACGGAACCTTGTAGTATCTTCTCATGCGGATATACCTCCTGTTCACGGTTCACTTATAGTGTAATTTTACACTTTTGGTGAACAATGTCAACAGGCGTTATTTCAGTACCGCGGTTACACTCTTGATGTTGATGCCCTGATCCGCGAACTTCTGCTCGAATTCCGTACGGATATTTGTCTTGTCGTATTCGCTGTTATGAAGGTCTCTCGTAAGGCATGTAAGTTCAAAACCGCTCTCTTCGAATTCTCCGAGCGAGAAATCGAAAAGTTCGTCATTATCAGTCTTGAAAGATATCTTGGAAGCCGGCTTTAAGAATCCCTTGTACTTGGTAAGGAAATCCCTGTAAGTAAGCCTTCTCTTGGGTTTGTTCTGTCTTGTCCATGGATCACAGAAGTTGATGAACATGTGATCGACCTCATCCTTGTCGAAATAATTATCGATGAGGTTCGCGTCGCCCTTTATGAAGAACAGGTTGGGGAGCTCCATCTCATGGGCTTTTTCGATGGCAGCAAGAACAACGGAA
>JAFZPJ010000040.1 GCA_017550385.1 Clostridiales bacterium
AGATGACCGTTGTGGAAAGGGTCGAAAGAGCCTCCGTATACTCCTATCCTCATCGTCAGGCCTTGAGTGTCCTTCCTATGTCGTGACGGAAATGCATGTCCTTGAAGGAGATCTTCGCGACGCCTTCGTAAGCGCCGTCGATAGCCTCTTCAAGGGTATCTGCCTCATCGTAAACGCAGAGCACGCGTCCGCCGCTGGTAACGAGCTTACCGTCCTTGAGCGCGGTGCCTGCCTGGAATACGAGCTTGCCGCATGTATCGATGCCTGTGATCTCGTAGCCCTTTGCATAGCTCTGCGGATATCCGCCTGAAGCCATGACGACTACGCAGGAGCACTTGTTCTTCCACTTGAAGTCGATCTGGTCGAGCTTGCCGTCGATGATCGCATCAACGATATCGAGAAGGCTGTTCTCGAGGAGAGGCAGTACTGCCTGTGCTTCAGGGTCTCCGAAACGCGCATTGTACTCAACAACCTTCGGGCCTTCGGGTGTAAGCATGAGACCGAAGTAGATCACGCCCTTGAACGGTCTTCCCTCCGCCTTGAGAGCCTCGACCGTAGGTGTGATTATCTCATTCTGGATGCGTGCCTTGAGCTCGTCCGTCATATCAGCGCCGGGTGTAACAGCGCCCATGCCGCCGGTGTTAAGGCCTTCATCGTGATCGTATGCTCTCTTATGGTCTCTGGAAGATACCATCGGAACGCATGTATTACCGTCAGAGAAAGCAAGGACCGTAAGCTCGGGGCCTGTCATGCACTCTTCGATAACGATCGTCGAGCCTGCGCTGCCGAACTTCTGATCTTCCATCATGTCCTTTACAGCCTGCTTGGCTTCATCGAGTGTCTGAGCGATGATAACGCCCTTGCCGAGTGCAAGACCGTCGCACTTGATGACGATAGGCATAGGCTGAGTCTCAAGATAATCGAGAGCTGCCTGCTCGTCGTCGAAGATCTCGTATTTGGCAGTAGGGATCTGATACTTCTTCATGAGCTGCTTGGAGAAAGCCTTTGATCCTTCGATGATCGCAGCGTTAGCCTTGGGACCGAAGCTCCTGAGGCCTGCCTCTTCCATCTTATCGACCATGCCCATCGCGAGCGGATCGTCAGGTGCTACGAAGACCAGGTCGAACTGTTCTTTCTTTGCATACTCTACCATGCCCTCGATGTCCGTTGCCTTGATATCTACGCATGTGGCGATGGATGCGATGCCGCCGTTACCGGGTGCGCAGTAAAGATCCGTTACCCTCGGATCCTGCTTAAGCTTCCAGCAAATAACGTGTTCTCTTCCGCCGCCGCCGACTACTAATACCTTCATTCATTACCTCCGTTATCTCAGGACATGGAACCACTTGGCACCGTCGATACCTGCACAGATCTTCTCAGCATCAGCGTGAGAGATGGAATTAACCATGACTGCATCATTACCTATTGCCAAAGGCGAATACCCTTCGAATGCTTTAACTAATTCATCTGCTTTGGAATCCAGCCTTACGAGTATGTCAGCCTTGACCTCAGCGTAAGGTGTGATCTTCGAATCAGACTCTTTCCAGAGCCTGGGTTCAAGAGGCTTACCGTCTGTTACCGCTACCTGCAGAATGTCTCCGAAAACAGCAGACGCCGTCGGCATCGTGCCTGCACCCTGTCCGTAATACATGGACATGCCTAGAGCATTACCGTCTACCATGACTGCATTGAACACGCCGTTTACGGAAGACAGCAGATTCCTGCGCGAGATATATGTCGGTGCTACATATGCGATTGCACCGTTTCCGTTGTTCTCAAAGTAAGCAACGAGCTTGAGCTCGGCCTGCACCTTATCATTAAAGTCGATGTCGTCCAGCGCAAGCTTGGAGATGCCTTCAGCGTGGATCTCATCGGGAGATACATAATTGCCTTCCATCGCGATCGTAGACAGGATAGACAGCTTTCTCTGAGCATCGATACCCTCTACGTCAGCCGTAGGGTCTGCCTCGGCATAACCGTTCTCCTGAGCCTGCTTCAATGCTTCCTCATAAGAGATGCCCTCTTCCTTCATGGCTGTGAGGATATAGTTTGTCGTACCGTTGACGATACCTGCGATCCTTGTGATCTTATTTGCAGCAAGGTCTCTGTAAAGGGGCTGGATTATCGGGATACCGCCGCCTACTGCAGCTTCGTAGAGATATGAGCATCCGTTCTCTTCAGCGAGCTTAAGGAGCTCGACGCCGTGAGTGGATACGAGTTCCTTGTTGGATGTTACGACGGAGATACCCTGAGAAAGAGCTCTCTTTGTATACTCATATGCGATCCTCGAACCGCCTATAGTCTCGATGATCACGTCCAGTTCGGGATCTCCGAATACGTCGTCATCATTGTGAGTTACAAGATCTGCAAAAGGGCTGTCCGGGAAATCAACGATATCCTTGATGTGCTTCAGCACGATGTCTTTGCCCGTCTTAGCCTTGATGGAATCCTTGTTCATCAACAGGATATCGGCAACCCCGGAACCGACCGTTCCAAAACCAAGTATTGCAATGTTTACTGCCATGTCACCCTCCGTTATTCACGACTCAGGACTGTGCACTTACGCACGCCTGCGAGCTTGCCGATCTCGTTCATTACCTCGTCGAGCGAGCCGAACATCGATATCGTGTCGATCGAGATCGAGATGTCTGCAAGTCCGTTGATCGGAATATTCTGATTTATAGTAAGAATGTTTGCGCGCGAATCGGCGATGATCCTTATTATTGAAGACAAGATACCCTGGAAGTTCTCTACCGAGATGAGTATCGTGACCTTCCTGCCGGACGCCGCCTCATAGAAAGGCATGACCGAATCCTTGTACTTATAGTAGGCGCTTCTGGAAAGTCCGGTCTTGCGTACGGCTTCGTTAATCGATGCCGACTCGCCGGTGTTTATCCTCTGCTTGACCTCCATGACTTTGATGAAGACTTCAGGCAGAACACGTTTATCGACAAGGTAGTATTCAGGAGTCTCTTTTGCCATGGTGATCGCCCTCTCTCTCATCAGGATCGCGGTCCCAAGTGTTCGTCAGTGGTGGACACTTGTGCGCGCCCGACAATATTAACATCAAACAGTCAATTTTTCAACCATTGCGCGCAGTGCCCTGCCCCTGTGGCTTATCGAATTCTTGACCTCGGGTTCCATCTGCGCGGTAGTCATTCCGAACTCCGGGACATAGAAGATCGGATCATAGCCAAAGCCGTTCTCTCCCATGGGCTTCTCGTGAAGCACTCCCCTGCATTCTCCGCGCACGGTAAATGAAGCACCGTCAGGTCTTACAACGGCTATCGCACACACGAACTGAGCCGTCCTCTGCTCTTCGGGTACATCAGCCAGCATCTCGAAGATCTTCTTGAACTTCTCCTCATATGTCGAATCCTCTCCGCAGAACCTGGCAGAATATATTCCGGGCGCTCCGTCCAAAGCATCTATGCAAAGACCCGAATCATCTGCCATTACATATTCACCGGATAGTTCATGCACTGCCATGGCCTTCTTAAGGGCATTCTCTTCGAAGGTAGTGCCGTCTTCCACAATATCGGGATCGAATCCCGCCTGCTCCATCGAGATGGCTTCGAATCCCGTGCCTTCCAGGATCTCGTCGATCTCTCTGACCTTATCTTCATTACCTGTAGCGATTATCAGTCTCATCATCTTCTCCTTACATCATCCTCCAAGCCTTGGGGTACAGGTTCTTGACAGAAGAACCCGAGATCTTGCCAAGTCCCAGCGGGTATTTATCAACACCTATGACCACATATCCGGAAGACTTGATGCCCGATATCCCGGATATGCTTATGGTCTCACCCTTCAGATATCTCGTAATGCGCTCATCTCCGTAAGCAAGGCTTATATATGAGTCCTTCCTTATCTTCTCCGTATCAAGACTCAGCGCTATGCTGTTCGACGGCGCGAAAAGGGTCTTGCCGGCAGATATCCTGATATCACCGATGTACAGCCCCGTCTTGACTATCTTGAGCCTTCCGAAGAGCTTCTCATCAAAAGGAATCCTGAACACGCCTGTTCCGTGTATGGTCAGGGGGATATCCGTCAATTCATCAGAATCATCGCCGAGAAGCTCTCCCAGGAATGCCTTGGCAAGCTCTATGCCTTTGCGTTCCGTTGCCTTGAGCTTATCTTTCGAAGGCATGCCGGGATCGGTATCCGTACTGGCACCTGCCTTCCTGATATGCACACAGAAGTGTCCGTCGCCCTTTGCCAGATGCGGAAGTATCCTCATCGAACCGGGAAGTGCGGAAGTCTCACCGTTATGCCATACCCCCTTGATCTCGGGATGCGCTATGACTTCATATTCAGGATGCCTTCCGATAAAAGCACTGATCTGTCCTTCGTTCTCATCCTCACAGAAGGTGCAGGTCGAATAGACTATCTCTCCGCCATCCTTAAGGCATATATGTGCAGCCTCAAGGATATCCTTTTGTACCGGAACTATCTTTGACGGACCGTATTCCTCATAGCTCTTTACTGCCTGATGATCCCTTCTGAACATGCCTTCTCCCGAGCAGGGAGCATCTATCAGTATCTTATCGAAGAAACCCGGCAGGCTTGCGGCGATGTTATCGGGATTCTCATTGAGGATGACTGAATTAGCGATACCGGAACGCTCGATATTACGCAGGAGCGCCTTGGATCTCTCGAAGCTTATCTCGTTTGCAACAAGAAGGCCTTTGCCCTGCAAGTCTTCTCCTATCCTGCATGCTTTGCCTCCCGGAGCAGCGCACAGATCGAGGATGACCTCTCCGGGCTTGGCATCCAGCACTTCGGCAGGCAGCATCGCAGAAGGTTCCTGCGGATAGTAGACTCCTGCGTGGTAGTAGGGATTGCGGTTGGAGAATTCTTCCGGGACATAGTATCCGCATGAGCACCAGTCGACTTTGTCAGTATGCTCTCCTATATCGGCAAGGATCTTCTCACGGTCAGATACATCCGTCTTGGACTGTGAGAATCTTATGCCTTTATATCCCGGCTCGTCAAAGCTGTCGATAAAGCCTTCTTCCGGGATATCCTTATGGCTTCCGAAGAAGCCCTGCATCTCCTTAAGGAAAATATCAGGTAATCTCATAATTCAAGGAACTTGCAGCACTCATATGCCACGCGCTTGATGACATCGGTATCGAACGGTGATCCTATTCCCGCACTCTTGATGAGGTTCAGGAACGTATCGGATCCTCCTGCAGCGCAAAGGAGATTGTATTTCTCCAGAGCTGCACTCATATCCAGCTTGGACTCGTCCCAAAGCTCAAGAGCGCATATCTGGGAAAGACAGTAATCGATATAGTAGAACGGCGTGGTGAAGATATGGTCCTTCTTCATCCATGCTCCGCCCATAGAGTGGAACGGTTCGTCCTCATACTTGATGAAGGGCTGATACTTCTCTTCGAGCGCCTTCCAGACGCCGTGGCGCTCATCCGGAGTCATGTCGGGATTGTCGTATATCGTATGCTGGAATTCATCTACCATACAGCCGTAAGGCAGGAAGAGCATGCCTTCGGTCATATGCATCTCACAGTAAGAAGCTGCCTTGTCTCCGTAGAAGATATCCATGTGAGGATATGACATGTATTCCATCGCAGTCGAATGGATCTCGCATGTCTCAAGCGTCGGTGACAGGCACTCAACAAAGGGTGACGATTCAGCACTCTGTATGGCGGCATAAGCGTGGCCGCCCTCATGAACTACCGTTGCAACGTCATCGAAAGTACCGTTGCCGTTCATGAAGATGTACGGGATGCCGTAGTCTTCAAGGTACAGACAGTAGCCGCCGGTGGATTTATTGGGGCGTGACAGAAGGTCGGTAAAACCGTGCTTGGAGAGCAGATCGAAGAAGCTCGGATCCTTGCCGAACATCTTGCGGAAGTACTCGCCTGCAGCTTTCTCATATGTATCCTTCTTGACCTTCGGAACGGGATTGCCGTTCTTGAACAGGCAAGGGAGATCGTAGAACTTCAGTTCATCTACACCCAGTCTCTCCTGCTGGAGCTTTCTTATCTGCGAGGTAATGGGAACGATATACTTGAGGATATCGGCTCTGAACGCCTCGACATCAGACCTTGTATAGTCATAACGTTCCATCCTCTTGTATCCGAGCTCGGTAAAGCTGCTATATCCGAGTTTCCTGGCAGCCTGAGTCCTCACTCTGACCATATCGTCATAGATGCGGTCGAAGGTCTCCTTCCTGCTCATATAGTAATCGTCAAGCGCTTTGTGGGCAGCCTTTCTGGTATTCCTGTCCGTGGACTGAAGATATGGCTGCAGCAGGCTCAGGTTAAGCTTCTTGCCTGCAAACTCGATCTCAGCCTCCGACTGGAGCTGGCCGTATTCGCTCTCGAGGGATGCTTCCTCAGCAAGCTCGTCCAGGATCTCCTTGGAGATGGTCTCCCTTGTATTCTGCGCCTTGCGGAAGATCATGTCACCGTACTTGGCTTTGATCTCATCTGCCGCAGGGCACGTCAGCAGCGTCGAGAGAACGGCAGATGAGAGCTCCGATACCATCGCGAGATTCTCATCAAAGAAATCGTTCTCTGCCGTATAGAATTCGTCGGATGTATCAAGGTCGTGAAGGACTGTACAGAGAGCGTACGCAGTGTCGAAACTGCTCATCGCATTCTCGTACTCGTTCATCGCTTCCATCGCCTGTTCGCAGGTCTGAGCCGTCATCAGTCTTAATCTGACATCCTTTACCATTTCCGTGTAGGCATTGATATCAGGCCTTACGTATTTGATGGTCTTAAAATCCGGAAGGCTGCTGTGCTCGTCACCCATCTTGAAGTTCTCCTTACATCTTCTCTACTACATTGATACCGAGCAATCCGAGACCGGACTTCAGTGTATCCGCTACTGCGACACAGAGCGCCAGTCTTGCTCTCTTGATATCTTCGCTGTCGGCATTCAAAATGCTCGAATTGTTATAGAACCTGTTGAAGTTCCTGGCGATCAGGGCTACCTGCTTCGCAACAACGAAGGGTTCATAGCTCGAAGCCGCTCTTCTTACTGAATCCTTGAAGTCAGACAGGCTTCTGATGACCGCATATTCCTCATCGCCCGCAAGAAGCTTGAGGCTGTCACCGGAAGATGCACCTAAACCGAGTCCTTCGGCCTTACGCAGGATCGATCTAATCCTGGCATATGTATAGATGAGATAAGGCGCCGTATCGCCTTCGAAATCGAGCATGTCGTCCCAGTCAAAGAGGATGTCCTTCTCTCTGCCTGACTTCAGATATGTGTAGATAACGGCACCGATACCGACCTTCTCCGCGATGTCCTTGATCTCGTCTTCGGTCATATCGTCGCCGCGCTCTTCGGCATTCTTTCTGATGATCTCCTCAGTCTTCTCGACTGTCTTGTTAAGCAGGTCATCGAGAAGGACGATATTGCCCTCACGTGTCGAGAAAGCGCTTCCGTCCTTGAACTTGAGAAGTCCGAATCCTACATGCACGCAGTCATCGGCAAAATCGAATCCGGCCTTCTTGAGCACTGCAAACACCTGCTTGAAGTGCAGCTGCTGCGGAAGACCTACAACGTAGATATTCTTATAGAAATCGAAGTTCTCGTGTCTGTAGATGGCTGCCGCAAGGTCTCTGGAAGCGTAGATGGTAGTACCGTCGCTCTTCAATATGATGCACGGAGGAAGGCCCTCGTCTTCGAGCATTACTACCTGCGCACCTTCGGACTCTGTCAGAAGTCCTTTGTCCCTGAGCAGATCCACTACGGGAGGTATCCTCGAAGAATAGAAGGACTCTCCGTTGTAGTTATCGAACTTAACGCCCATTCTCTGGTATGTCTTCTCGAAAACTGCAAGCGAGAGTTCTCTGAACCTCTTCCAGAGAGCAACCTCTTCTTCGCAGCCTTCTTCGAGCTTCCTGAAGTTGTCTCTTGCAGTATCTTCAAGTGAAGGATCTTTCTTTGCTTCATCATGGAACTTGACATAGATCCTGGTAAGCTCCGTGATCGCATCCTCTTCCATAGCGGCCTCATCGCCCCAGAGCCTGTAAGCCGTGATGAGCTTACCGAACTGTGTTCCGTAGTCGCCGAGGTGATTGAACCTTATTACGTTGTATCCGAGCTTTGTGTAGATGTTGGCGATAGAGTTGCCGAGGATCGTCGTGAAAGCATGACCGACATGGAACGGCTTTGCGATATTTGGAGAAGAATACTCAACGATGACATTCTTACCTCCGCCAAGATCGTCCGTACCGTATTTATCTCCGGCAGAGATGATCTCGGTGATGACCTCCTGCGCAAGGACTTCGCGGTCCACGTAGAAGTTTACATAAGGACCGACGTTCTTAACGGTAAGAGCACCGGTCGTAAGAGACGGATCGGCAGCAATGTCAGCAGCTATCATGGGAGGAGCCTTGCGCAGTTCCTTGGCAAGCGTAAAGCAAGGGAAAGCGTAGTCTCCCATTTCGAGCTGGGGCGGGATCTCGATAAGGCTGTATACCTTGTCCTTGTCCAGGCCCGTGATCTTTGAGATATTCGTCGCGATAAGATCCTTATAATCCATGTGCGCCTCCGTTAAGAGCATAATGTTGACTAGATATCTTAACATAACCCGGGGCCTTATTGTGATATTATCTTCACTGATTAAAGATATATGAGGTTTGCATTATGAGATATATGGTCGTATCAGACATTCACGGCGACTTTGCCTGGGCATCCAGGATAGTCGATGTATTCGGACAGGAGAAGGCAGACCGTCTTGTGATCTTAGGCGACATCCTGTACCACGGTCCCCGTAACGACCTGCCGGAAGGATACGCGCCCAAGAAGGTAATCCCTCTTCTTAACGGCATCAAGGATAAGATCATCGCCGTAAGGGGCAACTGCGATGCGGAAGTAGATCAGATGGTGCTGGATTTCCCGATAATGGCTGACTACAGGCAGATAGAATCCTGCGGCAAGGTCTTTGTCCTGTCGCACGGACATGTCTTTATGCCGGGAAGATTCCCCGAAGACATGCCTGAAGGAGCCGTATTCCTGTCGGGCCACACGCATGTAGTCAAAGACGAGATCACGGACGGCATCCGCTGCATGAACCCCGGTTCGCCTTCAATTCCCAAAGAAAACAGCGCCCCGTCGTACATCGTGATAGATAACGGCGAGGCACTGCTCAAAAAGTTTGATTAATTGATCCGGATCAAAGATCGTAGTACATCTCATACTCCATCGGAGTAGGCATCGTGATGTGCTTCTTGAGATCGTTCTTCTTCTCCTTGATCCAGAGGTCGATGAGTTCCTGAGGGAATACTCCGCCTGCCTTCAGGAATTCCTGATCCTTGGCGAGAGCCTTGAGCGCAGAACCAAGCGACTTCGGAAGCCCCTTGATCTTCGCCTTCTCTTCATCAGACAGCTTGTAGAGGTTGAAGTCATACGGACCGTTGCCGTCTGCAACCGGATCTATCTTGTTCTTTATACCGTCAAGACCTGCCATAAGGATAGCTGCGTAGCAATAGTACGGATTACATGTAGCATCCGGATTACGCAGTTCGAATCTCTTCTTGTCCGGTGCTTTGGCATAAGCCGGGATCCTTATGACAGAGCTTCTGTTTGCCGTAGCAAATCCGATCGTAACAGGTGCTTCGAATCCCGGAATAAGCCTCTTATAAGAGTTAGTCGAAGGATTTGAGAACGCACAGATCGCCGGAACGTGTCTTAATACGCCTCCGATGAAGTATAGTGCTGTCTGTGACAGGCCCGAATAACCGTTCTCATCGTAGAATACGGGCTTTCCGTCCTTGAACATCAGCATGTGGACATGCATTCCTGAGCCGGCCTCGCCAAATATAGGCTTAGGCATGAATGTGGCAGTTTTTCCTTCCCTGACAGCTTCATTCTTGATGATGTACTTGGTAAGCATGGTCTTGTCAGCCATCTCGGTCATCGGGGCAAACTCGACTTCGATCTCCATCTGACCCGGACCGCCGACTTCATGGTGATGATAACGTACGGGGATTCCCTGCTGTTCCATCATCATCGCCACGCGGCTTCTGTAATCGTAATTGATATCCTGCGGCGGGGCGATGTGATAGCCGCCCTGGTGAGGAGTCTGGAATCCGAGACCGCCGAATTCACCTGTATTCCAGAAAGCTTCTTCCCCGTCTATGGCAAATCCGGAACTGTTCGGCTTATTGCTGAATGTTACCTCATCAAGCAGATAGAATTCGAATTCCGGTCCAAGCAGGAATGTGTCTGCTATGCCGAGTTCTTTCATATATTCTTCAGCACGCTTGCAGACATTCCTCGGCTCCTGGTCAAAAGGAATATTCTCCTTGTCACCGATGATCCTGACATCACCGATCATTGAGAGTGTCTTTATGTCGAAGAAATCGTCGATAGCGGCACTGGAGAGATCCGGGATAAACACCATGTCACTCTTCTCTACAGGAGCAAAGCCATAGTTACTGCCGTCAAAACCGATACCGGCAGTCATGATGTCCTCATTAAAGCGTTCGACCGGGATCGTGAGATGATGCCATCTTCCGTTGATGTCGATCATCTTAAAGTCGATCATCTTAACATCATTCTGCGCTATGAAGCTCTTTGCCTCTTCAAATGTCTTAAACATAAACACCTCCCAAACTTGAAATATACCCAAATGGTATCAAAAATATACCAAAATTCTATCATAGCATCTGTTATAATACGCATTATGGAAAAGAAAAAAGACCGTTTTAACAAGACTGAGAAGAACCGCTGGGCCGGACTGACCATCTCACTGTGCCTTGCAATACTCTTCTATATGGCAGTATCCAATCTGGATGCGATTAAGGGTTCATTCAACACAGCGCTTGCCATAACCGCATCCGTGATCATCGGTGCCGTGATCGCTTTCATCGTCAACCCGCTTGCGATGATATTCGACCGCAAGCTGAGCAAGCATTTCACCAAACATCAGCGCTGGAGCTGGATCATATCTTCAGTAGTGGCGCTTGTCCTCATCTATGCCCTGCTCGCAGGACTCATCGTAGTGATAGCCCCTATCCTGATAGAGAACATCAAGACATTCATCGGCGGGATCGATACATATATCGCGCAGCTTAAGGCTCTCGTGATCTCACTGGGTTTCGCATCGGACATCGAGGCTAAGATCCTCGCATTCATAGACGAACAGATCAGTGTTAACGGCGTTATCACCAAATATATAACAGGCCCTACGGGCGCAGGCGCTTCAGGCATCCTTTCTTTTACGAAAGATCTCGGTGTCGCACTCATGGACATCCTGATAGGCGTCATCTTCTCGTTCTATTTCCTTATCGAGAAGACAAGGCTCTCCGAGCTTTTGGGCGAATTCTTCTATCTGGTGATCCCCGACCGCCACTATCCTAAGTTCAGCAACATCTGGCACAGATTCAATGCCATCTTCACGCGTTACATCATCTGCGAGCTCGTTGATGCGTTTGCAGTAGGCGTGGTCAACGCGATATTCATGCTCATCATGGGCATGCCGTATGTCGTACTCATCTCTCTGATCGCGGCTCTTACGAACCTCGCTCCGACATTCGGTCCTTTCGCAGGCGCGGGCATCAATGCCATACTGCTCCTGCTCGTCGCTCCCGAATACGTCATTCCGTTCCTGATCTTCACGCAGATCCTGCAGCTGATCGACGGATACCTGTTCAAGCCGAAGCTCTTCGGTGAAGCGCTCAGCGTTCCTCCGTTCCTCATCCTTACCTTCCTCGTTGTGGGCGGTAATCTCTGGGGCGTGCCGGGACTGCTCATCGCCATCCCTCTTGCAGCAATCATCTCGTATATCTACGACGAGATCTTTATTCCCTGGCTCAGGGAGCGTAAGAAGGCTAAGAAAGACGAAGATAAACCCAAGGCAAAGGCTGAACCTTCCGAGAAGGCATGAACGTCAGCCTTTAAAAGCTGCTGCTCTCACCGCAACGTTTTCCTGAAGATTCCTGAAGAAGAACAGGTAGTCGTATATATGGAATTCCCCGTTGCTGAACATATCGAGCACGGGCGGGTAGTCTTCTGAAGTGACATCCGTAACCTTAAGAGAGCCTCTCTCGGGATCGATATAGCACCCGGTAAGATTCGGGATCTCGGCTGTTATCGTACCGCTGTAGTCGGTAAAACACGCACCAAGATTCAATTCCTTGCCTGCCGGGGTCGAGTCTGTCTTCCAGTTGAGCGGGTTGATGGAGTATGTTTTCGTGCCGGCGGGAACAACAAGGGATGTATCGACATATTCCGCCTCGCAGTCGAAAGCGATGATAACACCGGTGTCATCCTCTGCCTGCGCAGGCTTAAGGAACGGTGCTTCCGCCAGATCGTCATCCGTAAAGCTCCACCCTATCGCATAGCAAGCGACCAGGACCTTCTTGACTTCCGGGCAGTCTCCAAACTCCTTCATGAGGCGGATCGCCATGTCCGCACCCTGCGAGAAACCCGCGAGTACCAAAGGTCTGCCGTTATTATAGTTTTGCATATAGTACAGGAATGCATCCCTTACATCGTCATATGCTGTCTCGAAATACTGTGCCGACTCATCCGGTGTCATATCGTACACTTCAAGCGAGACTTGCCTGTATACGGGCGCATACATAACGCATGTGTCTGAGTAGATGCCCTTTTCCATGTTAAGCGCGCCCTTGAAAGAGCTAAGTGCCGTACCATCATAAGTCGGCATGTTGTAATCGCCGCCGTTTGCAGAATAGACAGACGGACAGATCAGGAAGCAATCCGCTTCGAGTCCTTCCGAAGAAGCGTCTTCGTTATAGATCCAAAGACTGCCGTCGGAATAATCCAGTCCTTCCCGAGCAGCTTTCTCAGCCTCAGAAGCAAGCTTCGAGGGTGTGCAGCCCGTAACGGACAGGATGATGAATATTACTGTCAAAACAGAAGCTGATAACTTGCGCATACAACTGAATTATATCATTACAATGAATTCCCCGATGACAAGCTGTCATCGGGGTTTGGATGGGATATAGGAAAATGGAAAGTTGTCTTGGTCTGTAACATCAAAACCCGGACTCCCGGAAGGTAAGACAAAACGAAGGAGAGGGGGGCTGACACTTGCCGTACCGGGAGTGTGTCCGGGTTGATCTTGATGTAAAGGTGCGGCAGATCAGTTCTGCCCGTAGTAAGCGTTCTTACCGTGTTTGCGCAGATAGTGCTTATCGAGAAGCTCGCTCTGCATTGTTCCGAGTTCGGGATTCAGCATCTTCGACTGAAGTGCCATGAAAGCAACTTCTTCGAGAACGACGGCGTTGTGTGCCGCATCGTGAGCATCCTTACCCCAGATGAAGGGTCCGTGACTGTTTACGAGCACTGCAGGAACAGTCATGGGATCGATATCTCTTTCGCGGAAAGTCTCTATTATGACGTTACCGGTCTCGAGCTCATATTCGCCTTTGATCTCCTCTGCGGTCATCTTCCTTGTGCAGGGGATCTCACCGTAGAAAGTATCGGCGTGTGTGGTTCCGTAAGCGGGTATCCCGCATCCGGCCTGGGCAAAGCTTGTAGCCCATCTTGAGTGGGTGTGGACTATTCCTCCTACCTCGGGAAAAGCCTTATAAAGAGCAACATGAGTGGGAGTATCGGAAGAAGGCTTATACTTGCCTTCAACGACATTACCGTCAAGGTCGACGACGACCATGTCATCTGCGCTCATCTCGTCATATTCGACACCGCTCGGCTTGATCACGACGAGTCCGCTCTCACGGTCGATCGCAGATACATTGCCCCAGGTAAAAGTTACCAGGTCATATTCCGGAAGGAGCAGGTTTGCATCCAGGACCGCGAGTTTTAATTCTTCAAGCATCTAACGTAACCTCCGATATCACAGGCTCTCTGCTGCAGTCTGTTCGACCTTGAGAGCAGCCTTGAACATTTCCATATATTTCGCAAAACCTTCGACATCTTCTGCCTTGGGTTCTAGCGTTGAACGCTTGCTGTTAACGAATACCTTCTCTTCCAGGAACTGCTCGAGAGTCTTGCCGTCGCCAAGGATCCTGTAAGAAGCGAGCAATGCCATACCGTAAGGTCCGCCCTCGCCTGCCGTCTCCATGACCGTAACCGGCGCTTTGCAGGCAGCTGCCATATAACTCTGGCCTACAACGGGGGTCTTGAACAGACCGCCGTGTCCTGTAAGGCTGTCGATCCTGACGCCTTCTCTGGCAAGGATCTCCATTCCCAGAGCGAGAGTGGACATCGATGCATAGATCTGTGCGCGCATGAAGTTTGCAAGAGTGAAATTGCTGTCGGGACGTCTGATGACGAACGGTCTGCCGTTATCGATATGAGTAACGCCCTCACCTGCCATATAGTTCATGCAAAGCAATCCGCCGCAATCGGGGTCGCCTTCAAGAGACTTCTCATACAGCTTTGTATACAGATCGCCGGTGTCAGGCTCGGCACCGAAGAGTGATGCATTCTCTTTAAGCATTCCTATCCAGGCATTCATGTCATTGGTGCAGTTATTGCAGTGGACCATGGCTACGGGCTTGCCTGTAGGCGTGGTGACGATATCGATCTCGGGATAGTATCTTGCGAGAGGCTTATCGAGAACGACCATGGAGAAGATGCTCGTTCCTGCGGACACATTGCCTGTACCGGCAGATACGGCATTCGTCGTGACCATACCCGTTCCTGCATCGCCTTCAGCAGGTACCATGGGAATGCCTGCCGGCAGAAGTCCGTCTATGTAAGCGGAGCCTTCCTCAGTGAGGCTGCCCGCATCAGCGCCGGCAGGAAGCACTTCGGGAAGGATGTCTCTTATCTTCCAGGGGAAGCCCTTATCTGCAATAAGACTGTCAAACTTATCAAGCATCTCCTGATCGTAATTGCTGAAGTCGCTTCCGATCGGGAACATTCCTGATGCATCTCCTATTCCGAGAGCATTAACACCGGACAGTCTGTAATGAACATAACCTGCGAGTGTAGTGATATGCGCGATATTACCGACATGAGGCTCGCCGTTAAGTATTGCCTGATACAGATGAGATATGGACCAGCGCTGGGGGATATTGAATCCGAACTCTCCGGAAAGGATTTCGGCAGCCTGCGACGTAATCGTATTCTGCCAGGTGCGGAATGGAACCAGCAAGTTCCATTCCGCATCGAAGGCAAGATATCCGTGCATCATTGCTGATACACCCATGCTGTTGTAAGTGCCGGCAGAGCTTACGCCCTTTACGGCTTCGATCAGGCCCTTCCGGACTTCGTCAAGTGAATAAGTCCAGATGCCGTCAGTGTAATCGCTCTTCCAAACATAATCGCCTGATGCGATAGTATTGAAGCTGTCGTCTATTGCGACTGCTTTGATTCTCGTTGAACCGAATTCGATACCCAGGAAATTGCTCAAGGTAGTCCTCCTTACTTGCTCTTGGTCTTACGGCGCATAACAATACTCTGTATGAGCAGGAAGATGCAGATCATGATGGCAACCGTGATATTGGTCCACCATGCTTCATCAAAACCGAGCTGCGAGACGATATTCTTGATCGTACTGAGCGAGAGCACGCCGAAGAATGTACCGATGATGTTGCCGACACCGCCTGTAAGCATTGTACCACCGATGATGGATGAAGCGATGGCGTTCATCTCGGCGCCTGCTGCGTGTGAAGGCGAACCGGAGCCTACATGCATGAAGTATACCCAGCCGCCGATGCTCGCGAGAACGCTGCACATGAGGTGTGCGAGGAACTTCGTAAGCTTAACGTTGATACCGAGCATGGATGCACTCTGGAGGTTGCCGCCTACCGCATAGAATGCTCTTCCGAGCTTGGTCCAGCGGAGGACAACGAAAAGGATAACAACCAATACGAGTGCGATAACAACACCTATCTCGATGTATGCGGGTACGAAGATACCCTTCTTGTTGACTGCACCGAGGAACGGGATGTAGATCCTGGTTGCCTTGAGTGCCTGGAATTCTTCGTTCTGAACGTTGAACTGGTCAGCCTTGATGATCGTGGTCATGCCTTTGGCAAAGAACATTCCCGCCAGCGATACTATGAACGGCTGAATGTTGAGATAAGCTACGAGGAAGCCCTGAACGATACCGTAAGCAAGGCCGATCGCAAGTGCGATGCAGATAGCCGTAACGACATTGCCGCCCTTGCCTATCTGTGTATCAAGATATACGGCGCAGCTCATACATACGAGAGCTGTCATGGTACCTACCGAGATATCGATACCGCCTGTTATCATTACGAGGCTCATGCCGCATGAGAGGATGAGCAGGCTGGCATTCTCGTTAAGGATGTTGAAGAAAGTCTGGGGCTTGGTGAATCCTCCGCCGAGGAAGATCACGGCAAGCACATACATCAGGAAGAATACGACTATAGTGATCGTCAGAAGGAGGTTGGTATCTGACATGTTCTTGACGCGCAGTTTAAGCGAATTCATATCATGCCACCTCCTTTGCAGACTTAGATGTGATGTTCTTCCAAGCTCTGGAGATCTTCTCTCTTACAACGGGAGCAGACAGGACAACGAGGATGATGACCACGATCGCCTTGTATGCCGGAAGCGCGGAAGATACGACGTTGAACTTGAAGAGAGTAGTTGTAAGGAACTGAATGACATAAGCGCCCATGATGGATGCTGCCATGTTGAACTTACCGCCGCCCAGAGAGTTGCCGCCGAGTGCTACTGCGAGGATCGCGTCCATCTCGATGTCTTTCGCTATGACGGAGTAGTTGATCGTAGAGAAACGGCTTACCTTGATGAAGCCGGCAACTGCGACACAGAGTCCGAGGATGACATAGGTGATGAGCTTGATGACCTCAGGGTTAAGACCGTTGAGTCTTGCTGCGTGAGGGTTGATGCCTACAGTCTGGGAATACAGACCGAGATTCGTGAACTTAAGCACGAGGAAGATGACTATCATGCAGATGATGGCGATGAAGATCGGTGTCGGCACCGGAACGCCCGGGAAGAAGTTTCCGTAGTAGCTGAATGATACGTCATTTACGATAGGAAGCTGGTTGTTGTTGATCCATGCCGCGATAGAACGTCCTGCCGTAAAGAGGATCAGGGTAGCGACCATCGGCGGTATCTTGAAGTATGCTACGAGAGCACCGTTGAACGCACCGAAAAGCATTGCCACGACACAGCATGCAAGGAAAGCAACGATGATCGGAGTCTGAAGTTCTGCTGCCTTACCGTCGGGTCCGCACAGCATCCTGAGCATGACCGAACCGGCAATGGCGATAGCTGCACCGACCGAGATATCCTGTCCGCCGGATGCTGCCGTTACGAGCGTCATGCCGATTGCGAGGATTACGAGCTCCGATGCGTTATCAAAGATCGTTACGAGATAACCCGAGAGTACCGGATCGCCGGCACTGTTCTGGCCCATTTTGATCTCGAAGAAGGAGGGATCCGCGATCAGGTTAAAGATAACCAGGGCCAAAAGTGCCGCTATAGGTATAAAGAACTGCTTGCGGGTAAGTCCGAGTAATGTTGCTCCGAGACTCTTGCCCGTTAAACTGTTGCTTGTCTTTGTCATTTTTCCTCACCTCCGGCGATCGTCGCCATAACTTTGTTTTGGTTAAGATCAGCGCCGTCCAGTTCACCAACGACCTTGCGGTCTCTCATGACCACGAGCCTTGAACATGTACGGAGCATCTCATCGATCTCCGATGAGATGAAGGTAACGCTCTTGCCTTCAGAAGCGAGCTTCAGCGCCAGCTTCTGGATCTCTACCTTTGTTCCGATGTCGATACCTCTTGTAGGCTCATCGAGTATGAGATACGAAGGATCAGTGAACAGCCAGCGCGCCAGGATAACCTTCTGCTGGTTACCGCCCGAGAGCTGTCCGATCGGAGTATCTGATGAAGCCGTCTTGATATCGAGGAGCTTTATATACTTCTGTGCGATCTCCTCAGCCTGTTTCCTGGTAAACGGTCTGAAGAATCCCTTCATTACCTGCTGAGCGAGGATGATGTTGTCTCTTACTGAGAGCTCTGATACGATACCGTCCTGTTTTCTGTCTTCAGGAAGATATCCTATGCCGTTCTTCATGGCGTCGATCGGCTTATGGATCTTAACCTGTTTGCCGTGCATAAGGACCTTGCCTGATGTTACATGGTCAGCACCGAAAATAGCTCTTACGCACTCGGAACGGCCGGAACCCAGGAGGCCCGTAAATCCGTTGACTTCACCCTTCTTGATATAGAAGTCAAAAGGCTTGATGCCTGCGTTGCTTGCAAGACCCTTTGCTTCGAGGATCGTCTCGGATTCTTCATTATTCTTTACCTTCTCTTCCTCATCCTTGATGCTTGCCATATCGTCAAGCTCTTTGCCGAGCATCTTGGAAACGAGTTTTACTCTGGGAAGATCTTCTATAACATATTCTCCGACAAGTCCGCCGTCTCTTAAGACCGTGATCCTGTCGCAGACCTCATATACCTGGTCAAGGAAGTGTGTAACGAAAATGATGCCTACGCCCTTAGCCTTGAGATCTCTCATAAGCTTGAAGAGCTTCTCTACTTCCTGTTCATCGAGTGATGACGTAGGCTCGTCAAGGATCAATACCTTACATTCCATATCGACCGCTCTTGCGATGGCGACCATCTGCTGAACTGCGATCGAGCAGCTGTCGAGCTGCTGTGTCGGCTTGACCGGGATCTGAAGAGATTCCAGAAGCTTGCCGGCCTTGGTATTCATATCCTTCCAATTGGTAACGGCAGACTTGGTCCTGCCGATGAACATATTCTCTGCAACCGTTAGGTTCGGGCAAAGCGATATCTCCTGATAAACGGTGCTGATACCGATGTTCTGGGCATCCTGGGGAGAACGGATATTGGCTTCTCCATCTGTGCCCTCTATATAAATATGACCACCGTCCTTGGGATAGACTCCGGTCAAGACTTTTATCAAAGTTGATTTTCCGGCTCCGTTCTCGCCCATAAGAGCATGAATCTCGCCTCTGCGAAGTGTATAGTCCACATTCTGAAGGGCACGGACTCCCGGAAAGTACTTACAGATACCAGTCATCTGCAGTATAACGCCCTCATCCATAACTTGTGTTCCTCCGATATCAGATTTGAAAAAAGCACGCGGTGCGGAATTATCCGTACCGCGTGCCGGTTGAAATCTCAGTCAATTACTGACCTAAAGTTCATTAATTAGATTCCGTACTTATCTACGTCGTCCTGTGTGATTGTCTTAGCGTCGAAGCCGATCTCGTCCATGATGATTGTCTTCTCAGCGGGCTCGATACCCTGCTCGAGGTTCTGGATGATCTCATCGATGTAAGAAGCCTGGAAAGGATTGCACTGCTGGTCGAAGTTCCAGTTGCCTGCGAGTACTTCTTCAAGAGCCCAAGCGTTGCAGTCATAACCCATGATGATAACGTCGCCGTCAACACCGTGAGAGATGTTAGCCTTATCGAGAGCTGCAACAGCACCCTTAGCCATATCGTCGTTCTCTGCATAGATTACGTTGAAGTCTTCACCGGAATCGATGACTGCCTGAACGATCTGCTCTGCTGTCTCTGCATTCCACTCAGCTGTCTGCTGTGTAACGATTGTCCAGTTGTCGTTAGATGCTACCATCTCATCAAGAGCTGCAGAACGGCCGATCTGAGCTGCAGAACCCATAACGCCCTGGATGTGGATAACCTTGTACTCATCGAGGCCCTGAGAAGCGAGCCAGTCGATGGAGTTCTCACCTTCCTTGTACATGTCGGATACGATGGAAGCAACATAGAGGCTCTCATCTGCATCGATAGTACGGTCGAAGAGGATTACCTGGATGCCTGCTGTCTGAGCGTCTGTAAGAACAGAATCCCAGCCGGATGTGCCGGCAGCAGAGATAAGGAGATAATCAACGTCATCCTGGATGAACTGCTGAGCAGCTGCGATCTGCTCGTCGTTCTTAAGGCTGTAGAAGAAAGAAGCATCATAGCCGTTCTCTTCTGTGAATGTAGCCTTCATGTCGTTGTCGTTAGCTGTACGATAACCGGACTCGTTAGGGTCGTTGTTGATGATACCGACCTTGATGAGATCACCGTCATCAGCAGCTGCGGGTGCATCGCCTTCGTCAGCAGCGCTTGCGGGTGTATCGTCACCTGCGGGAGCTTCTGTAGCTGCAGGAGCCTGAGCTGCACATGCACACATAGAAAGTGCCATAGCAGCAGTAACACCAATTGATAAGAACTTCTTCATAATTGTTTTTTCCTCACTTTCATATGATTGTCGTTCTTTTCTTCACACCGGAACTTACCGATGTTGCTGTTAGTTCGAGTTTGCCGTTAATGATTTTTCAATTCAATGACAATGTAAGACATTTGACTCTGTAAACAATACAAATTTTCGTGTATTCTTTAAGAACAATACAAATTCTGCAAACGGGAACTTTTTTTGTTTGTTATTTTCCAATTTGCTGCGAATAAGTTGGAATATTTCACACTCAAACTGCTTTTCCCGTCTGAAATTTGTTTGTTAATCCGTGCAAACGGATGTCAGGATTTGTGATTTTTTATTGCTTTTAAGCAAAGTTTGATAAAAAATCGTGAGTCCCGGAGCACTTAAACCGATTCTTTTATGCAGAATGACTACGGAGTGACCATATGAAATATCAGGCGGTAGCGCAGTACCTGAGAGAATACATAGTTCTCCACGCCAACGAGCCCTTACACCCGCTTCCGACCGAGCAGGATCTTCAGGACAGGTTCGGTGTAAGCCGGCAGACGGTAAGGAAAGCTATAAGTATCCTTAAAGAAGAAGGACTGATCAAGAGCCGAAGGGGAAGCGGTTACTATCTCGCAAAAGCAGGAAACTCTTCTTCGATGCAGATCGCAGTCATCACCACGTTTATGGATGACTACATCTTCCCTGCCGTCCTCCGCGATATGGAGAATATCCTGACTCCGAACGGATATAAGATCCAGGTCTACTCCACACTTAACAGAGTCTCCGCAGAACGTGAGATCTTACAGCAGATCAGTCGTCATCCGGTAGGCGGCATCATAGTCGAAGGTTCCAAGACGGCACTTCCCAATCCAAACACCGACTTGTATCAGAAGCTGAGGGATATGGGTATACCGATCGTATTCTTCCAGGGGCACTATCCTGACCTGTCTCATATACCTGCCGTCACGGACAATAATTATGCGGGCGGATATATGCTCGCCAAATATCTTATCTCAAAGGGATATAAGTCTATCGGCGGCATTTTCAAGAGCGACGACATTCAGGGACCCGAGCGTTACGGCGGTATGATGAATGCCATCCGTGATGCCGGACTGTCCGTCCCCGATCATTCCATATGCTGGTACGATTCCGAGCAGAGGGCAAGGCTTATCGAAGATAAAGACGAGCGCCTGCTCATCCGTTTCCTCAAAGAGCGTCTCCCCGCCTCAAGCGCCGTTATCTGTTATAACGACGAGATCGCCTATCACCTGATAAAAGACATCCTGTCCATGGGCAAGAAAGTCCCGAAGGATTTTGCCGTAGTGAGCTTCGATAACAGTTATTACAGCAGGATCTGCCCTGTGCCAATAACTTCCCTGGGACATAAAGCCGGGACCATGGGAACGCAGGCTGCATCAAAGATGCTGGATCTTCTCCGCGGCAAAGAAGCAAGATCATCCGCTATTCCCTGGGACCTCGTGATCAGAGCCAGCGGCTGAAGATCAATACTCTCTGTTATCTATTATCTCCTGAGTAACGGTATCCGGCGTAAAGACGGTCTCGTCCACATATTGATACTTGGACGGTATGCCGCCTGCTTCGATCGTATCTATAACGTTCTTTACAAGAGGACCGAGCATGGGGTTGCACTCGACTTCAAGCGATATCTTGCCTTCCATGCAGAGTTCCAACGCCTGCTTGGTCGCATCGAAAGATATTACCCTGACTCCGCCTTCACCGCAGGTGTAGCCGTATTTCTCAAGGGCTTCTATCGCACCGAAAGCCTCGTTGTCGTTCTCGCAGTACACAACATCGATAGACGGCCTTACGTCGTTATTGATAATGTAATCGCTTATGACTTCGTATGTCTTAGCCTGAGTGAAGTCACCGTCAAACTGAGCCAGAAGGTTCCAGTTGCTGTTCTCTTCCAATGCATCTAGCAGTGCCTG
The DNA here is from genome assembly GCA_017550385.1 of Clostridiales bacterium. GTDB lineage: Bacteria > Bacillota > Clostridia > Saccharofermentanales > Saccharofermentanaceae > Saccharofermentans. Next base: position 22,061 of record JAFZPJ010000040.1, read on the forward strand.
TGTGCGTCCGAGCTGTGCGGTAGAACCTATAGTTCCCTGGATGTGGATTATGTTCACTTCCTCACTGTCTGCAAATTCCTGGGTCATCCATTCTGTTGCCTTCTGACCTTCCAGATAGAAGTCGGCACCTACATGCGCGGTAAAAAGGCTGTCGTCTTCCACATTGACCATACGGTCAACGATTATTACCGGAATACCGGCTTCCTGCGCTTCTTTAAGTACCGCGTCCCAGCCTTCCTCTGAGATAGGCATGACAACGATATAATCGACCTTCTGCTGTATGAACTTTCTTATTGCACTGAACTGGTTCTCCTGCATCTGCTTCGCATCATCAAAGAGGAGCCTGTATCCGTTATCTTCGGTAAATACCGCTTTGGTAGACTCGGTATTGGCGATCCTCCAGTCTGATTCCGCACCGACCTGAGATACTCCGACTACTATAAGATCATCTTCTCCGGAAGTCTGATCACTGTTGCAGGAACATACAAGGCAGCAAGCCATAATGAATATTAATAATACAGATATTATCTTCTTAAGCATTATCATTCCTCCTTGGAAGCAGGTATGCGCGCAGTAACAGTCGTTCCTTCGCCTTCTTCGGATTCAACCGAGAGACCGTATCTGTCACCGAAGAACAGCTGAAGCCTCTCATGTACCGTCGTAAGGCCAAACCCCACGCGTTCCTTGCTTGCCAGCGACTGTCTTATCTGTGCGAGGCGTTCTTCCGTCATGCCCGCACCGTCGTCTTTAACTATAAGCACGATATCTTCACCATCAAGGTGTCCCGTTACGGAGATATGGCCTGCCGCCCGCTTGAGCTTGACGCCGTGGTAAAGCGCGTTTTCCACCAAAGGCTGCAAAGTAAGCTTTGGCATCCTCACGCTCTTGATATCGGGATCGATATCGACGGAGAATGTGAGGATATCCTTATATCTGACCTGCTGAATCTGCAGATAACTGATTACCTGCTTCTCCTCATCTCCGAGTGAGATTATATCCTCACCGTTGCTGAGAGAAGATCTGAAGAAAGACGAGAGGTTGGCGACCATCTCCACCGCATCGTCAGATTTGCCTGCTTCAATGAGCCAGATGATCGTATCGAGAGTGTTATAGAGGAAGTGCGGATTGATCTGTGCCTGAAGCAGGGCAAGCTCGGCCTTACGGAGGCTCTCCTGCTTATCTTTGGACTCCTTCATCAGGTTATCCATCCTGGCGACCATGTTCTCCATACCGACGCTGAGATCTTTGATCTCATAGATGTCGGATTGTACCGGTTCTTTGACCGTGAGATCGCCGCCTCCGATGTCTTTGATACGCTTACCGAGTTTCTCTACCGGAACAGATACCGACTTTGTGATCCTCGATGTGTATCTCGCCAGGAATACTACCGCACATGCTACCAGTAACAGGATGATCGTTATCTCGATGATAAGCTGGATCTGGATCTCTTTTTGCATCTCATTTAGCTGTACCGCTTCGAAATACAGGTAGTCATACATGTACTCCTGGATGAGAGACGTAAGTACGTATATGTTGTTTTCGAGCTGGATCTGACGGTCGTCGTAGCTCTCAGTCTCTGCGATGGTCTGCATCTGTGTCTCGAGCGTCTTGCAGAGATCGAGAACGCTGGTGATGGCAGTAAGGCTGTCCTTGTCGGTAGTACTCTCGATAAGAGAGCCGGCAAGCTTCTCCGCCTCAAGTACTTCAGCAACGGGGAGGCCTTCGGAATAGCGGCTTCCTACAACGTAGTAGTACATCTTAAGGTCTATCTCTTCTTTGAAGTTCTGGTTGAACTCGGAGACAGTCGTTATGTTGTGAAGGAACTTACGGTATCTGACCTGATACAAAGCGATGGTTGATACCGTCAGGATGATGACAACGATCGTGAGAGTTACGAAGGCATTGAAGAGCCTTCTCATTCTCCTTGATATCGAAGTATCGCTCCGGGGCATCAGCGTTTGCCTCCGCTTCTGTAATCACGCGGAGTACAGCCCTGCGTCTTCTTGAACAGGAAACTGAAATAATGCGGATCCTTATACCCTACTTCACTTGCGATCTCGCCTGACCTCTTGTCAGTGGTCTTAAGGAGTTCCTTCGCCTTTGCCATGCGCTTTGAAGTAATGTACTCGGTTATTGTGCATTTCATCTCCTGCGAGAATTCGGCGGACAGATAGTTCGCGCTGATGTTGACCTCTTTGGCTATGCCGCTGAGGGAGATATTCTCGTCAGTGTAGTTGTTGTCAATGTATTTGACTGCTCTGGTCAGGATATCCTTGTACTGTCCGGCAGAATGCTGCGTCCTGAGCTTTACAGCGGCAAGAAGGAATTCGGTTATGTATCTTCTCAGATCCTGCAGACCCACGGGTCTGTCGACCATTCCGACGCATGTGACATCCCTGAGCAGTTCCTCTTCGCTTATGCCGAGCGAAGCCACATAAGATGTTGCGGTAAAACGAGCCTGGAGCATCAGGTAGTGACAGAACGGCTGTGATGATGCGGCATCCTGAAGATCGAGCAGGAACTCACCCACGAAGTTCGGTATCTCGGATGCTTCAGCAGTGCTCATGACTTCCGTTAGGATCGCAGGATTGAACTTCGATACGTCCATGCCGCTCAGTCTGCCGGTGCCCTTATGTGCGTCCGGAACAGATACGGTAGCAGATGTAAGGATATGACAGTCAGGCTGTATATAACGGTATGCCCATAGTCTGGACACTTCGTTGAAGCAATCGGGAAGCTGGCTCAGTCTGCTCACCGGACCAGCTGCGGCAACATACCAGGCCTTCTCGCCTTCGTATTTGCTGTAACTGCTCTGAACGGAAGCGATGCAGCCGCTGATATAACCCTCGACAGAATCCTGTCCGCCCTTTATCAGGACCATGTACGTGGTAAGATTCCATCTGAAGAGCAGATACTCGGGATGTTTCATGAAGTGGAAGAGAAGGGTCTCTCTCGCCTTGTCTTCCGTCTCAGAATAGTTCTCACCAAGAATGGAGAAGAACGCGAGTGAATAGCACTGAGCCTTGATATCGAGATCGAGCTTGGCTGCTTCCTCATATATCTGCTGGACCGGAAGCCTTCCGGATACGACGCGCTCCATGAACTTTCTTCTGGCATACTGATCGTATTCCTGGGAATCGTGCTGGAACTGCACCTGGTATTCGCGCTGCTCTCTCTCCTGTTCGATCTTGTCCCTGACCTCTCTTAAGACCTTCATGAGTGATGCTTTGGTAACCGGCTTGAGCAGATATTGCTCCACGCCGAGTTCTATTGCCTGTCTGGCATATTCGAAGTCGTCATATCCGGAGAGGATGATTATCTTAGTCTCGGGGAACTCTTCAAGCACCAGTTTTGACAGCGATAAGCCGTCCATAAAAGGCATCCTGATATCAGTTATGAGAACGTCAGGGTGAGCATCCGTAATGAGCGGCAGAGCCATCTCGCCGTCAGCAGCCTCACCTGCAAAGATGTAGCCGATGCTCTCCCACGGGACCGTGTCCCTGAGAGTCTCCCTTATAGTGCTTTCATCTTCGACCAGGAATACTTTGAGCATAGATCACAAACCGCAGAACTCGAGTCCGAGGATAGAATATTTGATAAACTTTCCGGACCTGCTTATGAATTCATCAGGCCAGTGGCCCGCCATCTTCTCCTCATCCGTAAGAAGATCGGTGTTGAACAGAAGTGCGTTGGAATACTGCACGGCATCGCTTCCTATGGCACGGCCGCACCAGCTGATATTATTCTCCGCAAGGAAGTTAAGCCATTCCTGCGCCTCATCGATATAGAGAACGCTGGAACCCGTCACATCAGTCGTATTCCACTCGGTAACAAATACGCAGACTTCATTGTCGATCGCTTCCTGAAGATATCCGAGCTGCTTCTCGCCGTCAGTTCCTGCGCTGAAGTGGAATGAATATGCGATATTGTCTTCATCTATCGGATCATCAGATGCCGTATCTACATCACGGCACTGTGAAGGTGTTCCGACGATGATTATGTTGTCAGGATCGTTCTCACGGATAACATCGATAAGATCTTCGGCATAAGGCTTGATGCAGTCGTCCCAGTCTACGGTCTCGTCTTCATCGTCAAAATACGTTCCGCCGGGCTCATTGCAGATCTCGTAGAGAACATTGGGCTGTTCACCGTAGAGAGCCGAGAAACGAGAGAAGAAGTCAACGGCTGCGTCCTTGTATTCATTAGGGTCACCATCAGTCGTTATATGCCAGTCGATTATCACGTATATTCCCTGTGATATGCACAGATCCGTGATCTGGCAGGCAAGATTGAAGTAACCGTCAGGATCGTTTATGTAATCGTTGCCGTCATCAGATGTGGTCTGTACGGCGATCCTTAACACCTGTACTCCCCAGTCCTCAGCAAGAGTCTTTACTGTCTCCTCACTGAAGAATCCGTCTACGCACTGATTGAGACCGTATGTGCTGATACCCTTGAGCTGAACGACATCTCCGTTCTCGGATACGATGGTCGTTCCGTCAACAGACAGCTGGCCGTACTTGGCAACAGGCATCTCCGTCACCATTGCAGTGCTGTAAGGACCATGCAAAGGCTCGGTCTCTTCTATCGTCGTCTCCGAGGGTTCCGGAGGCGGGAGCGTTGTCTCGGTAGGATTTGTGGGGATCTCTGAAGGAAGCGTCTCGGCAGGAAGCTTCTTGGAACACCCTGCCAAAGCGGCGGACATGACTAATACCGCGCACAATATAAGTGATACCGCTTTATTGTTCATGTCACGCTCCCCGTAAACTTATTCTTCGATCGTTACGATCTCGCCGGCCTTCTTATAGATAGACTTGGGCGCTACGGTGCCTCTTACCATCGACAGAGGATAGATCCTCGAACCGCGTCCGATGACTGTGCCGGGGTTAAGGACACTGCCGCATCCGACTTCAACATTGTCGCCGAGGATGGCAGCAAACTTCTTAAGACCGGTAGCGATGTCTCCGCCCTCAAACTTTACATGTACAAGGGTCTTGTCAGACTTAACGTTGGATGTGATAGATCCTGCGCCCATGTGTGACTTGTAACCCAGTACGGAGTCACCTACATAGTTATAATGAGGAACCTGAACGTTATCAAAGAGGATTACATTCTTGAGCTCGGTAGAGTTACCTACTACGCAGTGAGTTCCTACGATGGCGCTTCCTCTGATGAAAGCGCACTGTCTTACTTCAGTCTCGGGTCCGATGATGACCGGACCCTTGATATAAGCCGTATCAAATACCGTGGCACTCTTAGCGATCCAGATATCCTCTCCCTTCTGCTCATAGACCTCGGGATCCAGCGTGGGTCCGATCTGTCTGATGAAGTCTGCAATACCGGGAAGGACTTCCCAGGGATACTGCTTTCCTTCAAAAAGCGGTGCCGCAATGGTGTGCGACAGGTCAAGGTATTCACTGATCTCAAACATATTATGCCTCCGTGATTAGAGATTGTTATATCTACGACGCAGGGTATATCGTGACAGGCTCGTTCTCCGGGAACTGTCTCTGCACACGGAAATATACGTTGTTCTCTGCGCTGGATACTATTATGGGACAATTGACGACTCCGGTATCAGTACCAACTCCGGAATAATCCACTGCTACTACGATATCGCTCGCATCTATATTGTCGATAGTGTCCTTACGTCCGACGATCTCAAGTTCGACCGTATCGATAGGGTAAGACACGGAGACATTAGACGGAACATTGATGTCCTGGTTGATGGGCACCGTTATGTTCTTGGTAACGACAGGGTTGTTGTTGATCTGGATATAGAGCCAAAGTGTCAATGACAGGAATATCGACAGAAGGAAGAACAGTACCCTTGTACCTGTGGGTACACGCTGAGCATTACTGGTCTGATCGGCAGTCTGCGTTCTGATCCTGATCTGCTCGGCTGAACTCTTTACATCTGAATCCGCAGAAACGGCAGAGACTGAACCTTCAGCAGCGACCTGAACCTTCTTGCGCTTCATCTTACCGAGGATCTTAGTGATACCCTTCTGTTCCTGTGCGTGCTCTTCAAGGCCGAGAAGATATGCGAGATTTGCTTCGAGCTCACGGGTATCCTTCATCTCAAAGAGCCTGCCGTTGACTGCGATCGAAGCAGTTCCTCTCTCCTCGGATACGACGATAACGACCGTATCGCCCATCTCGCTCGCACCGACGGCAGCTCTGTGTCTGGTGCCATATCTGTCAAGGGAATGCATCGTTACCGAGAGAGGCACATGACATCTTGCTGCGACGATCCTGCCGTCCCTGATGAGAAGTCCGCCGTCATGCATCGGAGAACCCTTATAGAAAATGCTCGTGAGCATCGTGGATGTAACTGCAGAATCAAGCGATACGACATTCTCCTGTGTAAGGAGCTCGTTGAGCTTGGTGTTCCTCTCGATGAGGATAAGTGCGCCGGTATATGTCTTCGCCATCTCACCGCACGCAGTGCAGATCTCGTTGATGAACGAAGTGAGCCTGGTCCTGTCATCCTCTTCACCGTGCCTTAACGCATCGAGGAATCTCAGAGAAGAGGATCTGAGACCGACGGTCTCGAGAGCTCTTCTGAGTTCAGGCTGGAACAATACGATGAACAATATCGCAAAGACATACAGGAACGTATTGAAGATGAACCCGACCATGTCGAGTCCGATTATTCCGCAGAAAGAAACGAACAACAGGATCAGGACGATACCCTTGATGAGCTGCCATGCCCTGGTCTGTCTTATGAACAGGAGTATCCAGTAGAAAAGGAAAGTAACCAGGATAATATCGAGGACATAGCGGATAAAATCCCACGGACTCCCGAAGAAGAGGACTCCGTTGTCGAGGCTCGCGATGAGCTCGTTGATGAATTCTATTATCTGCGTGATAAACGATTCATTGCTCACCTTGAAGACCTCCGCACAAATTATCTTAATAATTATAGCATATTAAGGAAAATGCAATTAGGAAGTTTTGTGTGAAGTCGGGATATCATGCCCAGGGATCAGCCTCTGCGGGGACTCTGATATCAGACAGGCACTGGATCTCATTCAGGAACCACTGGCCGGTGGAAGGCTTCTTACGGAGCTTGATCTGGCGCAGTGAATCCGCACCGGAACTCTGAACGTGCATTACAGCCCAATTCTCATTGGTGAATGAATACGGGTTGGAAGCAACGCTTACCGCATAAGGCGTATTGGGAGCATATCCGTTCTCGGGAGTTGCACCTTCGAAGAACGAGAACACCTTATACTGCTTTCCGTCCAGACGGTCCTTAAGGAACTGCTTCTCAAAAACGGACATCTCCTCCGGTCCCTTGAGGACATTGAGCATCGCAATGGTCGCATCCGTATCCTTCTCATAATTGCAAAGAACGGCCAGTACCAGCGCCGCAGTCTTATACGGGGAATCGAGCGAAGCTTCCGGCAGCGCACTAAGCTCTGCCTCATTAGCAGGGAGTGAATCAAAAACAAATCTCTCAAATGTTTTGTCTGACATAGCTGTATCTCCTTTGAAAACCAGATTCTTTATGTCTCGATGACCTCTACGGTGACCCGTTTGATCTTCTTGTCCTTGAATGCCAGGAATGATCTTGACCCCAGGATGGCCTTCTGAAGTTCGTCCTTGCCATCTGCATCGTTCATGACATCATAAGGGAATGTCCCGCCGTCAGTATCAAATTCAACGTTGAGCTGGAGCTGATAGAACTCATCGTCTTCCGTAGGAGTCCAGCGCATGAGATTGAAGATCACTTCAGGTCCGAATCCTGTTTTAAGATATACCGGTGAAGTCCCTGCGGTATAGCTTATCTCCTCTTCGGGGTTATATTCCGCACCGCTTATGACATCGAAGAAAGCATTGACCAGTCCTTCCAGATCTTTACAGCCTTTGACAGCCTTTTTGAGCTGCCTGCAAAGGTCTTCCTGATCATCTATTACACGCTCAATATCTTCCCCGACTTCATCTTCATCAGGTACGATCTGCTTGACCAGGCTGTAACCGTAGGGGGTCTCTTCATAGATCTTCCTGGTCTCCGATCTGAGCGAAGCGGTATCGCCAATATAATCGAACTTAAAATGATTCACGACGGCTCTTTCCTTAACTGCGATAAACATCTCCATGATCTCGGAGACCTTGTCACCGTCAAGGATATAGTATGCAAAGAGCATCGGCTTAACGTTCCTGCCCATTACCAAGTATCTTGTCCCGACAAAATATCCGTCGTAATAGTCGAAGATCTCGTAGTTATCGAGCATTCCGCCGATGCGGTTCCATATGCCGCCCAACCGGCCGTCCTTCCTGACAAAGAATGTTATCTTCGAATTCGATCTGAAATCCGGCGAAGAGCTTAACGAGTTCCAGTACCTTCCGAGGTATTCGCCGTATTTATCATCCTTGATATACTTGTCTATCAACGGGTTTGAACCCGCGCCGAGAACATATTCATCGCAGTTCATCAGATCGTTGTCACGGAGACTGTGCGAAGATAAGTAGTCTTCCATGTTCTTGATTATCTCGTCGATATTATTAAGATCCATTTTCCTCTCCTTCTATACCAAATGTCCGTTCGAGAACACATTGGTTATCCTCATATCCTCATCCATTATGATAACATTCGCACGCGCTCCGGGCACGAGTTCCGGAACTTCGAGGTCAAGACTTCGGTATGGAGCGCTTATCAGAGCATCTGCTATCTTCTCTCTTGCTATCCCGTAGCCATACAGCCTCTGCGCTGCTTCAGAGACGAGCGTTACGGATCCCGCCAGCTTGCCGTCAGTTCCGCTGTAAGTCCTGCCGCCTCTGACCTCGACCTCCGCACCTCCGAGGTCATACTTGCCGTCGGGCATTCCTGCGGCTGACATGCAGTCTGACACTGCCACGACCCTTCCTTCAAACAGCTCGAAAACCATCCGCAGCACAGGGGGCTCTACATGGAACCCGTCACATATGAGTTCAACAAACACATCCTTGCTGTCGTAAGCTGCGCCCGGGATCCCCGGAGCACGCTTGAGGCATGGCTCCATTGCATTGAGCATATGAGTTACTGAAGATCCGCCTTCTGCAAAGAACTTAAGTGCGGTATCGTAATCTGCCGCCGAATGAGCTGCCGACAGAACGTATCTTCCCGCAAACCTCCTGCAATAATCGTCTGCGCCTTCGAGTTCGGGCGCGATGTCAATGATCTTGATGAGTCCCGGGAAGTCCTTTTCGAGAGATCCGATGAGATCGATACCGGAAGAAAGCGGCATCAGACTGTCCTTGTCCTGTACACCCGCCTTGTCCGGACTGAGAAACGGACCTTCGAGATGGACACCCAAGATATCCGCGTGAGGTCCTTTGGTGTTTTCCAGAAGATCACAGGCATCGGACACGGCCTGCAAAGCCTTGCGTATGCGGTCTTCCGACATCGTCATGGTCGTAGGAAGGAAAGCACTGATACCGCATCTTGCAAGATCGGAAGACATCTTGACTATGTCTTCTGCCGATGCTCCGGATATATCAATACCAAAGCACCCGTGAATATGGCTGTCAAAGAGACCCGGAGTAATGAATCGGCCGGTACAGTCTATCATCTCGACCGTGATACCCGATGTATCGGAAGGCTCGGGAAGTATCAGATCAAGCTCGGGATCGAACCAGATGTCTTTCTTCTCAAAGCAGACTGCCCCGTCACGGATCACAGCAACAGATCCGCCGGTGAGTCTTATCATGGATCAGCCCTCTGCCACCTGGGCGGAAGGAAGCGTCGTCTCTTCCGTTGCAGCCGGTGTGATGACCGTACTCTCTGTAGGGTTAGCCAGATACTCCTTGTAAGCCTTGGGAGTCATGCCCGAATCAGAACCCTTGTTAAGTGTCTCGAGCATTACGAAGGCTATCGCATTGATCCTTATCTGAAGGACATCTCCGGACTTGTCGGGTATGCCGTCTTCATCGGTATCCGTATCTTCTTTCCTGATGACGGAATCAAGGAGCTCCGTGGAGTCAGCGGGAGTACCCTTGATCTGTCCTCCAAACTCCTGAAGATTAAGGTTCTTGGTATCCTTCATTTCTTCAAGTGAGGTGAAATTGTAATCATAGCTGTCGAAGAAAACGACAGGTATGCCTGCCTCATCGAATACAACATAATCCGATCTGTTTGCGGAGACTTCGTTATAGATATCGATAACGCCGTCACCGTCTAGATCCGTCTTAATGCCGGACTCGTTGTAGTAGATATCGAACTTGTAGTTTGTATAGAGTGTATTCGCATAGCATACATCGTAAGTCTGATAGAGTTTGCGGCGCATCGCGTATTTCTTGCCGGATATCAGCGAATTATAGCCTGCCGAAGCATAAACCTTGTCGCCGGCATAGATGCTCTCGATGCAGTACATGACTTCGATCTCCGACCTCTCCTCATCCGTGAGGGATTCGTAGAAAGCATAAGCTCCGGCATAATTATCCGAACTTGCGCCAAAAGCAACATAGTAGACATCGTATCCCATCTCGGAATAATCCTTTGCCTGGGCAAGGGCAGTCATAAGACATCCTATGCCTGACGCATTGTCGGAGATGCCGTCATAGGAATAAGCCGGGCCTTCAGTCTCAGAAGTCTCTTCGCCTTCTTCTCCCTCTCCTTCAACAGCTTCCGGGACATAGATCATTGCATCGTCGTAATGTGCGCCGATTATGGCGATCCTTTTCTCGAGGTTGTAGTTGCCGTTTGCATCTTCAACATAGAATCCGGTGCCTTCGATCTTAACGATATAATTCTGCGAAGTCTGACCGGAAGATCCTGTGAAGGTCTGTACTTCAGGCTCATATCCCAATTCCTTCATCTTGTCGCAGATATAACTGCCTGCCGAAGCCTCCTCGGCAGAATAAGCGCTGCGGTTGGGATATTGCGATGCAAGCTCTCTGGCTATATCGGCACCGTATGAACCGTAATCAGCGGGGATGGTCTTCTTTGCTTCGCTTTCTTTGCACGAAGCGAACGCCAGACATATCGAAGCCGTAAGAATACCGGCTGTTGTTTTCCTAACTATGTTTGCAAGACTGATCTTCATATAGATGTATCACTCAACCCTTGGGAACTATGACATCAAGCCTTGATGCAAAGAGTTCCATCGCTTCGTTCGCGGTAAGCTGCCTCAGCACCCACTTTCCGCGCTCGGCCGCGTCATAGTCTACCACATTGACCGTATTGCTCCCAGCCTGCCTCAAGTTCTCTTTGAGAGACTTGAGGATCATGTCTCTTCCTACGCCCTGAAGGGTGACCGGAAGTCCGAGCTTGGAATAGACCGAAGCAAGAGGGCTCCTGAGCGCATTGGGAATACAGGAGTACAGACTCAGGGCAAGCGCCTCGCCCTCGGAATAGTTCATGAACCGGAAGTATCCTTCGATCGCGGCAGCGATCTCATTGCCCAAGGTAAGCAGCCTGGGATTCTTGATCTCGACCGCAGTCCTCGCCGCATAGATCCTGTTAAGGAATTCACGAAGGTCAGACTTTTCCGTAAGCCCGGTAACCAAAGACGGATCTGCAAGAAGCGCCAGCCTGATTATCGGAGCATAACCGTTGGATTTAAATTTGCCCGGAACAGTAGCAAGGAACTTGGGATCTGCAAAGACTGCAGTCGGTTCTGCCTTGATAAAAGCGGCATCCTTATACTTGCCTGAGTTGAGATAAGCCCTCTCTGCCACCGTGCTCTCGGCCATTGAACCGAGGGTCGTCGGTACTAATATCAGATTGCATCTGCCGGAATAGACGGATGCTGCAAAAGAAGCGCAGTCGATGATTCCTCCCCCGCCCAAAGCTATGATCCAATCCTGCGCGCCCAGTTCCTGATCTCTTAAGTCAGCTACGATCTCGGATACGGTCTTAAGGCTCTTGGATGCTTCCTGTGCATCACAGGCAATGAGTCTGGGATGGATATTCCTCAGAATGAACTGATTCTCAAATTCGTTATAGTAATAGCCGCTTACCTGTCTGTCCGAGATTATGGCTACCTTAAAAGGCGCAGGATCGCTCAGACCAAGGTTATTCTTCTCCAATAGATATCCGGCTACGAATTCCGTGGCAATGCCGTTGCCGCAGAAACAGTCGTAATTCCTGTTGGCTTCAAGCCTGTCCAAAGGATTACCTCCTAATAAAAGTTAATTTGTATCTTACCACAAAAGTGATAGAATTAATCGATATGTCAATCCCGCACAAGGAGCAAGCTATGAAAATAAGGACAAGATTCGCCCCGAGCCCCACAGGCTTCATGCACGTAGGCAACCTGCGCACGGCGCTCTATGAGTATCTTACGGCAAAGCACGAGAACGGCACCTTCGTTTTGAGGATCGAGGATACCGATCAGGAACGCTATGTCGAGGGCGCGACTCAAGTTATATATGACACGATGAAGCTCGCAGGCCTGGACCACGACGAAGGTCCGGATGTCGGCGGCGAATACGGCCCCTATGTACAGAGCGAGAGGCTCGGTCTGTATAAGCCTTACGCCGAACAGCTCGTAAATGAGGGCAAGGCATACCGCTGCTTCTGCACCAAGGAAAGGCTCGACGAACTCAGAGCCAATGCTCCCGAAGGCGAAGTCGTAGGCTATGACCGTCACTGCAGGGATCTGTCACAGGAAGAGATCGATGCCAAGCTTGCAGCCGGCACTCCCTATGTCATCAGGCAGAAGATGCCGCTTACAGGTGTTACGACATATACGGATCTCGTATACGGCGAGATATCTTTCCCTAACGAAGACTTGGACGATCAGATCCTTCTTAAGACAGACGGATATCCGACATACAACTTCGCGAACGTAATTGATGACCACACAATGGGTATCACGCACGTCGTAAGAGGCAGCGAATACCTCTCTTCCACACCCAAATACAACCTCCTCTACGAGGCTTTCGGCTGGGAAGTACCCACATACATACACCTGCCGCTCATCATGGGCAAGACCGTGGACGAGAACGGCAAGGAAGTCGTATCAAAGCTCTCCAAGAGACACGGTTCCACGGGATTCATGGATCTCGTTAACGAAGGATATCTCCCTGAGGCGATCATTAACTATATCGCACTCCTCGGATGGGCACCGGAAGGCACGCAGGAGATATTCACGCTTGACGAGCTTAAGGCTCAGTTCGATATCAACCGCATCTCCAAGTCTCCTGCAGTATTCGACTATGACAAGCTCGCATGGGTAAACGCAGAACACATCAAGAACATGTCTTCGGAAGAGTTCCTCAAGCACGCTCTTCCCTTCTATGAGCAGGCCGGCATCAGACCTGACTGCTATGAACTCTGCGAAGAGATCCTGAAGCCCAGGATCACGAAGTTCAACGAACTTACGGACAAGCTCGCATTCATCGGCACTTTTGCCGATTTTGACATCTCACTCTTCGAACACAAGAAGAGCAAGTCAACGCTCGAGACTTCAAAGGAATACCTCACTAAGGCTGTTCCCGTATTGGAGAATACCGAGTGGGAGCGCGAGGCTCTGACGGAAGCCATCAAGAAGATCGCTGAAGATAACGAAGTCAAGAACTCCGTTGTAATGTGGCCTGTAAGGATCGCCGCAGCAGGCGTTGCGGTCACTCCCGGCGGATGCGCCGAAGTGCTTATCCTTCTGGGACGCGAAGAATCACTCAAGAGAATAAAAGCAAGCCTTGCAAGGCTGTGAGAATAAGGAGTAAACAATGGCTGAAAGCAAGAATTTCATTCATCAGATAATCGATGAGGAACTTAAGCCCGGCGGAAGAGTATACGGTCAGAAGATCCACACCAGGTTCCCTCCCGAACCGAACGGCTACCTTCACATCGGACATGCCAAGGCGCTCGAGATCGACTTCGGTACCGCTGAAGCATACGGCGGCATCTGCAACCTCCGTATGGATGATACCAACCCCACAAAAGAGGATGAAGAGTACGTCGAAGCGATCAAGGAAGATATACATTGGCTCGGACACGATTGGGAAGACAGGTTCTTCTATGCATCCGAGTATTTTGATCAGATGTATGATTTCGCGGTAGAGCTCATCAAGAAGGGCCTTGCTTACGTTTGCGAGCTTACCCCCGATCAGATGCGCGAGATGCGCGGCGATACCAAGACTCCCGCACAGTCTCCCTACAGGAACAGACCGATCGAGGAGAGCCTCGACCTGTTCGCAAGGATGAGAGCAGGCGAGTTCGAAGACGGCAAGATGACGCTTCGCGCCAAGATCGACCTTGCTTCAGGCAACTTCAATATGAGAGACCCCGTTATCTACAGGATCAACCACCTGCCCCATCACAGACTCGGTGATAAGTGGTGCATCTACCCGATGTATGATTTCGCGCATCCGATCGAAGATGCATTAGAAGGCATCACCCACTCCCTGTGCTCACTCGAGTTCGAGGCACACAGACCGCTCTATGACTGGGTAGTAAACAACATCTCGGTAGAGTGCAAGCCCCGTCAGATCGAGTTTGCAAGACTTGGCATCACCCATACGGTACTGTCCAAGAGGAAGCTCCGTGCCATGATCGAATCCGGCATCGTATCAGGTTGGGATGATCCGAGAATGCCTACCCTCTGCGGTCTCAGGAGAAGAGGTTATACGCCTGCTTCCATCCATAATTTCTCAGAGAGGAACGGCGTAGCCAAGATCAATTCCGTTGTTGATTTTGCATTCCTCGAATACTGCCTGAGAGAAGACCTTAACGAGCATGCAAAGCGTGCCATGGCAGTCATCCGCCCCATCAAGCTCATCATCGACAACTACCCCGAGGGTCAGACCGAAGAGTTCGATGTCGAGAACAACCCCAAGGATGAGTCGATGGGAACACGTAAGGTAAGCTTCTCCAAGGAACTCTGGATCGAAGCAGAGGACTTTATGGAGGTGCCTGCGCCCAAGTATTTCAGACTCTACCCCGGCAACGAGGTAAGACTTAAGTCCGCTTATATCGTAAAGTGCGTATCCTGCGATCACGATGCTGAAGGCAATGTCACCGCTGTCCACTGTGAGTATGATGAATCTTCAAGGGGCGGCAATCCCGCTGACGGACGTAAGATCAAGTCCACTATCCACTGGGTAAACGCTGCTGACTGCATAGATGCCGAGATAAGGCTGTATGACAGGCTCTTCACCACAGAGCAGCCTGACCTCGCGGACTGCAACTACCTCGACTTCATCAATCCTGATTCACTTACTGTCGTAAAGGGCGCCAAGCTCGAGAGTTCGCTTGCTGATGCCGCACCCGAGGACAGGTTCCAGTTCCTCAGGAACGGTTATTTCTGCGCAGACAGCAAGGATTCCAAGCCCGGTGCGCTCGTCTTCAACAAGGCGGTATCGCTTAAGGACAGTTACAAGCCCGAGGCTTAAGAGCACAGCTCTTGTATTCAAAGAAATTTGAATAAATAATATAAAAGTGCTAACATTTTACCGTCGGAATCATGTTCCGGCGGTTTTGTTTTGAGATATAGGGGGTAAGAATATGTGGACCAGGAAACAGCTTAAGGAGAATGCGAAGGGAGTTCTCTCCAAATACTATTGGACGGCATTTGGCATGAGTTTTCTTCTGAATATCGTAATCGGCTCAAAAGGTGCCGGTGGCTATTCATACATCATCAGTATCCCGGATGCTGTTGCCTCTGAGATGAATGAGGCCAATATTTCAGCTGGAGAAGCGATCGAGAAGATACTTGAGAATCCCGAGATCCTGGCAGTTATACTCATCACAATTCTGATAATGAGTACGATCAGCTTTATCATATGGCTGCTATCTACCGCTCTGACTATCTTCCTGTTCAATCCGTTCATCGCCGGAAAAAATGCATACTATATCAGACAGAGAGAAGACTGCGGCAAATTCGGTAATCTGGCTCTCGCTTTTAAGAAAGGTAAATATAAGGGAACGATAAAGACATTGTTCCTGAAGGACCTCTATATTTGGCTATGGTCGCTGTTGTTTGTCATTCCGGGGATCATCAAGAGCTATTCTTACTTTATGGTCCCATACATCGTAGCCGACAATCCGGAGCTTCCTTCATCTCGTATCTTCGAGATAAGCAAGCAGACAATGAAAGGCGAGAAATGGAAGCTTTTTGTACTTCAGCTGTCATTTATCCTGTGGCATATGGGCTGCTGGATTACTTGCGGAATAGGATATCTCTTCCTCACTCCCTATCTGGAAGCTACATATGCAGAGCTTTATGCCTGCCTTAAAACAAAGGCTATGCGCGAAGGCATCATCAATGAAGGCGAACTTCCCAGGAGCATCTGGAACGACAGTTCTGCCGCATAAACAACTGATAACTTCCTTTTGGAATCTTGGTGGAGGGACCCGTGAGCGATCACGGGTTCTTCTTATTTCCAATCAATAACCTGCAAGAAATGCCTTTGTTCTATCCTCTGTAGGATTCGTAACAAGGTCGTACGCGGGACCTTCTTCGACTATGACGCCTCCGTCCATGAACACGATCCTGTCGGCAACATCGCGCGCGAAAGACATCTCGTGCGTAACGATGACCATGGTCATTTTCTCTTGCGCGAGATCCTTGATAACGCTTAACACGCCCTTGGTAAGCTCAGGATCAAGTGCTGAAGTAGGTTCGTCAAAAAAGATGATATCAGGGTTAGCCGCGAGCGCTCTGGCGATAGACACACGCTGCTGCTGTCCACCGGAGAGATTGCACGGATAGGCATCTGCCTTCTCATAAAGTTCCATCTTCTTGAGAAGCCCGTCACAGATCGAATCAGCCTCTTCTCTGCTCTTCTTGTGAACGTGGATCAAAGCCTCTGTAATATTGCGTCTTACGGAGAAATGCGGGAACAGGTTGAAGTTCTGGAATACAAGACCGAACTTGCTCCTTATCTCGAGCATCATCTTCTTGTCTGCATAGACGGCGTGGTCACCTTCAGTGTCGCAGAGCGTGTCCCCTGCTATGACTATCTTGCCGGAGTCGATCTTCTCGAGGGTTGTGGCGCAGCGAAGAAGAGTGGATTTGCCGCCGCCGGAGGGGCCTATTATGGCTACTACTTCCCCACGGCTGACATTGAGGTTGATGTCGCGAAGGACCTCCAGGTCGCCGAAGGTCTTACGTATGTTTCTCATCTCCAGGATATTGTCATACATAAGCTAAAGTCACCTCACGAATAATACGACATTGATTTTTCTATGCGCGACATGATCATCTCTATCACTAAGTTCATGACATAATAGAACAGGCCCGCCGCCACATACGGAATAACGGATACATTTGCAGAGGCAAGCTCTTTGGCTTCGGTAAACATCTCGGTCACCATCAGGACCTGTGCGAGCGACGTATCTTTTACGAGCGTAATGACCTCATTGGATACGGACGGAAGTACGGTCTTTACGACCTGCGGCAATATTATGCGGAAGAATGTCTGCGACTTGGAGAAGCCCAGTACCTGCGCAGCCTCGTACTGCCCCTTGGAAATGGACTGTATGCCGCCTCTGAATATCTCTGCAAAGTAAGCCGCATAGTTCAGCGAGAATCCTATTATCGTCGCTATAAACCGGTATTCGAACGGCCCTAACGCGATATCGCCGATCTTGATCTTGAACAGATAATACGGACCGAAATACACCAGCAAGAGCTGGAGCATAAGTGGTGTGCCTCTGAGGACAGATATATAAAACCTGAACAAGGAAGATACTACAATGTTCTTGGACATCCTTCCCTTTGCAACAAGAAGGCCCAAAGGAATAGAGAATATGAGCGTAAAGCCAAATATCTCAAGGGTAACTACTACCCCCTCGAGAAGCTGAATCAATATAGCGCCAATATCCATCGAACACACTCCCTAAGAATTACGAAGCCATTATAACACGAAAAGGCCGCCTCATACCGAGACGGCCCTGTCACATAAAACTGTGTTGTAATGCTTACTTTCCGACAGTAGTAACGTCAGTACCAAACCACTTGTTCGAGATCTCAGCAAGGGTACCGTCCTTTGCCATCTCTTCAAGAGCAGCCTGAACTTCATCTCTGAGTTCCGTATTGCCGAGAAGGAAACCGACGCCGTACTCTTCGCTTGCAATAGCTTCATCAAGGACGACCATGTTCTTTCCGGATGTCTGGATCTCATAACGTGCAACGATCTCATCCATTACGATCGCATCGACTCCGCCGGACTCAAGATCCATAAGAGCTGTGAGATAAGAATCTGTCTGAACGAGATCTCCGAATGTTTCAGTAAGAGCTGTATTCTCTTCAAGTGCAGCAAGTCCTGAAGAATCCTTCTGAACTGCTACCTTCTTTCCTGCAAGATCCGCAAGAGACTTGATATCGGAATCTGCATTTACGACAACGACCTGATTGTTCTCCATATAAGCATCGGTCCATGTGTACTTGTCCTCACGTCCGCTTATGGTAAAGCCGTTCCAGATGCAGTCGATGTTGCCGGATTCGAGTTCCTGATCCTTGGCATCCCAGGAGATCGGCTTTGCGACGAACTCATACCCGAGTCTGTCTGCGACTTCCTTGGCGAGGTCAAGGTCAAAACCTACATAATCGCCATTGTTGTCCTTGAATCCCATGGGCGGGAATTCAGCATCAAAGCCTACAACGAACTGCTTTGTCTCGCCGCCTTCAGCAGCGGGAGCTTCTGCCTTTGCACAACCTGCAAATGGGATTGCAGCCATGGTTACTGCCATAACGGCTGCGACTAACTTACTTGCCTTCATAAAACTTACTCCTTTGGTTTTAAATAGTAATTACTTTGTTCCGAATATTCTGTCTCCGGCGTCCCCAAGGCCGGGAAGGATATACGCATTATCGTTGAGTTCACGGTCAACGCAGCCGACATATATCTCGATATCGGGATGAGCCTTGGCAAGCTTCTCTATACCCTCGGGAGCTGCGATGATGCACATGAACTTAATGTTCTTTCCGCCGTGTTTCTTGATGGAATTGATCGCATCAACGGCGCTTCCGCCTGTAGCGAGCATTGGATCTACTACGACGATAAGTCTCTGATCGATGGGATCTGGAAGCTTGCAATAATAATCATGAGGTTCATGAGTAACGGGATCTCTGTAAAGTCCGATATGTCCTACTTTTGCAAGGGGCGTAAGAGCCTGAACACCGGGAACCATTCCCAGACCTGCTCTTAAGATAGGAACGATAGCGAGCTTCTTACCGTCGATCATGGGAGCCATGGTCTTCTCGAGCGGAGTCGTGATCTCGACTTCCTTGAGCGGAAGATCTCTTAAAGCCTCGTAGCCTTCAAGCGTAGCGACTTCCTCGACCAGTTTCCTGAACTCATAAGTACCTGTATCGGTCTTCCTCATGAGAGATATCTTGTGTCTGATCAAAGGGTGTTCCATTACCTGGACATTTGCAAAATCTTTGTACTGCATATGCATCTCCAATCCGGAACAGTCCTAACGGACGTTCCCAAATAATTGTAGTTTAAAGGATGGTTTTATTCAACAAGGCTCTTGTTCTGGAATACAACGAACTTGTAGCAGTCATCGGCACTTACTTCAAATGCTTCAAATACATGCTTCACCGAATCATATATGGTCTTCCACCTTATTACATCGATGGGATCGTGTTCTTCGGAGAACAGCTGGTAAACGAGTATATTGTACATCTTGAAGTATTCGACTTTGAAAGCATCAAACTCATTGACCGCCTTGATGTATTCTTCCTTATGCTTATAGTCAAAAGCCCTGAGCACGTTGATAAGATGCATCTCTTTCTTAACTGCACCGGCAATGCAGTTGATCGAAGAACGGAAACCGGAAGTGACTTCGGTAACATTAAGTCTTACAACGCACTTGGCAAGTTCATCGAGCATATCGATGCCTTCCTCGATGTGCCTGACCATCTGATAGATAGCCATTCTTCTCTCTGAGGGTTCTATGGTTATGGAACTGAACCTTAAAGAGAATTCATGGAATATAAAATCACCTTCGTCTTCAATGGCATCGATCTTGTCAGCGATCAGGTCGCGGTTGTCGATATCCTCGAGCATCTCAAGCAAAAGGTCGGATTGACGATAAAGCAATTCAGACAGAGAGACAGCCTCATCAAACAAGAAATCACGTTCTTCGCCGGTCATTAGTATGCCTCCTGGAACAGAAGAATTGATAATAAAAGTTTATCAGAAATACAGGTCAAAAAAAACACCCGCCACATGGGCGGGTGTAAAAGATCCAACTGATTCTTTATCAGAGTGCGGAAACCTTTGTACCGGCAACTGCCTCTTCTGCGCTCTCAACAACGAGATCAACAGACTTAGGTGTGCAAACGAATGTTGTCTTAACGGGAGTAGGCTCTACTCTTCCGCCGAGAGAATAAACGCCGCCACTGATGTAGTCAACTACACGCTGGTTCTTATCTGTATTTGTAAGGTTGCAGATAACGATATGACCTTCACGGATGTGATCGAGAACGATCTGGCTTGTTCTGATGTCATAAGGTGTAAGCATGATGACTGTAGCATTGTGCTGTACTACGGGAGTAGTAACTGCCGGAGCGGGCTCCTGTACGAATGTACGTGCCTCAGGCTGATACTGCTCTTCTACGAAAGGCTCTTCGCTCTCTTCATATGTCTCTTCGTACGGCTGATCGTCATAATACTCATCCTCTACAGGAGCGAACATGCTGCCGAAAAAATTCTTTACGTTAAAACTGCCCATTTGTGTTTCCTCCTTAAATTTTGCCCGACCAAGGACATCTGTAAAACATAAATGCATCTTAACGAACTAATTCACGGCGCTCAATACTTTTGGGCAAAGTGACATAAGACAGTAACTTAAAAGGGGGTTATATTACAAAATGTAACGAAAATTGACTTATTGAGGCGTATCAATGTTACACAGCTGTGTATTCGGCACGGTTCCCGAATATAGCCGTACCTACTCTGATATGCGTTGCGCCCTCAAGGATCGCACTCCTGTAATCCTGGCTCATGCCCATGGAAAGGACCGTCCAGTCGGGCGTGCCTACATAAGACGTAAGCTCCTCAAAGATGTTCCTCGTTCTGGCAAACACTTCTCTTGCTTCACCCTCATACGTCTGGATCGGAGCCATTGTCATAAGGCCGCACATTGTAAGATTAGGCATGCGCATTATGTGGTCTATTGCCTGTCTTAATTCGTGCGGAGCAAAGCCGTGCTTGCTCTCTTCGCCCGATACATTGGCCTGCAGGAGAATCCTGGTGGTAACATTGTTACTCTCAGAACGCTTTGATATCTCTTCTGCGAGCTCTATCGTGTTAACGGAATGGATAAGAGACGTCTTACCGATGATATATTTGACCTTATTCTTCTGAAGAGTACCGATAAGATGCCAGTTGCAGTCAAGCCCTATCGAACTGAATCGCTCGATCTTGGGGACCATCTCCTGCACCCTGTTCTCTCCAAGATCTTTCAGGCCTGCCACGCATGCTGCTTCGGCATAACCTACGGGGAATACTTTGGATACTCCGATGAGCGTTACGTCTGATACATCCCTGCCCGCTTCCCTGCAGCAGTCGGCTACGGATTCCCTCACTGCAGCAAGGCGCATCTTTATGCTGTCATATATCTGTTCATCGTAATCGTATTCCATATCAGCCTACCTTATCACCCGGCTTGACAGTCTCGGGATTTGTGATGATAACGGTATTGCTGTTAGGTACCTTCGAGTTGCCTGCCGGAATGATTATCGCGAATTCACGGTCGTGGTCCGTAACGACGACTCTGTACTCCTCAACGAAGCCCTGGTTGTTGACATAGATCGAAGCGATACCGTTGTACTCGCTGCAGGTGACGGATGTAACGGAACTTCCGAGTCCCGTGGAGGTGTCTACCAGTGTGAGGGTATAACCTTCTGTATACAGTTTCGAGAGCTTGAACAGATTCTTGTACTCGCTCATGGTAGAGAACGCGACAATGGTTCCGCCGTTAGATGTTCCTTCCGCGTGCAGTACGGTACATGCAGAGATGGTGGTGTTCTCCTGTTCTACTATCTCTCCGTTCTCATCAGTCTTCGTCTCGGGGATGACGCTTATGTTGAAGATGGATCCTTCGGTAAACGTCTCGGTATTCACGCCGCTGTCAGGAGCAAAATACATGCAGAATGCAGGCGTGTTCTCCGGAGCATAGACCGCATCAACAAGACTCGAAGTGGATACTCTCATACCGTTTGTCTCGCTTATGACGATCTCGATGTCAACGGTTCTCTTATCAAGGAGATCTTCCACGCATCTCGTCGTCTTGAATACGATAAGCATGCCGCCTTCATCGCTCTCGCAGCGTACGACTTCACAGTTATCGATAGCGAGGCCTTCTGAACGGACATTGATGTCATGGAGTGTACCGACGGCGAAGTCGGTGATAGCAGCATCATTGGCGGTAAGATATACTGCCAGATACTGGCTCTCGTTCTGTGCCAGCCTTACGACAGGTTCGCCTGCTTCTATGCTCAGATCCGAAGTGATGACTCCGGGAGCGGAATTGATATAGCCTTTGACGTCGTTGATATTCATCGACAGGAACGTATCGTAAGTCAGCACTTCTTCAAGACCGTCCAATCTGAAGGAAGCGATTCCCGGAAGGTCAGCATATATCTTGCTCGCGCCTGCCTCCAGCTGATTCTCGTATACCTTCATATCGCTGGCGAGAACCGAGATCCTCTCGTCATCGAAGTCAATGTTGGACAGCTCATCCTCACGCTCGTCAAGGATAACGTTGACGGATGCGGAATATGAAGCCAGATTACTGAGGTTGCCTGTCATAGAATCATAGCGGACCGAGTCGATGATTGAAGACAGATTCTTGTTATAGTTCGTGTAGATGGTCTCAGCTTCGCTGATGCCGCCTTCGGCAATGATCTCCTGCTGTACGTCCGAGATCTGTTGCTGAACGTTACGAAGATTGGATACAACACTCTCCATGTCAGCAGGAACCACGATACCGAGCTCCTGTGCCTTAGCGACGCGCGAGCCTTCGGTAATGGAAGTAACGAGTTCACCGCCCGTAGTCGATACGATAACGGTCTCATCCCTGACTATCAGAGCTCTCGCACCGATCGTGTGCTCGACGCTGCCGGTTGTAACAAAAGAAAACACCGGCTTCTCTGCGATATAGTCATAGAGGTGATGGATGACGAACGCCAGGACCAGAAGGCCTGCTATTACCGTCACCGTTCCGAGGAAACCGTTCCTGAGCGCACGGCTTCTGGCACTCTTATGAGCAGCGCCCTTGCCTTTGGATACGGCTGTCTTCTTCTCGATCTTAGCCTGTTCTGCTTTGAGCTTACGCTCATTCTCTGCAGCGATCTTCTTGGCCTTGGCCTGTTTCTTCTGTTCTTTGATCTTCTTGGGATCCGGCTTTACCGGAGGTACCAGTCTTCCGTTCTTGTTAACCGGAGCCTGCTTTGCCGTAGGTTTGTCGGAAGGCTTGCCTGTCTTAACATCAGCAGGGACCGGTGCTCCCGGATAAGGAGGCTTGACTGAAGCTTTTCCGGGCGCAGCAGACTTCTTGCCTGCCGATCTCTTCCCGGGCTTCTTCTTGCCTTCAGGATGCTTGCCTGAAGGTTTCTTCCCCGAAGGAGCGGGTCCTTTATCTGAGGGCTGCTTGTTGTACCATTGCTTATCGTCAGCCATTCTGATGCTCCAATGCCAGCATGCACGCGAGTTTTACCTGTTCTTTGACAAGTCCGCCCTGCATATATGCGATGTAAGGCTGCTTCATCGGGCCGTCGCACGAGAGCTCCGTTGTAGCTCCCTGTACGAATGCACCTGCAGCCATTATAACCTTATCTTCGTATCCGGGCATATCCCAGGGTTCAGGTGTAACAAAAGAATCGACGGGCGCGCAGGACTGTATTGCCGCGCAAAACTTCTCCATCTTTGTACTGTCCCTGAACGTAAGCGTCTGCACGATATCGCCTCTTGTCTCTTCAGCGGCAGGGCTTGTCTCGATCCCTGCAAGCTCGAAAATCTTCGATGCGAACACTGCACCCTTAAGGCACTCGCCTACGCACTGGGGCGCGGTAAAGAGTCCTCTGGCGATCATGCTGTTGAATCCCAAAGTGGGACCTACTTCGCTGCCGAGACCCGGAGTAGTGATATGGCGTGCGGCATTCTCGACCAGGTCTTCCCTGCCCGCGATATATCCGCCTGTCTTGCAGATACCGCCGCCGGGATTCTTGATCAGAGATCCGGCGATGATGTCAGCTCCGACTTCAGTAGGTTCCGTCTTCTCAGTAAATTCACCGTAGCAGTTGTCCACTGCAACGATAACATCAGGCTTGACGCTCTTGGCAGCCTCAGCGATCTTCGCTATGTCACTGCACAGAAGAGCCCTTCTTCCGGTATATCCTCTCGACTTCTGAATAAAAACGACCTTGGTCTTATCCGTGATACTGCTCTTGATGCCTTCGATATCGGGATCACCTGAAGGCAGGAGTTCTATCTCTTTATACTCTACGCCGTAAGAAGTGAGAGCCATGTCGTTCTTGCCGCTCCCGATGCCTATGGTAGACATAAGAGTATCGTAGGGTCTGCCTGTAACAGAGAGCATCTCATCGCCGGGTCTGAGGCATGCCCAGAGCATTGCAGAGACCGACTGCGTACCCGAACTTATCTGTACTCTGACATAGGCCTTCTCGGCACCGAAGCTGCGTGCAAAGATGCGTTCGATCCTCTCTCTTCCGATATCATCGTAGCCGTAACCGGTCGTCTGGCCCATATGCGTATCTGAGAACTGCTCAGCCCTGAACGCCTCAAGGACCTTGAGTTCATTGTAAGTAACTATATCGTCGATGGAATCATAGACAGCCTTAAGGCTTTCTTCCGCTTCAGACGCAAGCGCGAGCGTATCGGAACTTACGCCGTACTTTGAATAATTGTCAGTTATGCCCGCCAAGATACCGGCCTTCCTATATTAAAAATAAAACAGGATAATTATAACATAAAGCGAAGTTATTCAATCACTTATAGAATGCAAGAGCGAGCGCTCCCGGCTCGCATGTGAAAACGA
Organism: Clostridiales bacterium; assembly: GCA_017550385.1. GTDB lineage: Bacteria > Bacillota > Clostridia > Saccharofermentanales > Saccharofermentanaceae > Saccharofermentans. Next base: position 47,007 of record JAFZPJ010000040.1, read on the forward strand.
CCTTCCTGCCCGAGAAATCCTCGCCGTCGTAATTGCCGTTGAGCGGTTTGTCTCCCGTTGCCTCGACCGTGATCGAATCAACCTGGAACGTGTCTATGTTCAGGAGTCCTACATGCTTGCCCTTGGCGTATTTCGAGATAAGGAAGATGGCACGTCCGAGCCCGACGTCATCTACCGCGCAGATATCGAGAAGTCCGTCATCGACGGATGCTCCGGGGGCCGGACAGAATCCGTTGCCATAGTACGAACCGTTGCAGACGCTGATGAGTGTGTATCTTGATCCTTCAGATTCCGAAGGTCTGCCGTCGCCTCTTGAGGCATAGAACTTGAAGTCGAATCCTCTGTTGCCGAACAGCGCTCCGACAGCTGATGTCGCATAAGCGGTCTTCCTGACCAGAGCAGACTTCGGATGCTTGAGGACCTTTGTCTTGGCACGGAACTGGACCTCGGTATCGAGACCTATAGATGCCACGTTGTTGCACCATGCCGAACTCTCCGGGATCAGGTTGCCTTCGGCGTCATATGATTCGACCTTGATAAGATCGATAGGCTTTATCTCGTAGTCATCCTTAATAAGCTCGCTGACGCAGTACTCGCAGGAATTCCTGTGGTTCTCGCTCATTATGCTCCTGGCAAAGTCATTGCCGGTACCCATGGGAACGACCGCCATCGGGACATTAGTGCCGGCCAGGACATTTGCTATCTCGTGAACGGTACCGTCTCCGCCGCATGCAACGATAAGGAGATCACCGTCAGAACCTTCTGACAGCTTCCCGGCAAGCTCAGTCGCATGGCCGGCGTGTTCGGTATAGTAGAACTCGCACTCGGACTTATGGTGTTCGGAGAAACCTGCTACGGCTGCCTTGAACTTATCGAGATCTCCGGAATCGGAGCGGCTGTTGACGATAAATGCTTTCCTCATATGGATTACCCGTTATTCTCTGTCAGACCGTAAACAAGATCGACTACATCGCCGATATTCTTGATCCCGTCCAATGCCTCGTCCGAGATCTTGATCTTATACTCTTCTTCGAGATCTATAACGAACTCATAGAGCTGAAGCGAGTCAAAAGGAAGGCTCGAGTAACTGCTGAGATCTTCGGGGATATCCTCGGGAGACAACTCGAGCGTCTCGGACAGGATCCTCATAACGTCTTCATAGATCTTCTTTTTCTTATCCGAGCCGTCCATCATGCCTTCTCCTTGCTCTTCCTGTCATTAGCCACTTCCATGGCCGTCTTCCTGGCATCATCGGTGTTATCGTATCTCTTGAGCTGCTGTTCGATGTAATTATCGACTTCACTGACCAGATTGAGGATATGAGTCCTGTCCTCGGGACCGTAACCTTCGAGTATGTGCTTAGCAAGTACTCTGTGGAATTTGGAATTCATCCTGCAGGCAAGCTTGCCGTTCCTGGTAAGGCTTATCCTTACGACACGCTTGTCCTTGGTGTCACGCTGCCTTGTGACATAACCCTTCTTGACCAGTCTGTCTATCGCGACGGTAAGCGTACCGGTCGTGATGCCCAGATCTTCGGCAGTCTTCGTCATGGTACGCGCCTCATACGGGCCGATCGCCGTAAGCGTATGCATCTCTGCTATGGACAGATCCGAGAAATACCCTGCCTGGAGGGACTTTTCTTCTGTCAGCACCACGTTCTCGAAAATCCGGACCAATGCTTCGGACATTAATTCTTCATCTCTCGGCACCCTCATCCCTCCTGTACTTTGACTATCAAACATTTTACACCAAGTCTGTCATCCGGGCAAATATGAACGGCGTCTGCTCTACCACTATCAGGGACAAAATAGTATACTAACCAAAGAACACGGAGGTAGCCCTATGGAACTCAAAGAATCAGGCGAGATGTATCTTGAGACTATCTATATCCTGTCCAAGGAACTGGAGAATGTCAGATCACTTGATGTCGCACGTTACATGAAGTTTTCCAAGCCCAGCGTATCACGCGCCATGGGACTTCTCCGCAATTCCAGATACATAGCCGTCGACGAGAAGGGTTATATCTCACTCACCAACTCCGGTCTCGAGATCGCCGAGAAGATATATGAGAGACATATCGTTATAACCAAGCTCCTTACCGATATAGGAGTCGATCCCGAGACAGCCGCAGAGGATGCCTGCAGGATCGAGCATGTCATAAGCGATGAATCTTTCAATGCGATCAAGACTCATCTCCCCAAGCAGGGCAAGAAGAGCAAGTCCGGCAAGTAATCTTACTTATCAGATTTTCAGGCGGTTACTTCCCAGGCCTCATCGTAGCTGAGGATATTATCAGGTATATCAGGGATCACGCCTTCCAGTTCGGATGTCGAATACACAGCCGTATAAGGTCCTTTGGCAAGGATCGTTGTGAGCATGCTCTCATATGAATCGAGCTGCGCGTTGTAATCCTCTTCGCTCATGGCAGCACCGTTAAGGGTATACTCATCGACATAGCTCCAGTCATCACCGTTTTCGGTAAGTGTGCTGGTGTGTACGATCTGGCTTACCTGAGTAAGAACGGTACCGTCCACAGAATATTCCATATAGGTGGTGCACCAGTCCTCATCACCGCCGTCGGATACGATGAGCAGATTGCCGTTCGAGAGCATTGCCGCATACGTCTCAAATCCGCCGCCGGCATTGGCTATAGAAGTAGGCAGATGGAAGATCTCGGTCGCTGTGGTTTCTCCGGGAAGTACGGTGAATATCTTCAGGTCAGCAACCATATAGTAGTCAGCAGAACTGTCTATAGTCACACCATACTGATCATCGGAACAATACTGGATAATAAGCTCCGGGAATCCGTCTCCGGTTATGTCCGTCAGGCCGCATGAATCGATGGAACCGTACGTAACGTTCTCAACGATCCTCATCTTATCTTCGTATTCCTGCAGCACTTCGTGATAGACCGAAGTATCCGATGCAGCTGCAGCCGCTGTAGTAGTTGCTGCAGTCTGTCTGGTCTCGGATGTAGTGACTTCGGGCTCAGTCATCTCTGAAGACTCGGATTCGAGTTCGCTCTCGTCTATGACTTCAGTCTGTTCCTCTTCATCATCGTCTTTATCCTTGTGTTTCTTCTTGTCGCCGGACTCAGGCATACAAGCCGTGAGTCCCGCAGCAAATGAACATAAAACAAGAAGTGCCAGTATCTTCTTTTTCATAGTCTTATTCTTCTATCATTCAACAGTGCAGTAGTCATACAGAAGTGTCGTGCCGTCCGGATTGCATACTTCGACATAGTAGTATCCGGGCTCAACGTTGCCTGATTCCGGAAGATATCCGACATAGATGAAATAGTATCCGTCATCGCTCGTATATCCGTCATCGATATTGGTCCTGTTGGTAGCAATGCTCTCGCCATCAACAAGAACGTTGCCGTCCTCATCATAGAAATTGAATGTTATGTCCATGATCTGGTCATAAGTGATATCAGATGTGAAGTAAACATCATATTCAATAGCGGGAGTATCGGAATAAGTATAATTACCGTCATCAGCCCACCAGTCGACAGCTACGACATAATCAGCGAGTTCACCGAGACCATCGACATCGAAGTTATAGTCGATACCGCTGGAGCTGGAGCCTGTGCTCGTGGGAGCATCGGATTCCTCGATGGTAACGGTGTCTGATGTAGTATAGGTGCCATTGCAGTTGACGCTGAAATAATAATCGCCCGGCTCGAGATCCTCATAGTCGGGATCTTCATAAGTACACCAGATGCAGTCACTGTATACGCTTGCCTCCTGATCAGACAGGATTACGGAACCGTTATAGTAAACATCGTAGGTTATGAGACCGTTGTACGCACTTATATCCTCAGTGAAGTAGATGTAATAATCAATATACCAATCACCTGAATAAGTATTTGAAGAAGAATAGCATTCAAATATATCAGCCATGATCTCGAGCTCATAGGTATAGAAATCAAAGATCTTGCCGAAGCCCTTGTCCTTAAGATTGGTAAGGAGCCACTCATCGTCGTCCTTCTCAAACTCGAAAGTAACCGTTATCTCTTTGGTATCATCACAGTCATCGAGCAGATCGAGTACTTCGTCTATATCTGAGTAGTCCTCCTTAAGAGCCTTCTCATAATCGACCATGGTGAAAACGACATCTACCGATGCCTCTTCCTTATCGACTTCGACAGACTCCTCATCAACCTCATATGAGATAGTGTCGGCTACAGCCTTATTGAACTCGTTCTGATCGTCAGAATACATCGACTCGTCAAAGAGGAGCTCGAGTTCTTCTGCCGTATCGCTGTCTTTCTTCTCATTGGTAAGCTTGACTATCTTGCCGGCATCCTGCTTAAGGAGCGTGCTTGCGAAGGTATCCGCAGCTTCTACGATCTCCTTCTTGTTCGGGCCGCCCATAAGCATGCAGGAAGCGCATGACAATGACACCGCACCTGCAAGCGCAACCGAGATGAATCTTCTGATAGTTGTTGACTTCATATTCCGTTCCTCCAAAAATCAATCTACAAAGCAGTAATCTGTCATCAGAACAGTTCCGTCCGGATTAAAGATCTGAATACAATATATACCCTCTTCAAGATAAGAAGCTGAAGACCAGATCTCATCCGTAGGATATCCGAAATAAATATAGATATAACCGTTATCATCGGGAATCCCGCTGTCCGCATTGGTCCTGTTATCCATGACCTGCGCACCCGAGACCAGCAAGGTCTCCGTATCCTCACCTACAAGATATACATCATATGTAATACCTTGTGCCTGTTCCCATGTCAGATCAGATGTGAAATACACATCATACTCGATACCGTAAGTATCCGTATAAGTGTAATCACTGTTATCACCCCACCAGTCAACAGCAACGACATAATCGCCAAGTTCACCGGTAGCAGTATCGAAAGGCGTGAGTTCGATTCCGTCACTTGAAGTACCGGTCACCGTAGGTTCTGTCACGGCAGCTTCTTCTACGGTCGTAGACAGTGTGGTTACCTCAACCCCGTCAAACTTAAGGACGATCTCATATTCTCCATACATAAGATCAAAGTAATCCGGATCAGTATAATCACAGTAGATATACGTTCCATTCATAGTAACTGGCTGATCAGCCGCATAGAGATTTCCTTCGTAATAAACATCAAATGAAAGGTTTGATTCATATTCACTTACATCTTCAAGGAAATAGATATCCGAGAAGATCGAAGATGCGTTGGACCAGCAATCGGTATAATCAATAAGATCAGCAATTGCAGGCGTGAGATCAAGCTCATAAGTATAGTAGAAGAACAGCATCCCGAATCCCTTGTCATGGAAATTCGTGATAAGCCACTCGTCGTCGTCCTTCTCGAACTCGAAGGTAACGGTAAACTCTTCTATATCATCGCAATCTTCGATAGCATCCAATATCTCGTCGATATCCGCATAACCGCCGTCTTTGAGGGCTTCCTCATAATCGACCATCGAGAATACCACATCAACAGACGCTTCATCCTTGCTTACCTCAACGGAATCTTCATCGATCTCATATGAGATGGTATCCCCTACCGCATCAAAGAACTTGAGTTCTTCCTCAGAATAATTATCTTCTTCGAAGAGGTCAGGAAAAGCACCGAGATTCTTCTCATTCGTAAGCTTGAGGATCTTATCCGGATCCTTCTTCAAGAGCGCTGTTGCAAACGTATCTGCAGCTTCCACGATCTCCTTCTTATTCGGACCGAAAAGCATACACGAAGCAACCGACATTGCCATGGCACCGGCAAGAGCTGCCGCCAGGACTCTCTTCAAGCTTGTATTATTCATGATCTACCTCCAAATCAAATCGCTTTGAGTATAACATAAATACAAGACCCGCATGCATTTTGTTGCAGCGGGTCTTGAACGATCAAGCTATCGTGCCTTCAATTACAGGACTACACAATAATCCATCATAAGTGTTGTTCCGTCAGGATTGAATACTTCGATGTAATACGTACCGGATGCAAGAGAGTCCTCAGGCTGATAAGGGAGATATACATAGTAGTATCCGTCAGCATTTGTTCCATAGGAGATGTTGCTTCCGTAGACAGTACCTTCTTCAAGAAGCGTGTTACCGTCTTCATCATAGATATTGAAGGTAATGCCGACAACATCATCATATGTCAGCTCATCGCTGAAATAGATGTCATACTCGATGCCGTAGTCAAACGAATAATAACCGGAGCCGTCATCGAGATACCAGTCTACAGCCTGAACCAGATCGCCGAGCTCGCCATCAGCATCAAAAGAATAATCGTAATCGATGTCTTCACCGGTCGTGGGGTCAGGTTCAACGGGCTGAGCCTCATAGTTATCTACTGTGATCTCCATTGTGGTGATCTCATTACCGCCGCACTTAACTACGATCTCGTAATCTCCGGATTCGATATCGCTATAATCGGAAGTATAGTAATCACAGTAAATATAATCACCGTAGAATGAAGGTTCCATATCAGATGCGATCAGAGAACCGTCACAATATACATCGAAAGAGATCAGGTCTTCATATGCACTGATGTCTTCAGTGAAGTATATGGTCGAATAAACACCTGTATAACCGGAGAAGATATCCGTGGATTCGATCATCGAGAGAAGGTCAGGTGTGAGTTCGAGCTCATACATGTAGAAATCGAAGATCTTGCCGAATCCCTTGTCATTCAGGTTGGAAAGAAGCCACTCATCGTCATCCTTCTCGAACTCGAAAGTTACCGTTACTTCTTTGGTATCTTCACAGTCATCGAGCAGATCGAGGACTTCGTCGATATCGGAGTAATCATCCTTAAGAGCCTTCTCGTAGTCGACCATTGTGAATGTGACGTCAACGGATGCCTCTTCCTTGTCAACCTCTACAGACTCCTCATCGACCTCGTATGTGATCGTGTCTGCAACAGCATCGTTGAACTTGTTCTGATCTTCAGAATACCAGGATTCATCAAAGAGCATCTCAAGAGCCTCGGCAGCATCGCTGTCCTTCTTCTCGTTTGTAAGCTTGACGATCTTGCCTGCATCCTTCTTAAGAAGCGTGTCTGCAAAAGTATCGGCAGCTTCTACGATCTCCTTCTTGTTTGCTCCAAAAAGCGCACATGAAGCACAAGACAGTACCATAGCACCGGCAAGAGCTGCTGCGCCTGCTTTTCTGATTGTAGTTCCTTTCATTAATAATCCTCCCCTTAAAAAGTAAGAATGTTTTGATTATAGCACAAAGCCCGGACTAGACAATAAAAGAGCGCCCCTCCGTATGGAAGGGCGCCTCTTTGAACATCTTAACTGTCAGTTACAGATTACTTAACTTCGCAGTAACCGGAACCGATGAAATCTGCATCAGATGTGTCACCATCGAAGAGCTGGATGTAATATCCGCCTTCAGGAATCTCGTAACCGGGATCCCAGATGCAGTATACGCTGTAAGAATTGATCTGAGGATCGATGTAAGAATCGATTGTGTTGCCATCAGCATCGAATACGTCAAATGTGAAGTCCTCACCGTAAACGTCTACGTTGAAGTAGAAGTCGAGCTCGATCTGATATACGCCTGCATCATAAGTGTCATCACCGTTGTCGAGCCACCAGTCTGTTGAAGAAACTTCAGAAGCATAATCGCCTGTGAACGGAGCAGCTGTCTCAGTTACCCAATCGTTATCAACATCTGTTGTCTCAGAAGCGATCTCTGTATCACCATAGAGAAGTGTTACTGTGTACGTACCGGAATCAAGATAGTCATAATCAGAATTATAGTACTCACAATATACATCATAAGTATAAACAGTAGCCTCATTACCGGAAGAGATCAGAGAGCCGTCCAGGTAAACGTCAAATGTAAGCTCACCATCATACTCGCTGATGTCTTCATTGAAGTATACGTCGAAATCTACATAGTAAGAACCGCCGTAGATATATGTGTCAGATACGCAAGAAACAAGATCAGGCTTGAGTGAGAGCTCATATGTATAGAAATCAAAGAGCTTGCCGAATCCCTTGTCCTTAAGGTTGGAGAGGAGCCACTCATCGTCGTCCTTCTCGAACTCGAAAGTAACTTCTACTTCCTTTGTATCATCGCAGTCCTTGAGGAGATCAAGAACTTCGTCGATATCGGAATAATCATCCTTAAGAGCCTTCTCGTAGTCGACCATTGTGAATGTGACGTCAACGGATGCCTCTTCCTTGTCAACCTCTACAGACTCCTCGTCGACCTCATATGTGATCGTGTCGGAAACTGCATCGATGAACTTCTTCTGCTCATCTGTGTACCAGGAATCATCAAAGAGCAGCTCAAGAGCTTCTGCAGCATCGCTGTCCTTCTTCTCGTTTGTCAGCTTGACGATCTTGCCTGCATCCTGCTTGAGGAGTGTGTCTGCGAATGTATCAGCAGCTTCAACGATCTCCTTCTTGTTTGCTCCGAAGAGCGCACAGGAAGCACAGGAAAGTGTCATAGCACCGGCAAGAGCAACTGCACCTGCTTTTCTAAGTGTTGTACCTTTCATTTATAATCCTCCCTTAAGAAAGTAAGAATGTTTTGATTATAACACATATTCGGAAACTGACAAATGAACGCCCTCCAAATATGAAGGGCGTTCGATCATAAACATTTGTTGGTTATGACGGAGATTTATTTGATCTCGCAGTAACCGGAAGCGATCATGTTGGCGCTGGTCTCAGGGCTGTCGTAGACCTGGATGTTGTAAACGCCTGCATCAAGCTCATAGCCCGGATCATAGATACAGTAAACGCTTGTGGAATAGATCTCAGGCTCAAGATACATCTCGATAGCATTGCCGTCTTCATCATAAACATCAAAAGTAATGTCATAATTGCTGATAGTCGTAGTGAAGTATACGTCAAACTCGATCTTCTCTACGCCGACATCATAAGTATCATCACCGTTGTCGAGCCACCAGTCAGTTGAGCTGACTGCAGATGAAAGATCGCCGTTGAAGGCTTCAGTCTCTGCCCATGAGTTATCAACGGATGTTGATTCAGAAGCGATCTCCTCGCCATTGCACTTGATCACAACGGTATACTCGCCGGAATCGAGATAGTCATAATCCTCATCATAATACTCACACCAGATATAGTAATCAAATACATACGCTGCCATATCCGATGCGATCTGCTGTCCCTCAAAGTAAACATCGAACGTGACACTGCCGTCAAAATCGCTTATGTCTTCAGAAAAATAAACATAAACATCCACATAATAAGATCCGCCGTAGATCTCAGCAGAAGACATCAGCGAGATAAGATCAGGCTGAAGCTCGAGCTCATATGTGTAGAAATCGAAGATCTTGCTTAAAAGCTTTTTATTGGCATTAGTCAGGAGCCACTCATCGTCGTCCTTCTCAAACTCGAAAGTAACCGTTACCTCTTTGGTATCATCGCAATCATCGAGCAGATCAAGAACTTCGTCGATATCCGAATAATCATCCTTAAGAGCCTTCTCATAGTCGACCATAGTGAATACAACGTCGACCGATGCCTCCTCCTTGTCAACCTCTACAGACTCTTCATCGATCTCATATGTGATCGTGTCAGCAACAGCATCAATAAACTCTTTTTGTTCATCACTATTAGACGAACCTGAAATCGCAGCATCTATTTCATCATTAACTTCATCCACAGCAAAAGATTTGATAGCATCAGCCGAATCATCATCTGCCAACTTACCGAGCTTGCCAAAGTCCTGCTTAACAATTGCACTGGCACATTCGTCAGCCGCCTCCACTATTTCCTTCTTGTTGGGTCCGAAGATCGCACAGGAAGCACAAGACAGTGCCATAGCACCGGCAAGAACTGCTGCACCCGCCTTCCTAATAGTTGTTCCTTTCATATGAGATCCTCCTTGAAAGATATAGGAAGAATATAACATATTTCTAATATAAATATACCAAAATCTAATACTGAAATTCAGCTGTTGAATGTAACGATGGTGACACCGCTGTCGCCTTCACCCTGGATACCGTCACGATAAGACCTTACATTGTCATCTTTGTCCAGGACATCCCTGACGCAGCTTCTGAGCGCACCGGTTCCCTTGCCGTGGACGATCCTGGCATTCTTGATTCCGGACATGCGGCAATCCTCAAGATACCTGGACAGCGCAGATTCAGCTTCGGCAGTAGTCATACCTATAAGCATCAGTTCAGACCTGATATCCGTTACGGCTTTGAGCCTCGTCTTGGCCATATTCGAAGGCTTACGGCCGGCAGGACCTGCCGTCCCCTTCTTCCTGTCGGATTCGTTAAGCTGTTCCTGGGTAGGCATCCTAAGCTGGCTTACCTTGACGTTTATCTTCATGGCACCGGCGGAGATCCTGACATTACCGCTCTTTGAAGGTTCGGACATAGCCACGCCGGTAACATCGAACTCGGGGATATAGTAGCTCTCTCCGGGAACAACCTGTTTTACGGGTTCTCCGCTGAGGGCTACGCGGCTTGCCAGTTCTTCATCATCACCGTCGTCTTCAAGATCCTTTATCCCGGCACGAAGCTTGCGCCTGATCTTGTTAAGTTCCGCCTCCGTCTCCTCGCGGTCCATCTTCTTCGCCTTCTTGCGGAACTCTTTGAGCATCGCATCGACTTCTTCCTCGCGCTCTTCAAGATACTCCTTCTGCTCCTGTTTGGCCTCATTGAGTATCTTATTGCGGGATGATTTGAGCCTTGCCTGTTCCTGCTCGATCTCCTTCTTCTTTGCATCGAGTTCGATCTTCAGCCTCTCGTTCTGCTCGAGTATCTCTGCCGCTTTGCGGGAATCGTTCTCGGCGCGCGTAAGAAGTTCTTCGTAAGATATCTCGTCAGAAGACAGGTGTGACCTGGCATCTTCCAGGATCCCGGCAGGTATTCCGAGCTTACGTGAGATCACGAAAGCATTGGACGAGCCCGGACGTCCAATGATAAGGCGGTATGTCGGAGCCAGAGTCTCCGTGTCGAATTCGCAGGAAGCGTTCATAACATCTTCCGTGCCTGTCGCATAGCTCTTGAGTTCCTTGTAATGTGTCGTTGCCATAGTAACACAGCCCTTGTTCCTGAGCGCTTCGATTATGGCGATGGCAAGAGCCGCACCTTCGGCAGGATCCGTACCGGAACCAAGCTCGTCGAGCAGGACCAGGGCCTTACCGCGGATATTCTTGAGGATGAATACGATATTTGAGATGTGTGCCGAGAATGTCGACAGGCTCTGCTCAATGCTCTGCTCATCACCGATATCAGCCAGTACCCTGTCGAAAACGCATACGCTGCTTCCATCACCGGCAGGAATAGCCATTCCGGCCATCGTCATCATGGTAAGAAGTCCGCACGTCTTGAGAGATACCGTCTTACCGCCGGTGTTCGGGCCGGTGATTATGAGAGTGCTGTAATCCTTGCCGACCTCGATATCGATCGGGACCACAACATCAGGTGCTATGAGCGGGTGACGAGCTTTGCGCAGGATCACCTGACCGTCGTCGTTGAGGTCCGGACAAGCGCAGTCCGTCTCTTTGCCGTACTCTGCCTTGGCAAAGGCAAAGTCGAGTGAAGCAGCGATTCCTGCATTGTTCTTTATCTTCTCTGATGAAGCCAGCACCTCAGCAGTAAAAGCACCAAGTATCCTCTGGATCTCGGCTTCTTCCATTGCCTGGAGTTCAGAGATCCTGTTGTTCGCATCAACAACGCTCATCGGTTCAAGGAACAGTGTCTGTCCCGTTGACGAGGCACCGTGGACAAGACCTTCTACCCTTCCCTTGAAGTCAGATTTCACGGGGATGCAGTATCGTCCTTCTCTCAGGGTTATGATCGCTTCCTGCAGCATGTCGCTGTTGTTGGCGATGACCCTTTCGAGAAGTGTCCTTATGCCTGCGGCAACGGTCTTCTTCTCGCGCCTGATATCAGATAATGCTCTGCTTGCCTTGTCTGAGACCTCGTTGTCTCCAAGGATAGCTTCCTCTATAGAGCTCTGCAGCTTATCGTCAGTCTCAAGGTTATCTATGGCTTGTGCAATAAGGGGTTCGGTCTCGTCAACAAAGGGCGAACCTGCCTGTCTTGCCCTGGCAATGGCATTCTTCAATTCTTTAGAACTCCTGAAGAAGGATGCGCAATCAAGCAGCTGGGCACAGGAGAGCGTTCCGCCGGACGATGCGTATGCAAGCGCTTCGTCCATGTCTCTTATGCCTCCGAGCGGAAGCGCACCGAATCTTCCGATGTGCTCCATCGCCTGGGAAGTCCAGTCAAGTCCTGTCCTTACATAGTTCTTCTCCGTGCAGGGGAGCATACCCTCACAGAGTTTCCTGCCGTAAGAGGTTCTGGCCTTGGAGACTACCTTCTCTCTTATCTTCACGAACTCGAGCGTCTCAAGGACCCTTCCGTGGATCTTGAGCTTCTCGAGCTGTTCGTCAAATGTCAAATATTCGTACATAGTAATCCTTCCCGGATGAGATGCATCCGGACATACAGTTCAGTGCCAAAGGAAAACTCAGCGAAGTCTTGCAGCGTTCTTAATGAAATCTTCAGTGATAGTCTTGGTCATTGCAAGACCTTCTTCGATATCAACATCAGTGATCTCACCGTGCTGTCTGACAACGAGCCTGTTGTATCTCTTCTCCTTGAGACAATCGATGGCTCTGATACCCATTAGGCTTGCCATGGTCCTGTCTCTGAGCGTCGGAGATCCGCCTCTCTGCAGATGTCCTAAGATCGTGGGACGAGCCTCGATTCCCGTGGCATCCTCGATCTGCTTGGCAATATCCTCTGCATGGCATACGCCTTCGGCAACGATAACGATATAGTGTTTCTTGCCCTCGTTCCTGCCGTCAAGTATTACTCTGAGAACGTCACGGTTGAAATCATAAGGAACCTCGGGGATCAATATGCTCTCTGCACCCGTAGCGATACCTACGTTAAGAGCGATCCAGCCGGCATTCCTGCCCATTACTTCGATAACACTGCAGCGCTCATGTGAGGATGCGGTGTCGCGGAGCTTATCGATACACTGCATGGCAGTATTCATAGCCGTATCGTAACCTATCGTATATTCGGTAGATGCAATATCGTTGTCGATCGTGCCGGGCAGTCCGATAACAGGCATACCGATCCTTGCAAGAGATCTGGCACCCTTATAAGAACCGTCGCCTCCGATGACTACAAGAGCATCGAGCTCATATGCTTCCATCATCCTGGCGCCCTTGAGGACACCCTGGTCAGTCATGAATGTCTTGGATCTTGCGGTCATAAGGAAAGTGCCGCCGCGCTGCAGAGTCTCGGATACGGATCTGCCGTCGAGCTGCTTGATCTCACCCTTCCAAAGGCCGTGATAGCCTCTTGTTACACCATACATCTCAAAGCCGGCATTGATACCTGCTCTGACAACGGCTCTGATGGCCGCATTCATTCCAGGAGCATCACCGCCGCTGGTCAGCACTCCGACACGCTTGATCGGCTGGACTGAATTCTTATCAACGCCGTCGTAGTTGACAGCCTTAAGCGTACTTATCTCAGGAAGATTGGTCTCATCATATAAAAGCCATCCCATATTAATTCCTCCAAAATCTAAATAACATTATGGATTATACACCAACACCGTCACTACAGAGTGATCTTATCAAGAACAGTCGAGATATTCTCGTGGAACACGAGGGTCGCATCCCTGTCCTTGGATGTCCTGTCACGATTGATTATGATCAGGTACTTGCCGGGAAAATTGTATGCGAGCGATGCTGCCGGCTGGACAACGAGCGAAGTGCCGCCGATTATTAGGCAGTCAGCGTTGTATACAAGCCTCGTAGACTCTATCCATGCCGTCTGCGGCAGACCTTCGCCGTATAGCGTTACATCAGGTCTTACCATGCCTCCGCACTTGGGACAGAGCGGAATGGGGCCTTCAGACTTGAATATAAAGTCAGCAGGATACTTCTCATGACACTTCATGCAGTAGTTGCGGAGCGTTGAACCATGGACCTCCTGCACATTCCTGCTTCCTGCCCTCTGGTGGAGTCCGTCGATATTCTGCGTGATAACGCCGTCGAGCTTTCCGGCCTTCTCCATCTCGGCAAGCTTATAGTGCGCCCTGTTCGGTTCGATCCCGTGGGTATCGAGCTTCTGTCTGTAGAATTCATAGAATACTTCCGGACGGTCCTCAAGACAGTCAATGCTCAGAAGGTATTCGGGTGAATATCTGTCGAACTTGATGTCATGCTGGTTATAAAGCCCGTCCTTTGACCTGAAGTCCGGGATGCCGCTCTCCGTGGAAACGCCCGCTCCCCCGAAGAAAACGATATGCTCACACTCTTTGATGATCTCATTCAGCTTAACGTAATCTTCTGCAGCCATAATAACGCCTCCTATCAGAGCATCAGAGGAATCTCACGTTATCTTCTCCCACTATGTCACAGAGCTTATTGATGACGCTCTCATCGGGATCGACAGCGCAGACGTTATCGAGCACGGTAACGCTTCCGTCCGATGCAAATTCGACTTCTACCGTCATATTACCATGAAAATACGCCAGGAAATTAAGCAAACGGTTGAATCCGGCCGAGTCAGGCGAGCCTTCAAACACTATCCTTAGCACATTCCTCTTATCTTCATCTGAAGCAGCACCATCATCGGTTATGATCTCTTCAGGCATATCCGGCAAGACTTCTACCGGTTCTGCGGCTGGTTGCGGCTGTTCGTTCCTGATCCTCTTCTTGCCGGCCTCCTTGACCGCAGTCTGATATGCTCTGTCGTTGATTATCGCGCTTATTTGACCTTCATCGTTACTGAGCGGATAGCAGGCATCAACGAACATCGAGATGCCTTCACCTTCTCTTACCTGCCTTCTTCCGATAAACAGATAAGGCTTATTCTTCTCCGTAACCCGGTTGAACTCATCGAAACTCTTGCCGTAGAGCATTACCTCGAATGATCCGGTAAGGTCTTCGCATACGATGGTCGCCATCATGGTCTTGCGCTTGGTATATCCGGTCTTCTTGGAAGTAATGAGTCCTGCCATGGCAACTTCGCGGTTATCGTCCATTGACTCCATTCCTGACAGTTCAGCTGCATCGGCAGCCTCAGCCATGTCAAAAGTCGCCAGACGCGAGATCGTATCCTTATATGCCGCCAGCGGGTTGCCGGACAGGTATATTCCCACCATCTCCTTCTCATATCCGAGCTTAACGTCATCGGGATACTCAGGAATATCCGGCACGAAAACAGAAGCACCGGAAGTATCTGCCCCGCCGAGATCGAACAGTGACAACTGGCCTTCTATGTTATTGCCTGCTGTAGAAGTAAGCTTATCCAGTTCAGTCTGAACGCAGGCAACCATCTGAGCCCTGTTCAGGCCCGAGAAATCCAAAGCGGATGCAAGTATCAGGGCTTCGGCGACATTGCGCTTAAGTCCGATCTTTGCTGCTCTGGTAATGAAGTCTTCGAACGATGAGTACTTGCCGTTGGCATCTCTGTCGGACACGATATCGAGGACTGCCCTCTCGCCGACGTTCTTGATAACACTCAAGCCGATCCGTATAGTGCGGTCACCTTCTGTAGTGAACTTCTCACGGCTCATGTTGATGTCAGGCGGAAGCACCTTAAGTCCCATCTGTGAGCAGCAGCTTATGTAATAAGAGGCTTTGCCCAGATCAAACCTGAACGAGTTCAGCATGGCAGCCATGAACTCGGTCGGATAGTAATACTTGAGATAGGCTGTCCAGTATCCCACCAGGGCATAGCACGCCGCATGGGACTTGTTGAAAGCATATCCTGCGAATCCCGATACATCATCAAATATCTTCGCAGCAACATTCTCAGGCACGCCGCGCTTGATCGCTCCGTCTATCTGTCTGCCTTTATCGTCAGTTCCGCCGTACATGAACAAGCTTCTGTATGTCTCCATAAGAGACTTTTTCTTCTTGCTCATGGCACGTCTGATATTGTCGGACTGACCCATCGAGAAACCTGCAAGGTCCCTTACGATCTGCATTACCTGTTCCTGATAGATCGCACAGCCGTATGTGACACTGAGGATGGGCTCCAGCATCGGATGGTCATAAGTGATATGAGATGGATTATGCCTGCAGTCGACATACTTCGGTATCTGGTCCATCGGACCCGGGCGATAAAGCGATATGCCTGCGATTATGTCCTCGAATCCTTCCGGCTCAAGCTGCTTCATGAAACTGGTCATACCTCGGCTCTCAAGCTGGAATACGCCTACGGTATCTCCTGCCGAGATCATCTTATAAACATTGGCATCATCCAAAGGTATCCTGCTAAGGTCAATATCAATGCCGTGGTTCTTCTTAACGAGTTCCCTGCAGTCCTGAATGACCGTGAGCGTACGCAGACCGAGGAAGTCGAACTTGAGAAGTCCGATGCTCTCGACATCAGTCTTGGCAAACTGGACCACCGTAGTGTCATCGTTGACCGAGAGCGGAGCAATGTCCGTTATATCCGAACCCGCAATGATCATTCCCGCAGCATGAGTACCGGAGTTCCTTGGAAGTCCTTCGATCCTCATGGCC
This sequence comes from Clostridiales bacterium, assembly GCA_017550385.1. Lineage (GTDB taxonomy): Bacteria > Bacillota > Clostridia > Saccharofermentanales > Saccharofermentanaceae > Saccharofermentans. Next base: position 63,465 of record JAFZPJ010000040.1, read on the forward strand.
ATGTCGATGACCTTATGTGCTTCAGGGTCCGTGTCATAGCATTCCCTGAATTCCGTGCTGACTTCGAGTGCTTCAGCAAGAGTCATTCCCACGGCAAACGGGATCATCTTGGTTATCTTATTGCTCTTTGCAATGGGAACATTAAGAACTCTCGCGACATCCTTAACGGCCTGTCTTGCTGCAAGTGTACCGAAAGTAACGACATGAGCCACGCGGTTCTTGCCGTATTTCTCAGTAACGTAGTCTATTGCTATCTGTCTTCGCTCGTCGTTGAAGTCAACGTCGAAGTCCGGCATCGATACACGCTCAACATTAAGAAATCTCTCGAAGACCAGACCATACCTTATCGGGTCGATGTCCGTAATGCCTATCGCATATGCAACGAGCGAACCGGCACCGGAACCTCTTCCCGGGCCTACCGTTACGTCGTGAGTCTTCGAGTAATTGATGAAGTCCCAGACGATCAGATAGTAATCCGTGTATCCCATCTTGTTGATAACGGACAGCTCGTATTCGGCACGCTTCATGTAATCTTCCTTATCGGTCGAAGGCGGCTGGATCTCAAACCGCTTCTCAAGGCCCTTATAAGTCAGGTCCGTCAGATACTCTTCATGGCTTGAATAACCTTCCGGCACCTCATAGACGGGAAGATGGATGGTGTTGAAGTCATATTCGGTATGGCACATGTCTGCGATCTTCATCGTGTTGTCGATCGCCTCCGGGATCTCAGAGAAGAACTGGCGCATCTCTGTCTCGGACTTCACATAGAAATCATCCGTCGTCATGCGCATGCGGTTCTCATCATCGATCCTGGCACCGGTAGAGATGCACATGAGTATGTCCTGCGCCTCACTGTCGGATTTCTTCAGATAGTGGCAGTCATTCGTGGCAACAAGCGGTATGCCGGTCTCCTTCGAGATCTTGATCAACGCTGAATTTACCCTGGCCTGCTGAGGAGTCGTATTTGCCTGTATCTCAAGGTAGTAATTGCCTCTGCCGAAGAGCTCGTCATATGCTACGGCAGTCTTCTTGGCACCTTCGAGATTACCGTCCAGGACCATACAGGCTACCTTGCCTGACACACATGCAGAAAGACAGATCAATCCTTCGTGCCACTTGGCCAGGAGTTCCTCGTCGATCCTCGGTCTCCTGTAGAAGCCTTCGGTAAAGCCGGCAGATACCAGGCGATTCAGATTGGCCAGTCCGTTATTGTCCTTGGCAAGAAGGATCAGATGGTTATATGCCCTCTCGCCCTTATTGGCATCGGCGGCCTTATCAAATCTGGAACCCGGAGCCACATACACTTCACATCCGATTATCGGATGGATGCCCGCAGCAGTCATCTCCCTGTAGAAAGTAACGGCTCCGTACATGACCCCGTGATCCGTAATGGCACACGCGGTCATTCCCATCTCCTTGAGACGCGGAGCCAGTTCCTTTATCTTCGTAGCTCCGTCCAGAAGGCTGTATTCCGTATGCAGATGCAGATGACAAAAGCCGGTCATTGTTTTATCCCCTTAAGCTCGATGATGATATCTCTCAGTTCTGCCGCCTTCTCGAATTCGAGGCTCTTTGCCGCCTTCTCCATCTCGCGGGTCAGCTTCTCTATCATCTTATCCCTGTCTTCCTTGGTGCCGCCCGTTACGCCGTCATTGATCAGGCTCTCCGGATCGATGCCGGTATCCTTCTTCGCAGAAGCGACAGTCTTACCGCCCCTGCCGGACTTTCCGCCGGACTGGCCTGCGCTCTCGGCAACGATCTCAAAGACATCCCTTATATCCTTCTTGACGGTCTTGGGGACTATACCGTGTTCTTCGTTGAACTTCTGCTGTATCTCACGTCTGCGGTTGGTCTCGCCTACCGCATTCATCATTGAATCCGTTACCTCATCGGCATAAAGGACGACGCGGCCTCTCTCGTTACGGGCGCATCTTCCTATGATCTGGATGAGCGAACGCTCGGATCTCAGGAATCCTTCCTTGTCTGCATCGAGTATCATCAGCAGCGAGACTTCCGGGAGATCGATGCCTTCTCTTAACAGATTGATACCTACTATTACATCGATCTCATCTGCACGAAGCTTATTAAGGATCTGCATTCGCTCGACTGCCTTGATATCTGAGTGGAGATATGTGACCCTGACGCCTTCCTTCGTAAGGAAATCAGTCAGGTCTTCAGCCATGCGCTTCGTAAGAGTCATGATGAGGCTCTTGTCGCCTCTCTTCTTCTGTTCCTGAAGCTCAGCGAGTATATCTTCTATCTGGCCTTCGACAGGTCTCACGAAGATCTCCGGCTCGAGCAGTCCGGTCGGTCTTATCATCTGTTCTACTGTCTGAACGCTCTTGTCTGCCTCATACTCGGCAGGAGTCGCACTGACGAAGATGGTCTGCCCCATTCTCTGTTCGAATTCATCGAACTTGAGCGGACGGTTATCAAATGCAGACGGGAGACGGAATCCGTAATCTATCAGCATCTCCTTGCGCGAATGATCGCCGTTGAACATCGCCCTTACCTGCGGTATGGTCTGATGCGACTCGTCGATGAAGAGAAGATAGTCATCCGGGAAGAAATCCATCAGAGTGCACGGAGGCTGCCCGGGCTGTCTTCCCGATATGTGTCTGGAGTAGTTCTCGATGCCTTTGCAGAAACCGGTCTCCCTCATCATATCTATGTCATATCGCGTACGCTGTTCGAGCCTGTAAGCCGCCACGGGCTTACCATCGTCTCTTAACACCTTGAGGCGCTCATCGAGTTCTTCCTCTATGCCGTCCAGCGCGCGGTTGAGCTTTGCCCTGCCCGTCGCATAGTGCGAAGCCGGGAATATCTCCGTAAAGGTCTTCGTGTACAGAGCCCTTCCGGTAATGGCATCCACAAAACTGATCTTGTCAATCTCATCACCGAAGAAGCTGATCCTGGTCAGAGTGTTCTCCGAATCAGGCGTCCAGATATCGATAATGTCGCCCTTGCACCTGAAGCATCCTCTCTTAAGCTCGAACTCGTTCCTGTCGTACTGCATGTTGACGAGCTGTGCCATGACGGCATCGCGGGATATCTCGAGTCCGACCTCCAGCGAGAGCATCAATGACATATAGTCGCTCTTCTCGCCGATACCGTAGATACATGATACCGAAGCCACGACTATCGTATCCCTTCTGGAGAGCAGAGACTTCGTGGCCTCATGTCTCATTCGGTCGATCTCGTCATTAACGGACGAGTCCTTCTCGATATAAGTATCCGTAGCCGCTATATATGCTTCCGGCTGATAGTAATCGTAGTAAGAGATGAAGTATTCGACCGCATTCTCGGGAAACAGCTCCTTGAATTCGGCATAGAGCTGGCCTGCAAGAGTCTTGTTGTGGGCAAGAACGAGCGCCGGCCTCTGAAGCCGTTCGATGATATTAGCCATAGTGAAGGTCTTGCCCGAACCCGTGACGCCCAGAAGCGTCTGTGCGGGCATGCCGCTCTCTATTCCCTTAACTATGCTGTCTATCGCCTGGGGCTGGTCACCCGAAGGCTTAAAATCCGATACCAACTTAAACATAACGAGACCGCCGATAACCTTTTAGACGATTATAGAACATTTGTTTGCTTATTTCAATGCTACGAGAGTACGTTTATACGGACTTCTTCCAGATATTTCCCTATAGTCTCGGGCGAAGGTGCCTGTGTGCCGTCAGTTACTGCTGCAGCCGTGCCGCACGCCATCGCGTAACGGAATGCTTCCGCAGGTTCGAGTCCGGCATATATGCATGAAGCAAAGCCTGCCGTTACCGCATCACCGCAGCCTGTCGTGCAGACGGGATTGACCTTTACTCCCGCGCAGGTCATGAGCCTGCCGTCCGCATCACGGTAGACGGCGCCGTAGCTGCCGAGAGTGATGATGATGGAGTGAATGCCTTTTGCGATATATGTGTCCGCAACACCCATTGCCTCTTCGATGCTCTCGCCTATACCCGCCTCCGATGCGTTCGGTTTCGCGAAATACGGACCTGCCTCAAGCCCGCGCGCAAGGCATGCACCGGATGTATCGAGGAACGTCTTGCATCCCTTGGCCTTGAGTGCCGTTATCAGCTCGGCATAGATATCTTCCGGGGATCCGGGCGGGACGCTTCCGGATATGATGCAGATGTCGCCTTCCTCTATGCGCTCGAAAAGCTCTTCCGACATTGCCTCATATGCAGCTTCGGAAAAAGACGGCCCTGCCTCGTTGAACTCCGTGGTCACGCCTTCACTGTTGGTTATCTTGAAATTACTGCGGGTATTTGACTTAACCTCACCGATTATCGTCGGGATGCCTTCCTTGTCCAGCATGGAAACGATCGATAATCCCGTGTTCCCTCCGATGATCACGCAGGAACATACCGGCTTGCCGAGAGCCCTCAGGACCTGGGCAACATTTATGCCCTTGCCGCCCGGATCATCCCTTATGGGGACAACGCGGTTAACTGCGCCCGCTTCAACAGTCTCAGCACTGAAACTCCTGTCGAGAGCCGGATTGAGGGTTACAGTATAGATCATATTATCCGAAGAAAAAGAATATCACTCCGGCAACAACGAGTCCGAGAGCGCATCCGCAGACAACTTGCAGCGGTGTGTGTCCGAGGAGTTCCTTGAGTTTTTTGTCATTAGGAAGATCCGTTCCCGTAAGCTCCTCGAAGGTCTCGGCCATGATGTTGAGCAGATGAGCCTGCTTGCCGGATTCGAGCCTGACGTTCATGGCGTCATGCATGACGATTATCGCAAGTATCGCGGAAACAGCAAATACAGGAGAATCAAAACCGGCATAAAGACCCGTCGACAGCATGACTGCAGAAACCGTTGCAGAATGGCCGCTCGGCATACCGCCGTCGCCAAAAAGCCTCTCCCAACTGAATTTGCCTGTGATTATGACATTGCTTATTGCCTTGAAGATCTGTGCGAGGAGCCAAGCCGAAACTCCTGACCACAGTATCCGGTTTTGAATGATCTGCAGTAAAAACTCCATATATAGCCTTCCCAATTAATTTCCAAATATATTTTACAGAAAAAACAACAAAAGAAAAGGAACTGCAGAAAATTCTGCAGTTCCACAAACTCAAACTAAAACTCAAAAGATCCGATAGGTTTCTACTGACCTTATAATGCTACTTGAATGAGGCGTGAGTATGTTTTTTGATTAACAAATTGTAAACATATTAAAAAATCAAAGTTGTTTGTTTTTTCTTCGTGCACATATGTTGATTTTTCCTGAGATTATCGTTAAAATACCGTCGTTGCTGTTTTTCAGCATAAATCATAACCCATATGGGAGGAAATCACATGAATAAGACAGAGTTAGTAGAAGCTATGGCTGCAAAGGCTGGTACTTCCAAGAAGGACACAGAGGCAGTTCTCAACGCATTCATCGAGACAGTTTCCGATGAGCTCCAGGCTAAGGG
>JAFZPJ010000041.1 GCA_017550385.1 Clostridiales bacterium
AGAATAATATATAGGGGGTTCATGATGCCTCTTATTATTTTTTCTTAATTATAATATACATTTTCCTCACGTATGATATAATCATTAAAATATATTTTATCCGGGAGGATGGAACATGGCTAAGACTGACATTACTTTTGAGATCGTTGAGACTATCGGTGTGCTCAAAGAGAACAAGTCCGGTTGGCAGCGCGAAGTTAACATCATCAAGTGGAATAATGGCAAGCCCAAGCTCGACATTCGTGACTGGGGCCCGGATCATCAGAAGGTAGGTAAGGGCATCTCCCTTGACTACGAAGAGTACAGCATGCTCAAGACTTTCTTTGACGAAGGAGACTTCTCCAAGCTGGACGTCTGATCTATGAGACCCGAGGAACGCTCAGGAATAGTTTTTATAGCAATGGTTTTTTTGTGGGGGACTCTGGCAGCAGAGCCCTTCCACATTTTTGCGGGATATTTTTACAAGGGGATCTATACGGCAGGTAATCTGATCAAGCTCCCGCCCGTTGTCATATCTCTGGTTGTCGTGATCTTGTTTACGGTATGTACCGTTATACTGCAGAAGCTCTCCAAGACCGATGCGGTCCCGTTCATACCGGGAGCTATCGCAGTGCTGACGCTTATAGTATTCATCCAGAGAACGGCTGATAAGCTTCAGGTAGATGTCGGAAGAGCTGCCGCACTCATCATCCCGGTAGTGATACTGGCAGTGCTCTATGTCTTCAGGCTCAGATTCATTCTTACATGGATAGCAGAGGCATACATCTTCAGTCTGCCCGTGGCGCTTCTTACCGCGACGCTCTTTGAGCCCATAGCAAGACTCGGCGATCTGGTAAGGAAGATCCTCTACATCACTAAGTACAACGAGATAGATGTCATAACGCCTTTTGACGGCCTCGCAGGCATCCCGGGCATCGCATGGGGAATAGTATTCTCGGTGCTCGCAGTTCTGCCGGTACTGTATTTCGCGACGCAGAAGAAGAAGGAGACTTCCGTATGGATCAGATAAGCCTTTTCGATATGGAGAACGATCAGAAGCAGGAGTACCTGGATCTGGTCAAGACCCTGAACTACCATGCGGAGCGTTACTACAACCAGGACGAGCCGGAGATATCCGACTTTGAGTACGACCAGCTGAATAATAAGCTCAAGCAGATAGAGAAGGAGCACCCGGACTGGGTGGTTCCCGAGTCGCCTTCGAAGAGGGTCGGCTGGAAGGCGGAGAAGGGCGTGCTCGTTAAGCACAACGTGCCGATGCTGTCTTTGCAGGACGTTTTCTCGAAGGAAGAAGTCTATGAGTTCGTTAACTCCATGAAGGAGGATTTCGGAGACGAGGCTGAGTTCCTGGTAGAGACGAAGATAGACGGCCTGTCGATGGCATTGAGATACGAAGAAGGCGACCTCAAGCTCGCAGTAACAAGAGGCGACGGCATCACCGAGGGCGAGGACGTCACGATGAATGCGCGCATGATCAAAGACGTCGTAAGACAGCTCCCCGAGCCCGTTCCGTACATCGAGATAAGAGGCGAGGTCTACATGACGCGCGAGGCTTTCGCGAAGGTCAACGAGAAGGCGGAAGAGGACGGCAAGAAGACTTTTGCCAATCCGCGAAATTGTGCAGCAGGCACGCTCCGCCAGACGGACACGAGGATCACGAGAGACCGTAATCTGTCGCTGTTCATCTTCAACGTGCAGGAGACCAGGGGCGTTACGTTCAAGACGCACCTTGAAGGATACGAATACCTTAAGAAGAACGGCGTTAAGGTCATCGAGAAGTATTACCTCTGCAAGACCGCAGACGAGGTATGGGACGCGATACAAAAGATAGGCGAGGCACGCGGCGAACTTGCATACGACATAGACGGTGCGGTAGTTAAGCTGAACAACCTGGCAGAGCGCGAGAAACTCGGCAGTACCATCAAGTTCCCGCACTGGGCTATCGCGTACAAGTATCCGCCGGAAGAGAAGGAGACGAAGCTCCTCTCGGTAGAAGTCAACACGGGAAGGACCGGAAGGGTCACGCCCGTCGCGATCTTCGAGCCGATCAATCTCTGCGGAACGATGGTATCCCGTGCGACGCTGCACAACCAGGATTTCATCACGCAGATGGGTCTCGGAATAGGCGATACGATCCTCGTATACAAGTCGGGCGAGATCATCCCGAAGATCAAGGGCGTGGTCGAGAGCAAGAGACCTGCGGATTGGCAGCTCTACAAGATGCCTGACGTCTGCCCCGTGTGCGGACATCATCTCGTGAGGGAAGCAGATGCGGCTGACCTCAAGTGCGTCAATCTGTCCTGCCCTGCGACCGTCGCGGGAAGGATAATCAACTTCGTCTCGCGCGACTGCATGGACGTCAAAGGCTTCGGAGACGAGTATATAAGAAAGCTCGTCGAACTCGGATACCTGAAGGATATTGCAGACATCTACGCGCTTAAGGACATGCGCAACAAGCTGATAGAAGAGAAGGTCCTGGGCCTCGAGAAGAACACCGATAAGCTCCTCGAAGCCATCGAGAGTTCGCGCGTAAGTTCGCCTGCAGAGCGCGTGCTCGGAGGCCTCGGTGTGCCGGGCGTAGGCAAGGCTACGGCAAAGGAACTCATCAGGACGTTCGGCTCGATCGATGCCGTTGCAAATGCGGACCACGAAGCGCTCGTGAATACATCAGACATCGGCGAGATATCCGCGAATGCGATACATGATTTCTTCCTCGACGAAGGCAACGCCGCGCTGCTCGCAAGACTTAAAGCGGCAGGTCTGAAGTTCGAGAAAGAAACCGTAGAAGGCGGTTCGGACAAGCTCGCGGGACTTACGTTCTGCATCACGGGTACGCTTCCCGGAATGGGCAGGGACGAAGCAACCGCCCTCATCGAAAACAACGGAGGCAAGGTTACTTCTTCCGTGTCCAAGAAGACATCCTATCTTCTCATGGGCGAGGATGCAGGTTCCAAGGAGCGCAAGGCAAGAGACCTCGGCGTGACGATAATTAGTCTCGAAGAATTGCAGAATATGCTGGAGGGCTGACCATGGGCATCAAAGAAGAGAAGGCACTCATCAGGCAGGAGATCAGGGCGAGGAGAAGTGCGCTTACCGACACGATGCTCCTTAAAATAGGCAAGGACATTCCCGACCTTATATTCTCCGTTGACGATCCCGATCTTGAAGCAAAGCTCGGCAGCGCGAAGACCGTCGCTCTATACCGCAGCACTCAGGGCGAGCTCCCCGTAGATGAACTTGCTAAGGCGCTTATCAAAAAAGGTATCAGGGTATGCTTTCCGAAGATAGAGAACGGCGGGATGAACTTCTACTATTGTCCGTCTCTTGAAGGTAAGTATTTTGCTGAAGGTGCGTACGGAATAGCTGAGCCTGCGGAGGGTCTTGAGAAGGCTGAGCCCGCGGACATCGACATTGCTGTCATTCCCGCGATTGCCTATAATGAAGAAGGTACGAGGCTCGGTCAGGGCGGAGGATATTACGATAAGTTTTTCGCGCAGACGGATGCGCTTCTTGTCGGTATCTGCTACGACTTCCAGATATGTTCCGAGCTTCCCTTCGAAGAGCACGACCTGACGGTGGACATCCTTCTGCCGGTCATGACGGAAGACTATGAGGAGTAACTGAAGCTTGAACTACTTCATCGCGAATCTTGCAGCGCACATAGCAGTGGTGGCAGTCTTTGCCGCTCTTGCATGCATTTGCGCGAACCGCAACAGGAAGAATAAGACCAAGCATGTCGTAAGCTACTTTCTCCCGTTCGTATTCTCGGTCATCGCGATAGTGCTCGGATGCCGTTATGCCGGCCCGAGACTGTTCGACATAGACAGCGTTCTTAACGAGAAGTATTTCTCATATTCCGGTACGGTAAGCGAAGTCTCTCCGATGAAGAACTACTTTGAGGTCGACGGCGATCACTATTACATGAATCCGCTGAGGAACAACATCGAAGAAGGCGACGTGGTCAGGATAAGATTCACTCCTTATGCCAAGTACGTCGTCGAGGTAACACAGCTCAGCGACGAGATCCAGGAAGCCGAAGACGCTGCAGAATAAGATCCAAAAGTCTCACTTTTGGCAAAAAAGTCTCAAATAAGGCCCCTTTTTTTGAAATCTCCCCAACTTGCCGCCACAAGCTGACGGCAGGGTTGTACACTTCCGGTAAAAGGAGGTGCGCTATGATCGAGAAGTTATTAAGGGATGGAAGCAACGAAGTCGAGATGAATGTTGTCTGCTCAGACTTCAGCCTGCTCGAGAACATCAACGGGATGCTCTCGCACAACGGTGTCATTGGCGTAAGGGACGGGGTAGGCAAGATCCACTACATAGTAGACGGCAGGAGAGACAGGCTCGGTGCGACGCATACGGTAACGACCCTGATACAGTCGCCGGGCGGTTCGCAGCGCGAGGAGTACTACGATGTCTGCGCCAAGAGCGTTTTCCTGCAGTACGGGATGAACTTTGCACACACGGGGACGGTAATACTCTACGATTCGATCAAGAAGACGATATACCAGGGTGAAGAAGTACCGATCAACATGAAGACGGTGTATATGGATGCAGCGTCGAGAACGCTTCTGACTTTCGATCAGATAGAGCGCGATGTCAGGTATGCCATCAAGAGGAGCGCGCTGTCAGGCGGCGGCAGCAAGAGCGCATACAGAACGCTCGTGGCGGCCATCAAGAGGAGGATAATCTCGGGCGGGGAGAAATAAAACAGCCGGCTCATGTGAACCGGCTGCAAGAACAATCTCAGATATGTAAGATTACTTCTTCTTACCCTTCTTCTTGTTAACGCTGTCCTTGAAAGACTTACCAGCCTTGAATGTAGGAACAGTAGAAGCGGGGATCTTGATCGTCTCGTTTGTAGCGGGGTTGCGACCCTTACGAGCTGCGAGCTTCTTTGTCTTGAATGTACCGAAGCCAACAAGAACTACCTTGTCGCCTTTTGCAAGTGCACCCTCGATGGAATCGAGTGTTGCCTTCAGAGCTGCCTCGGAATCCTTCTTGGAGAGACCGGAACCAGCTGCGATTGCCTCAATAAGCTGTGACTTATTCATACGTTTTCCTCCTGTTAGCCGAAGTGGCTTGATTTGCAATTTCATTATTGCGATAAAACCCTTGCTTGTCAAGGGATTGAGGGCTTTTCAAATGTTTTTTACACGCCATTTTTTGCTTATTTTTCAAATGTTTTGGATTAGTCTTGCTATCCAATGACAAAACCGTGCTTATGGTGTATGCTTGTTGGTGTTTGAATGAACTATAAATCTTTGATTTGGAGGCATATTATGATCGCTACAAAAGATACAATCATCGGAGATCTCGTAAACGCTGATGAGGGCATCGCACCCATCCTCATGTCCGCAGGACTTCACTGCCTTGGCTGCGCCATGGCGTCCGGCGAGACTATCGAAGAGGCTTGCATGGTTCACGGCATGGACTGCGATGCGCTTCTCGAAGAGGTCAACAACTATCTGCAGACATTAGGCTGATAGAACGGGAACTTAAAACAATAAAGGCGCTGTCCCAAGTGGCGGCGCCTTTTGTATGAACGTAATTAGAAAAGTCTTCGTTTTGGTCTCTGTTTGAAGCGTGGTGAAGACAAATATGAAGACTTTTTCAGTCCAGGTGCAAAAAACAAGGCTTAATAAGTCGCATCTAGAATGACTTCGAACTCCGTGCCCTTGCCGATGTCGCTCGTGACAGTAATCTTGGCATTGTGGCGGTCACAGATGAGCTTGACTATTGCAAGGCCCAATCCCGTACCCTTGATGTTGATTCCGGAGTTCTTGGCGCGGTAGAAACGGTCGAAGATCCTGCTCTGTTCATCAAGCGGGATACCGACGCCGTTGTCCTTGACGCTTATGTGGATCTTCTGCTCTGTGACGGGCAGGTCTTTACCGGTGCGCCATGCCTTTACGACGATCTCCGCTTCATCATGCGTGTAGTTGATGGAATTAGAGATAAGGTTCTCGAATACTCTGGAGAACTTCTTGGGGTCTGCCTTAACGATGAGCAGATCGTCTTCGGGGATATCTATCGACAGGTGCTTGCCAGTGCCCTCGAGATCGAGGGAATACATCGTGACGAGTTCGTCGAGCATCTCGCATACGGACAGGTCGGTAAACATGAATTCAGTATCGCTCGATTCCATCCTGGTAAGCTCAACGATATCTGAGACGATACGCTCCATCTGCTCGCTTCGTCTTACGATATTGGTAAGATAGGTGCGCTTCTGATCCTCATCCATGCCTTCCGAAGTGAGCATGAGCTCGGAGTATCCGCGTATCGCAGTGATAGGCGTCCTGAGGTCGTGCGAGACATTGGACAGGACGTTCTTACGGGCCTGCTCGCCTTCCTTGAGCTTCTTGTTGGTCTCGACGAGGTCCTTGTTGATCTCGCTGATGTATCTGGTCTTCTCCTGGATCTGACGCCTGAGCGTCTCGGAGTTCCTTCTTATCTCACGCTGCTGCTTTACGAAGGCGATGATGAAGGCGATCTCCGCGAAAATAACTGCCGCCACGGCAACGCTTATGTATGCGGGGAAGCCTCCGAATTCAGACTTGCCTGCGATGATGGACAGGTCGATAAGATATATGAAGAAGCTGTAGTACAGAGAGATCATCATCGGTCCGCTCATCTTGTTCGAATAGAAGAGCAGACACTTCAAGACCATAATGAGCATGATGACGATGCTGTATACGAGGGCGACCATGTGGGGCGTCATCAGACCAAATCCGTAATATCTGATGAGGTGGATCATGAAGATGACCAGAGCGCCGGCGTATATAAGGTGCCTGTCATATCTGAGCCAGCGGTTTGCCTTGACACCCGGTGAATCGTCGTTGAGCACGGAGCAGATCGAATATGCCGAGAGGCTGACGAACAGGCACAGACAGAAGAGCAGATCGACTCTTACATGTGAGCTCAGAGCAAGGAATCTGTAATCCGTAAGGTAATAAAGGAATATCGAAGTGAAGTTGATCGAGAATATGATCACGACTTTACGCAGACGCTCATTGCCGAGGAAATAGAAGCTTCCGCCTATCAGCGACATAACGAAGATCACGATGACGACAGCCAGATGGCTTGCCGTGAGCGCGACTCTCTGATCGGTGGCCATCGAGTTCTCGATTATTGGCGATGATACGATGCCGGGATTGGTGATCTTGTCGTAGCAGTATACGACGATCGTTATGTTGAGTTCGCCGTTCTCGGGTGCGAGCAGACAGTAATCGGAGAATGCTTTATTGTTCAGGAATACGCCCGATGCTTTGCCTATCGTTCCGGAGTAGGAACCGTTGCAGTACACCTTGGCATAACCGTTGATATCCTTAAAGGAGAAATACACGTACTTCAGGTTATTCGGGCACTCGAAATGTCCGAGGTATACGCCGGAGATCACGCTCTCGCCGTCCGTCTCGTTGCTGACATAGCAGAAGTCGTCGGATCTGTTGTGCCATCTGTACTGCCAGTCGTAGTCATACCAACCGCCGTCGCCACTGTGGATGCTGATGTTCTCCGCATAGGTGTAATCCTTGTACGAACCCAGATCGAGCCTTCCTGATGCGACGTTATCTTCAGTCGCATTGGGCACGAAGACCCATCCGTCGTTACAGTAGTAGGTGCAGCTGTCGATAGACGACAGATCGCCGCCTAAGGTATATACACCGTTCTCGTCGATCACGGGAGTCTTGTTCATCGCAGATGAATAGAACTGACTGATAAGAAGGAAAGCGAACATCACGAGAACAAAGCCCAGGAATACCGCAAGACCCACTATGGTGGCCTTATTACCCTGAGCGGTTTTCCGTGTGTTGATGTTTCTCTTCTTCTCTGCCATGCGTCTGTGTTTAATCTAAAATGCCCCGGCTGTCCGGGGCATTAGTCTGGCGTTATTACGTTGATATCAGTACTGAGTGGTCATGCTGTTCTTGACCGGCGGATAAGCGAATGAGTATCCGATACCCCACTCTGTCTTGATGAACGTGATCTCGGGTGCGATCTTCTCCATCTTCTTCCTGAGGTAGGAGATGTTGACCATTACGAGGTGGTTGTCGCACGGAGAATCGTCGCCCCATACATGGGAATAGATCCTTGTGAAAGGAACGATTACGTTCGGTGTCTCAGCCAGGAGGCAGAGGATATCGAACTCACGGTTCGTGAGGTGAAGCGGCTTGTTCTTGAGCATGACTTCACGTGTTCTGATATTGATAGAGAGCGGCGGATACTCGATGAGGAATCCTTCACTCTTCATGTTGCGCTTGATGTGAACGTTGATACGGAGCGAGAGCTCGGGCAGGGAATAAGGCTTTGTGACATAGTCGTCCGCACCTACGTTGAAACCCTTGATGACGTCCTCTTGCTGATCCTTAGCAGTAAGGAAGATCATGGGGGCATCAGTAAACTCCTTTATCTTGGGAGCAAGATCGAAAGCGCTTCCGTCGGGGAGCATTACGTCTAATACGAGGCACGCGAAATTATGAACCTGAGCCTTTGCAAGGGCTTCGCTGCATGTTGTAGCGGTTACGACCTCATATCCCTCACCAACGAGAAAGTCGCGGTTAAGTGTCAGGATATCGTTGTCATCATCAACGATAAGGATCTTATGCTTAGCCATATTAAAACCTCCTTAATCCCTGGAAAAACATATTATTAAATCGGATAGGTGTTATTTTTCCGCTTATATTATAAACTCCTTTTTATCATATTAAAAGTGGAATTTTGGCGGCAAAAGAGCAAAACCGAAAATATGTTCGTTTTCGTGGTATAATGCCTTTATGCAGAGAATAATCTTTCATGTCGACCAGAATTGTTACTTCGCGTCAGTGGAGATGATAGCGCATCCCGAGTGCAGGGATGTGCCGATGGCTGTCGCGGGCGATGTGGAAGCAAGACACGGCATCATCCTCGCTAAGAACGAGCTCGCGAAGAAGGCGGGGGTCAAGACCGCCGAAGCGATCTGGCAGGCGAAGATGAAGTGCCCCGACCTGGTGTGCCTTCCCGCGCACTATGACAGATATGAGTTCTATTCGGGGCGCCTGCGTGAGATGTTTGCGGAATACACGGACAAGGTGGAGCCTTTCGGGCTTGACGAGTGCTGGATGGACATGACCGGCATCGCGAAGGATTATGCCGATGCCGAGAGGATCGCATCCGAGATAAGGCAGCGCGTCAGGGAGCAGTTCCGCCTGACTTGTTCCATAGGGATAAGCTTCAACAAGATATTCGCCAAGCTCGGCAGCGACTACAAGAAGCCGGATGCGACGACCGTGTTCAGTGATACGGACTGGAAGGAGAAGATCTGGCCGCTGAAGGCATCGGAGCTGTTGTTCGTCGGAAGGTCTACCGAGGCGCGCCTTAAGAAGATCAACGTCATAACGATAGGAGACCTCGCGAAGATAGACTACGACTATATCGTGAATTATCTCGGCAAGCAGGGCGAGATGCTCTGGAACTATGCCAACGGTCTCGATAATTCGCCGGTCGCACCTGTGGGATACCAGCGGGAGATCAAGTCGGTCGGCAACTCGACTACGACGAGCAGCGACATGACATCGGATGCAGCAGTAGAGAAGACTATGCACGGACTGGCCGCGAGCGTCGCATCGAGGCTGAGGAAGCACGGGCTCAAGGGCACGGTAATACAGATACACATAAGAGACAGAGATCTGAATATCTCCGAGCACCAGCGCCAGCTTTATGAACCAACCGACAGCGAGCGCGTGATATATCAGAATGCGATGGAACTGTTCAGGGAGTCTTACGACTGGCATACCGGCATTAGGAGTATCGGCGTCAGATGCGCGAAGGTCGTCGGCGCGGACGAGGCGGTGCAGCTGTCGATGTTCTCGGAGGATGAGCAGCGCGAGAAAGACGCCAAGCTCGGGAAAGTGATAGACTTGATCAATATGAGGTACGGCCCCGGAGTCATCAAGACTGCGGCGGAAGCGGACAGAGACAGGGAGCGGGCGTCGCACGATCCGTTCCACCCCGAGGAGGATGAGTTCTCGTGATATTTGCGGGCGATTACTTTAAGAACCGGTTCGGACACAAGATGTACAAGGCTTCGATAAGCCTTGATGTTACCTGCCCGAACAGGGACGGCAGCAAGGGGACAGGAGGATGCATCTTCTGTTCGGCCGGAGGCTCGGGCGAGTTCTCGGAGGCACCCGGAGATGTGACTTCGCAGATAGATAAAGCGATAGAACGCGTGAAGAGCAAGGCGGGTGAGAACGCCGGTTACATCGCGTACTTCCAGAGCTTTACCAATACTTATTGTGAGGCGGCATATCTGGAAGAAGCGCTCGCACAGGCAGTAACGCATCCGAAGGTCGAAGCGCTGTCCATAGCGACGAGGCCGGACTGTCTGCCTGAAGAGATAATTAATGTAATAAGCAGATACGCAGAGAAGATCCCGGTGTTCGTCGAACTCGGCCTTCAGACCGCTAGCGATAAGACCGCGGAGATCATCAACAGATGCTATGAGACGGTAGAATACCGCAGCGCCGTGGAGGCACTTCACAAGGCCGGCGCGAATGTCGTCACGCATATTATTTTCGGGCTGCCGGGCGAGACGGAAGAGGACATGTTGAACACCGTTAGATACGCGGTCTCCTGCGGCACGGACGGCATCAAGTTCACCTGCCTGTACGTGCTGAAGAACACGCCATTGGAGCAGCTCTGGCGCGAGGGCAAAGTTGAAGTGCTCGGTCAAGAGGAGTATTTTGAGATTGTAGGGAAGGCGTTAGAACTGCTTCCTGAAGAGACCGTGGTGCACAGGCTCACGGGCGACGGACCGAAGAACATCCTTCTCGCCCCGATGTGGACGGCAGACAAGAGACAGGTGGTCAATTACATCAATCGGAGGTTCAGAAGATGAAGGCTTATATGAAAGAGACAATGGCTTTTGTCCGCAAGTATATCGACGAAGAGATGAAGGACGCTCCGGAAGACCGCACAAGGAAGGTCCTCGCCGAATTCGAGAAGAAGATATCCTACTTCCAGCACGAGAGGCTGATACATCTGATAGTTACTTTCTTCTTCGCGCTGTTCCTGCTTATCGAGATATGTGCATTGTTCATGCTGCCGTACAGCTATGCGCTTATAAGCGGCGTGCTCGTGCTGCTGTTTCTCGTTCTCACGGTGGCATACGTGTTCCACTACTACTTCCTCGAGAACTCGGTTCAGCAGATGTACAAGATGAGAGATGAGATAACGAGGTTCCTGGATCCCGACGTTAAGGCTTGACTGCGTTCCTCTCCTGGAAGGCATTAAGTTCGAAGTCAGGCATTGCCGCAAAAGACTGCTCGTATACCTGAGACGAGAATTCCACGAAGGTGCTGTAGTCGCCGATGTCCGTAGTGAAGAGGAGCTTCACGGGGATGCCGCGGCCTTCCGAACTGCCCGTCGATACGAGGCATGCATATTCTTCCCTGATGTGACCGCTGGCCTTGAAGCACTCCGACAGATATGTGCGGTAGAGCGAGAGATTTGTGATGCCGCCGAGGTCCGCATCTTCCGGGAACTTGCCTTCAAACAGCTCCTTGTGGCGGCCGATCATGATGGCAGCTTCCCTTGCAGTCAGCGATCTTACCGAAGTGGTGTCGATGTTGAGCATCCCGCGGAACTGCCTCTTCTCGCCGGCTATCGCCTGACGGAAATTAGTGAAAGGCACTGACAGGAAAGAGTACGCCGGGACGACGCTTACGGTGTTATCGAACTCGGTGACCCTGACGGAGATCAGGGATATGTCCGTGATCGAACCCTCGACATCCATGGACGGGATCGTTACCCAGTCGCCGATCCTGAGCAGGTCGTCTGCGGTGATCTGCACGCCTGCGACGAGACCTAAGAGCGGATCTTTGAATACGATCGCGAGGATGGCAGCAAATGCAGATACGCCGGAGATCAGCACGAGCGGGTTCTGCCCGAGTATCAGCGATACCGCGATGGTCCCGAAAACAATATATACGAAGATCTTTACTACCTGCAGTATGCCTTTGATCGAGCGCTTCTTTGCGATGGGACGCTTCGAGTACACGTCACCGAAAACATCCACCGCCGTGGTTATCAGTATCACCACGAGGAACAGCATCGCATAACCGGATACGGTGTATACGATCTTCTCGCCGGAGAACATATAAGGGGACAGCGACTGCAGTCCGTAGAAGAAAATCAGGAAGGCAGCCTTGCCGCCCAGCTTGTGTTCTTTACAGGATTTGGCGCCTTCCCTGACTGCTGCGTGATGGCCCTTCTTGGCGAGCATTCCGAGTATCACTGACGCTGCGATCTTTACGATGAATGCAGCGAGTCCGCAGATGGCGACCATGACAACTGCACAGAGCAGATGAACGAGCGTGGTGTCGCCGAGAGTGTTTATCAGGAATTCTTCGAGCTTAACAAACATCTTAAGGGCCCCCTCTGTAATCAATTTTCCATAATTATAACAAATCTTAGATATGTTATTTTATTTGGTCGTGTGTAATAATTAGTGAGTCATATAAGAGGAGGAAGACCTTTGTCTGAATTTTGGAATTATGCCGTTGTATTCCTGATCTCGATGGTTCCGCTCATCGAGCTTAGAGGTTCGGTAATATACGCTGCCGGCGCCGGTCTTAATCCGTTCATCGCGTTGGCGATAGCTGTCCTCGGCAACATGCTGCCGGTCCCGATCATCTATCTTTTTGCAAGAAGGGTGCTCGTATGGGGCAAGGACAAGAAGTTCATAGGCAAGTTCTTCACCTGGTGCTATGAGAAGGGCGAGAAGGGCGGCAAGAAGCTCACGGCAAAGGCGGGAAGAGGAGTCTTCGTTGCGCTGTTGCTTTTCGTAGGCATACCGCTCCCCGGAACGGGCGCATGGACGGGAACACTGGCGGCTTCCTTCCTGGACTTCGGGTTCAAGAAGAGCACGATCGCAGTTCTCCTCGGAGTTCTCCTTGCAGGCGTTATAATGACCGTAGGCTCCCTGCTTGCCGTCATGGGCGTTACATCAGTATTCAATTTCTTCGGATAAACGGAGTGTTATATGAAGCTTAAAGATCTCTTAAAGTACGACAACGTAGTCATTCAGTGCCACGACGACCCGGATGCGGATGCGCTCGCGTCAGGTTATGCGGTCAAGTGGTTTTTCGAGAAGAACGGCAAGGATGCCAGGTTCATCTACAGGGGCATTAACGAGATCCACAAGAGCAATCTGATGATCATGCTCGATAAGCTCGAAGTCCCCGTTGAGTACGCGCCCGACTTCGATGAGGAGCCGGACCTTCTGATCACTGTCGACTGCCAGTACGGACAGAAGAACGTTACCGCGACAAAGGCAAAGAAAGTCGCCATCATAGACCATCACCAGAAGGTCGTCAAGACCGGCGGATGGTCATGCATCAGAAGTGATGTCGGCAGCTGCTCGACGGTATGCTGGGACATGCTCAAGGAAGAGGGTCTCGATCCCAACAGCGACAAGCTGCTCGCGACTGCGCTCTACTACGGTCTGTATACCGATACCAACAGGAACTCCGAGGTATCGCACCCTCTCGACCGAGACATGCTCGATGCCCTGGTCATCAACAAGAGCATAATCACGGAGATGGTCAATTCGAACATCTCGCTCGAAGAGCTTCAGATCACAGGCAAGGCGATCCTCAACTATGAGTATCACGAGAACAACAAGTATCTCGTCATCGAGTCGGAGGCATGCGATCCGTGCATCCTCGGTGTCATAAGTGATTTCGCGATGGAGACGGAGAACGTCGACGTCGTTGTCGCATACTATGAGAGTCCTTATCAGATCAAGCTCTCCGTAAGGAGTACCACCAAGGAAGTCCATGCGGACGAACTCGCGTGCTACCTCACAGACGGCCTGGGCGGCGGAGGCGGCGGCCACAACCTGAAGGCCGGCGGCACGATGCTTCCTGAGTACCTCAAGAAATCCGCCAAGGAGACCATCGAGGAGAGGCTTACCTGGTACTACGATACATACCTTGTAATCTATGCCAAGGAGACTAAGCTCAACACCTCTGACATGAGGCGCTACGAGAAGATCCAGCAGACCCTTGGCTGCGTTAAGCTTACTGATGTATTCCCGTCCGGCACGCCCATCAACATAAGAACGCTGGAAGGCGACGTCGATACCATCATTGATGACGAAGCATATCTCATGATCGGCGTTGAAGGCGAGGTCTATCCCATCAAGCAGAACAAGCTCCTGAGCAGCTATCAGCTCACGAACTTCGTCTATACCCGTAAGTTCGAATACGAGCCGAGGATCAAGAACCGCATCACGGGCGAGATCGAATACGTCATGCCCCACGCCAAGACTGCAAGGACTTCGGGAAGCTCCATAATCTTCGCCAAGCCCCTGCAGCAGCCGGTCAAGCTCTTCACGGCATGGACCGAGGACAAGTACTACTCCGGCAACGTCGGTGACTACATCGCGGTAAGGGCGGACGACGAGCACGACATCTATATCATCAAGGGAGAACTCTTCGACAAGTTCTACAAGTCGAGATAACACTTCCCGAAAACGTTCAGCATCAAATGACCGGCGGAGGCACTGCTTCTGCCGGTTTTTGTTTATGGTTTTGTGTATAAGTAACAATCTGTTAATAAATATATAGGGGTTTTTGGGGTGGTTATTGACAAATTGCACAATGAAATGATTTTCATTTGGTCATTCGTGTCAGTTGTATTACAAAATTCCCGATAGTATTATTAGGCTAGCTCCAAGGAATACGGAAACAATAGTTACCGGTTCTGAGGCAGACCGCCCGAAGTGATATCGAGTTGGTGCAGGGAAGAACCAGAATCTTGCATTAGGATTTATGGCGAAGCCGAAGAGACGTAACCGGAGGGGTAGACCGAAGGTGGATACGAAGCCTAGATAGGATCTGAGGGAATACGAGCTGGCGATTGAAGGTACATCAAGTATACAAGTCGCAGGTTGTAACAATTAGTTGATTCGGTATCGGGACCGCGAGCGGATGAGATGTCATCGTCGACAGGGAACAGCCGAGGACCGCAACAGATGTTACACCGGTTCGTGCAAACCGAGTAGCCGATACAAATGCTACCGGGACGTAAAGCCTAACTCGTGATGAGAATGGCGGAGCGGGTAGACCCGATGGCGGTAACGTCCGGCGAAGGGAGATACGAGTTGCACGGTGTGGCCATAAGTTGCAGCAGTCAGTTAATTGAGGCAACGCCACATGAATAGCTCGGGTTGGATGCAAAAGGGTCTGGGCCGAAGAGGTAACGGCAGATTTGGATTTGGTTCGTTGGAGCGAACGAGAATCCCGTCGATCAGTATCGGCGGGATTCTTCTTTTTTTGTATGTTTGTGCGGCGGTTTTGCCAGCCGCCGGCTAAGCTGTTCCCAAAGCAGTATCAAAATCTTCAAAACTGCTACTGAAAAAACTACTATTTGTCATGTAGTAGTGTTTATAGTAGCAAAATCTTCAAAAACACTACTGAGAATAGAACAGGCTACCAAAAAGGCTACCGTTTTCGCGATATTGGCAGCGTAAAAGGTAGCCCGAAGGAATTACTGTTTCTTGATCTGTGCGATATACGGCAGATTGCGGCCGATCTCGTCCCTGTCCATGCCGTAGCCTGCGAGCCACTGGTCGTTGATCTCGAAGCCGTAGTACTTGACCGGGATTGTCATCAGCAGACGGTCGGGGTTGAGGAGCATGGAGCAGAGCGTGATGTCCTTGGGCTTCTTCATCTCGAGATTCTGGATGATGTATGCGGTGGTGAGGCCCGTGCGGATAACGTCTTCCACGACGAGAACGTGCTTGTCCGTGATGTCGATATCGATGTCTTTGATGATGCGCACGATACCGGTCTTGGAGGTAGTGTTGGGAATGTTCGAATAACCGATCATGTCGACCTTGATGGGGAGGTCGATCGCGCGGGTCAGGTCAGACAGGAAATACAGTGCGCCGCGTATGACGCCGATGACGATGAGCTCCTCGCCGGCGAAATCCTTTGTGATCTGCGCGCCGACTTCGGCAACGCGTTTCCTGATGGTCTCTTCGTCATATACGATACGCTCGACACCGAGTGAATCTGCAATGTTGCTCATGTCAGTTGTCTCCGTTCTCCGCGCCGCCGAACAGCTTCAGCCTGTCGACGAGCTCCTGGAAATCTTTCTTATATACTATCCTTATATTCGTGCCCGGGTAGAGCTCGCGCACGAGACGCATCTTCTTGTTTTTCTTGGTGACGTACTTCTGGTCCATCGTCGTAAGCTCGAGGTAGAGGTTGAACTTCGGCAGATAGAAGTCAGGCGAGATCGCCATCGTGACGTTGC
Source organism: Clostridiales bacterium (assembly GCA_017550385.1). Lineage (GTDB taxonomy): Bacteria > Bacillota > Clostridia > Saccharofermentanales > Saccharofermentanaceae > Saccharofermentans. Next base: position 16,303 of record JAFZPJ010000041.1, read on the forward strand.
CCTCGGCGTCCCATTCGACGGGGAAGGTCTTGGGTTCGTAGAGCCACTCGATGTTGTACATGTCCAGGATGCGTGCGAATTCTTCTTCGGTATCGTTCTTGAAGACCGTGGTCCTGGTCTGGTGATCCATCGTGCGGGCGTTCATGTTCTCCGCCGCGAGCTTGGCCTTGAGGTCGTGCTTGCGGGACAGTTCGATGATCGCATCGACGCACTCGTCCACGGAAAGGCGGTCCGTGTTGAGGATGAGATCGTACAGTTCGGGCGAAGTAACGTCCTTCCCGAACAGCGTCGTCACGAACCTCTTGTGCTTGCGGTCGCCGATAGTCAGGACGTCATGCGCTTCCGCATCGGTTATGCGGTATTTGCGCATTATGGTCTTAACGCGCGTATCTTCGCTTGCCGTGATGCGGACGTGGATCGCACCGGGATGTCCGTTAAGGATAACGCAGCCGCCGAGTCCGAGCACGACCAGGTCGTTGTTCTCGTTCATGGAGGCAAGGGTGCGGATGCGTTCTACGAGGATATCCGCATATGTGCGCTGGCTGCCGGGGAGAGGGGAGAGGAAAAACTTCGCACTCTCGTTAAGGCGGTCCAATGTGCCGGGGTTGATGTCGCCATAGAAATTCTCGAGGGCATATCCGCGCGAAATAACTCCCGTCCCCAGGCGCGCTGCAAGGCTGGCGGCAATGTCTTCACCGAGGCTGCCGTTCTGCCTTGATATGGTAATTATCGCCATAGGGTGCCCTCCCGATAGATCTGATATGATAATTATACCCCAAGTGCAGGATTTAAGTTGACATTGAGTTTTGAATTAGTTATAATCGTCCGTGCTTGAAGCAATGCCATCTTAGCTCAGTTGGTAGAGCAGCTGATTTGTAATCAGCAGGTCGTGGGTTCGAGTCCCACAAATGGCTCCAAAGCTTAAACCCTTGAAACTACTGCGTTTCAAGGGTTTTTGTTTTTCGGTATTTCTTTGTTTTTTACTCTGAAAACGGCTGATTTGGGGACAATTTGGGGACAGTCACTTTTGTCTGTTTTCCTTAGCAATGCTTACGATCAGTTCACCCGAATGGTCTGGCCGGTAAGTTCTGTTTTGGCTCAAAAAATATTTACAAAACTCCCCCATATTTTATAATTTATCTAATATCGTAAGGGATAGAAAATCGGAGGGGATAGTAAAAATGGCAAGAGGCGGTTTTCACGGCGGCGGCTTCCATTCGGGCGGTCATCACAGCGGCGGAGGCGGTTTTCGCAGCAGTGGTGGTGGTTTCCGCAGCAGTGGTGGTGGTTCCCGCAGTAGTGGTGGTGGTTTCCGCAGTAGTGGAGGCGGTGGCTTCCACAGCAGCGGCGGCGGTGGTTTCCACAGCAGTTCCGGCCGTCGTTTCAGCGGTGGCGGCTTTTTTAGTGATGGTGACTACTATGAAAATGACGGCTTTGTATCTCAAAACAGGTTTACTATGTTTGCGATGTCGGTTATCGCTGCCGTGGCTGTCATTGTTTTCCTTTTTTCATTGATCGCATCGAACAGCATTCCGGGATTGAATTTCATTAATCTCGGAATCTTCTGCGCAAGTTTGGTCATTTTTATCATGGCTCTTAAAGAGACGGGAAGAACATCTGATATCTATTATTTTGATCACATCGATCTTAACAAGGTCGGAGGAAGAGTCTACAAAGTAAAGGGATACCGTCCTGCTGATGCGATAGGTGATAAGCGTACATGGGCATCAAAGAATGGCAGTCAGTACAGCATCTCTTTCTTTGACAGGGAATTCGGTGTCGAGAATGCGAATAAAGTATATGAAGCAAAACAGAGAACTCCCAAGATAGTCTGGGTGAAGACAAAGGTCTGGGGCATCTTGATGCTCATCAGCTTCATCGTTAATTTCTCCTTCTATGAAGCAGTAATAGGTGTTTTCGAGAACATGATAATGACAGACATAGCGTTCTTTTTTATCGACGAATTCGTATTCTATTTCATGTCTGTCCTGACGCTCCTGTTTTCCATTGCAGCGCTCGTCTGCATCAACGCTAGAGACAAGATCCTTCACGAATGCGCATTAAGGATCGTCGAAGACAACATGGCATTCGAGGAAAGATATAAGACCGAGCAGTTCATTAATTCGCAGCTCAGCAAGAAGCGGTACTACAACAGCTGCCCGAACTGCGGTGCAGTGGCAAACAAAACATTGACTTACTGCTTAAGCTGCGGCACTTCTTTGGAGGTTCCTTCATTTGCGGATACGGAGCCGTCCTCAGTACACCGCGTATCCACATTTGACCCCCAAAAGCATAAAGCTAATGCGGCGGCAAAGGAGAAGATCTAATGAAAAAATTCTTCAAATATTCATTTGTCATTGGTCTGATCGGAGCTGTAGTCAACCTTATTTTGTTTGTGACTAATCTATTCTATGAACTGGTCGTGCCCGTGATCGAGAACTCAAGCCTTGAAGAAGGCCCGGTATTCGATTTCTTCGATAACCTTATCTATTTCACGCCTTGCATTTTCATGGTGCTGTTTGTTCTATACATAGTCGCAGGAATAATCTACAAAAAGAAGTTCCACGAGAAGAACGAAGAGAAAGAGACGGAAAAGCTCGTAGAGAAAAATACCGCCATCCAGAAAGAACTCGACGTTGAGGCGGAGTTCTTAAAGCACAAGTATTATACCAACTGTCCGAACTGCGGATCGGTCAGGGTGGAGAATACCAGCGTGTGCTCATTTTGCGGCGCATCGCTTGTTATAGGCGAAGATAAAGAGAAGTAATCTTATCAGGCTCCGAAAACCGAATCGCAGTATCTTTTGTTATTCCCCTTAGCGAGATTCGATATAAGGAACCGGTTTACCTACCTTCTTTTATACGTCTTGTTATAAGCTATGGTCATTAAAGCGATGCAAACAAGGACGATCATTAGGATATAGACGGTTGAGCCTGTGGCCGTAAATGTCGTCCCGAAAGACTTGGCATAGAAGCTGAATACATCTTTGATCTCTGTTATAAAAATACCGTTATCAAGCCCGTTTATATCATTGTTGATGCTGTCAGCAACTCCTGAGAGAAGAGCGTTCCTCAACATAGAAGTGATGTGGCTTGCAGGAAACAGATTACAAATAGACATTACGTTGTCAGAGAAGCGGGACAAGGGTATATAAGCGCCGATAACAAATCCGGAGGCAGCTGACAGGATACCGAAAAATGCTGTGCTTGTAGAAGATGATCTCATCAAGAGCATAATGACCATAAAAAGCGCGGTTGAAGACAGAGAGCCTAAGAGAATGATGCCATAACATGATGCAACAGATATCGCCGCCATGTGCATATCACCCATGATGCCAAGAACAATGAGGCCTGCTGTCAGGATAAGGCTTGTCATGAAGAACGCTGATATTCCTGAAGCTGTAAAGTAGGAAAGGATTATCTTCCAGCGCTTTATCGGGGTTGAACAGATATCGCTGTCAACGCCTGATTCCCTATCCTTAACGATCGTCTGAAGACAGGTGTAAGGTATCGTGATAGTGGCCGAACCTAGGATACCTGAGAGCAGTATCCCGTTTACGAACATGTCGATGTTCTTTGCATCGACGATGTCCTCGAGTCCGTTCATCGTGCCTGTCAGAGCATCTGCAAAAGTTCCCTTAAGGAAAAGAAGATAGAGTACGAACACGATGATCGATGTCAACAGCGAGAAGAGTATCGCCAGTTTATCCTTGAAATATACGAGCAGATTTCTTCTGGTTAATCCGATAAAGTCCTTCATTTATGCAAGCTCCCTTCCTGTGAGGTTTAAGAATACGTCATCCATGGATCCTTTAATGTATTCATAATCTCTGATCTCTTCTTTATGTTCGAATAAAAAGTCCGTTAATATCCTGTCAGTATGTATGTTGTAATGATCGGCATCATATGAGAAATCGCTGCTGATGGTTGTTATCAGCGCTTCTGCTTTATTGCTTTCGGGGGTGTACCATACCAACTTGGAATGTGCGTACGAAGACTTAAGTTCAGCAGGTGTTCCCTGTGAGACTATGTGTCCCTTATCCAGGATAACCACATGGTCGGCATCTCTTGTCTCTTCCATATAGTGCGTCGTCAGGAAGATTGTCATCTTCTGCTCTTTTCTTAAGAAATTGATGTAGTCCCACACGAGTTTTCTGGACTTGGGATCAAGGCCGGTCGTCGGCTCATCAAGAAAGAGGATCTTCGGACGGTTTATGAGTGCCCGCATGATGTCTACTCTTCTTCTCTGACCGCCTGAAAGCTTATCATATCGCCTGTTCCAGATATCCTTCATCTCGAACTTCTCGGCAAACGGCTCCAATCTCTTCGCGATCTCTTTTGGTGTGAGTCCGTAATAAGAACCTCTTGTTACAAGATTGTCCTTAACGCTTAACATCTTGTCCAATACAGAATTCTGGAAGACGATGCCATTGACTTTACGGATATCATCGTCCTCTTTACCCAGCTCATATCCTGCTATGAAGGCCGTCCCTGAGGTTTTTTGCAGGATGGTTGTCAGCATATTGATAGTCGTTGATTTTCCTGCTCCGTTTTCTCCTAAGAAGGCAAACAGTTCTCCTTCTTCCACGTCAAATGATATGGAATCAACCGCGGTATGTCCTTTGTAGTTTTTTGTTAGATCTTTGACTTCGATGATCTTCATATCGATCCCTCCTTTGCAAGGTCAATGTAACCTAACGGGATGCATATGAAAACAGCCGCGCTACCAAGTTGCGGGAAAGAGCTACCAAGTTGCAGAAAAAGGGTTATTCCTCGTCTCTTATGTCGTCCAAAGCTTTGTTGATCTTATAGTCGTCTCGCTTGTGGAGCCAGAGAGATACGGCCCACACGAAAACATAGACCAGGAAAAATAAGATGGTCACCATGATAAAGCCGGTCAGATCAGTAAACCACTTAAAAAACCATCCGAAGAGACTCACTATCAGATAAAGCCCAAGGCAGTGAAGGACGATCCTGACAATGTACTTGTTTTTGGGAATATCCGGACCGATTAGGAAGATTACCGTCAGGACAGAGCAGAGGGCTCCGGTAAGGATCACCGACAGAAGCTGCATCCAAGACAGCGAAAACATAGCCAGATCATCTCCAAAGAAAACACTATACACAAGACCTTCGATTATAATGCCAACGAAGATCGCGAATGAGATAGTCAAAGTCTGTTCAAACCAAAGCTTCATTCTATTCATCCTATTCCGAGCCTCCTTTTGACTTCCTTTGCGTATCCTCTGGAGATTACAACGACTTCATCGTTGATCAGAGTCGCATCAATCCTGCCGCTTATCTGAGACTTAACATTACGAACTTTCTTGAGGTTTATGATCGTAGATTTGGAGCATCTCATAAAGTAGCCTCCGAGCAGGACCTCGAGTTCATAGAGTCTGTATTTTGTGTCATAACAGCCCTGCTTGGTATAGACAAATGTCTTCTTATCTACGGATTCTATATAGTAGATAGCGGAGATCTTGATGATATAGCTTTTTCCTTCCTGACTGACGGCAACCCCCTTGGAATTACCTTCCAAGAGTTCTACTGCACCAGAGATCTCATCAGTTATCTCAACCGCTTTTATTACGGCCTCTTCCTGATCTTTGCTATCTACCCTCTCGATATGGACCTGCATAAATCTCTCCGATAATTAATATCGCATCAAAAGTAATTATATCATGGCAGTTTTCACCGAAGTATTATTGACGAAAGCCTATAATGAGAAATAAGGTACAATAATTAGCAGCTAAATAACTATAAATATTGGGGATAAAACAATGAAGAAAACTATATTACTGCCGGCTGCGACTGTATTGGCAACGTGTATTTTCATGACTTCGTGTTCGCAGGCTGTCAGTGAAGAAATTCCTGCTTCTTTACCGGAAGAATCCGTAACTGAGACGACAGTTGAACCGTTCGAGCCCATATTGATCACTGAAGAATACGATGGTCCGATACTGGGAGTTGAGAACTGGCATATTGAAAGCTCTACTTATTGGGATGAATTTGTTAATAACGATACCGGAGAGATATTTGCAGAGTGTATCGGGACTAATGAGTATTATCTTGCTGATCTTAATAATGACGGACAGCCGGAACTTGTCTGTAATGAGCAGTGGGGGCTGATGTGGAATAATCATACGAGTGTATACAAACTTGAAGACGGCGTGATCAGCACTGCCGCTATCTGCGTGGGATCAGATTATTTGGGAGTTGATTACTATCCGGAGTTTGCCGAGATCTATGGCCTTGATATAGGCATTTCTAATTACTTGGATTATTCAGATATATATGATCCTGAGCGTAACATGATCTTCGTAACTGATTCATCGACCGGTACTGAGTATGAGGTCCAGTGGGATTATTTGGTATGGTACACGGCTGAAGAGATCGAAGCTATGATCGAAGAGGAAGAAGGCGCCTCGCCTGATCCGGTAGATCTCATCTCAGATAATATCAATATCATATATTCCACTGCGGAGCCGGTTATCACTGATATCTCTGACACCGAAAAGGAGATTACATTCTATAGGGACGATATGGAGATCGAAGGCAAGCTCTACCTTCCTGAAGGAGACGGACCATTCCCCGTGATCGTACTCTGCTGCGGTCTGCAGCAGCCATATACGGATTATGAGGCGGATGCTAAGAGTTTTGCATCTAATGGTTATGCTGCAGTAGTGTTCTCTTTCATCGATTATTCCGATCCGAACGGAGAGCAGCCTACAGACAACAGCAAAGTCTTCTTATCTGAGTCTAGAGACTTATATGCTGTGCTTGATTCTTTGGATTCACTTCCCGGAGTTGATACCGAGAATGTCTATCTCTGGGGACATAGTTTCGGCGGTTTTGTTGCGGCTTTTGCCGGGTGCGACAGAGAGCTTGATCTCAAGGGAATGCTTCTCGTAGAGCCTACTATAGTTGTTGGTGAGGAACTGCTAATAACTTATGAAGACGGTTTTAGCGAGACTCTCTGCATATATGATCTCCTGGATGACTGCAATCTTAATACAGTAATCTACATGGGTACTCATGACGGCTACGGTGAAGATCCCACATCGTTTGATCAGGTCCTTGAGGTTCTGCCTTCCGGTGAGCTGGTCATAATTGAGGGCGCGGATCACTTTTTCGAAGGCGAGTATGGTGAGATGATGGTGGAAGATGCGTGCGAGAAGATCTCTTCGTGGAATGATTGATAAAAATAGACTTTTGTGGGGATAAAACAATGAAGAAAACTATATTGCTGCCTTCTGTGGCTATATTGGCAACGTGTATTTTCATGACTTCGTGTTCGCAGCCTGCCACAGAAGAAGTACCTGCTTCTTTGCCGGAAGAATCAGTAACGGAAACTACAGTCGAACCGTTCGATCCCATATTGATTACCGAAGATTATGACGGGCCCATATTGGGAATCGAGAACTGGCATATTGAAGACACGGCTTATTACCATCTCTTTATCAATGATGATACCGGAGAAGAATTTGCAAGTTGTACCGGCAGTGAATTGTACTATCTGGCTGATCTCAATAACGACGGAGAGCCGGAACTGGTCGTCGTCGAGAAGTGGGGTTCTCCTAACAATACTTATACGATGATCTTCAAGCTCGAAGACGGCGTTATAAGCAGCGCTACACCATGCGAGGGTTCAGAATACGCGGGACCTTGCTATTATCCTGAACTGGCAGATGCATACGATCTGAAGATCAACCAGTCGAATTACAAGTATTATTCGGATACTTTTGATCCCGAACGGAATATGATCATCGTAACTGATTCTTCGACCGGGAATGAGTATGAGTTTGCTTGGGAATACATGGTCTTCTTCACGCAAGAAGAGAAAGATGCAGTGATAGAAGAACTCATGGGTGGAACTAATGCAGAGCCGGCTGATAAGACATCAGATACTGTCGGCATCTCATATTCCACTGCGGAGCCGGTTATCTCGGATATCTCTGATACCGTAAAGGAGATCACGTTCTACAGGGACGGCATGGAGATCGAAGGCAAGCTCTACCTTCCGGAAGGAGACGGACCATTCCCCGTGATCGTACTCTGCTGCGGACTCTTGCAGCCGTATACGGATTACGAAGCGGATGCGCAGGGCTTTGCAGACAATGGTTATGCTGCTGTAGTATTCTCTTTCGTCGATTACTCTGATCCTAACGGTGCTCAGCCAACAGACTATGGCGAAGTGTTCTTGTCAGAGACTGCAGACTTGTATGCTGTCATGGATTCACTTTCTCTGCTTCCCGAATCGGATACCTCTGAGGTCTATCTCTGGGGACACAGCTTCGGTGGTCTGGTTGCTGCTTTTGCAGGGTGCGACAAAGGTCCTGAAGTTGATGGTTTGCTTCTCGTAGAACCTGCGTTAGTTATAGGTGAAGAGCTTGCGGTTACGTATGAAGACGGAACTTGTGAGGCGCTCCGCATTTACGATCTTCTGGCTGACTGCGATATTAATACCGTTATCTATATGGGTACCCATGACGGCTTTGGCGATGATCCTACTTCGTTTGATCAGGCCCTCGAAGTACTTGCTTCCGGTGAATTGGTCATAATAGAGGGCGCGGATCACTTTTTCGAAGGCGAGTACGGCGAGATGATGGTGGAAGATGCGTGTGAGAAGATCGCGTCGTGGTAATATGGTTTTAACATCTATGGGAAGGTGGCTGAACATGTCAGAGATAAAAAGAATAGAAACAGATGAATTCTGGGCGGATTCCACGATCATAGAAGCAGGCGACTTTGTCTTTGTCGGATACTGCATGGCAAATGAAGGAAAGTCTATTGAAGAGCAGATGCACGGTGCTATCGACGTGCTTGAGAGCCGTCTGAAGATGGCGGGACTCACGCTTGATTCCGTGGTGAAGATGGACTGCCTGTTTAAGGATATAGAAGACCTGAATGCACTGCCGGCGATCTTGAAGGAACGTTTCGCAGGGAAGTACCCCACAAGGAAGGCGTATACGTCTGACTTCATAAGGGAAGGGATCAGGTTCCAGATCGACGCGATTGCCTATAAGAAGTGATGGGACACTGCCCCCGGCTTCGCTTTGTTTGTAAATAATTCGATTGTCGTCTATTCATTTATCCAAATCCATGTTATAAAGAATTATTGACAGTTATATTTTGCTTGGCGAGCATCTGAACGCGGGATGCGCTTTGCCTGTTAGAACTATTTGGTTTCCCTGAGATACGATAGAGGAGGTTCCCCATGGCAAAGGTTTTCGCATCAACTGATACTTCCGTAAAGACGTGTCCCGTTTGTAATTCACGCCTTGTTCCTGCCGAGTATTACAGTGCTGTCAAAGGCAATTCTCAGGTCGTTGATTCCAAGACGGATTGGGCGAGCGGAAAGACGACCAACACAGTCTCTACACAGTATTCCGATATTCAGAAATGCACGGGTGTCTACTGTATGGCGTGTTACTACAAGTCGATGGCGAGCAAAGTGATGCTGTTTCGCATTCTGATACTCGTGGGCTTGCTGGGCATAATCGCTTTCGGTGTGTTGTCGTTTGTTCTCGAGAACACTGCTCTCCTTCTGGCAGCTATCCCATTCCTTGCAGCGCTTGTCCTAGGTTGGACTAATATCGGTGATAGCGGCGTGATCGGCGAGAATCCTTATTCCGGTCTTACGAAAGAACAGATAGAAGCCCATGCGACAAAGCGCAATGAGAATATCATGCAGTCCAATTCTTCCGAATTTGTGACATGCATTTCTCATGATCAGATCCCTCAGGGCAGGACGTTCCTGTCGTTGTCGTCGTTTAAGAAGTAAAGCAGATCATAAACCGTTTAGTTGAAGAACAACTCTTCAGGAGACGACATTATGGCAAGGTATGAATACGTAAATGAGACAAGCTATAAGACACCGATCCCTTATCATTTCACTTGTAATTATTGCGGAGAGGTATGCAATAAGTCTTATGAGATCACTATTAGTATCAATGCTCGAGACAGAAGCCTCGGTAATGTGAAAGAGGCTGCGGGCAAACAGCATGACAAGCAAGTTGGTGCTGAGTGCCGGAAACAGAAAAAAGCCATTGATGCTTACCGCAAAAAGCTTTTGGCAGGGAAGCATGTTACCGATAAAAAACTTGAACACATCTATTTGAACAGCGAATGCGATCACTGCGGTAAGCACCAGATGTGGAATCCGACAAGGACGATAGACAGGGGCGGCAAGAAGATTACCGGCGGTGAGATCGCTCTCTTTGCAGGATTGGTGGCAGCACTCATCGGTTTCTTTGGAACTCTTTTTACGTGTATCATCCTGGCAGGTGAGATGGATATACCTTTGCCCGTGAAACTCGTTTTTGTATCGATACTGGTTATCGGCATCGCCATTTTCTTTATCAGAGGGGCCATTGATGACCGCGAAGAGGCAGCCTGGTTCAAAGCCGATTGTATGAATGAACCTAATGATCCTGAGAAACTGCCGGTTATTGATTAAAGTGCGGAGGTCATCCCATGAATAAGCTCGATCCGGACTTATACGATTTTATCTATGATTGTCCCGGAGATTGTCCGGAATGTGGAAGCAAGCTGATACCCATAAAATATTACCGGGCATCTTCTGTATCATCCGGAAGTGATGTCAGGAAAATAGGCAATGATTATCAGACGGTCCAATACAAAAAATACAGTAATGTCGAGACACTTCAGGCCGGTCTGTGTCCTGCTTGCAGAGAAAAAGACTGGCAGGCAAAAGAAGAAGAGAAAGCCAAGGCTAATAATCTGCCCATTTGGTCTGTTGTTATCGGTTTAGTTTTGGTAGCCATAGGAGTGGCAATATTCCTATACCTGAGATGGACGGGTGTTTCTGTTGTTGAAGATTGGGTGATATATGTTTGTGTCGGCTCATTTGGGTTAGGAGTTCTTTGGTCATTTATAGCCATTTTCAATTATGAGAAAGCAAAAAGGCTTTTGCTCAAGTATCGTCGCGGTTGGAGAGAACCGCTGCCGGAACTCTCAACAAGTCTGTTCAGTTCGATAATAAGCAACAATCTGAACAGGAATAAGAAGGAAGGAACTACAGTCTATCTGTCCGAAGATGAAGTAAAACAGATGACTGTATCGGTAGAAAGGTGACCGGAGTTATGAAGTTTTTGACCGAGACGTTTTATGAATTGCTTCTGAACAAGACGATAGGTTTTATCGTTGTCCCGATCGTGTGTTTCGCTGCGTGGTTTCTGGGCGATGATGAGATCATCAATGTGTTCGGGATGATAGGCTTTTTCTTTGCGATAGGGTTCGCGGTTTTGTGTTACCTGAACGGTCTGCTGCTAAGAGTGCTTGATAAGGAACGTTGGCAAGCCGTCAGGGACAATGCTTATGGCGGCGGAACATTTTTCAGGACGCCCGGAGCTTGGATACTCGGAATATTCGGCTTGCTTCTGCTTATATCCACAGTCGGAATGCTGGTCAGCGGAACACAGCCTCCAAGTTTTATTGCGCTGATCGTTCTCGATGTGCTTGCGGTTATTTATATCGTGTTATTCGTGGCCTCGTTTGTTAAAGCAAAGGACAAATAATTGTCAGGAGGCAAGGTGATGAGGAGTTCAAGAACAAGCTCTGATATTGACATAGAAGTCCGTTTAGATAAATAACCACTTAACAGATTATGATACACTGACGTTAAACCACTCGGAAAGCGGGGTATACGGCTATGGCAGGATCAAAGGTGTATTTTACTGATTTCAGGACAGGGCTCGGGGTGCCGCTCACGGGCAAGCTCCAGAAACTCATCAGACAGGCAGGCATCGGAACGATCGACTTCGATAACAAGTTCGTTGCCATCAAGATGCATTTCGGAGAGCTCGGCAACCTCGCTTACCTTAGGCCGAACTATGCCAAAGCGGTCGCGGATGTCATTAAAGAGGGAGGCGGACTGCCGTTTCTGACCGACTGCAACACCCTCTATCCGGGAAGCCGCAAGAATGCGCTTGAACACCTGGACTGCGCTAATATCAACGGTTTTAACACTGTTACAACCGGCTGTCAGATAATCATTGCCGACGGATTACGCGGAACTGACGACATCATCGTTCCCGTTCCGAACGGAGAGTACTGCAAAGAGGCTTATATCGGAAGAGCAGTCATGGATGCGGACATTTTTGTCTCCCTGACGCACTTCAAAGGACACGAAGCTGCCGGTTTTGGAGGTGCGATCAAGAACATCGGCATGGGCTGCGGCAGCCGCGCGGGCAAGATGCAGCAGCACCAGAGCGGCCATCCGCACGTTATCACCGATATGTGCAGAGGATGTAAGAGATGCGCCAAAGAATGCGGTTCCGACGCCATCCGCTATGACGGCGGTAAAGCATATATAGATCCGGATCTATGTAAGGGCTGCGGCCGCTGCATAGGTGCGTGCGCTTTCGATGCGATAGAGAATGACAACTGGGACGCACCGCAGATGCTCGGATGCCGTATGGCGGAGTACACCGCGGCGGTAATAAGCGGCAGGCCGAACTTCCACATCACGCTTATAACGGACGTATCGCCCAACTGCGACTGCCACGGCGAGAACGATGCTCCTATCCTGCCCGATATCGGCATGTTGGCGTCTTTTGATCCGGTAGCGCTCGACCAGGCGTGTGTCGACCTTTGCTCGAAGGCGGAGCCCATCAGGAACAGCCAGTTAGGCGATAACATGGCGCGCGAAGGTTTCCACGACCACGGCGATCACTGGCACAACAACAATCCAAACGTATCGTGGGCAGAGACGCTCGAACACGCCGAGAAGATCGGCATCGGCACGCGCGAATATGAACTTGTCACGATGAGATAAAAAAGATCTCCGTCAGGAGATCTTGTTATGCCAGTCCATCTCGGGGTGGCGCGAATAGTACTCGGCCTTGACCTCGTACATCAGGGCATCGGCTTTCTGCATGGCCTTACGGACGTCCTCGCCCTCGGCATCTTCACTGTGGCACGCACCGAGCGCGAAATGCGTTCTGTTCGGCAGTTCGCAGTTCTCCTTAAGCGTCTTCACATAATCTTCGAAAGATGCCTTCTCCATGCCGCTGGCGATTATCATGAACTCGTCACCGCCGACACGGTAGATCTCAGCGGTCTTAGTCTTGAGCTCCTTGAGGATCGCTGCGACGTCCTTGAGCATGGCATCGCCTTCCAGATGTCCCTTTGAATCGTTGGTAGCCTTGAGGCCGTTAACGTCGATGAAGCATACTCCGAACGGCTTCTTGATGGGCTTGGTGCCGTTGGTGTCTTCGGTGATCCTGTTGTTCATGGCGTTACGGTTATATACGCCCGTCAGGAGGTCGGTCGAACTCATTATCTTCATCTTGCGGACGTTCTGCTCGCTCGCGATCTCGGCGGACAGGATGAATGCAGTGACGCCAAGCGTCTCCTTGATCATCTGTGTCTTCTCAGGATTGAAGTTGCCCGCCCAGATATAACCGATGGTCTTATTGTCGGATCTGAGAGGATAGATAACGAGTGTCTTGACGTTGTCGCCCCTCAGGGAGTCTATCCACTCGGGCGCGATCTTGTGAGCGTCGATCATATCCTGCTCGTTCTCGATAACGAAACAGTTGCTCTTCTTGATGAGTCTCGGCCATGTCTCGATGACCCTGTAGAATTCTTCGGTAAGGAATGCCGACAGGGGAACCTGATTGGGATCGTTGCCGTAGTCTTCGCTTAAGAGCTTGTATTCTCTCTTCTCATAGTCGGTGAGGAGGATGCTGCATCTCTTGGCACCGCACTGCTCGCGGATATCTGCGACGACGGCATTCATCGTCTCCTGGAAGTCCTCGGTCTCACGGAGCATGAGGCAGGTCTTAAGAACGTTTGCCGCAGTCTCGGAAGAGATGTCGGCGAGCTTGTCGATGTCAGCCTTAGGATTCATCTCGTAGGAGAAGAGGATCATTCCCTTATCCGGATCATCAGATACGAGCGGCATGAAGAATACTTCCATCCATGCGTTGTACAGTTCGATATCAAAATAGGTGTGGACAGGAACGTTCTTTGTGACACAGTCGTCGCAGAGTGTCTCGAAGTTGGCGGCCTTGGGGATGTATCTGGTGTAAGGAACGTTGCACTCGAAGTCGGCGATGTCCTTTACGACGGTGCGCTTATAGGCATCGTTCGCATCAACAACAAAATACCTGTTGTCGCTGTTGGTCTCCTTGAGATCGACAGACAGAACACAGGCAACGCGTTTGAAGTTAGCTACGAAATCTTTGTAATCCACTATACCTTCCGCCTTTTCCTAACTTGAGTATTATATACCCGCAAGGTAGTAAATAAAAGTGCAGGAGAGATCTGTTCACATTACTTAAACTTTACCTTCACAAAGTAGTCTTCGCTGCAATATACGCCGTTTGCAAAGCCGTCTTCCATCTCTTCCCCGGTGACGCCTTCGCAGTAATAGAAGCATTTCTCGGGGTCGTCCTCGGACAGGTTGTAACCGTACTTGTACAGCCACTGTCCGTCCTTGTAGGCAGCGGCGTACCCGCAACCTGCGAAGAAATAGTCCGCCTCGTATACTTCATTCAGTTTCATAAGCCCGGTGTTGGTATCGTATAGCATCGGAACATCCAGGTCCTCAACGGAGACCGTCTCGATGCTGTATATCTTGTCGATCTGCGGCTTGTTCTTGAACCCTGCCGTGCCGCCGCTTAAGTAGGTCACGTCGGCCGTGATCTTGACGAATTCTCCGTCTTCGATCTCCCTGTCCGTATCAAGGTCCACGTCGTAACTGCTCAAGGCGTCGAAATACTTATCCCCGAGCCTGAACACGTACAGCGTCTCTCCGTATTCCTTCTTTTGGTTGAGCTTGTCCGGGTAGTCTCCGCCGTCCGTCAGGCCGCTGATGTCTATCGTGCAGGCGCAGAACGCCAGCGGCAGTAATGCAGTAAGCAGAAGTGTGCAGAACCTTTTCGCGATAGCAGACATAGTACGCCCCCCTTGGTGTTTATACCATTAATACAGGCGTGGCAGGGGAAAAGTTGCAAAAGCCCCGGAATTATCTCTCCGGATAGTTGCCCGTGAAGCAGGCGTCGCAGTATCTGAAGTCGTCGCCGCCGAGCATGTCGTTAAGATCGGCAGGCTCGAGGTAGCCCAGAGAATCCGCTCCGATGCTGCTGCAGATCTCGGGGATCGTATGCGTACACGCGATAAGGTGTTCCTCATCGGGGACGTCCGTACCGTAATAACACGGATGCAGGAACGGCGGCGAGCTGATCCTGACGTGGACCTCGGTCGCGCCCGCATTGCGAAGCAGATGTATCTGGTCCGCTATCGTGTTGCCTCTTACGATCGAATCATCGATAATGACAACTCTCTTGCCCTTGACGACGGAAGAGATTGGGTTGAGCTTGATCTTGACGGCCTGTTTGCGCTGCTCCTGCGAAGGCTTGATGAACGTTCTGCCGACGTAGGAATTCTTCACGAAACCCTTCTCGTAGGGGATGCCTGACTCAGCGGCAAATCCCAGCGCCGCATCGATGCCCGACTCAGGAACGCCGATGACGATGTCGCAGTCGCACGGGTGCTTCCTGGCAAGTATCCTTCCTGCCTCACGCCTTGCATCCGCCACGGCAATGCCGTCTATCACGGAGTCCGGTCTTGCAAAGTATATGTACTCGAAAACGCATTTCTTCATGCCGCGCTTAATGCCGGAATCAATGGACTTCACGTTGCCGTCTTCGACCACGATGATCTCGCCGGGGTTAACGTCTCTAATAAAATCCGCGCCTACTGCTTCGAGTGCGCATGTCTCGGAACAGAAGATGTATGCACCGTCCAGCATGCCCATGACGAGGGGCTTAAGTCCGAAGGGGTCACGTGCTGCGATGAGCTTGCGGGGGCTCATGACGAGAAGAGCATAGCCGCCCTTGATGAGTCCCATTACTTCCTTGACCGCCTCCTCGACGGAAGGAGTTGTTGCTCTCTTAAGTGCGATGAGATATGCGATGACTTCAGAGTCTGTAGTTGTATGGAAGATGGCGCCCTTGTCCACGAGCTCGCTCTTGAGCTCCTGTGCGTTGGTAAGGTTGCCGTTATGTGCGATGGATATCGTTCCCTTGGAATAGTGGGAGACTATGGGCTGTGCGTTCTCGGGAACGCTGGCGCCTGATGTGGAATAGCGGACGTGGCCGATCGCCATGTCGCCTGTGAGGGACTGGATCTTGTCTTTGCTGAGCACGTCGCTTACGAGGCCCATGCCCTTGACGCACTTTACGTCGAATTCGTTGTCGGCGAGAGAAGTTGTGGCGATGCCGCAGCTTTCCTGTCCCCTGTGCTGGAGGCTGAAAAGCCCGTAATAAACATCACCGGCGCAGTCCTTGCTGCCGTAGATACCGAATACTCCGCATTCCTCATGTATGGCCATGCGTAGATTTTACACCCAAGTTCAAAAAGTACACCGCAATAAATCATATATATTTCTTTGCGCCAACTATACCTGTTTTGTATGAAACACCAATTACAACTAATACTTGCAACTGCCCGCCCGTTATGATAATCTTCGGGAAACCATTGATGAAGAGTGAGTAGGCTTTATCATCTTATTCCCAGAGAGTTGCGGATGGTGTGATCGCAGCAATAAGGATTCAGCCGAATGGACTTCAGAGGGCGACAGGAAATGCGCAGAGCAGAGTATTGAAGCCGGAGTGTGGACCTCCGTTAACAAAGTTCGGCATATGTTAAGTATGCGCTAAGAGGATGTAGCAATAGCACATCAAGCCGGGTGGCACCGCAGGTAGTATCTACAACCTGTCCCAGCAGCAACAAACTGCAGGGGCAGGTTTTTTGTTTATCTGTCCCGACAAAAACACTTTATGTAAGGAGGACACCAAAGATGTCAGACGCAAAAATACCGTACAAGATCTACTTGACCGAAGAAGAGATGCCTAAGGCTTGGTATAACCTCAGGGCTGACATGAAGAACAAGCCCGCTCCGCTTCTCAATCCCGGCACGGGCAAGCCGCTCGCAGCTGAAGAGCTTACTCCCATCTTCTGCGAGGAGCTCGTTAAGCAGGAGCTCGACAACGACACCAAGTTCTTCGATATCCCTGATGAGATCTTAAGCTTCTACAAGATGTTCAGACCTTCACCCCTCGTTCGTGCTTACTGCCTCGAGGAGAAGCTCGGAACACCTGCAAAGATCTACTATAAGTTCGAAGGTAACAACACCAGCGGAAGCCACAAGCTGAACTCCGCCATCGCTCAGGCATACTATGCTAAGAAGCAGGGCCTCAAGGGCGTTACCACAGAGACGGGTGCAGGCCAGTGGGGCACGGCACTTTCGATGGCATGCGCATACCTCGGCCTCGACTGCAAGGTCTACATGGTTAAGGTATCCTACGAGCAGAAGCCTTTCAGAAGAGAAGTCATGAGAACATACGGCGCTTCCGTTGTTCCTTCTCCTTCCGATACGACAGAAGTCGGCCGCAAGATCCTCGCCGAGTTCCCCGGCACAACGGGAAGCCTCGGCTGCGCTATCTCTGAGGCAGTTGAAGTCGCAACAAAGAACCCCGGCTACAGATACGTTCTTGGTTCAGTACTTAACCAGGTGCTTCTCCACCAGTCCGTTATCGGTCTCGAGACAAAGGCAGCTCTCGACAAGTACGGCATCAAGCCCGACACGATCATCGGCTGCGCAGGCGGCGGATCGAACCTTGGCGGTCTTATCGCACCTTTCATGGGCGAGAAGCTCAGAGGCGAGGCTGACTACCAGATCATCGCTGTCGAGCCGGCTTCCTGCCCGAGCTTCACACGCGGCACATACGCATACGATTTCTGCGACACAGGTATGATCTGCCCTCTCGCGAAAATGTACACTCTCGGCAGCTCCTTCATCCCTTCTGCAAACCACGCAGGCGGCCTGAGATTCCACGGCATGAGCTCCACACTCTCGCAGCTCTATCACGACGGTTACATGGAAGCAAGAGCAGTCGAGCAGACGAGCGTTTTCGAGGCTGCAGAGATGTTCGCAAGAACAGAAGGCATCCTGCCCGCACCTGAGAGCTCACACGCTATCAGAGTTGCTATCGACGAAGCGCTCAAGTGCAAGGAGACAGGCGAAGAGAAGACGATCGTATTCGGTCTTACCGGTACAGGCTACTTCGACCTCGTTGCTTACCAGAAGTACAACGACGGCGAGATGAGCGACTACATCCCGACAGACGAAGACATCGCAGCATCCATCGCGAAGCTTCCGAAGGTAGGAGAATAAGTAGTTTACAAGATACGATCAAGGTGTATAATTGCCACATGAACAATTTTGAGTTTACAAGCTTTGGATTTACGTTTTTTGCCTTTACGAGTAGGGGTAAGTAGTTCACTGCATGTAAATATATACTTGATTTACGTATGATAAGGCCCCGCAGTGAACAAGACTGCGGGGCTTATTGTTTTGCAAAGGAGAGAAGAACATGACACAGAAAGAAGCAGGCAAGAGGATCGAAGAGATAGACGAGAAGATCAAGCAGCTCTTCGCAGAGAGGTTAGAAGCCAGCAAGACCGCGAACGAGACTCTCACCAAGTCCGAGATCATTCAGAAGAGCAGAAGATACGAGAGAAGTTACCTCTCAAGTCTCGACAGTTCGAATTCGCTTATCGATAATTACGAGCGCGTTCTTTTCTCCACGATGTTTAACCTGAGCCACTCATACCGCAACACCGAGTACGGCACCCGCACAGACTTGGCGGACAAGATCAAGGCCGCGCTCGAGAACACTCCCAAGGAACTTCCCAAGTCACCGATGGTTGCCTGCCAGGGCATCGAAGGCGCGTACTCGCAGATCGCGACGGACAAGATCTTCCGTCATGCGAACATAATGTACTTCAGGACTTTCGACGGCGTCTTCCAGGCGGTCGAATCAGGTCTGTGCGAATACGGCGTGCTGCCCATCGAGAACTCTTCCTACGGCTCCGTCACGCAGGTATATGACCTCATGGTCGGACACAACTTCCACATCGTAAAAGACTACAAGCTGAGGATCAGCCACAAGCTCCTCGCAAACCACGGTGCCAAGCTCGAAGACATCCGTGAGGTATACTCCCACAACCAGGCCATCGGCCAGTGCAGCAAGTTCTTAAAGGAACACCCGGACATCAAGGTCAACATCGTAGAGAACACAGCAGTTGCTGCCAAGAGCGTAGCTGATTCCGGCCGCACCGATGTCGCTGCGATATCTTCTGCTGACTGCCAGATGCTGTACGGACTCGAGTCACTGAGCGACGAGATCCAGAACACGGATAATAACTACACGCGCTTCATCTGCATCACCAAGGAACTCATGATCTTCCCCGGCGCATCCAAGACATCCATCATGCTGGCATTGGGTCACACTCCGGGAGCGCTCGCAGACACCCTCGCTAAGTTCTCGTCTTTGGGTCTTAACCTCACAAAGATCGAATCACGCCCGATGTCCGGCAAGGACTTCGAGTTCATGTTCTACCTCGACTTCGAGGCGTCGGTGTACTCCGAGGAAGTCATCACGCTCCTGTGCGAGCTCGACGCCGAGCCGACGGAATTTGCTTACCTGGGAACGTATATCTGACCTTGGCTGTATAATGGTGACATGAAGTTACCGAAGATCTTTCAGCATAAAGATAATGCGGACACCGGGATCAAGTTCGATCCCGGGACGCAGTATGCCGTCATCCGCAGTTCGATCTGCACCGGAGAGAAAGTCGCCGGGTTCAAGGACAAGAAGGGCGGACACTTCACCGAAGTAATGGTGATAAGGTCCGCCGATGACGAGCGCAGGTTCAAGGAGATCTACGGCCTGGATTCCGTCCGCACGGAATACTGATCAGGAATAAAGCTCCCTTACATGTTCGATGAACTTCGACGCGAGCGCGCTGGGCATCTTCTCCTTATCCCATGACAGGATATAGTCGACATTTACTTCAGGAACGATCTTCTTGACGACGACGTCAGAGTCGGCAGAGATGTTCTTGGCGACGGTCGCAGGGAAGATCGCGATCCCGATGTTCTGGTCGACGAGCTTTGACGCGTTCGACGAGTGCGCTGTCTTTACGATGAAGCGCGGCTCCTTGCCGGTCGGCTCGAACCAGCTTCTGATCTCCTCTTCACGCGAATGACGCGAGGAGATGATGAGGTCGGTATCGACGATATCGGCAAGAGTTACCGTCTGCTTCTTTTTCTTCGCGAGCGGGTGCGAACCCGGAATGATCGCAGCCCAGGTATCGCTGTACACGGTAATGCCGTCCAGGTGCTCCGTGTTGAGCGGAGTCATCGTGATCGCGAGCTCGAGCAGGCCGGACTTCATGCGGTAGGTAAGATCGTCCACCGTGCCGCACCATAAGTTGTAAGTAACATTAGGGTATTCTTCTTTGAAGCTCTTTATCCACTCTGCGACCAGGGTAGGGCCGTTACTGTCAACGTGGCCGAGATACAGCGTGCCGCTGAGGCCTTTCTTGACATCGGAGATCTCGGCCTTGGTGATATCCGCGAGCGCTAGGAGCTCTTCGCCGCGTCGCTTCAGGGCAAGACCTTCGGGCGTGAGCGTGATGTGACGCTTACCTCTTATTATTAATGTACATCCTAATTCTTCTTCCAGCTCCATCAGCGCTCTCGAAAGCGGCGGCTGCGACAGGTGCAGACGCTCTGCCGCGCGGGTAATGTTACGCTCTTCTGCAACTGTCAGAAAGTAACGGATTTGTCGTAGATCCATATAAACACACCTCGTTTCTTATCATACCCAGAAGGTATCGTTAACCATTTACTATTTGTATTTTATTTCCTTCGCCCGTAGCGCTAAAATCAACCGTGAAATCAGTTAACGATATTCTAAACGCATTGAAGTTAAATATCAATACATTTTGAGTATGATTTCAAAACTCGTGGGCCAAGTGGTGGATTTGAAGGGCCCCGGGACCAGGAGGAGAATATGAGACCTTACGAGAAGAAATACTTAAACCAATGTTACCAAGCAATGCAAGAAGAGCATGACGCTTGCGGTATCGGATTAGTAGTAAACATCGACGGTAAGAAAGAATACCGCACATTAGACGACGCATTATCCATTGTCGAGAAGCTCGAGCACAGAGCGGGCAAGGACGCTTCCGGTGAGGTAGGCGACGGCGTCGGTATCCTCGTACAGATCTCGCATAAGTTTTTCGCGAAGGCCGCTAAGAAGGCCGGCTTAGAAGTAAAGGAAGAGGGCGACTACGGTGTAGGCATGTTCTTCCTGCCCCGGGACAACAAGAAGAGAACGCTCGCCATGCGCATGTTCAAGGTCATCTGCGAGAAGAACGGCCTGAACGTCATCGGCTGGAGAGAAGTCCCCACAGATCCCGATATCCTCGGCAAGGTAGCAAGAGACGCCATGCCCGTTATCATGCAATGTTTCGTAGAGAGGCCTGCAGACTGCGGGAAGGGTCTTGCTTTCGACCGCATGCTCTACGTCGCAAGAAGAGAGTTCGAGCAGAGCACGGACGAGACTTATATCACTTCCCTGTCTTCAAGAACAATCGTATATAAGGGAATGTTCCTGGTCGGACAGCTCCGCAAGTTCTATAAGGATATGCAGAGCAAGGATTACGAGACTGCGATCGCGATGGTCCACTCGAGATTCTCAACGAACACGACACCTTCCTGGGAGAGAGCGCATCCTTACCGCATGATCGCTCACAACGGTGAGATCAACACGATCAGAGGTAATTTCGACAGAATGCTCGCACGTGAGGAGACTCTGTACAGCCCCGCTATCGAGAACGATATGGACAAGATCTTCCCGATCATCCATAAGACCGGTTCGGATTCCGCGATGCTCGACAACACTCTCGAGTTCTTCATGATGAACGGCATCCCGCTCCCGCTCGCAGTAATGATGATGATCCCCGAGCCCTGGAAGAACGATGCTCACATGGAAGAAGAGAAGAAAGACTTCTACCATTACTACGCAACAATGATGGAACCCTGGGACGGTCCTGCAGCGATCCTCTTCACGGACGGCGTCATCGCAGGTGCCACACTCGACCGTAACGGTCTGAGGCCCTCCAGATATTACATCACTGACGATAACCGACTGATCCTCTCATCCGAGGTCGGCGTACTCGATATCGAGCCCGAGCACATCGTAAAGAAATCCAGACTGCAGCCCGGCCGCATCCTCTTGATCGATACCGAGAAGGGCGAGCTGATCTCCGACGAAGAGTGCAAGAAGTACTACTCCGAGAAGCACCCTTACGGCGAGTGGCTCTCTCTGAACCTCCTGCACCTGTCCGAACTGAAGATCCCCAACAAGAAGATCCCGGTCCACACACAGGAGATGAGAGACAAGCTCTACAAGGTATTCGGTTATACGTTCGAAGACGTCAAGAACGAGATACTGCCCATGGCCATGAACAAGGTCGAAGCAACGGCTTCCATGGGTACCGACATCCCGCTCGCAGTTTTGTCCGAGAAGCACCAGCTGTTGTTCTCTTACTTCAAGCAGCTCTTCGCACAGGTTACCAACCCGCCGATCGATTCCATCAGAGAAGAGATCGTTACGGACACGACCGTATACATCGGTTCCGACGGTAACCTCCTCGAAGAGAAGAGCGACAACTGCAGAGTGCTCGAAGTAAACAACCCGATCCTGACAGGCGTAGACCTCGTTAAGATCAAGTCCTTGGACCAGCCCGGCTTCAAGGCCGCTACGGTATCCATTCTTTATTACAAGAACACTTCATTAGAGAAAGCACTTGACCAGCTCCTGATCACTGTCGACAGGACATGCAGCAAGGGCGCGAACATCATCATCCTCTCCGACAGAGGCATCGATGAGAATCACGTTGCGATCCCTTCGCTCCTCGCAGTATCCGCTGTCGAGCAGCATCTGGTACAGACGAGAAAGAGGACCGCGGTATCTCTCATCATCGAGAGCGGCGAGCCCAGAGACGTACATCAGATGGCGACTCTGCTCGGTTTCGGCGCGCGTGCGATCAACCCTTACCTTGCACACGAGTGCATCGCGGAGATGATCGACAAGGGTATCCTCGACAAGGATTATCACACGGCTATCGACGACTACAACTACGCAATATTGCACGGCATCGTCAAGACCAGCGCGAAAATGGGTATCTCCACACTGCAGTCCTACCAGTCCGCGAAGATCTTCGAGGCAGTAGGCATCTGCTCTGATGTTGTAGACAAGTACTTCACCGGCATCGTAAGCCGTGTCGGAGGCATCGGTCTCGAAGAGATCTCCGAAGGCATCCTGTTCAGACATGACAAGGCATTCGATCCGATGGGTCTTGAGAGCGATACCACTCTGGACAGCACAGGTTTCCATAACCTCAGAAGCGGCAATGACAAAGAGGATCACCTCTATAATCCGAAGACGATCGTTGCTCTGCAGAAGGCAGTAAGAGAAGGTTCCTACGAGCTGTTCAAGGAATACAGTGCGATCGTAGACAACGAGAAGCCGCATACATTAAGAGGACTCTTAACGTTCAAGGATACAGGCAACTCCATCCCTCTTGAAGAGGTTGAGCCCGCATCCGAGATCGTCAAGAGATTCAAGACCGGAGCCATGTCTTACGGTTCTATCTCCAAAGAAGCTCACGAGTGCATGGCGATCGCCATGAACCGTCTGGGCGGCAAGTCCAACACGGGTGAGGGCGGTGAGTCCCCCGAGAGATTCGGCACGGAGAAGAACTCCAAGATCAAGCAGGTCGCTTCGGGAAGATTCGGTGTTACCAGCGAGTATCTGAACAGCGCTGAAGAAATACAGATCAAGATGGCGCAGGGTGCCAAGCCGGGTGAAGGTGGTCACCTCCCCGGAAAGAAGGTATATCCCTGGATCGCAGAGAGAAGATATTCCACCCCCGGTGTCGCTCTCATTTCGCCTCCGCCTCATCACGATATCTATTCCATCGAGGATCTGGCGCAGCTCATCTACGATCTGAAGAACGCCAACCGCAAGGCTAGGATCTCCGTCAAGCTCGTATCCGAAGCAGGCGTAGGAACCATCGCATGCGGCGTCGCGAAAGCAGGTGCTCAGGTAATCCTCATCTCCGGCTATGACGGAGGTACGGGCGCAGCTCCCGCAAGCTCGATCCATAATGCAGGTCTGCCTTGGGAACTGGGTCTCGCTGAGACACACCACGCGCTCATCGAGAGCGGCCTCAGAGGAAGAGTTGCAGTCGAGACGGACGGCAAGCTCATGAGCGGCAGGGACGTCGCGATCGCAGCACTCCTCGGAGCAGAAGAATTCGGTTTCGCTACGGCACCGTTGGTATCAATGGGATGCATGATGATGAGAGTCTGCAACAAGGATACCTGCCCGTTCGGCATCGCATGCCAGAACGAAGAACTCAGAAAGAGATTCAAGGGCCAGCCGGAGCACGTCATGAACTTCATGCTCTTCATCGCTGAAGAATTAAGAGAGATCATGGCTCAGCTCGGATTCAGGAAGCTCGAGGATATGGTAGGAAGAACAGACCTTCTCAAGGTCAAGGACAAGCAGATCACAAAGAGAGCCGAGATGGTCTCTCTCGCACAGATAATCGATCCGTCCTATGCGGATTCCGAAGTGCGTCATTTCGAGCCCGAGCAGGTGTTCGACTTCGAGCTCGAGAAGACAGTCGACGAGAGGGTATTCCTCCCGCAGCTCGCGAAGGGCATTAAGAAGGGTTCGATCAAGATCGACGACGTTAAGGTATCTAGTACCGACAGATCGGTAGGAACTATCTTAGGTTCTGAGATCACCGAGAAGTACGGAACGGATCTCGCAGACGACAGCGTCATCGTCGAGCTCACGGGCGGCGGCGGACAGAGTTTCGGTGCGTTCATCCCCAAGGGACTCACGATCAAGCTCACGGGCGATGCGAACGACGGCTTCGGCAAGGGCCTGTCAGGCGGCAAGCTCATCATCAAGCCTGATGCGAAAGCAGCCTTTGACGCTTCCAAGAACATCATCGTCGGCAACGTCGCACTCTACGGCGCAACGAGAGGAACGGCTTATATCTGCGGTATCGCAGGCGAGCGTTTCATGATCAGGAATTCCGGCGCGACAGGCGTTTGCGAAGGAACGGGTGATCACGGACTTGAATATATGACAGGCGGCAAGGCTGTCATCCTGGGCGAAGTCGGAAAGAACTTCGCAGCAGGCATGAGCGGCGGAATCGCTTATGTATTAGACGAGCATCACACCCTCTATACGAAGATCAACAAGGCTCTCGTAGAGATGGGTGAGATCACGGAAGATGCAGATAAGAAAGAGCTCAGAAACATCCTCGAAGATTATGAGCAGGCAACCGGATCTTCTAAGGCTAAGGAGATACTTCAAGACTTTGATAAGTATGTCGAATGCTTCAAGAAGATCATACCGACAGACTATCGTCACATGCTGATGCTGATCGCCAAGTACGAAGAACAGGGCATCGCGCATGAGCAGGCAGTGTACGAAGCTTTCAAAGAAAGCACAAAAGTCGGTGCTTGATAGCGGGAGGATATTATGGGCAAGGCAACAGGATTTTTGGAATACGACAGACACGAGGATTCGTGGGTCGATGAGAAGACCAGGATCACCGGTTTTGAGGAATTCCACAACCACTTAAATGAAGAAGAGAGACGCTGCCAGGCATCGAGATGTATGGACTGCGGCGTACCGATGTGTCAGTCGGCTATATGCCTCAAGGGAATGGTAACGGGATGCCCCCTGCATAACGTTATTCCCGAGTGGAACGACGAGATCTACAAAGGTCACTACGAGCACGCACTGGCAAGGCTTTTGAAAACATCAAACTTCCCGGAGTTCACGGGAAGAGTATGCCCCGCGCTCTGCGAGAAGGCATGCATAAACGGAATAAACTCGGGTGCGGTCACGATCCACGATAACGAGCTCTTCCTGATCGAGAAAGGTTACGAGATGGGTTACATGAAGCCCAGGATCCCGAAAACCAGATCAGGCAAGAAGGTAGCGGTTATCGGAGCAGGCCCCGCAGGTCTCGCGGTAGCGGATCAGCTGAATCACAGAGGACATGAAGTTACCGTTTTCGAGAGGGAAGACCAGATAGGCGGACTGCTTATGTACGGTATCCCGAACATGAAGCTCGACAAGAGTGTCATCGTAAGAAGAAGAGAGCTCATGGAAGCGGAAGGCGTCGTATTCAAGACCGGTGTTGACGTCGGTAATGGTGCTGCCTTCGACAAGATAGTAGATGAGTTCGATGCGGTCGCGCTTTGCTGCGGTTCAAAGAAGGCAAGGTCGATCAATGCCGCGGGCGCAGAAGGGTGCAAGGAGATGTACTTCGCAGTGGATTTCCTTAAGTCCGCCACCAAGGACCTCTTAGGAGGCAAGAAGGGTAAGTGGACGATCAGCGCCAAGGACAAGAACGTCGTTGTAGTAGGCGGCGGTGATACCGGTAACGACTGCGTCGGAACATGCATAAGGCAGGGCTGTAAGAGCATCACGCAACTCGAGATGATGGCTCAGCCCCCGAAGGAGCGGCAAGCTAACAACCCCTGGCCTGAGTGGCCCAAGGTCGAGAAGACTGACTACGGTCAGCAAGAGGCCATCAAGGTGTTCGGCCACGACCCGCGCATATACGAGACAACCGTAAAGGAACTCATCATGCAGAAGGGCAAACTGACTCAGATCAAGACGGTACAAGTCAAGTTTGAGAACAGACAACTGGTAGAAGTTGAAGGTACCGAGCAGCTTATAAAGTGCGATCTCCTGATAATCGCCGCAGGATTCGTCGGAGCAGAGGACTACATTGCCAAGGAGAGTAAAGTAGAGCTTACGCAAAGAGGAACGGTCAAGACGGAACCCGAGCAGTATCAGACGTCAGTTCCCAAGGTATTTACGGCGGGAGACATGCACAGAGGACAGTCGCTCGTTGTGTGGGCAATAACTGAAGGCAGGCACTGCGCAGCGGCAATGGACAAGTATCTGATGGGGTATACCTCATTGATATAAAAGACGCAAAGTTAACCCCCATAGTTGAACAAAGACTTTGGGGGTTTTTGTATGAGATTCAGTACGGAGTGATTCACATGATATCCCTTAATGATTATCTGTATAATGGCGACACGGTAGTTAAGATCTTACACAGTTATTCCAATGATCTTAAGGAAAGCGCGATCAGAGATAACAATGGTGTTGATCTTGCGCACTGCAATTGTCTGGTCCAGATGATCGGACTATTAGAACACAATGAGTTCCTGACATTGCAGTCACAGACGATCCGCGAATTCTATAAGTACATGACTGAGAAGTATCCGCATCTTGCGTTTACTTTCAAGGGAAGGATCAAGTCTCTGATACGATTGGAAGAGAAGATCAACGGTAATATAGTGGAGTACATTTATGAATACTATAGCAGGACCGGGAAGTATCCTTCAGAATCTGAGATCAAGGATCAATTAAGGCGCATCAAAGATCTTATTGCATACAGAATAGTTATCTCGCTTCCCAAGTGTCATCTTGCTCCCGGTGAGAACAGGGAAGAATGCGAGATCAAATACATTTACGAGATCGCAAATGCACTTCCCGGCTTTTTGGAAGAGCGTGGATTTGAGCCCGAGATATCCGGTCTTGACCACCAGAGTGACAGGATCAGGGAGCAGTACAGACAATACTACCGTGACTATATTTCGACGCCAAAGTCGTTTGAATACCGCTCTTTGCACATTGCCTTTTTTGATAACACTTCGAGGAGCAACATCGAAGTTCAGATCAGGACTAAAGCGATGGATGACAATGCCGAGATCGGTCCTGCAAATCATCTGGGCTATGAGAAGAGACAGGAAAAAGACCGTGCACGTCGCGAGGCTATTCCTTATGGTGAGAACTCTTTCTTTGATAATGCATATGAACGCGGAATGATGCTTCAGAAGCTGGACTTGAGCAAAGTGGATGTTAACATGTTCGGTGCTGTTGACAATGCAATGATCAATGACGGCTGCG
Organism: Clostridiales bacterium; assembly: GCA_017550385.1. Lineage (GTDB taxonomy): Bacteria > Bacillota > Clostridia > Saccharofermentanales > Saccharofermentanaceae > Saccharofermentans. The sequence continues at coordinate 44,213 of JAFZPJ010000041.1, forward strand.
GTTTATATAGAGGAAGATTGATCCTTCCGTATGAGCACCTGTCAAGATTCCAGAACGACCTGGTCTGACGGGAAGCATTTTAAGTAATTATTTGTTATCGTTTTTTGACTCCAAAACCATGTTTTTGCTTAAGTTTATTTGATTAATGTAAATGCTCCGAGCGCCCCAAAACCGTTGATTTGCCTGCAAATGCTTAAAACTGTGGGGGTTCAGGTTTCCGGGATCCCGGGCAAATATCAAACCATACCCATAAGGTATCATTGTGCTTAAACTATTCGTATTTTATTTGTTTTTGGGTTAGCGCTACAATTGCACTTGAAATCAAAAACAATAACCAAAATGCATTGATGAATGATAACAATACCTTTTGGGAATGTTTTGAAGGAGGAGAGTTTATGGACACTAATTTGATTAGCAGCTTGATAGACGAGAAGGTCTTCGGCGTCTGGTTCCTGATCGGCGCGGCACTGGTCTTCTGGATGCAGGCTGGATTCGCGATGGTAGAGTGCGGCTTTGCCAGAGCTAAGAACGCAGGAAACATCATCATGAAGAACCTGATGGATTTCTGCATCGGTACAGTAGTATTTATCTTGATCGGTTTCGGTCTTTTCCTCGGTGAAGATACGCTCTTCGGTCTCGTAGGAATGCCGAACCTCGACATAATCACAAACTACGCTTCGTTCGATTGGTCTAACTTCGTATTCAACCTCGTCTTCTGCGCTACAACGGCAACGATCGTATCCGGCGCGATGGCAGAGAGAACAAGATTCCTTTCTTACTGCGTATACTCCGGAGTTATCTCCGCAGTCATCTATCCTATCGAAGCTCACTGGACATGGGGCGGCGGCTGGCTCGCACAGATGGGATTCCATGATTTCGCAGGTTCCAACTGCATCCATATGGTAGGCGGTATCTCAGCCCTCATCGGTGCCGCTATCCTCGGACCCCGTATAGGTAAGTTCGTAAAGGATAAGTCCGGCAAGGTTACAAAGGTTAACGCATTCCCCGGCCACAACATCCCGATGGGTGCACTCGGTGTATTCATCCTCTGGCTCGGCTGGTACGGATTCAACGGCGCTGCCTGCACAGATATGGCTCAGCTCGGATCGGTATTCGTAACAACAACGATCGCTCCCGCTATCGCTACAGTCGTATGCATGATCTTCACATGGGTCAAGTACGGTAAGCCCGATGTCTCCATGTGCCTCAACGCTTCACTCGCAGGCCTTGTAGCTATCACAGCTCCCTGCGACGTAACAGATGCACTCGGTGCGATCATCATCGGTGCCGTATCCGGCGTACTCGTAGTATTCGGCGTATGGTTCCTTGATAACGTACTCAGAGTTGACGACCCTGTCGGTGCTGTTGCAGTTCATATGTTCAACGGTATCTGGGGCACGATCGCAGTAGGTCTCTTCGCTACAAACACAGCTCCTGCATACGGCATCGCAGATGCAGCAGGCAATGAGATGGTAGGTCTGTTCTATGGCGGCGGCGTTAAGCTCCTCGGAATCCAGACATTAGGTATGCTCGCTACGGCAGCTTGGACAGCAGTAACTATTACGATTACATTCTTCATCATCAAGGCCATCTTCGGTCTCAGAGCTTCCGAGGAAGAAGAGCTCACAGGTCTTGACGTTACAGAGCACGGTCTTGCAAGTGCTTACTCCGGTTTCTCCCTCATGGATGTATCCGGCGCAATGATGGAAGAGAACGAGAACACAGACCTCGGTACTCCCGAATACTCTGAGGCATCCGAGGCTCAGAAGAACGCTGCAGTCAAGGTTGCAGTTGCACCTGAGATCGATACGGGCATGCATAAGGTAGTCATCATCGCTAAGCTGTCACGTTACGACAAGCTCAGAAAAGCAATGAACGATATCGGTGTAACCGGTATGACGGTAACCCAGGTAATGGGCTGCGGCATCCAGAAGGGTGCAGGCGAGAAGTATCGTGGTGTTGAAGTAGACGCGACGCTCCTGCCTAAGATCAAAGTAGAAGTAGTCATCTCCAAGATCCCCGTTGAGACGGTTATCGAGAAGGCTAAGGAAGTCCTCTACACAGGACACATCGGTGACGGTAAGATCTTCGTTTACAACGTAGGCAAGGTCGTTAAGATCCGTACCGGAGAAGAGAACTACGCTGCACTGCAGGACGTAGAGTAACAAGTATTTATTTTAAAGGAGGAATATAAAATGGATATGAGAGTTGTACCTGAAATGTTCGGTGAGAACGTTTTCGACGACAGAAACATGAGAGCGGTATTGCCCGAGGACGTCTATCTGTCCCTCAGAAAGACGATCGACGAGGGCGCCAAGCTCGAGACGAGTGTGGCAGACCAAGTTGCGGCAGCAATGCGCGACTGGGCGCTGTCCAAGGGAGCTACGCACTTCACACACTGGTTCCAACCTCTTACGGGCGTAACAGCTGAGAAGCACGATTCCTTCATCGAGCCCTCACCTGACGGCGGAGTCATCATGGAGTTCTCCGGCAAGGAGCTCATCCAGGGCGAGCCTGACGCATCATCATTCCCGACAGGCGGCATCAGAGCTACTTTCGAGGCAAGAGGTTATACCGCATGGGATCCTACATCTTATGCTTTCATCAAGGATAAGACACTCTGCATCCCGACAGCATTCTGCTCATACACAGGCGAAGCGCTCGACAAGAAGACACCGCTCCTCAGATCCATGGAGGCTCTGAACAAGCAAGCACTTCGTATCCTGAAGCTCTTCGGCAACGACACAGCGAAATACGTTCACACATCTGTCGGACCCGAGCAGGAGTACTTCCTCATCACAAAGGAGATGTACGATCAGCGTCCCGATATCAAGTACACCGGAAGGACACTCTTCGGTGCCAAGGCTCCTAAGGGACAGGAGATGGATGACCACTACTTCGGCGTTATCAAGCCCAAGGTACAGGAGTTCATGAACGATCTCAACCAGGAACTCTGGAAGCTCGGCATCCTCGCCAAGACAGAGCACAACGAAGTCGCACCCGCTCAGCACGAGCTCGCACCTATATATTCTTCAACAAATATCGCTACGGATCAGAACCAGCTCATGATGGAGATCATGCAGAAGGTCGCTGCACGTCACGGACTTGTATGCCTCCTGCATGAGAAGCCGTTCGCAGGCGTTAACGGTTCAGGTAAGCACAACAACTGGTCGATGTCCACAGACACAGGCATCAACCTCTTAAGCCCCGGCGCAACACCTTATGAGAATGCTCAGTTCCTGCTCTTCCTCTGCGCTGTTATCAAGGCAGTGGATGATTATCAGGATCTCCTCCGTCTCGCAGTTGCTACTGCAGGCAACGACCACAGACTCGGTGCTAACGAGGCACCTCCGGCGATCATCTCGATATTCTTAGGCGACGAGCTGTCCGCTATCCTCGATGCCATCGAGAACGACAAGCCTTATGAAGGTTCCGAGAAGAAGCTCATGA
>JAFZPJ010000042.1 GCA_017550385.1 Clostridiales bacterium
ACCGAAGCCCTGAACTGCAAGGCCGGAGATTGAACCGCCGCAAAGAGCAACCTTAACTGTCTCACCGATAGAAAGGCTCTCTCTTGCTTTGTTCGAAGTACGAACGTTAGCGTATGTTGCGCTCTGCATACCGAGAACGCAAACGATGGAACTCATCAAGGCACCCATGAGGAATGTGATACCGCTGGTCTTCTCAACGAAGAGTGTGAAGATAACAGCAACAGCAGCAACCACGATGGCGATGCTCTTGAACTCCGTCTTAAGGAATGTCTGCGCGCCGGAACGGATGATACCTGACAATTCGATCATGTCAGCTGTTCCTTCGGGCATCTTCTTAATACGGAAGTAATTAAACGCAACGTAGATCAGTGCAAGGAATACTACGCCGAGTACGATTAACCAGGAAGTCGTAAGTAAAGACATATACCGGTTCCCCTCTCTTTAAGAATTTTGATATAGATTTAATGAAGTTTTTAGGCATAGTAAACCCATGCTTTGTATAAACCGAACAGATTATACATATAATCAAATTCTTTGGCAATCAAAACAAAGGGGATTTTTCCGTATAAATCAGCGATTTTTTAAGAATTATTCCTGGATAAGGGAATCGACAAACAACTCAGGGTCGAAATCGGCAAGATCTTCCACGCTCTCGCCCAATCCGGCAAGAACAATGGGCTTGCCTGACTGGTAAGCAACAGCGATTGCCACACCGCCCTTAGCACTTCCGTCGAGCTTGGTGATTCCGACATAATCAAGACCTGTTACCTCACCGAAACCTTCGGCCTGGATAACTGCATTCTGACCTGTTGTCGCATCGATAATAAGGAGTGACTTGATAACTGCATCAGGCGCTTCTCTCTCGATAACTCGTCTGATCTTAGCAAGCTCCTCCATGAGATTTTTCTTATTGTGAAGACGTCCTGCGGTATCTACGAGAAGGACGTCTGTTCCTCTTGCCTGTGCCGCATGGATGGCATCGAAAACAACGGATGCGGGATCTGCTCCCTCCTGCTCCTGGGCGATAACGGCTGTTCCCGTTCTCTCACCCCAGGTCTTTAGCTGGCCTACTGCTGCAGCACGGAATGTATCGCATGCAGCCATGAGGACCTTCTTGCCTTCCTTCTTATATCTTGCGGCAAGCTTGCCTGAAGTGGTCGTCTTACCTGTGCCGTTAACGCCGATCATGAGGATGATGTTGAGCTTGCCGGGTTCGATCTCGACAGTCTGGGGCTCACCTAAGATCTCAAGCATTCTCTCCTTTACGGATGCGAGAACTGCTTCCTTGCTGTCATCACCGGTCTTACGGATATTCTCCTTGACCCTGTCCATGATATCGTCGCTGGCCTGTACGCCGCAGTCTGCCCTGATGAGGAGTTCTTCCAGTTCATCAAGCATATCCTCGTCGAAGCGTCCGCTTGAAGCGGCAAGCTTGGTAAAACTTCCTGCAAAGAAGTTTCTTGTCTTTTCGAGTCCTCTTTTAAACAGATCTGCTAATCCCATTATTTAAGCTCCATTGATAATATCTTGGATACGCCGCGCTCTGCCATGGTAACGCCGTACATCTGGTCGCATGCCTCCATGGTTCCCTTACGGTGCGTAACAAGGATAAACTGAGATTTTGTGGAATGTCTTCTTACGAAGTCCGTAAATCTCGTGATATTTACATCGTCCAATGCCGCCTCGACCTCGTCCAGGATGACGAACGGAGAAGGCTTCAATTCCTGAATAGCGAAAAGAAGTCCGATCGCAGTAAGGCAGCGCTCACCACCAGAAAGGAGTGAGAGATTCTGAAGTTTCTTTCCCGGGGGCTGAGCCTTGATGTCGATGGCGCACTCAAGTACATCCTCCGAATCGTCGCCGAGAACGATCTCTGCAGTACCGCCTCCGAACAGATCCGTGAAGACCTGGCTGAAGTTGCTGTTGATAGTATCGAAATGAGCCGTAAATTCTGATCTCATCTTGTTTAAAAGGTCTTCGATTACCTGCTCCAAGTCCTTCTTTGCAGCTTCGATGTCGTCTCTCTGCTTTGTCATGAACTCAAGTCTTTCGGACAGTTCACTGAACTCCTGCAGAGCGCCAAGGTTAACCGGGCCCAAAGCCTTGATGGAATTCTTCAGAGACTGGATCCTCTTTGTCTGCTCGCCGACCTTCTCAACGGGCTCAACGGAATCCTTGATGTTGTCGTATGTTGTCTCGTAATCTTCCCAAAGTCTGTTCTTGTTCTGGTCGATCTCGAAAATAATCTTGTCGTACTTGGATACGTGGGCATTAAGCTTCGACTGGAGGTCATTTAAGATATTTGTGCTTGCAGAGAGTCTGTCACCGAACGACTTGATATTTTCGGAGAGGCTGTTTCTCTTCTCATAGAGTTCAGCGATCTTCTCTTCCAATACCTTCTGCTGCTTTGCGTTCTCGTCGATCTTGGCATCGAGGTCATTGATCTCTTTGGTGATGCTGTTGACCGTATCTTTGGCTTCCTTGATTGAGGAATCGAACTTTTCTCTGCCCTGCTTGGCTTCCTCGATCTGTTTCTTGATGTGGCTTGCAAGGTCAAGGATACCGCTTCTTTCGGTAAGTTTGCGCTCTGCAAGGGAAGCTGCTTCTCTTACCTTTGCAACAACCTGCTCAAGCTTGACAGCCTGCTCTTCTGAAAGTCTCTGCTGCTCTTCGATCTCTTCCTGGAAATCAGCAAGTTCGCCGTTTATATCACCTTCAATACGTGAAAGCTCTTCCATATCCTCCTCAAGTCTCAGCTTGGACTTGGATACGGTCTGCATATTCTCATCGAAGTTGGACAGCGTTTTTTCTGTCTCTTCGAGTCTGGTCTTTGTATTGTTGTACTCACCTTCAGCCTTAACTTCTTCAAGCTGGTAGAACTTGAGCTGTTCGCCGAGCTGTGCAAGCTCACGTCTGATGGTTCCGATGCCGTCGTCAACTTCCTGGCGCTGGTCTTCGGAATCTTCAAGCTTCTTCTCCAATTCGGCAACCGCCTTGGTAAGTGCTTCGATCTCGGCTTTTCTTCCGAGGATACCCGTACCTGCTCCGGTCTTTCTCAAAGAACCACCGGTAAGAGAACCGCCCGGGTTAACGGAATCGCCTTCAAGTGTCATTACCTTATAGGCGCGGCCTGTCTTTGAAGCGATGATTCTCGCGCTGTCCAGGTCATGGGCAACGATAATTCTTCCCAACAGGTTTGCAACTATATCTTCAAGGTCACGGCTGCTCTTAACAAGGTCGGATGCAACGCCGATATATCCGTTGACGCTCTTTGCCTTGCGGAGATCATCGTCATCGACATATCTTGCCCTGATGTTCTCGATAGGAAGGAATGTAACTCTTCCGAGTCTTCTCTCCTTGAGGATATTGATAAGTTCGGCAGCATCAGATTCGCTCTTGGTAACCACGTTGTTAAGAGAGTTGCCCAAAGCGGTCTCGATTGCCGTCTCATACTTGCTGTCTGTATTGATGAGGTCACCTAAGACGCCTACCATGAGGTTCTTTACGGATCTGTCGGTATCAGCTTCATCCAAAAGGCGCTTAACTGATTCCTGGTAACCTTCCTTACGTCTCTCGATGTCCTTGAGTGTCTGGAGCTTTGACTCTTCAGCAGAAAGCTTCTTGTTGTTGATATCAAAGAACTGGTTGAGTTCTTCCTGACGCTTTCTTAACTCCTCGAGTTTCTTGTTTCTGACATCAATATCGTTGCTGACATCGCCCTTGATCTTCCTGATCTCGTCCAATGCCTTCTCTTCTTCTTCAATCCTGGAAGACAGTTCGGCCTTGCCGCTCTCTGAAGCAGCTCTTGCCTCCTGCATTTCCCTTATCTTATCGTCTAAAGCCGTGATGCCGGCCTGGCATTCGGTAATCTTTTTCCTGGTCTCGAAAAGCTCTTCCTTCTTGGCATTTACCTTTGAATCGGCTATGCCTGCCTCTTTACGGCTGTTCTCGTATTCCTCGAACTTGGCCTGACGCTCTTTGTCGAGAGTCTCACTCAGGGTCTTGGCATCATCAGCTTCCTTAAGGAGACTGTCAGCCTTTGCCTTCTTCTCGTTGAGTTCGGCAGTAAGTTTCTCGACGGTCTCATCCGTCGTCTCCATGTCGGTCTTGAGTTCTTCGATCCTCTGGTTTGTCTGGTTGAGTCTTTCGATGGATACCTTCTTATCGATCTGGGCTTCATGCTCGATCTCGGTAAGTTCGGAGAGTTCCTGTCTTCTGTCTTCAATCTCGTTATCTAAAGCTTCGCTCTTATTAACGATCTCGTTATTACTCTTTCTTAACTGCTCGAACTCATCCTCACGCTCGCGGATCTCTTTTTCGAGCTGCTCTTTAAGACCGGCTGAATCGCCCATCTCTTTGTTTGCTTCAGTAATCTTATGTACAAGCAAAGAAGTCTCAAGCTTCTTGAGTTCTTCGTAGTTCTCGTTGAACTTACGCGCTTTTCCGGCCTGCTCTTCAAGAGGTCCCTTGCGCTCTTCAAGTTCGCCCAGGATGTCATTGATTCTAATGAGGTTCTGCTCTGTACTGTTGAGCTTTCTCTGCGCCTCATCCTTACGGACACGGTACTTAACAATACCTGATGCTTCCTCGATAACCCTTCTTCTGTCCTCTGACTTCGTGGAAAGGATGTCATCGACCCTGCCCTGTCCTACGAGTGAATAGCCGTCACGGCCAAGACCCGTATCAAGGAAAAGAACCGTAATGTCCTTAAGACGGCAGTTTACCTTATTGATCTGATATTCGGATTCACCGGACCTGTAGAGTCTTCTGGTGATGCAGATCTCAGGAAAATCGTAATCGATATAGCCGTCGGAGTTATCGAAAGTGATGGATACTTCGGCATAGTTCATGGAGCGTCTTGCGGTAGTACCGTTGAAGATGACATCTTCCATCTTGCCGCCACGGAGCTGCTTTACACTCTGCTCGCCCAAAACCCAGCGGACAGCATCACTGATATTCGACTTTCCGCTTCCGTTAGGACCAACCACGGCCGTAAGACCGCGGTCAAAGTCGATACACGTATAGTCGGGGAAAGACTTAAACCCCTGAAGCTCAAGCTTTTTCAGATACATTCTATAGTCAGTTCCGTTTTATCCTAAAATAAATCACCCAAGCATTATAAACTCAAACGGTCCCTTTTTGTAGGACAATCTGTTCAGACGCTATCGGGATAAAGGCTCATGTACTCCTTTATGCCCTTCTCTGCGCACTTCTGCTCGGCATCCTTCTTGCTGTGGCCCGTGGCACTTGCCAGGAGCACTTCATCGGAATAAACACTGACGTCGAATTCCTTCATGTGGGCAGGTCCGCGCTCTCCGGTCACCTCGAATCTGATCGTGTGCTGGAAACCTCTGGTCTGCGCCAACTCAAGCAGTCTGCTCTTGTAATCCAGGAAGATCTCGCCGTTAACTGCTTTCTGAACTGTTTCGGTAAGATTTTTCAAGATACATTTTCTAGCCTGTTCGAATCCGCCGTCGAAATAAACTGCCGCAATAACCGACTCAAAGCAGTCGGCAAGCGTCGAATCCTTGTCATTGCCGCCGTTCTGCGCCTCACCCTTGCCAAGAAGCAGATAATCGCCCAGATGGAGCTTTCTTGCTACTTCGGCAAAAGACTTTTCGCAGACAGAGACACTTCTCATCTTTGAAAGATAACCTTCGTCAGCCTGGGGCTTGAGCTCGTAGAGCATCTGGCCTACAACAACATCCAGGACAGCATCACCGATGAACTCAAGTCTCTGGTTGGATTCCCAGTGGCCTCTTCCCGTCTCGAAAACGTAAGTAGTGTGGGTAAAAGCCGTCTCAAGGATCGATTTGTCTTTAAAGGTATATCCCAGGTCTTTTTCTAATTCTGTATAGTCTGTCATAGTCATATTTACGAGAAACGGCTGAATGCATATCACACGCATCCAGCCGTCTAAACTTCATAAGTTAATTCAGAGATTAATAATCTCCGGCATATTAGCCCTCTGTGAGGCTCTGAATATACTCGACTGCATCCTTGACGGTAACAACCTTCTCAGCTACGTCATCAGGGATCTCGATGTCGAATTCCTGCTCCATAGCCATAACGAGCTCAACCATGTCAAGAGAATCAGCGTTAAGATCATCTACGAAAGAGGAATCCTCTGTGATTGTATCCTCATCTACACCGAGCTGATCAACGATCATCTGCTTAATCGAGTTGAAAAGTTCTTCATTTG
>JAFZPJ010000004.1 GCA_017550385.1 Clostridiales bacterium
CGTTCGTAAGTTGAACACGGCAGTGCGACCAGAGCAGGAACGCAAGTACGATAACATCGCGGGATATAAGCATCGCAATTCAAATCAATTTCTCCGCTACTTCAAGAACTCAGTCATGGACATCTGCCAGCGAGAAGGCCTATATCAGGTAGATCTTCTCAATCCGGCACGAGTCAGGATTACCGATCGTGAGTATTGGGCACAAAGAAGAGGACAGGCAAAGCTCGACAAAATTAATGCTGCCAAGCGTTCCGCAGGAGAGGTACCCGAGAAAGCCGTGTATGAAACGGGGTACGGAATTCTGCGTCGTCAGATTAAGTCCGTTATGGCGGATTCTCAGAACTTCGAAGACTTCAAGCAGAAGCTTTTGGGGCAGTATGGCATCCTCGTCGGAGAGAGCCGCGGAAGGATCAACTACCTCCCTTCGGATCGCAATAAGCCGATCAGAGGACGTATGCTGGGAGCAGACTTCGAGAAGGAAGCCATCGAAAACTTTCTTCGTTTACGGGGCGAATCCTTCCACAAAGAGGATGTCGTCCCTACGGCAAAAGCACCCGAACCCGCGGTTGTCCGATACAGCCTGATCATGCAGCTTCAGGTCATTGTGGACGAGCAAGCAAAGCCCTATGCCTCGCAGGATGCAAAAATCCGCAACCTTCAGAACATGGCTTCGACCCTGGCCTTCTGTCAGGAGAATGGTATCGAATCCCAAGAAGAACTCGAGTCCCTTCTCACCTCGACGCATGAGGATTACGTGACCAAGAAAGAGATACATGCCGAAACTACAGCAGAACTCAAGGAGGCCCGGGAAATCTACCGTTACACCAAGCAGCGTCACACCAACAAGAAGGTTTACCTTGAATTCATGAACTCAAAGAACAAGCCAAAGTACCGCGCAGCTCATGAGTCAGAGATTATGCTTTACGAGGCTGCGACCCGTGAGCTTCGAAAGCTTCTCGGCGGCAAACCGGTCCCTTCCGAAAAGAAGACCTGGGCTCGAATCGAGGAATTGTCTGCACGAAAAAATGCGGAATACGAGGAACTTTCCGAGATCAGAAGGAGAGAGAAATCCCTTCAGGAGAAGGTCAACAACGTCCGCAGCATCTTCGAGGATCGTACCGAAAAAGCACAACAAAAGAAAAAGGAGCAGGAGCTAGGTTAACACCGTGCTCTTGCTCCTCTTGGTATAATTATCGTGTATAGTCCCTTGGCACAACCCCGAAATATGAGAATACATATCAATACGCTATTCTGAAGAAAGAGTGAAAGCAATAAATCTCTAAGGAGGAACCATTATGTATTGGCAGCAAAGACCCCACCCTGAGAACTGGATCGATCAGATTCGCTACTTTACGGATCATAACAATAAGCTAACAGAGAACGAACTCCGCGATGCATTCATTAATCTCGCATATCTCTATGTAATGGAACACACTAATGTGATGCTGCTTGAGGACGGCATTATGGATGCATTAGGGGATCGGGGCGAGCAGTTCATTCAGCTTGCAACTACTCAGACCGACAGAGCAAAAGAGTTAACTGAAATAGATATCAACGACGGAGATCTACGCGATATTCTCGGCATTACTCTCAATATGTTGGATTATATCGAGGATACCTGGAAATAATATAATCTTATTCAGACATAAAAAAAGAGCAGGGCTGTGATTCACAGTTCCTGCTCTTCTTTTTCTTCTAATGATTTCAGTTCTTCGATATTACGATCCTTGTAAACGCCCCTTATAGTTTGAATGGCCTTAACGGATCTTCCTAATCGCTCAGATAAGACTCTATCCGGCTGTTCATGCTTCAGAACCAGTTCGATGTCATGGATTGACCATCTTGATTTCGAATTCTCATTATTAGCGGACAGTCTCTTGTAGTAACGCTTATTCTGCGCCCGACGAGTTTTTCTCTCATTTTCCTTATCGTGACTCTTATCCCTATAACTCGGCATACGTACTACCTCGCTTATCATTCTTCTGCAGGTGTTGCTCCGACAAAAGACGGATCCTGATAAATCACTTCATCCGTTCCATCCGGATGACTGAATAATACCTGCTGCGGATCCTGATCCAGACTGGTACCTGATACCAAAAGGTAACCACCATCAAGCAAATCATAACGGTAAACGAACAATCCGCTTCCGATGTCTTCGCCAACGAAAATGGAAAAATCATCCCATGAGAACGAGGTTTGATTCTTGAAAGATTCTATGTCGCCACTGCTCATTTGCTGGAAAGGGATCATCTCAGCAATCTCTTCTTCAGACAGGTGTCCCATTACTCTTACAGAATACGGAGCAGCTAGTTGAGCAGGATATGTCTCGGCTACCATGCCGTCAGACTCGAAAAGAATCTGATCTCCTACCTCGCAATTAATAGGATTACCAAAAATATCTTGAGTTGGCATAAAAGCAAAATTCGCTGAATCAGAGGAATAATTATCCCAGCCAAAAGTGCAGTAGGTTACACCGCCTCTGATCAAGATCACATTGATAAACATCGTCTTTGAGAAGTTCAAAGAGATGACCTTGCCATCCTCAACATAGGCAACCATATACTTGGTCACGCCAGATAGATCGACAGGCCACAGTCTTTCATTATTAGCGATCTGAGGTTCGCCCCAACTATCTATAAGAGCCTTCTCATCAACAGTTTCAGCCAGGGCTCTAAGTTCCTCATCGGAATATCTGGATACAGTTTCTACATCGGGAATCTTGTTTTTGTTGCAAGCAGCAAACGAAAACATCATAACGACTATGATTACGGCGGATAGTATCCTAGTGGTCATTTTCATACCGATAACACCCCCTGTTCACATAACGAGACTGTACCATTATTATACCACCCGCTATCAAGAGTCTTCTAAACCCTCGGCCCGACAACACGTAAGAAGTTGCTTATTACACATGTTTTTATTAGCTAACTCGCAAGATATTGCGCATTAATCATCGATCCTGTTTCATGTCCTTCTATCTGATCCATTAGCGGTGATAATATGATGCAGACGCGCATATCATCTCAGCAAAGAAACAACCTCGGATCATCTTTTCCGAGGTCGTTAGTTGATTATATTCAGTATTTTGTCAACCAACAAAACCAATTCATCTCGTGTCATTTCTTATCCTCTTTATTTAGGAAAACCAAAAGTTTCTTCATTACAATCCTATACTACTTAAATCCGTTTCGATATACTTATCTCTATCTACAATCATTCCCTGCTTTTCGGCATATCTGATTAAACCCATCGACCAAACAAGAGACAGTCCACCTACGTAGTATTCATGTTTTGTTATCATTTTTTCATATTTCCCCGATTGAACGATATCCTGAAGATTATCCTATCTTTGGTATAGGATCATATCCTAACGATATCAGATAAGAGTCCAGCAATTCAAACCACTTCGCTATAGCATTCTTGCTGTCTTTTTCCAGAATTTCCACAAACGAGAAGCTGTTAAGGCTCATGTGTTCACCATAGTAAGCTTCGACGTATTCGGTAAAGCCTTCGGGAATCAACACAGGTTTTTCATTCTCTTTAATGAATGTGGTTGCGCATGATCTCATGCCTTGCATAAACACATTAAGATCACGGATATTATTGCTACCGATATACATACCCGGCCGTCCTCTGAGCCACTTATAGAATTCCCTCATCTCAGGAGAGATATCTCTTGGTTTATTTTCCATGCTACTCATTCATTTTTCTTTAGTCGTACTTGCTGATAATTAGTCAGACTAAGTTACTCGAAAAAGAGAGCCCCATGAGGTCAAAGATCCTTTGATAATGCCTCTCCCTTTGTGCAATGTTATAGGCCTATATAATCCAAATCCGCCTCGATATACTTATTCCGATCAACTGTCATCCCACATTGTTCTGCATATCTTATTAATCCGAGGGACCAATAATCGACACATATATAGTAATCCAACTTAAACTTGCGAATAGAGACAATTCGATTATTCAAAGCCTCATTAAAGCTGATACAATCTCTATTTGCAACAGCCATCATCATCTCATGAACATACTGCATCTCATCATTCTGTATTTCAAAGGATTGGCCTGCCAACAGTCTATTTAGTTCATGCCCTTCTTCAGCAACAATCCTAACCAGTTGCGGTCTTTCGGAAATCAAAGCAAAATATCCGAATACGCCTCCCTTTCTTGCAGAAAATATACTCTTTTTAGTATTGTTCGGTTCTTCCATTTTGTTTGACTCTTCCAGGCATTCACAGTATAGATCGAGCATCTTGTTGAGGTTTTCAATAAATCCCTCTGCGTTTTTCCTGATGAATAATACTTCCAAAACCTGTCGATATGCCAAGCATAGAGAATACATACACCTTAGTTTTTCTTTTTTCTCCTTCTCCTGGTAGTCAAGGAGCTCCTCTATCTTTTTAAATCTTGCCATTTCATGATCGAGAATACTATCCTTTCTCTTTTCCCATTTATTGGTTGCATATTCTATTTTTTCACTCAATCCTCACTACCCCTCATTTCTTGTAAACAGTACTGCTGATTTTTCCGACTAAGCCTTCCTCAGCCGTGTACCAATATTGTACCATATGAATTTTAGTGCATTAAAGTAAAGCGCCAAGAAAAAACGCCGCAGGACATCGGATTTCTCCGATATCCCACGGCGGGTGTTACTTCAGATCACTCGGCGATCAGAGTCTTTTCTTGAGAAGACCGAACTCGAAGTCAGACATCTTAGTAAGTTTCTTCATTATGAGCTGACACTGACCTGACATCTCCGGATACTTTATGAACGGCAGCTTTACCACGATATCCGTGATTGCTGCCTCTCGGGAAGAGAGGTCAAAGAGCTTCAGGAGTGATCTCTGTTCTGCATTCAACATATCTGAGCCTCCTTTGCCTTTGCTGCAACAGGCGCAACTGCGGCAGCCTTCGTTGCTTCTACGATTGCCTTCTTCTCCTTAAGGTCGGCGAGGATGGACTTCTTGGTCGGACGTTGCTCGTCCCTTGAAGGTTTCTCGGACTTTGCAGCAGCTACGTTCTTAACGGAATCCATGGTTGCCTCACGCTCCTTCAAGATCGCTTCACACTCGGATACCGCTCCCTGTACCAGGGGAGACTCCTTGTAGTAATCGACCATATTGATCGCATCGTACTGGATCTGACCGCCCTGTACGAGAGGATATTGACCGTTATCGATAGCACTGTTCTCATCGTGGATAACAAAGCCGATACCTGTCACGGCATTGAGTCTCTGAGGAGGGATAGTATCGAGGATCTCAAATGCATCCTTCAGGTTGTCCGTCTCGTGGTATTCACCGTAACTCGGGAACTCCATGCACTCTGCAACGTAGAAGGTGATAGTAGCCTTGGTTGCTTCCTGAGAGGCTTCAACAGCCTTCTCAGGTTCAAGGTATCTTTCCTTGAAAGCAGCGAGCTCGCCAAGGAGAACTCCTGCTTCAGGGGACTCGAGACAGTCTGCCTCGATAACACCCTTAAGGAAGTCCTCAACGCCTTCAAGAGACTTATCTCCGGTGATAAGGTCATGTTTAAGACCTTCCAGAGCCTGCTCACGATCATCGATCGCATCGTTATAAGAATACGGATCTGTATCGTATGCAAAGTTATCAAGCTTAACAGCAAGCCTCTCGGCTGCTTCCTCGATAGTCATGCTCTCGATTCTCTCGAGATCAATCTCTTTGATGTGACCTTCGATGTCATCGATCATGGAAGCGGCGGCTCTCCGGATCGTAAGGAGTGATGCCTTAAGCTCCGCCATCTCTTTACCGGCAGACCAACCGGCAACATAACCGAAGCTATAATCGGAAGTATCAATACCGAAGTGCTGACATACAGTGTATGCAACGGACTCCGCTTCAACTTCCTTCTCGCTTCTGGTCTGAGCCTTTTCCTCGTACTTAGCCTTCTGACCGGCTTCCTGCTCAACAGAATGGAGCTTCTGATGTGCCATCTCATGGATCGCAGTCTTGATCGTCTGAATCTCACTCATGCCGGACTGGATAGCAATGCGCTGATCCTTCTGGTGGAAGTATCCCTTCGCGCTACCCTGAATATCCTCGAATGCCATCGGGACAGGACAAGTACGCTTCAGGGCTTCGAAGAAGATATCGAAGTTCTTAACGCTGCCTTCCAACTCGGACACCCCGAGTCTCGGGAGTTCCTTGCCGTCGGTCTGGGAAACATCGAAGACATTCACGACCTTGTAGGAAGGTCTCTGTACTTCGGTTACTTCCTTGACGGTATTACCGTTCTCATCACGAACAGGCTCATGGGTCTCGGGATCAAGCTTGTCGCGCTCGACCTTCTCCTTGTACGGATTCCATGCAAGGATACGGATAGCCTTCTCTCCCTTGTTGACATTTCTCTCGAAGTCCTTCTGCCACTGCGTATAACCCGCAACCATAGTCGCATCAGGTCTCTGCATCGCAATAAGGATCGTGTTGTTCAGGCTGTATTCATGAAACTTACTCATGGTATTAAGCCAGGTCACATACTTCTCGGAATCAAAAAGCTCCTTGATACCGGTCTCAAGCTTATCGGTGATCTCCTTAACCTTGTTCTTCTGGATCTCAGCGGGGTCCATTACCTTGGTCTCGTTGTTCTCAACATTGTTATTGTTTTCCATTGAATTAACCTCCATGTTTTGGAATAAAAAGACGGGGCAAAGTTTCCTTCACCCCGTCACATTTACTTAGAGCCGTTTGACTCACTTCTTCTTGCCGTAGTCCTTAAGAGACTTGGTATAAGCCGCAATTCTCTTGGAACAGGCATTCTCGTTCTTTGTCTGCTTCTCCATACGTAATCCTCCTTTCATCAGAGCGCCTGCTCGGCCTTCTTAGCCTTTGCAGGAGCGGGTGCTGCCTTCTTCATGTCCTCGACCTGAGCCTTCTTTGCCTTGAGATCGGAAAGAATGGACTTCTTCTCGGGAGCCTTTTCCTTCTCAGCCTTACGGGCTTCGAACTTATCAGTCCTCTCGAAGAGCTTCTCTTTCGAGTCGTAGTGATATACGTGGTCGGAGAGCTGCTCCTTGGGATCGACGGTAGTTGCGTTGATATCCTTCACCATGCATTCAAGAGTCTTGTAGTCACCCTGATCTGGAACTACGATCAACTCGTTGGTAGAAGACGGGAGAACTACATAATCACCGCCGATCTTATCCGCAATCTCATCCATAACACCAGGGTAGAAGAGTGCCGAAGCACCATTTACCATCGTAGTGTTACTAACGATCATCATGCTTGCACCCGGGAAGGAATCATCCATCATCATGTCATCGGATACAGCCTCGGGCATCATGCCGGAGATTACATTGAGCATCGTGTCGATCTTCACGGGCATGACCTCAGGAGCGGTGATCATGGCATCTTCGAAAAGCTGCTTCTCGGATACACCGTAGTGTTCAAGGAGATCGTTGTTTACGATAGTGCTCGCAAGTCCATGATCGGTTGCTTCGACCGCAACGTGGCAGGTGATAACGAGATCATCCACGATCTTATGCGGAGCGTTGGAAATGAGCTCCTCATTCTTCTCCGCATTGCTTACCCTGATGAAGAGGTGATCCTTTGCCTGATCGTAGTCAAGGAGCCAGGACATGTTCTTCATATGCTCAGGTGCCTGAGTCTGGAGAACATCAGCGATGTCATCCATAACCTCATCGAATTCCTTACCGTTCTCGTAGTCCTCAAAAAAGGCATTAAGATTAGCGGCAGGACTTGCTACCTGACCCTCAGGTCTTACGGTGAGCGAATCGTATGTCATACCGATCTTACTTACGGTAGCGATAGAGACCTTCGCATCCTTGTACTCGTCAGGGAGATAATCCTTGACCACTGCTTCAACTTCCTTCTTAAACTCATCAAAATTCATCATGTTAAAAACCTCCTGTGATTAGTTATTCTTGTTAGAGAAGTCCAGATTGAGATTTATGAACTTCCCAGTGTCTTCGAGAACGATATCCGCATCGAAAAGCTTGTCTTTCTTCTGCGAATACAGTCCCTTTACATGAACGCGCCCCTTATCCAAGAGACCTGCGACCATCGTCTTGGTCACTTTCTTCTTCATGGAAGCAAGGAGCTTGTTTTCCTTTACGATGAAGAACTTGCAGTCGTTGTTACTGCAATAAAAGCTCTTCTGTCCCTCATATACGGGAGATCCGCATCGAGGGCACTTTCCTATCACTTCTTTTACAGATGCATCGCCAAAACGTCCTGCCGCTTCATCCGATACCTGCATGTTGGTTCTGACCATGTTGCCGGTGAAAACGGATATGCTGCTGATAAAATCTTCCGCGCTCTTCTCTCCACGCTCGATCTGCATCAGTGAATTCTCCCAATCGGCTGTCAATTTGGGAGATTTAAGAACGTCCGGGAGAATACTTATGAGAGTGATACCGGCTTCGGTCGGGATAAGCTGCTTACCCTTACGCTCGGCATAGTGACATGTGATGATCTTCTCGATCATTGAAGCTCGGGTAGCAGGAGTGCCGATACCTTTCTTCTCGGTATCCTCGTCGAAGTCCTCATTGCCGGCCGTTTCCATGGAAGACAAGAGACTGTCCTCTGTATAAGGCTTAGGCGGATTTGTGTAATGTTCCGACTTGGTTGTAGAGACATCATTCAGGATCTGACCGTTTGTAACTTCAGGGAGGTCCTTTGCTTCCGGCTCATCACTTTTATCGGAATTTCCGATAAAAGATCTGTACGCCTTATCTACAGACTTCCATCCGTTCTCGAGGACCGTCTTGCCCTTAGCCTTGAACTCTTCGCCTCCGCAAGTAACAAGCACTTCCGTATCCATATAGATATGAGCAGTACCCGTAGCGCATAAAAGCTGTTTGCTTATGAGCTTCAAGATATCCTGCTCATCTCTGGGGAGCTCCGCGATATTAGCCTTGCCGATCTCGGCTGTCGGGATTATCGCGTGGTGATCCGTGACCTTCTTAGAGTTAAGGATTCTCTTGATATCCGGCTCGCCTGTAGAGGCTTTACCAAACACCATGAGTTTTCTAAGAAGATCCACCATCGATCTTGCCGTATCTTCCATATCCTCAGTAAGGAAGCGACTGTCAGTTCTCGGATACGTTACGAGCTTTTTCTCATAAAGCGACTGGGTTGCATTAAGAGTCTGCTGCGCGGTCATACCAAGGAATCGGTTCGCTTCTCTCTGAAGAGTAGTAAGGTCATAAAGCCTCGGGGGATTTACCGTCTTGCGGTTATTAGTGACCGAAGTGATCACGGCATTCTGGCCGTTACACTTATCGACGATACGATCCGCCTCATCCTCATCGAAGATCTTTTCCTTCACGGCATCGAAGTCATCAAGCTCGAGATGAACATTGAAATACTTCTGCTTTACGAAGTTCTTGATCTGATCGGAACGATCAACCAGCATGGCAAGTGTTGGTGTCTGTACACGTCCGACAGTAAGCTTTCTGCCGTACAGTGTCGTGAACAGCCTTGTTGCATTGATACCGACAAGCCAGTCGGCTTCAGACCTTGCCACGGCCGCATTGTAAAGATTATCGAAGTCGTATCCCGGACGAAGATTATTGAATCCGTCGCGGATCGCAGAATCTTCCATGGAGCTGATCCAGAGTCTTGAGAACGGCTTATTGCATCTAATCTCTTTATACACAAGACGGAAAATAAGCTCTCCTTCGCGCCCGGCATCAGTTGCGCAGATAATCTCATCGACATCGCTTCTGAACATCAGGTTCCTAAGCACCTTGAACTGCGACTTCTTATCGCTCGTGACTTCCCACTTGAACTGTTCGGGAAGTATAGGAAGATCTTCCTTGATCCACTTTGCGTACTTCATGTCATAAGCATCCGCCTGACAGAGCGATACCAGATGACCGAAGCACCATGAAACGATATATTCGTTTCCTTCCAAATAACCGTCATGCCTGTCAGTTGCACCGATCACTGATGCGATCGACTGACCGACACTCGGCTTTTCTGCTATTACAAGTTTCATTAATTAACCTCCTTGTCGATTGTTAGGCATTAAAAAGGGAGCCTCGCAGCTAAGGCGGGACTCCCACATAAGCGTGAAAGATCATTGGTTACTTACTCCTCGTCGTCGGACTCCTCATTCGAGCATTCTTCAGATTCACTCTCGATTTCATCGGACTCTTCATCCTCGTCCTCATCAGGAATATCCTCAGTCTCACATTCCTCATCGTCATCAAACTCGGCATCTTCATTGATCTTTCCATCCTTCTTAGGCTTGATCTTCAGGAAGTAATAACCGCCTGCAACAGCAGCTACCAGACCGACTACTATGAGCAGCATCATCATGGAACTGCCACCCTTGGATTCCTTATCTGTTCCATCTTCCGGCTCGGCCTCGGGATCTTTATCATCACCACCAAGCAAGGAGAAGCCGGAACTCTCGGTAGGTTCCGTACCTGCCTCGTCAGGGAAATACTCGGCAATCTGCTCATCGGACAAAACGGCTCTTAAGTCCGCATCATCAACCTGATTCAGGAAGTGAACATTATCTCCGTTCTTTGTGTGCTCGATCACGATATAGAAGGTGTGATTATCCCTTGTCGTAACCGTCAGGAATTCAATGCTCTGAGCCTCGGCTTCCTCACCTGAGATGTCATCCTGCAATGCCATGTTGCCAGTCGGTGTAAGACCGAATCCGTATTCAGTCGGCTCGCCGGTCTGTTCAGGAATAACTGTCTCCTGTGGTTCAACAGGCTGCGTTTCCTCGGGAATCGTCTCCGCAGGTTCAGTCGCAGTCGTCTCTTCTGGCGGTGTTGTTTCCTCGGGGAGAGGATCTGCCCAAACGGCACCTGCCATGCTTACTGTGATAAGAAAAGCGGCAAGAATTCCTGCCGCCTTATGCTTGAGTCTGTTTTTAATCATCAATGTCTACCTCGCTTTCATTTGATTTGTTGGGGATATATGCACTCGGCTGAGAACGGTGAATACTTGATGTCAGGTGACTAAGCGTATCCATGACATCACCACCTTTTGCGGTCATAGCGCGGATCGCTGCAATGATCTCTTCGTTCTCAGCCTGAACCTGCATTGCGTTAAGATCCCTCAGCTTTTCTTCCATCTCGCGCTGCTTTTCCTTTTGCTTTTTGATCTCCTCGCGGATCGACCAAACGTCCTTTTTCTTGTTCATGTTGTTAAACTCCTTTCCGCTTACGGAATCCTTCCGAAGCATAAAAAATGTTCCTGCCAATAGGATGTCTCGATTGATGTGTACTGTATCGGCTTGCCGCAATGGATCATCATGCCGTCTCCGACATATATACCGACATGGCTTGCCGGGCCATCGCAGTTGTAAGTGTTCTCGAAGAAGATCAGGTCTCCGGGCTGCGCTTCTTCAGGGCTTATGATCGTACACATATACATAAGGTCCGTAGCTCCGAGCCTTCCGACATTCCATCCGTTACCGCAATGATTGATTACCCAGGAAACAAATCCTGAACAGTCGAAACTTGTCGAAGGAGACGAACCGCCGAATACATACGGGTATCCGAGATACTTATTCGCTTCACGGATCATGTTGGCGAATCGTTCGTCTTCCAGATACTCCGGTGGGATCTCATAAAAGAGTGTCGGGGTCTGAGTCGGCTCTCCGAACAGATATCTTCTGTTTCCTTGAACCGCCTGATAGTTTCGATAAGACTGGAATTCTTCCTCATCAAGATTCTCGAAGACAACCATATCCAGGCCTTTATTCGTAAGGGAGACATTCAGGATTACAGCCTCATACTCCTCTGTCTCTGTGACAGTGATTATCTGAGTCTCAACCTGACCCGTTCTGGGGTTTCGAACCTGTCTTTCTTCGGTTCTTGTAACCTCACGAGTCCTTGTCTCGGTCGTTTCCCATATATTCAATGTGTATTGCTGAGAGAAGAGGTTGTTGATCTCGGTTGTAACCTGATCCACGGTAAACTCACCATACTTTACGGTAAGGTAGGAAATCAGGGCATAAGGATCATGAGATATCTCATCGATCTGATAGCGATACTCATCATATCCCAGATAAGTTGTCTCGATACTGTCGATCTGAGCCTGAAGACCTGCTTCTAATCCGCAATAGATCTCTTCAGCACCCAAGATATCTTCATCGGAAGCTAGATATGTAGTTCCGAAGATGATACTGGTCGAACCACTTCCGGCGCTTCCACACATAGTGAGACTTCCGATAACGATAAAGATAAGAAGGCCAATAAGGATCACTATCGCAACTGCAACTTTATGCTCCGCAAGGAAGTTCTGAACCTTCTCCTTGAGTCTGGCTCCGAGACCGCCGTCCTTTGTAGCCGTTGATTTCTTCTTGGTCAGGATAGAACCGGTATCTTCCTTACGCTTCTTGGCAGCATACTGCTTCTTGATTGCACGTTTCTGCTGTTCCTTTCTGCGTGAAGGCTTATCGGACTTGAGCATCTCAGTTTCTTCATCATCAAACTTGAGCCTGTCTGAATATCTGGAGTTCTCGGATTCCTTCGAAGAACGTTCGCGGTTCTTATTGCGCTCATCCTTCTGGGATTCGAACCTCAGAGAAGATACCTTCCTGGCAACATCCCGGGCACCGCGCTCGCCGAGCTTCGTTCCCTCATTAAACGCTTCAACAGAAGTATTGTCGTCTGAAGACTCAGA
>JAFZPJ010000043.1 GCA_017550385.1 Clostridiales bacterium
CATTGATAAAAAAGCCTGCCTCATTTGAGACAGGCTTTATTATTTACTCGTCATCAAGCTTAAGAACGCTCATGAAGGCTTCCTGAGGGACTTCGACAGAACCTACCTGCCTCATTCTCTTCTTGCCTTCCTTCTGCTTTTCGAGGAGTTTCTTCTTACGTGAGATATCACCGCCGTAGCACTTGGAAGTAACGTCCTTACGGAAAGCCTTGATCGTCTCTCTTGCAATGATCTTACCGCCGATAGCTGCCTGAACGGGAATCTCGAACTGCTGCCTCGGGATGTTCTCCTTGAGCTTCTCGCACATTCTTCTTCCTCTTGCATATGCCTTGTCTGCATGAACGATGAATGACAGTGCATCGACCGCATCGCCGTTAAGGAGGATGTCGAGCTTAACGAGCTTGGATCTCTGGTATCCTGCAGGCTCGTAGTCCAAAGAGGCATAACCTCTCGTGCGTGATTTGAGCGCATCGAAAAAGTCGTAGATGATCTCATTTAAAGGCATCTTGTAGTGAAGCATAACACGCTTCTCATCAAGATACTTCATGTCGGTATATTCGCCGCGCCTCTCCTGGCAGAGCTCCATGATGTTGCCGACATATTCCTTCGGGAGCATTATCGTAGCCTTTACGACAGGCTCTTCCATATAATCGATCGATGCCGGATCAGGCATGTTCGTAGGATTCGAGCAGTCGACGCATGTTCCGTCAGTCAGGTGGATCTTATAGATAACTGAAGGTGCCGTGCTGATAAGGTCAAGATTGAATTCTCTTTCAAGTCTTTCCTGGATTACTTCATAGTGCAGAAGTCCCAGGAAGCCGCATCTGAAGCCGAAGCCCAAAGCGGCAGACGTCTCGGCATCAAATGAGAGCGCTGCATCGTTAAGTCTTAACTTCTCCAATGCATCCTTAAGGTCGCCGTATCTTGCACCGTCTACAGGATAGATACCGCAGAATACCATCTGCTGTATGCCCTTGTAGCCGATGAGGGGCTCTTCTGCCGCATTCTCGGCGAGTGTGACGGTATCACCGGGAGCCGTATCTCTTACGTTCTTAATGGAAGCGCAGATATATCCTACTTCGCCTGCCTTAAGGCTTTCCGTGGGAACGAGTTCGCCCGGATGGAACATACCGAGTTCAGTTACAGTGAACTCTTTTCCGGAGTGCATCATCCTGATGCGGTCGCCTGTCTTAACGGTGCCGTTCTTGACTCTTACACTGACGATAACGCCCTTGTATGAATCGTATTTGGAGTCGAAAACAAGAGCCTGCAGAGGCGCATTCTCATCGCCTTCAGGAGCAGGAAGATACTCGACGACCTTCTCGAGAACTTCATCAATATTGATATCGCTCTTTGCAGAGATCAAGGGCGCATAGGAAGCGTCGATTCCGATATCGTCTTCGATCTCCTGACGGACCTCTTCAGGTCTTGCCGAAGGAAGATCTATCTTGTTGATGACAGGAAGGACTTCAAGGTCAGCATCAACTGCAAGATAAACATTTGCAAGCGTCTGCGCCTCAACACCCTGGGAACTGTCTACGACTAAGATCGCGCCGTCGCATGCAGCAAGTGACCTTGAGACCTCGTAATTAAAGTCCACATGGCCTGGAGTGTCGATGAGGTTAAGAAGATATGTATTGCCGTCAGAGGCTTCATAAGGAAGTCTTACGGCTTGTGATTTAATGGTAATACCGCGTTCACGCTCGATATCCATGTTATCGAGGATCTGGTCCTGCATCTCGCGCTTTTCCCTTACGTGGGTGTGCTCGATAAGTCGGTCAGCCAGAGTGGACTTGCCGTGATCGATGTGCGCTATGATGCAGAAGTTCCTTATGTATTTACGGTAGTTTTCGCTCATTTGGTAAACAGCCTTTAATTGATTATTTTGATCTCATTGAAAGGATATATCCTGATGACGGCAACTGCCTTGATCCTCTTAGTTGAGAACGGTCCCAAGTTACGTGAATCGTTGCTTACGGGCCTGTTATCACCAAGACAGAAATATTCATCTTCGCCGAGAGTCACCTCGTTATAGCCTCTCTTCATTCCGTCATCCATCATGGTCGTCTTTGTTCCTGTAGGAAGGTAATTCTCGACCAGCTGATAGAATTCCGTGCCGCCGGCGGGCTTGATATAGACATTACCGTTTTCGATCTTTACCGTCTCGCCGGGAAGTGCCACAACTCTCTTTACAAGGTATTCCTTGCCGTAATAGCCTTCCATATTGCTGCCGTCAAGGATAACGATGTCGCCTCTCTTGTAAGACTTGAAATATGTGGAAAGCTTCTGTGTGAAGATGGCATCTCCGGAGCTCAGTGTCGGATACATCGAATCGCCGTAAACATTGTCTTTCTGGACAAGGAATACAACGATGAATACACCTGCAAGAATACCGATGCAGATCGTACGGAGCCAGTCAAAGACTTCGTATGCAACGGTTCCCTTTTCGAGCTTTTTAACCTTGGAAAAAGTCTTCTTCTCAGAAAGTTCTGTCTCATCATGCAGCACTTCCTCCAAAGACACTTCCTGTTCTTCCGTTACTGCGACACCTGATTCAGTCTCAGTATCCTTGATCGCCTTATCTCCGGCAACTGCGAGTTCATTCTTCTCAGGCTCGTCACCGAAAGAAAGTTCAGTATTCTTGTTCTTCAATTCGTCACTCATCTATTCTATTATCTCCGCTAAAATTACTCTTCTGATGATTCAGTCTTTGTAATGCTGATATGAAGTTCTTCAAGCTGCTTGTCTGTTACGTATCCGGGTGCATCCATCATGATGTCCTGTGCGTTCTTGTTCATCGGGAAAGGGATTACCTCACGGATAGTCTCTTCGCCTGAAAGGAGCATAACCATACGGTCAACGCCGGGAGCGATTCCTGCATGCGGCGGAGCGCCGTAGCAGAATGCGTTATACATTGCAGGGAACTTCTTCTTTACGTCCTCTTCACCGAGTCTTACGAGCTCGAAAGCCTTGATCATGATCTCAGGATCGTGGTTTCTTACAGCGCCTGATGAGAGCTCGATGCCGTTGACAACGAGGTCATACTGGTCAGCCATGATCGTAAGAGGATCGATCTCACCTTTTTCAGCCTTAAGGAGAACATCAAGGCCGCCTGAAGGCATGGAGAAAGGATTGTGGCAGAACTCGAGTTCGCCGGACTCCTCACCGATC
>JAFZPJ010000044.1 GCA_017550385.1 Clostridiales bacterium
ATCCTGCTTACGAGCGATGCGTTCTGGCAGAACGGACATCTCATATTGCATCCGACCGTGAACACCGTGCAGGCTACGAGTCCGGGGTAATCAAGAAGCGTTAATTTCTGAAGTCCTCCAAGTCTCATGCCTGTCTCCTTTTGCGCGGAAAATGTTGTGCAGGTACGCGCCCTCTCTTGCGAAGTGCTCCTTAAGATTACCTATATCTTGTGGTCAAGTCAATACCAAACCACAATATATTGTGGGTTGTAATAATATTGTAATAGTTCAAGAAAAAGTGACAAAAAAGCCCGCCGTTGAGCGGACTTTCCGTATTTTCGCCTGCGTGAGGCCGTCTTATTTTTTACTGATCCGGTTATATTGGGGCCTGACTTCGACCTCCGTCACGGCAGCTCCCTGTCTCATCGAGATCACATCTTTTACGCATTCGGCAACATCTTCCGGCAGAAGACAGCATCCCTCTTCTTCCGAAGGCTCGAAATCAGCGTTGCGGTACAGCTTCGTTCCCGCCGTAAGATCCGGACAGACCGTTACTACCCTCACGCCGTGCTTCCTTACTTCCTCAAAAAGGCTCCTGCCGTAACTCCTCAGCCCCGCCTTGAACGCACCGTAGCATGCACCGTGCGTGTTGATCCTGGTGGACGTAACGGAAGCTATGTTGATGATCATGCCCTTGGAGTCCTTGAGCCTGGGAAGGAGCGCAGATGTCAGGATCATGGGCGCCTCGAGATCAGTCCTGCACATCTCCATGATCTGATCCGGGGTCATGAATTCCGCCAGACCGTAATATGCGCTTCCGGCAGCATTGACCAGCAGGTCGCACTCTTTTATTCCCGATACCTTCTCAAGAAGGATATCCGTATCTCTTATATCCATCGATATGCGTTCAGCGAAGAAGGATACATCCCCTTCGAATACCCTGCCGATGCCGTATACCTTGTATCCGTTCTCCGAGAGCATCTTCGAGATCGCATAACCTATTCCGGATGAAGCTCCGGTAACTATAGCCGTCTTCAGTTCCATGTGAATATCTTCTCCCTTCCTATGTGTTCTTCGAGCAGACCGCACATGAAGTCCTGCATCTCTTTATCGTCTTCTTCCGTATATTGTGCCACTCCGCCTTTGACTATATAAGGGTACCAGGCTATCTCGTTGGCCGGGAGCCTCTTGCGCATCGAGCTCAGATAATCACCCGATATCCTGAACGTGCCGACGCTGACATCAGTAACGCGGGTAAGATCGATCTTAGCCGTTACTTCTTCGACGAACCCGGCATACGCATCGCGCCAGCCGGGTATCTTGATCATGGGATCAAAGCAGAGCCTTACCCTGCATCCCGAATCGAGCGCACGGACAGCTGCCCTGATCCTGTCAGATGCAGCAGGCGCGCCTTTCTCGTATCTTGATGCCACCTCTTCAGGTGATATCGTGAAAGCATAGATGACATTGGGTATAGCGCGAAGCTCAGGCGGTGCAGCCTTGGTGCGGAGTTCTACCAGCAGATCTTCGTGCCGCAGAGCTAAGTCGCACCAGCTGTCAGCAAGTCCCGTCAGCGGGTTGAGCGCGATAAGATCCGTATCGTAGGATGCGCAGACATACATAGGCCCCTGCGTTAGATATCCTTCCACATCCTTTATGTAGTCTTCCATGTTCACGAACACGACTATATAGGAAGAAGGATACATTCCTTTGAGATAACAGTACTCACAGTCGAACGGGCAGTTCATGATGGAACTGGAATAATAGAAGTTCCTCTGCCCGAAAGACTGACATACGGGAGCACCCTTGAATACCCTCGCACCCGTCCTCACCGCGAGGATGAGTGCCGGATTCTTCCTCTGGAACTCATGATCCTGTCTCGGTCTGTCAAAGACATCCTTGTAGTGATCGATATCGATGATCCCGGATCCTTCCGACGCGGAAAGGATCCTCTTCGTCAGAGGGTAAGCATATGCTGATCTCTCAACGTAGATATGCGTATATCTCATCAAGGATCTCCTTTCCCGCTTTCTTGTCCTTAACCGGGATCCGGCCCTCGCTGCGCATGTTATCCAACAGTGCCTCCATATCGTTGCTGCGTCCCGATACCGCGCTGTAGTGCCAGAGGGAAGCAAGTTCGTTCCTCATGTATTGTGAGAGCTTCAATTCATCAGCAAGTCTTTCCGGGTATGCCTCGTAATCCTGTCTTGCCGGCTCGTCTGCAAGCTGCTTTGCAGTTTCTTCTATCTCCGGCAGATGATCTCTTAACAGCCGGGTTATATCATTCGCGGAAGGCATCTTGGTGCCGTCATCCGAGACTGCTTTAAGCACGCTTATGTTCGAAGGCGGGATCGTCTTCAGTGCCCATTCGCATATAAGGGCAGCTTCCATATCATAAAGAAGATCGTCACGCACTTCCGTTACTACCGAACTTGATGTAACGAGCTTCATCTCAGGCAGGACGGAATCCGAACGGATGTCCGGGTAGTAGCGTTTGCCCGTGCTTAAGTTTTCGATGCAGCTTGCAAGATAGAGTCCCGGCATCTTCCCTGCGCAGCAGCCGATGTTGAGAACGCGGTCTTGCGGCGCCAGTGTTGTCTTCCCGAGAGCGGGAATGCACCTGTCCCCCACGCCTGTCACGACGACCTGTCCCGGCAGACCGGTTAGAGCGGCCGCTTCACATTTGAGCGCTGTAAGGACATATAGCATCGGGGAAACTCCTTTTCTTTAGACAATTATATTATAAAGTGTTAATATTAGTCGTTGTTACAGGGAGGACTATATGGACAGATTACTTACGGGACTTCAGCCCAGCGGCGCACTTACGATCGGAAACTATGCAGGCGGCATCAGCCAGATTGTTAATTATCAGAAGGACTACGAGACATTCCTCTTTGTCCCTGACATGCATGCCATCACCGTTCCTCAGGATCCTGAGGCTCTGCACAGGAACATCATCAACGCCATCGCGATGTATATCGCCTGCGGTGTCGATCCCGATCTCGAGAACATGCACATCTACATCCAGTCCGAGAATCTGTACCACGCTAATCTGTCCTGGATCTTCGAGTGCCACACTCCCCACGGAGACCTCACACGTATGCATCAGTTCAAGGCAAAGTCCGCGCTCCACGAGA
The DNA here is from genome assembly GCA_017550385.1 of Clostridiales bacterium. GTDB lineage: Bacteria > Bacillota > Clostridia > Saccharofermentanales > Saccharofermentanaceae > Saccharofermentans. Next base: position 3,117 of record JAFZPJ010000044.1, read on the forward strand.
CATTCACGGAAGGCCTTGTTACATATCCCGACCTTATGGCGGCCGACATCCTTCTCTACGATGCCAAGTACGTTCCAACGGGAATCGACCAGAAGCAGCACGTAGAACTCGCAAGGAATCTCGCTATCCGTTTCAACAACAGATACGGCGAGATCTTCCGCGTACCCGAGCCCATGATCCCTACGATCGGCGCGAAGATCAGAGACCTTCAGAACCCCGAGCAGAAGATGAGCAAGTCCACGACTAACCCCAAGGCTTCCGTCTTCCTCTCAGATACGGAGAAACAGATCCGCAAGAAGATCATGTCCGCAGTAACGGACTCCGACGGCGTGATCAAGTTCGACGAAGAGAACAAGCCCGGCGTATCCAATCTCCTTACGATCTATTCCGTATTCAGCGGATGCTCGATCGAAGATGCAGTTGCCAAGTTCGAAGGCGGCGGCTACGGCGACCTCAAGAAGGGTGTTGCGGATGCAGTCGTCGAGAAGCTCATGCCCGTACAGGAAGAGTACAACAAGGTTATCGAGAGCGGCAGGATCAACGAGATCCTCGATGAAGGCAGAGAGTTCTCCAACAAGATCGCTGCCGAGAAATACGAGCAGGTAAGAAAAGCAGTCGGATTCGGCAGGATCTGATCCAGATCACAATACGAACTCACTTTGACCGGCGCCTAACAGGGCGCCGTTTGTCGTAGCGGCTTTGTATGTGCCCTTGAATCCGGTTATCTCCGCGATGCCGTCTTCGTTCGTGACAACTTCGGTATCCGTATGCCACTCGTTGAATATAAGATCGCGCAGGAGATGATACGAAGGCTTCTCGCTGTTATCAAGTCTCAGAAAACCGCTCGGAGCGTTGAGCCATGCGCCGTCGGTAAAATCCCATGTGGTCACTGCCTGCACCAGAGGGTTCTCAAACAATGTGCGGTACATCTCTTCTATCTGCTCAGCCTGGCGCTGCTCTCCGGCAGGCGTGGACGGCCATTCTTCTGCCGTAACCACAAAGTCGTTAAGGTCTTCTAACTCCGGCGGCACCAGGTAATCTCCCGACGTAAGAGTGTTCTCGGTAAAGTGTATCGGCAGTCCGAACCTTCCGAATCTGCCTAATACATCCAGGAGCTTTTCCTTGCCCCAGTATCCCTGGTGCTGGTGCGACTGGATGCCTATCGCGGTTATGGGAACTCCTGCGTCGAGGCATCGCTCTATAAGCTCTTCGTACTTGGGAGACGTGTTGAAATCATTCAGCAGGAGCTCCGCTTCGGGGTTCGCCCTATGCGCCGCATCGAAAACGGTCTTCACCAGCGGGACCTGACCGTACTCCTTGCACACTCTCGTTACGGCATTATCGTACTTATCGAAGACCGGCATGATGACGACTTCGTTGATAACGTCCCACATGTCGATAACACCCTTGAAGCCTCCGACTTCACGGTCGATACGCCCTGCGAGTTTATTAAGTATCGTCTCGTTGTCATACGTCATGAGCCAGTCAGCACACACCGTATGCCATACGAGCGGATGACCTTTTACTGTGATGCCGCGCTCCGTAAGATACTTTGCTGCCTGCATCCTGCTGTCAGTCTGAGGGCACCCTTCCTCGGGTTCAAAGGCTCCGAGATAGAACGGCAGTGTGGCATAGTTGAACACCTTTACCCACTTATCCATCCTGTCCTTAAAGACGGCTTTCTTCTCTTCGTCTTCTGTCTGGAAATAATCGACAAAATCAAATCCGCCGCAGCCGAACAGGAACTTATGGCTCTGCTGCTCTATCTTAAGACGCGTGTTAGCAAGAGGCTTGCCGTCATCGTCAGTGAACCTTATGGTCTTGGTGGACTTTCTGTGACTGAGATCTGCCATGGTGCACCTCCTGCTATGGCTTGCATTATAACAGTGCCGTTATCAAAAACCCTTCTCTGCCAGCTCCTTTGCGAGCATGGAATAGAAGTCGGTTATATCGCTTATCTTAAACATCGACTCCGACCCGATGTTCTTGGACAGGGGCTGGTGCTTAAGATCTATCTCATCCCAATGGGACACGCCTCTCTTAGTCGTACTTCTCACGATGCCGCGGAAGTTCCCCCATTGTGCGGAAGCAGGCGTTACCAGGCCGTCGCTCTCACCTTCGACGCGCTTAATGAACCTTCTGGGTATCGACAGGATATAGTTGCCTCTCGCGTGATCCGCCACGAAAGCAAAGCTCTGGCAGTAGACACCTTGGGGCATGGGATTCTCTTCGTTGAATCTCGCGGCAGCCTCAGTCGTAAAATCGGTCATTATGTGATAGAAGTCCGGCTGGCTGTCTCCGTATATCCTCATCCATGTGTTCGATGTAAAACTGACCAGACGCACGAACCAGCGGCGCATCTTAAAGACACGGTCCAGTGCGATCGAACCGTGGTGGGGAGTGCCTATGGTGGTTATCGAAGCGACCTTGTCCTCAAGGTGGTATTTCGAGACACAGCGCCTGATGTCGAAGCCACCCTTGGAGTGTGCTATGACGTTGATCTTGGACGCGCCGGAATCAGCGAGTATCTCTTCTATCCTGCCTGCGAGGAAGTCTGCGTTGTGCTCGATAACGGCATTGCAGTCCTGGCCGCTGAAATAAATCTTGCAGCCGGACTGTTCCAACGCCTTAGGGATCCTTCCCCAGTATTTAAGCCATCTGTCATCCCTCCTGCTCATTCCGTGAACGAGCATGACAGGATACTTGAGCTGTCTGGACACTTTGGTTAATGCCTTTTATGCGACAGGGACGAATACGAGATCGATCGAATCTTCGTCGATTATATCGTTATCATCGACTTCGATATTGATCACGATGTTGCCGTCTTCGATGGTTCCGTTTGTAGGAATGGTACCGTCGGCAGAATCGTCGGCCGTCAATGTGATCTCATTGCCTTCTACCGTATACGTGCCTGTGATATCAACGCTCTCGAGGTCTTCGGCAGATATGCTCTCTGCGATCTGGTCGCCGAGATCAGACTTCAGGTCGTCATAGCTGTCATAGCCCAGGAGTTCCGAATATGTCTCGAGTTCGTCAACGGACGACGCACCGAATGCGGTCATGAAGATAGTATCGAGATTGGAATTGAGATAATCCATAAGTGAATCATACAGTGCTGCCGCATCATAAGAGAATACGAACGTTCCGTCATCTGCGAGCGAGAGATAGAATTCCATCTCTACCGATCCCTGCAGATCCATATCCACGCCGGTGGATCCGACAAGCGACTGGTTCATTATATCGGTAAGATCGTATGAACCGACATAGTCGCCTGCAAGGTTGGTGACGGGGAGACTGTAAGATCTGTAATCAAAGAGCGCTCCGAAGTCATCACTGTCGAGGTTGGATACGAGCCAGTCGTCGCCGTCCTTGGTGAACTTAACAGTGTACTCATAGTCCTTTGTATCGAGATCTCCGATGGCGTCGATGATATCATCGATGTCTTCGTATTCATCGTCGTCAAGCGCTTCGTAATCAGCCATGGTAAATGTGATGTCGCATGAAGCCTTCTCGCCGTCTACCTTAACGGAGCTCTTATCGACTTCGTAAGACATCGTATCCTTCATGGCATCGATATAATCCTGATAATCATCAGAATAATTACCGTCATCGAGTATAAGGTCGAGAGCTTCCGCGATCTCGCTGTCTTTCTTCTCGGTCGAGAGCTTGATGATCTTGCCCGGATCTCCTGCGATGACCGCATCACCCAATGACTCTGCTGCATCTATGACAGCCTGTCCGCCGAACAATCCCGCGCAGGAAGCGAGTGAAGTGAGCATTGCCGCACTGATGATGACTGCTCCTGCTTTCTTTACTGAATCTGAGATACCCATATTCTATCCTCCATAATTTATGTATGGTAATTATACAATACTATCAGAGCCACTTCTTCAGTTTGAAGAATATCAGGCTGCCCGCGAATATCAGAACACTTATGCCTATGACGACCGGATATGCTATGGGAGACTGAAGCTCCGGCATATATACGAAGTTCATTCCGTACCATCCGGTAATGAGCGTAAGGGGCATGAAGATGCTCGTAATGACCGTGAGAACAGTCATTATCCTGTTCTGCTTCAGATCGATCTGAGTCTGGTTAAGATCTCTTATCTGTGCCGCATAATCTGACAGGGACGTCGTCATATCATGTAAGGTCTGAACTCTCTGGCTGACAAGGCGGAAATATCTCTCGTTGTTATCCTTGAAGAAACCGTTCTCGTCCTCTTCGAATTCCTGGCTTAAGTCCAGGAGCTGTGCATAATGCGCTCTCAGGTCTCGAAGCTCGCTTCTGATATCGCTTAATTCCCTGACGGAGTCTTCCGCTTCGCCGCTCAATATCTCCGATTCGATCTGGTCCAGTCTCACATCGTACTTCTCGAGAAGGATGAAGTCCCTGTGGATGATGCTCTCGAGGAAGTCATAGAGGAATCTCTCGAGACAGGGATTGATGCACTTTTTTGTCGAAGCGATCTTCTCGATTATCTTAGAAGCAAAACCCTCATCATCTATGAAGACGACGCCCTTCTCGTCCAGCGCGAACGCGAACTTGTGCTTGGGTCCGAATATATCCTTCCTGCTCGGGATGGAGAAAGTTCCCGTAAGAGAATCGATATTCACCGTCGCGCGGGTATCGGATATCTCACCGAGGTCGATATCCCACTCGATACCCATATCAAACTTCCTGTTGGAGTTCACCCACTCTTCGGAACTGACAACGGCAATATACTGGAAATCTATGTTCTCGAATGTAGTCGGATTAAATTCTTCGATCCTCTCGCCTATCTTGTAATACATTTCCTATCCTCTTCTCCCGACCTTAAGTGATCGCAAATACTTTTTCTGTTCATCCGTGATGCGGTAACTCTCGATGCTCTTTTGGATCGTCTTGTTATGCGTCCAGTCATCCAGACGTTTGTTTTCCACATAAGGAATTATAGCATCATATTGCTTTGCAAGGGCCGTCGCGAAATACCACGCTCTCATCATGTTGACGTAGTACTCCTCCGAGCACACTACCGCCACCATGTCCGCATACTCCGAAAGGAAGTTGTCGCCGAGGAAGTGCTCCATCAGCATCCCTATCGCAAACCTCACCGTATAAGTCTTATCAGACTTGATCCACTTCTTTATGTACGGCAGCAGTCTGTCAGGATCCTTCTTGAACACCTTGGGCGACATCTGGTCACACGTTGCCCAGTTGTCCACATACGGCAGGAATTCTTCCACCTCCTGCACGCACTTGTCAAAATCCTTTTCCAGCGATATGACGAACGCATGCAGCTGGTTCTCATCGAAATACTTATGCGGAACACTCTTAAGAAACTTCTCACAGCCCTCATCCTTATACAGCACCTTCGCGAAAGATCTGAGCTCGGGCGTCCTCACTCCTATAACGCTTCCGGGATCCGCCGCAGGTATGATCTTCTGCTGCAGTACGGCATAATCCTTGTCCTGCATTCTGAATAATTCTTTCTCGATCTGCTTCAGGTTCATATCGATCCTACCTTCTCTTCAGAATGCAGACGCATTCACACGATTCTGCCCAGGGGAACATGTCACAGGGCTCTGCGACTTCGGTGTAATAGCCTTTGGCTGCAAATATCCTGAGATCTCTTGCGAGAGTATCGGGACCGCAAGATACATATACGATCCTCGAAGGTGCCAGCTTCGCGCAGGCATTGATGAATCTCTTGGTGGTTCCGAGCCTTGTCGGATCGAGTATAACGATATCGCATTTGCCGCCGGAAGAAGCCAGTTCCTCCATATACTCCGTCGCATCTGCGCAGACAAAATCCACGTTCTTCACACGGTTGAGCCTGGCATTCTTAACGGCATCCCTTACCGCATCAGGATTGAGTTCCACACCTGTAACGTGCTTTGCATAAGGCGAGACACAGATGGATATGGTGCCTGTTCCGCAGTAGCAGTCAAGGACCTCCTCGTCCGCGCCCGGCTTTGCCAGCCTGATGGCTGCCGAATACAGGAGCTCAGCCTGTTTTCTGTTTACCTGATAGAAAGATGAAGCGGATATCCTGAACTTCTTTCCGAGAAGCTCGTCGACTATATATCCCGGACCCGTCTCTTTCCTTATGACATCTCCCAGGATCATGGAATTATGTCCTCTGTGAATGCTGATGAGTATCGTCGTTATCTCGGGATGGAGCTTCATGAGCTCTTTGATGAACACGTTCTTCTTGGAGAAATACTTATTGCCGATCACCAGAACGACCATGACTTCTCCGGTCGCTTCTGCAACCTTGACCAGGACCTTGCGGAGTTCTCCCTGACCGGTAGCTTCACTGAATACGTTTACTTTGAGACGGCCTGCGATCGAAGCGCAGTCGCGGATTATGGCGCCCGCAGTCTCGTTCTCGAGCAGACAGTCATCCACGCTTATTATGTGGTGCGAACCTCTCATATACGGGCCGCACACGATGCGTCCGTTCTTAAGCCTCTTGTATGCCGAGTGGACCTTGTTCCTGTAGTGGAACGGGTTCTCGCATATGATGATCGGGTTGATCTTGATCCCCTTTGGGAGAAGTTCCGTCATCATCTTATGCTTTGCAGTCGCCTGCTCCATGTAGCTGCAGCCGGTATAGGCGCAACCTCCGCACATGTCCGCATACGGACAATTGTTTACGGGATTGTCCTCGATACCGCGCTTAGCCATATTACTCTGCTCCGCAGATCTTTACGCAATTATTCACCACGTGCTTGAGAAGTATTGATGTAGTAACGGAACCTACGCCGCCCGGTACGGGTGAGATCGAATCCACGATCGGTTCGACCGCATCGTAATCGACATCACCGCAGAGCTTGCCCTCGCCGTCAACGTTCATGCCGACATCGATGACGACCTGGCCTTCGCGCACGAAGTCGGGCGTAACCATTCTCGCCACGCCGCAGCAGGCAACGATGATGTCTGCCGCCTTGCACTCTGCCTTGATGTCCGCAGTCTTGGTGTGACATACGGTTACGGTGGCATTCTCGGTTATGAGAAGAAGCGTAACGGGCTTGCCTATTACAAGGCTCCTTCCTATTACGACTGCCTTCTTGCCGCGCGTCTCGATACCGTAGTGGCGGATCATGCTGATGACTGCTTCAGCCGTGCAGGGTGCTGCAGCATCCTTTCTGCCTTCGAGCACTCCGGCGAGATTCCTTGAATTCATGAAATCAACGTCCTTGCCGGGATCTATAGTCTCTATGATGTGGCTGTCGGACAGGTGCTTGGGAAGCGGTCTGAACACGAGGATTCCGTGGATGTCCTTGTCTGCGTTCATCTTATCGAAAGCGGCATCCATCTCCTCCTGGGAGCACTCCGCATCAAGTACCGTGACGGCAACCTTGCAGTCACAGGACTCGAATTTCTTGAGAAGTCCTCTCTCATACGCGAGGTCATCTCCCCTCTCACCGACTCTCAATACTCCGAGCGTAGGTATGATGCCCTTACCCGCGAGTCCTTCGATGACCGGCTTTAAGTCTGCTACGATGCTTTCAGATACTTCTTTTCCGCCTAATCTTGCCATATAGTCTCCCTTATTCACCCATAAGGCTCTTTCTTACTGTCTCATATGTCTCGTCGCAGCTCTTCTTTACCTCTGCGACTGCCTTAAATGTCTTGTCATTCAGGTCATCTGCGTATGCACGGTCCTTCATGAGCTTGGTGTTGATGTAAACATTCATTGCAGCGCCTTCAGCAGCAGATCTGCAGAGGGTCGCGCCGACTCCGACATCGCTTATGGCAAGTCTCGAACCGATAACCGCGAGACGCTCGAGGATCTTCGCTGTCTCGCAAGCCTTTACGACCATCTCATAAGGAGCGCTTGCTGCGGTCTTGAGACATGACTCGAGTATCTCGTCCCTGCCGGGCTCTTCTTTGGGGATAGAATATGCCTTTGCCAGAGGCTCGAAGACCTCGGCATCCTTCTCCACGAGTGCTTTGAAATCGTCGCGCAGCGCGCCTGCCTTGGCGATGATCTCCTCTATCTCAGACTGATATTCAGCGTATTTCTTCTTGCCTGTGGTAAGATTGCCTACCATTGAGCCAAGTGCCGCTGCCATCGCGCCTGCAGCAGCCGAAGCTCCTCCTCCACCCGGTACCGGTGCAGCCGAAGACAATTCTTCAAGGAACAGTTCCATGCTCTTCTCGATCATATGTATACCTCTTTCAAAACCTGTAACCATACTATTATACAAGGAAATATAAAAAGTGCCGCCTCAATATAAGGCAGCACTTGGTCATTGTTTTGTTCAATTCCGCTACTGGATCATTCGCTTGATGTCTCGGATAGGCATCATGTCCAGGTTACCGTATTTTACGACGTCTCCACTTCGCGATGCGTGGATTACCTGTCCTCCGCCGACGTAGATCGCTACGTGTCCGCAGTAGCTTCCGTAGTCATAGCATATGACGTCTCCGACCTGCAGGTCGCTTCGCGGTACGCTGATACCGTAACTGTTGCAGATCGCATTTGCTCCGTGAGGCAGATAGACACCCGCCTGAGCATAACAGTACATTACGAGACCTGAGCAGTCGATGCCGCTGTAGGATGCGCCGCCGTAAACATAGTCGACTCCGAGGAATGTTGCCGCGAGATCTGCTATGTCCTGACCGGTCCAGCCGGTAGAAGGAAGCGTTGACGGATCGCCGTAAGTCTTGGAGTAGCTTGATCCGCCGCCACCGCCGCCGCCTGACTTCGGCTTAGGCGTGGGAGTAGGAGTCGGTGTCGGAGGAGGGGTCTGCGTAGTATATGAGATATATACGTAACCCGTAGCACCTCCGGGCGTTGTTACCTTGTACCACTTATCACCTACGATAGCGCTGCAGATGAGCTTGTCTTCGTCATTAACGACCGTTACCTGTTCACTCTGTGTTGAAGGCTCGGATCTTACGATGAGGCTGTCCGTATCAACCCATACCGTACGGTCGATGCTTATCTCGAGCATCGTATCCTGGATGGAGTCCGTAAGGACATATCCTTCCTGTCCGTCTTCCGTTTGGATCTTGGACCATGTATCGCCGATTCCGATCCTCGTGACTTCCTGTCCCAGATGCAGCTGGCATATGGTCACGGAGTCCATGTTGGGTGTCTCCTTGAGGATGGAAGCATTTGCTCTTATGTAGTAGGTGGTATTGTCAGCCGCAAAACACTGTACGTCGAGAAGCTCGATCGGGAGGTTGGACTGATCGTATTCCTGATAAACGATATACTTGGGAACATCCGAGAAATCGACTTCCTGCTCTGCAGCGGCAGCCTGGGCACCGGTGTCAAAGGTTCCGTTGCTTACATCTGCAAGAACAACGCCTTCGCCTACGATATCCTGCGCCTCAACAATAGTTCCTGCGCCTTCCTGGATGCCGAAAACCTGGGCATAAGCTCTCGAGATGATAAGTGCGGGGCTGACCCCTGCCCTGATGCCTATCGGCAGGCAGATAACGGGTACGGCTGCACAGAACCCGACTATTATTGCAAGTACATGCTGTTTGCGGTTACGCTTATAGACCAATGTACATATGCTCCCTTGCTTAATCTGCGTCCATTATACATTGCCATAGCATGCCATTGCACGGCATTTTCAGGCAAAAATGCGTAAATAAACGCCGGAAGAACATACTCTCCCGGCGTTATTATAAACTTTACGGCAGTCTATTTGCTTTACAATTACAAGTCAAATGACTTAAGCTCTGTCCCTGTCAAGTTCGAGCTTGACTGCAGCTTCCCTGTCCTGCTCATCGAGGATAGCGTCCTTCTCCTTAACGGTCTCGAGGTAAGCATTCTCGAAGAGCGCCTCGTCAGAAGCGTCGCTTCCGTACTCGTGACCTGTGATGAGGTTAGCATTCTCTCTGATAACAGGAACGGCTGTGATATCGTTGTGAGCCTTGATACCTGTACCTGCAGGGATGAGGGAACCGATGATAACGTTCTCCTTGATACCTGTGAGGTTGTCTGTCCTGCCCTTGATGACTGCGTCTGTGAGGACTTTTGCAGTCTCCTGGAAGGATGCGGCAGCCATGAAGGAATCTGCAGCGGTAGCAGCCTTGGCGATACCGAGGAGGATGATATTGCCCTTTGCGGGTGTAAGACCCTGCTCCTCGCAGTCTCTGTTCTTGGAGATGAAGTTATACCAGTCAACAGTAGTACCTGTCATGAAGCCTGTGTCGCCCGGTTCATCAATCTTGACACGTCTCATCATCTGCTTGGCAATGATCTCGATGTGCTTGTCGTTGATGTTAACACCACCGCCTGAGTAGTAAACCTTTGTGATCTCGCTGATGATGTACTTCTGAACGGCACGGATATCCTTAACCTTGAGGATCTCCTTAGGATCGATCTTACCGTCGATGATCTGATCGCCGGCTTCGATGAGCTCTCCGTTCTTAACAGTCAGCGTAGCGTGTGAAGGTACCTTGTACTCAACCTTCTCGATCGGGTTGCCCTTAGCATCGAGGATGGGCTGTGTATCTGCATCGTATACGGGTGTAACGACGATGGTCTTCTGCTTTGTCTTCTCGTTCTCGACGATCTTAACGTTACCGGGAACGGAAGAGATGATACCGTGACCCTTAGGATCTCTTGCCTCGAAGATCTCAGTAACTCGAGGGAGACCCTGAGTGATATCTTCACCGGAAGCAGCGATACCGCCGGAGTGGAACGTTCTCATCGTAAGCTGTGTACCAGGCTCACCGATGGACTGAGCAGCGATGATACCGACAGCCTCACCGACTGCGACCGGACGGCCTGTTGCGAGGTTGATACCGTAGCACTTTGTGCAGACACCGCGTCTTGAACGGCAGTCGAATACGGATCTGATCTTGATCCTTCCGAGGTGCTGGATATCAGTCTCGGAGAGGACCTTGCCGGAAGCTTCTGCCTCAGCGAGCTTTGCAGCTGCCTTCTCGTTCTTCTCGGCGATCTTCTCGGGTGTCTCCTCGCCCTTGATCTTAACGGAATCAATGATCTTCTGGCGTGCTTCTCTTGCAGCTTCCTTAGCCTTATCTACGGAATTGCAGATCTCTTCAGCCTTGAGAGCATCGATGAGCTCGTCCTTTGCAACGATAACTTCACCGGTCTGGAGGTTCATGATGTCCTCTGCGGCATAACGGCCGTACAGACGATCGTAAAGTGACTTGATAACGTTGACCTTGTTATTGGATGTCTCGGTGATCTCCTTGACCCATGTGAAGTCGTCGGTACCGCAGTCTGTCTCTGTAACGACGACGGACTGAGATACGTCAACGAGACGACGTGTAAGGTAGCCTGACTCAGCTGTCTTAAGAGCCGTATCGGAGAGGGCCTTACGAGCACCGTGTGATGAGATGAAGAACTCGAGCACGTTCATACCTTCACGGAGGTTGGACTTGATCGGGATCTCGATGGTAGCACCGGTAGTATCCTGCATAAGTCCACGCATACCTGCGAGCTGCTTGATCTGTGATGTGGAACCACGGGCACCGGAGTCAGCCATCATACGGATAGGATTATAGATATCAAGGTTCTCCATGAGTGCCTTGGTGATATCGTCTGTTGTCTTCTCCCAGACCTTAACGACCTGCTTATGACGCTCGTTCTCTGTGAAGAAACCTTCCATAGCGGCTTCGTTGATCTCTTCTACTTCGACATCGCCGGCAGCGATCATCTTATCCTTGATGTCAGGGATGATCATGTCTTCGATACCGATGGAGATACCGGAGATCGTGGAGTACTTATAACCCATTGCCTTTACGTCATCGAGGAACAGAGTCGTTCTTTCGAGGCCGTGAACAGCGATGCATCTTGCAATGATCTTCTCGAGCTTCTTCTTGCCCATTGCAAACTCTGTCTTTCCGCCCTTCTGATCAGCGATCTTGGGGAAGTCGATCTCGAGCTTGAGGTGGTTCTCGGGGATGGATCTGTCAACGAATCCGAGATCCTGAGGAACTACTTCGTTGAAGATGAATCTTCCGAGAGTGGACTCTACAAGGCCTGTCTCGATCTTGCCGTCGATCTCTCTGGAGACGCGGACCTTGATCATAGCGTGAAGTGTAAGCTGGTGCTGATCGTAAGCCATGATAGCTTCATCAACGGATGTGAAAGCCATGCCTTCACCCTTGTCGCCCGGAACTTCCATCGTGAGATAGTAGCATCCGAGGATCATATCCTGTGAAGGAACAGTGATCGGCTTACCGTCCTGAGGCTTGAGCAGGTTGTTGGTAGAGAGCATGAGCAGTCTTGCCTCTGCCTGTGCTTCAGGAGAGAGCGGTACGTGTACAGCCATCTGGTCTCCGTCGAAGTCGGCGTTGAATCCGGTACATACGAGCGGATGGAGCTTGATGGCACGGCCTTCTACGAGTACAGGCTCGAATGCCTGGATGGAAAGTCTGTGGAGCGTAGGAGCACGGTTCAGGAGTACCGGATGATCCTTGATGATGTCTTCGAGGACATCCCATACCTCAGGCGCTCTGTTGTCTACGTCTTTACGTGCCGTCTTGATATTGAGCTTGTCGTTTGTGTTAACGAGCTTCTTGATTACGAAGGGCTTGAAGAGTTCGAGTGCCATCTCCTTAGGAAGACCGCACTGATGCATCTTGAGCTCAGGTCCGACGATGATAACCGAACGGCCGGAGTAGTCAACACGCTTACCGAGCAGGTTCTGTCTGAAACGTCCCTGCTTACCCTTGAGCATGTCGGAGAGTGACTTGAGCTGTCTGTTGGAAGTAGCGGATGTGGAGCCCTTGACAGGTGTGCCGTGACGGCCGTTGTCGATAAGAGCGTCAACTGCTTCCTGGAGCATTCTCTTCTCGTTCCTTACGATGATCTCAGGTGCGCCGAGATCGAGGAGCTTCTTAAGACGGTTGTTTCTGCCGATAACTCTTCTGTAGAGATCGTTAAGATCCGATGTAGCGTAACGGCCGCCGTCGAGCGGAACCATAGGACGGAGTTCCGGAGGAAGTACCGGGATAACATCCAGGATCATCCACTCGGGCTTGTTGTCGGAAGCTTTGAAAGCTTCACAGATCTCAAGTCTCTTGTCGATCTTGAGTCTTCTCTGTGTGCTTACGGAGCCTGCCTTCTCAGCTGTCAGCTCTTCGATGATAGCGTCAACGTCTACCTGGGACAGCAGGATCTTGATAGCCTCAGCGCCCATTCTAGCGTCGAAGCCCTTCTTGCCGACCTTGGATACTACCTGCTTGTACTGGTCTTCAGTCAGGATGTCCATCTTGTTGAGACCCGTCTCTTCCTGGTTGCCCGGATCGAGTACGATGTACTTTGAGTAGTAGAGGACGCTCTCGAGCTGCTTAACTGTCAGGTCGAGGATGGTTCCGATCTTAGAAGGCTGAGTCTTGAAGTACCAGATGTGTGATACGGGGCAAGCGAGCTCGATGTGTCCGAGTCTCTCACGGCGGACGGTATTCTTTGTTACCTCAACGCCGCACTTGTCGCAGATCATACCCTTGAATCTGATCTTCTTGTACTTACCGCAACGGCACTCCCATGACTTCGTGGGTCCGAAGATCTTCTCGCAGAACAGACCGTCTACTTCAGGTCTCTGTGTACGGTAGTTTATAGTCTCAGGCTTCTTGACTTCACCGTGAGACCAGTCTCTGATGGTCTGGGGTGAAGCAAGCTGGATGCTGATTTTTGTTATACGATTTGTGTCGTTCATATATCTGAAGTCTCCTTCCAATTCGCGCTGCCGTCAGCTTCATCTTAACGGCGGCAAGGCCTTGCTATTACTTGATTGTCTCCGGATCAGATGTCGTCACCGTCACCGTCGAAATCATCACCGTCGAAATCATCCTCTGCGATATTGCCGAGCTCGTCGGATTCAACGAATCCCTCGCTCAGGATATCTGAAGGAACGACCTCATCTTCACCGTCAACGTTACGACGCATTGCTTCGTCCATCTCGCTGATAGTCTCGAAGGAATCCTTGTTCTCAGGTGTGTATTCCTTATCGTCGGTGTATGTTCTTACATCAAGCGCAAGAGCCTTGAGCTCGTTGACAAGGACGTTGAAGGATTCGGGGATACCCGGCTCCGGTACGTTCTTGCCGCGGATGATGGCATCGAAAGTCTTCGATCTGCCCTCGATATCGTCGGACTTGACCGTAAGGATCTCCTGGAGAGTGTGAGCTGCGCCGTATGCTTCGAGCGCCCAAACTTCCATCTCACCGAATCTCTGTCCGCCGTTCTGGGCTTTACCGCCGAGAGGCTGCTGAGTAACGAGTGAGTAAGGTCCTGTGGATCTTGCGTGCATCTTGTCGTCAACAAGGTGGTGCAGCTTCATGTAGTACATAACGCCTACCGTTACCCTGTTCTCGAAAGGCTCACCGGTGCGGCCGTCATAGAGGACTGTCTTACCGTCTGAGTCGATGCCTGCAAGCTTGAATGCGTCTGCGATGTCGTTCTCGTTTGCACCGTCAAAGACAGGTGTTGCGATCTTCCAGTTGAGAGCTCTTGCAGCTCTTCCGAGGTGTACCTCGAGGAGCTGACCGATGTTCATTCGTGAAGGAACGCCGAGAGGGTTGAGGCAGATATCAAGTGTTGTACCGTCCGGGAGGAAAGGCATATCTTCTTCAGGAAGGATCCTGGAGACGACACCCTTGTTTCCGTGACGTCCTGCCATCTTATCGCCGACAGACAGCTTACGCTTCTGAGCGACATATACGCGGACTCTCTTGTTTACGCCGTTCTTGAGATTGCCGTTTGTCTCCTTTGTGGAAACAACGACATCCACTACTACGCCGGATCCGCCGTGAGGAACGCGCTTGGAAGTATCCTTGACTTCACGTGCCTTCTCGCCGAAGATCGCCTTATAGAGTCTCTCCTCTGCCGTCTGGTCTGTCTCGCCCTTAGGTGATACCTTACCGACGAGGATGTCTCCGTCCTTGACCTCGGCACCGATGATAACGATACCGTCTTCATCAAGGTTGGAAAGAGCTTCATCAGAGACGTTCGGAACCTCTCTTGTGATCTGCTCGGCACCGAGCTTTGTCTCACGTGCCTCGCACTCGTGCTCTTCTATATGGATAGATGTATAAACATCATCTCTTACGATCCTCTCGTTAACGAGAACAGCGTCCTCGTAGTTATAACCTTCCCATGTGGTGAAGCCGATGAGAACGTTTCTTCCGAGAGCGAGCTCGCCGTTGTCCGTAGCAGGACCGTCAGCGATCGTATCGCCGGCCTTGACCTTCTCGCCGATCTCGACGATAGGACGCTGGTTGATGCATGTGCTCTGGTTGGATCTCTGGTACTTGGAAAGTGTGTACTTATCAACAGTGCCGTCCTTAGCGGTTACTTCGATCCTGTCTGCAGATACGAAGGATACGACACCATCGTGCAGTGCTACGACGCAAACGCCGGAGTCCTTGGCAGCACGGTACTCCATACCGGTACCGATGATAGGTGCTTCAGGCTTGATAAGAGGTACGGCCTGACGCTGCATGTTCGAACCCATCAGCGCACGGTTCGCGTCGTCGTTGCCGAGGAACGGGATAAGGCTGGTGGATACGGATACGAGCTGCTTAGGAGATACGTCCATGTAGTCGATCTGTTCGGGATCGAGCTGCAGGAACTGGTCGAGGTGACGGCATACGATCTTGTTGTTCTCGAACTTGCCGTTATCGTCTACGGGCTCGTTAGCCTGAGCGATGTTGTAATCATCCTCTTCGTCGGCAGCCATGTATCTTACTTCGTCAGTTACGACCAGGTTCTCCTTATCGAACTTTCTGTAAGGAGTCTCGATGAAGCCGTACTTGTTGATGCGTGCATAGATAGCCAGGGACGTCATAAGACCGATGTTCTGACCTTCCGGTGTCTCGATCGTACACATACGTCCATAGTGTGTGGGGTTGATATCACGGACTTCCATGGAAGCTCTCTCTCTGGAGATACCGCCGGGACCCAGTGCAGAAAGTCTTCTCTTGTTCGTAAGCTCTGCAAGAGGGTTGTTCTGGTCAGCGAAAGCAGAGAGCTGGGAAGAACCGAAGAACTCACGGAAGGAAGCGCTTAAGGGTCTTGTGTTAACAAGGCTCTGAGCAGTTACGACTTCGCCGTCCTTGCCGGAGATCTGGGAGATCCTGTCTCTTGTATTCTTCTCAACACGTGCGATACCCGTGCGGAGCTGGCTCTGGAGGAGCTCGCCTACGGATCTTACACGTCTGTTGCCGAGGTGGTCGATGTTATCGATCCTGCCTACGCCTCTGTGAAGTCCGAGGTAGTAGGAAACGAATGCATAGATATCATCAGTTGTGAGGCAGCGGGGCATGAGCTCTTCCTTGCGCTCATAGAGAGCATTCTCGAGATATCCTGCGATATCCTTGCCGCCGTTTGCTCTTGCATCCTCGATGATCTCACGGAGAATGCTTACTCTTACCTTCTCGTTAACGGGTGTGTTGTTGATATCGAAGTTCTTGAGGTCCTTCTTAGCGAAGCTGTTCCTGATGAATGCATCGGGATCGACTCTGCCGTTACCGATGACCTTGAGGGGCTTCTCATCGAAATCATCCTCATCTGCAGCCTTAACGAGCTTCCTGGGGAAGATGACTACGTAAGGAACGCCGGACTCGTCGATCTTGTTAGCGATCTCGGGAGTAACGACAACGCCCTTCTTGGCGATGAGCTCACCGTCTTCTGTTGTTACGTTCTCAGCGAGCTTCTGGCTGATGATCCTTCTGCCGATGGCAAGCTTCTTGTTGAGCTTGAAGATGCCTACGCGGTCGAGGTCATATCTGAGCGGATCAAAATATGTCTTAGCCATGATGTTCTCGGCATTCTCGACTGAGAAAGGCTCGTTGTTGCGGATCTTCTTGAAGAACTCGGACAGAGCAGCAACATAAGGATCTGCCGCATCCTTTGTATCGTCCTTCTCGAGTGTCATCCTGAGGCACTCTTCGTCACCGAACATGTTGATGATGTCCTCGTTAGTTACAAGAGGATTCTCTTTGTTAAGGCATCTGAGGAATACGGACAGGGGGATCTTGTGAGACTTATCTACAACGATGTTGATAAGCTGATACTCATCAGGCTCCTTGGAAGCATCTGCGCCCTTGGCAGCCTTCTCCTTTGCGGAGATCTTGTTCTCCTTCTCGTTCTCCTCGATGAGGATCCACGAACCCTTGTAAGGAATGAGCTCCGCAGTATAAATGCGGTTGCCCATCTTGGATCTTGCCTCGCCGTAGTAAGCTCCCGGAGATCTTACGATCTGGTTGATGACTACTCGCTCGGCACCGTTGATGATGAATGTACCCTGATCGGTCATGATAGGGAACTCACCGACATATATTGTCTCTTCGGAGACTGTATTATCTACTTTATTATTGAGCTGAACCTTGATGCTGAGTCTGGCAGCATAGTTGCTGTCATTCTTCTTGCACTGGTCGATAACATCTGCCTTTGAAAGCTTAACGGTTCCATTGGACTTATCCTTCTTGGAACCGGATCTGTCTTCCTTGCCGGAAGGATCACACGGTGTGTCAGGATCGAAGATCTTATCAATAAAATAGATCTCGTACTTGCCCTGATCATCGGTAACCGGAGAAACTTCATTGAAAACCTGCTTCATTCCTTCATCAATGAACCACTGATAGGATTTTCTCTGATTCTCAATGAGGTTAGGTACTTCGATTACTTCGTTGATCTTGGAGTAAGACTGACGTTCTGTCTTGCCTTGTTTAACGGAATGGACCATAGCTAACGAATCACCTCACACAAAGCTTGAAACCTTTGATTTCAAGCGGTTTACAGTGGAAAAGTCTTTTTATTTAGCACAAAAGACTAATCCCGTCAAGGAAAAAGGGCATAATACCCCTACCCAATACGACGCAGTAAACAATTATAAAGGGTCGTTCAAGTTATGTCAACAGCTAAGTAAGGAAATCAATAGGTAAACTGTTCGAGCCATCCCTTGTTGACTTCGTAGGAGAGCGTATTGTCCTGAAGTCCTGCGGACCACTCCATGAGCGAGTCGGTGATCAGCTGGTTCTTGACCTGATACTGCCAGCTGGGTTCGGCACACTCGAAGTAGTAAACAAGGATCCTTGTCTTGTCCTGGGAAAGGATGACAACATAATCACCCTGTACTCTGGCAGGATCAAAGAGC
>JAFZPJ010000045.1 GCA_017550385.1 Clostridiales bacterium
AGATATGGCTGAAAGTGATGATAAGAAGCTCGCCAGACAGGCTCAGGAAGCCTCGATGGACGAAGCTTTCAAGTCGGAACAGACAACGATAGTTCCGGTAGATCTCGACGGGGAGATGAGGAAGTCATTCATTGACTACGCGATGAGCGTCATCTCCGACCGTGCACTCCCGGATATCAGAGACGGCATGAAGCCGGTTCACAGAAGGATCCTGTATTCCATGTTTACTCAGGGATTCACCCCTGATAAGCCGTACCGTAAGTGCGCTACCACGATCGGTGACGTTCTCGGACGTTTCCATCCTCACGGCGACGCATCAGTTTACGATGCTCTCGTAAGACTCGCGCAGGATTTCTCCCTGAGACATCCGCTCGTTGACGGTCACGGCAACTTCGGTTCATTGGACGGCGACCCGCCGGCAGCTTACCGTTATACGGAGGCAAGACTCGATAAGATCGCGCTCGAGATGATGCGCGACATCAAAAAGAATACCGTAGACTTCAGACCCAACTTCGATGAACACGAGATGGAGCCTGTTGCTCTCCCTTCCAGATTCCCGAACTTCCTCGTTAACGGCGGTGTCGGAATCGCGGTAGGTATGGCTACGAACATCCCGCCCCACAACCTGGGAGAGGTCATCGACGGCTGCATCATGATGGTGGATAACCCTGACGTATCAGTCGAAGAACTCATGACCGTCATCAAGGGACCTGACTTCCCGACAGGCGGCATGATCCTCGGCACATCGGGCGTCAGAGATGCTTATACGACGGGCAAGGGCCGTATCGTGGTAAGAGCTCACGCTGAGATCGAAGACCACGCAGGCAAGACAAGGATCATCATCCACGACATCCCTTATGCGGTCAACAAGGCAAGGCTCATCGAGAGGATGGCTGACCTCGTTAAGGAGAAGAAGGTCGAAGGCATCTCCGGCCTGAGAGACGAATCCGACCGTAACGAACAGGTCAGGATCGTCATCGAGATCAAGAAGGATGCAAACCCTGACGTCGTTCTCAACCAGCTCTATAAGAACTGCTCCCTCCAGGAAGCATGCTGCGCGAACATGCTCGCACTCGTACCTGACGAGCAGGGCAAGCTCGAGCCTAAGATGGTAGGCTTAAGAGAAGCTCTCGGCTACTACATCGCACACCAGGAAGATGTTGTTACACGCCGTACGAAGTATGACCTCGAGACTGATGAGGCAAAGCGCCACATCGACGAGGGCCTCCTCATCGCGATCGATCACATCGACGAGATAATCTCCATCATCAGATCATCCAGAACGGAGCCTGAGGCAAAGGAGAGGATGTGCGAGAGATTCGGTTTGTCCGATAAGCAGGCTCAGCAGATCGTCGACATGAGACTCGGCCGTCTGACGGGTCTCGAGAGAGAGAAGCTCGAAGCAGAGATCGAAGCTCTTACCAAGGAGATCGAATACTTCCATCAGGTACTCTCCGATAAGACCGTCCTCGACGGTATCATCAAGGATGAGCTCACGGCCATCAAGAATAAGTACGCTACTCCGAGAGTAACCGAGATCGTCTACGGTTCCTTCGACGACATCGACGACGAGTCGCTGATCCAGGAAGAGGATATCGTTGTTACGCTCACTCACTTCGGATACATCAAGCGCCAGAGGATCGATACATACAAGGCACAGCACAGAGGCGGCAGAGGCATCTCCGGACAGTCCACGAGAGAAGAGGACTACGTCGAGAAGATCCTTACGACCACCACTCATAAGTTCCTGCTCTGCTTCACCAATACGGGACGAGTATTCAAGATCAAGGGTTATAAGATCCCCGAGACACTGTCCAGATCTTCAAGAGGTACGGCTCTCGTCAACCTCCTCAACATGGCTGAAGGCGAGAACATCAGGAACATCATCCCGGTGGATGATTTCGAGAACGAAGACCTCTTCCTTACGATGGTAACGAAGAACGGCGTCATCAAGAAGACTGCCATCTCCAAATATGCGAACATCAACAGGAACGGCCTCATCGCTACGAGGATCCGTGAAGGAGACAGCGTTGTTGCGGTCCAGCTCACAAGGGCAGGCCAGGAAGTCATCGTTGTATCTGCGAGCGGCAAGGCGATCAGATTCAACTCCGATGATGCACGTGACATGGGAAGAACCGCTTCCGGCGTCCGTGCGATGAAGCTCGCTGAAGACGATGAAGTAGTAGGCATGGAACCCGTCGATCCCGATAAGGAGATCCTCGTTATCTCTGAGATGGGTTACGGCAAGAGATCCAAGATCGACGATTACAGAACACAGACAAGAGGCGGTAAGGGCATCATCACGTATAAGGTCAACGAGAAGACCGGAAGACTCGTCGGTACCGTATCCGTCACTGACGATAACGACCTCCTCATCATCACGAGCCAGGGCGTCATCATCAGAGTATCCGCTTCCGAGATCCCCACGCTCTCGAGAGCTACTTCGGGCGTAAGGCTCATGAAGTCCAAGACTGCTCAGATCGTGGACTTCGCACTTGCTGACCACGAAGAAGACGAACCTGAAGAGGCTGAAGGCGCAGAGGGCGCGGAAGCTCCCGAAGGCGAAGCTGCGGAAGCACCGGCTGATAACGGAGAAGGTGAATCCTGATGAGAAGAAGTGCTCTTCGAGTATTTAAGAGATTACAGGCATTGGCATTGGCGGTGATCATCACCGCCGGTGTCGTTGTTTGTTCGGGGAGCACGCTGGTATCTGCCGATATCGGCCAGCCGGAGATCACGGTACCTCCGCTTACGGACGTTCACTGCGAATCCTACTGTGTCTACGACAAGACCACGGACATGATCGTCATCAGCCAGAACCTTGACGAGCAGATATATCCCGCGTCGCAGACTAAGATAATGACATGCATGCTGAGCCTTGAGATCCTCGATCTCGACGCCCAGCTCACGACTTCCGAGACGGCAATGTCCTACGTTGAAGAGGGTTCTTCCGTCATGGGCATCAAGGTCGGCGAGAAGGTCAAGGTATCCGAGCTCCTTTACGGGCTCATGCTGCCTTCGGGCAACGATGCCGCATACGTTCTTGCCGAAGGATGCGTCGAAGCTTTCTTCGAGAAATATCCTGCAGGCGGAGACACTGTCAACGAAGACGGCGTTACCGCACAGTATCTTCTCGATACATTGGGCGATACACAGGACAACATCATCGCTAACAGGAAGATCGAGGCCTTCGCGGCGCTCATGAACCTCAGGGCCGAGACCATCGGCTGCACGGGAACGCACTTCACGAACCCCTGCGGACTTCACGATGAGAACCACTACACGACCGCGCATGACCTCTGCCTTATGATGTGCGCTGCTACAGAGAACGAGGACTTCAACATCCTCATCAGCTCGCAGACACACGTGTTCGTGGCAACGAGCCTGCACAAGGCCGATGCGTGGAATTACGTTAAGAACACCAACAACCTTCTGTTCGATCCCTGGCTCGCCTCGAAAACAGCCAACGGCACCGAATCGCATCTCGCGGCGATCGTAGGCGGCAAGACGGGTACCACCGATGCTGCCGGCAAGGGCTGCACGCTCTATACAGTCTGCGAGAACGGACACGAACTCATGGTATCCATGTGCGGCGTTCCCCAGGAATACTATTTCTATACGACGATGTATCTGGCATCGATCACCGCGTACGGCAATCTCGCATGCTGGGAGAACGATCCGGTATCTGTCATCCCCGGCACGACGGGAGACTATAAGTACATCAATGCGCCCGAGTCGCAGCAGCCCGTGCTCAATGTCGTACACTTCCCGGGCGACGCTCCTTACATGCCGGCGATAGACACGATGCCCGATGCGGGTGACGGCACGCAGGCTCCCGCGGCTCCCGATGGCGCGGCTCCCATTGTGCCTGCCCAGGATTCTCCCCTTATACTGTTCGTAAAGAACAACAAGGAAGTGTCTCTGGTCATCGGCGTGATCATGCTCTCTATAATAGTAATCAATATAATTCTTATAGTAAGGATCCACAGCCTGAAGAGCGCCGGCAAGCGCCATGCGAAGAAGCATTCGGGCAACGGCAGCGACCTGTTCTGAATGTAGTCTGATAAAGGGTTTTGAGGCTTTTGAAAAAAAGTCTGAAATTCGCTGAAAAACTTCTTGACTTATTAAGACTCATATCGTATTATTAACGAGCACTTTGCGGAAAGAGTGCTGAAAAGCAAGCAAAAACCGCTAAGGCGCGCACCTTGAAAATTGAATAGAATGCAAGAACTTGAAGTAATAACGGACCTTTTCAATTCTAAGAATTGAGTTTAAAAAGAGTAATTGAGCCAAACATGGCTCTCAAAAGTTTTTTTGAGAGTTCGATCCTGGCTCAGGATG
>JAFZPJ010000046.1 GCA_017550385.1 Clostridiales bacterium
AGATGCCGAGAACGTTCTCGGAGAAGTTCGTCATCATGCCGAAGAACGCAGCGATCCACATCCAGAACACCGCGCCGGGGCCGCCCAGGCAGATGGCTGCGGATACGCCTGCGATGTTGCCCGTGCCGATGGTCGCCGCGAGCGCCGTACAGAGCGCCTGGAACTGCGATACGCTGCCCTTCTCTTTCTTGTTGTGGCTCTTCTTATCGAAAACGCCGCCGCCGGTCTTCTTCCACCAGTGCGCGAAATGCGTTACCTGGAAGCACTTGGTGACGATGGTGAGCAGTATGCCCGTACCGATAAGAAGTACGAGTCCTATCTTGACCCATACGAATGAATTGACGATGTCGTTGATCTCTGTGAGTTTGGCTAAGAATGTATCCATCTGCGCGGCTCCTTTGTTATTACGCTATAAAAATAAATAAAAAGCGCGCTGAATGCAAGTTATGTAAGGGAGATGTCATATCCGGAGTATTGTGAGATATAATAAAAGATATCGGAGGAAACATTCATGGCTATCAATATGTGCGGAACGAAGACGATCGAGACGGAGAGACTTGTCTTGAGACAATTCGTGATAGAAGATGCAGAGTCTGCCATGCGTAACTGGGCGGGCGACGACCATGTCCAGAAGATGTACGGCGAGCCTTCGTACAAGACGGTCAAGGCGGCTGAGAGGCTGCTTGCCAAATACATCAAGAGCTACGACAAGGGCAATTATTACCGCTGGGCAGTGATAGAGAAGACCTCCGGAGAATGCATCGGTCAGGTAGCGTATTTTCTCGTGGATACGAGTAATAGCTTCGGTGAGATAGAATACTGCATCGGCACCGCCTTCCAGGGCAAAGGATATGCTACCGAGGCGGCCAGAGCCGTCATAGATTACGGCTTCAAGAAAATCGGGTTCCATAAGGTGCAGATCTGCGTAAGGCCTTCGAACGCACCGTCCAAAAAGGTCATAGAGAAGTGCGGCTTCACATATGAAGGTACGCTCAGAGACTACTTCTTCATTGACGGCAAATACGAAGACAGGATGTTCTTCTCGATATTGGAAGACGAGTATGGGAAATAAACTATGAACCTGATAGAGATCAAGGACATCAACGCACCCAAACTGGATATATTTGCCAGGGTAACCGAGCCGCAGATGCGCGCATACTATGAGGGCGAGCCGGGGATCTTCCTCGCGGAGACTGCGAACGTCATAATCGACGCGCTTAATGCAGGATATGAACCGCTGTCGATGCTCGTCGAGACAGCAAGGCTTGAAGCGGAGGCAGCGCCTGTCTTTGAGGTACTCGAGAAGTGTCTTGGGAAGGAAAGAGCAGACGGCATTCCCGTATACATCGCTGATCAGCAGGTCATGATCGAGATGACCGGACACCACCTGGCGCGGGGACTATGGGCTGCGTTCAGAAGAAAGCCCGAACTTACCGTGGAAGAGCTCTGCCGTGATGCGAGACGCATTGCAGTATTGTACGACGTGTTGAATCCTGCGAATGTCGGCGCGATAATACGTTCCGCCGCTGCGCTCGGAATGGACGGCGTACTGCTCACGCATCCTTCTGTTGACCCTCTCACCAGACGTGCGGCGAGAGTCAGCATGGGAACCGTGTTCAAGATACCCTGGGCCAAGGCTCCGCTCGAAGATTCAGAGGGAACCAGACTCATAGACATCCTTCAATATTACGGATACAAAACAGTCGCTATGGCTTTGACTGAGGATTCTACCAGCGTCGACAATGACGAGATCCGTGCGAATGAGAGGCTTGCGGTCATACTCGGCACCGAAGGCACCGGCCTGCCGAAGGACGTAATATCTGCGTGCGACTACCGGGTGATGATCCCGATGATGAGAGGCGTGGATTCATTGAACGTCGCCGCAGCCAGCGCGATAAGCTTCTGGGAGCTGATGAAGTAAAAACAAAAGAGCGGACTTTGCAGTCCGCTCTGTTTGCTTAAGTTGACTCAACTGTTAAGGATTACTTAGCGTAGTTACCGTCGATGAATACGATCTCTTCGTCATCCTTGAAAGCCTCACCGTAAGCCTTGGAAAGGCTGATGATCCAGTCGATAAGGCACCATACGCCGCAGCCGCCGCATGTGATGAGCTTAACTACACCGAGTCCGATCTGGCCTCTTACGAAACGGTCAACGCCGAGGTAGCCGAGAAGGAAGTTGAATACCCAAACGAACAGGTGCTTATTAAATCTTTTTTCCATATAGAAAACCCTCCATTTGATTTTTTGGAACTACATCTAATATATAGAAAAAATGTTTTGTTTCAAGGGATTTTTACAATTTTTTTGTTTTTTTGCCGGGGGAAAGAAGCGCAAAAGCACAGTGTAACAATGTTACAAAGCTTGATTTATAAGGATTTCAGTACACCAGAGTCCCCGTACACATCCTGATGACGTAAACGGCCAAAAGCAGGATTCCTGCTATGATCAGGATGACGTTATTGACCTTGGCGGGGATCTTGATGCCGCCCAAAGCGTTCAATAACTCGACCAGAACGAGCGGAACGGCGACTATCCACAGCGGATGGTAGTGGAATGCCCCGCTGAAATCGCCTCTGCAGGCTGACAGAACTGCTCTGGTCATTCCGCAGCCGGGGCAGGGGATGCCTGTAACGGCTTTGAAAGGGCATCTGTAGATATCCAGGAGCATCAGAGCGGCAAGCAAAGCCATGACCGCGACGAATATCACGATCGATACTATCTTTGATTTGGTACTGCTCTTCTTGCTCATAAAGACTAAAGAAAGACCCGCCCTCTTCAGAGCGGGTCGGTTTCTCTTGTTAAATATCCGTGTTAAGGATTACTTAGCGTAAGCACCATCAACGAATACGACTTCTTCGTCAGCCTTGAAAGGCTCGCCGTAAACCTTCATGAGGCAGATGATCCAGTCGATCATAGCCCAGATGCCGCAGCCGCCGCATGTAATAAGCTTTACAACGCCGAGTCCGATCTGGCCTCTGATGAAACGGTCAACACCGAAAACACCAAGGATCCAGCAGAAAACCCAACAATAAAGGTGCTTATTAAATCTTTTTTCCATAGTTAAACCCTCCGTTATAGTTTTAGGACTATTATTAATATATATTAATCACATATTTTTTCAAGAGATTTTTAGATTTTTATAGACCAAAAACCTGACAAATCTCACTTTCGTCCCAAAAACACCGGCAGCAACAGCGATACGAGGAATCCCGTGACCGCGTTCATCAAGGTTCCGATCAGGAGTGCAGGCACGATCATGTTGAAGTACACGCCTGCGAAAACGACGCATGCCGACGGGCCGAGACCGAAGTACAGGAAGAGCATCTGCAGGACGAACTTGATGGTCTGCGCTCCCTCAGTCGGGACGGCCAGCGCGATGAGCGTTCCCACTACCGTAGCAAAGAAGCTGATCGACAGTATGAACACGAACCACATCAGTATCACGAGCGGATTCGTGCCAAGCATTATCCCTGCGATCACCATGGGTACTGCGAGGTCTATCGCTGTTACCGTGAGGCAGCCGAGGAGAGACCAGATGATTTTCGAGTAGGGCTTGTCCGGGATGAGTATGAAGAACTCCCTGGAAGTGTCCTCTCTTATAGGATCGCCGAGCGTGCGGTAGAAGGCGATGATGCCCATTGCACACGCGGGGATCATAAACTTGTCGATGCCTTCCGGAGCGTACCTTCCCGCGAAGAACGACGCGAAAACGCCCATTACCAGATACACGAGCATCGTGGTCGAGAAGATCTTCAGCTTGGCAAACCTGAACCTGTTGAAGACCGCCTTGTAGAAGAAGACGTTGGCGCCGTTGCCGTAACGGAAGCCCTCACGGTCGATGTTGCCCTTGCGCTCTTTCTCGCGGACGACGGTCGCGCCGGAAGAAGCCCTGTGCGCATTCTCGATCTGCTCGGCCCTGCGCTCAGCCGCGAACATAGCATCCTCATAGAAGTCCGCCTTCATCTTCCAGATAAAGACGATGAGGAGGATGCAGGACGCCGCGAAGAGTCCCAGGTAGATGCCGGACATCTTAAGGTCGCCGTT
Organism: Clostridiales bacterium; assembly: GCA_017550385.1. Taxonomy (GTDB): domain Bacteria; phylum Bacillota; class Clostridia; order Saccharofermentanales; family Saccharofermentanaceae; genus Saccharofermentans. The sequence continues at coordinate 4,047 of JAFZPJ010000046.1, forward strand.
GACCGCATAGTAGGATATGCCTCTGAGCCAGCCCCAGAAGGGTACCCAGTGCGTGGCGGGGCTCGCGAAATAATCCTTCACGGCAGGGATGAGCTCCTTGCCGCCGAGCGTTACATATGCAGCGAAGCCTGCTGCGAGAAGTCCGTAGAAACCGATGAGGAACTTGTTGAACTTATCGGTAGGATTGTTGAGTTTGGATGCGATCGTGTAGAACGTTACCTGGATGAGCGTGCTGAACATCAGGATGAGCATGTATACGACGATGCATGACAGTGCGCCCCAGAATCCGAGACCTGCGTTGATCATCAGGTTCGGCATCTGGAATACCATGAACAGCGAGACGAAGAACGATGATCCAAGCGAGCACGTTAGTCGGAACAGCAGTACCGACTGCGGTTTGAGCGGTGATGCGAACATCATCGGCACGTCTGCGGGCAGGAAGATCTTGCCCGAGTTCTGTGCGTTGGATACGTTGGTCGCAAGTATAAGGAAGAATACGGCCGAGATGCAGAAGTCCACGATGTTCGCAGGCGTCAGGTCGTACTTCTTCATGTATTTCTCGACGTCGGCAGTGAAGGAGAAGATCTCTTCGTCGTCATCTTCGTCCTCTGAATCGTCTTCGATCTCGACGGTCTCAGTATGAGATTCTTCCTGGTCGGCAACGGCGGAGATGACTGTTCCGATGATGCCGCCCAAGAGTCCTCCTGCTACCATGAGCACGAGGAATACCGCGACCCAGGTCTTCAGCAGTTTCTTAAGCGTGTTAAGAACTGAGTGGAAGACATAATATGCAAACAGTCTCATTTGTCTTCTACCGCCTTATCCTCTTCGCCGCTGATCTGGTCCTTCTCGATGCCTTCTGTTACTTCGAAGAAGACATCCTCAAGTGACTTGCCGCTTCCGTCGACGTCGCTTCTCGTGACGTTGGCCTTGATCTGTCCGCCCTGCATGATGATGGTCCTGTCCCAGAGCATATCGACGCTGTCGATGATGTGCGTACTGATGAACAGGGTCTTGCCTGCCTGGCGAAGCTCTTCGATGTAATTCTTGAGCTCCTTGATGGCGTGCGGATCGAGACCCAACATAGGCTCGTCGAGCAGGATGATGTCGGGGTCGGGAAGAAGACCGAGGCAGAGGTTCAGCTTCTGCTGCATACCCTTGGACAGCTCGTCGCCGAACTTCTTGCGCTTGTCGTCAAGCTCGAATCTCTTGAGGAGCGTGTCGATGCGGTCCTTATAGTCCGTGAGCCTGTATGCTCTGGCGATGAATTCCATGTGCTCTACGACCGTAAGGTTAGGGTAGAGCGAAGGAAGCTCCGGGATATATCCCAGATACTTACGCGCCTCGGGCGTCTTGTTGTTAACGCCGTTGACCGTGATGGATCCTTCGAACTTCAAGAATCCTATTATGGACTTGATGATCGTACTCTTGCCCGCGCCGTTGGGTCCTAAGAGGACCGTGAGCGAGCCGGGCTCCAATGTGAATGAGACATCATTGCATGCAAGGTTCTTGCCGTAACGCTTGGTTACGTTCTTGACTTCTAACATAATCTTATACCCCCAACATCTCGGTATTCTAGAGAACTACCGCCAAATATTTAATCATTTTGGAGTTACGAATTCAAGACGTGATGAGTTGTGAGTAAACGATGTAGTAAACAGGCTGACTCCCGAAGGAATCAGCCTGCTGAACTACATAAATTATATCTTATCGAATTACAGACCCATCTTGTTGAGCTCTGCAACGACTTCGTCAACCTGCTGCTGAGCGAGCTGGTTGTTCTTGCCGCCGAGCTTGCCGAGTCCTGTGATACCGCCGGTGAGATCATCGAGGAAAGCGTTCTTGACCATGTTGCCGACGCCTGCTTCTTCGTTCCTCATGACGGTGAACTTGTTGCCTTCAGCGCCCTTGAACCAGCCCTGTGTGATCTGGCACTGATTGTTCTTGTCGATAGCAGGGAAAGCTATGATCTTGGCAAAACCCTGAGAAACGAGCTCGGGCTTGCCGGGTGTGAATTCATGATCCTTGATTGCCTCGTAGAGAGACTCCATTGAATAGTTCTTTGATGTTGTTACCTTGACCTGCTTAATACCAAAAGCCATAAATACCTCCTGAGATTATTGATATTTGATATATCAATTTCTTTTAACATCATATCAAACGGGTCTGCTTTTGTTAATCCTGTCAGGCGTTTTTAATGATAGAATTTTTGAGAGTAATAGAAGGGAGTTCTCTTTATGATCAAAGGTCTTCAGAAAATCGTTGACGGCAAGGTATTCCAGGGCATCATACTGTTCGTTATCGTCTTCAACTCGGTCATCATGGGCGTCGAGACGATCAGGAACTTAAGTGACGGCGCAGTATCCGTTCTCGCGACCATCAACACGGTCTGCCTCTGGATATTCATCATCGAGATAATCGTTAAGCTGCTGGCTTACGGCCTGGCTTACTTCAAGGATCCTTGGAACTGGTTCGACATCATAATCGTCGGCGTGTCCATGGCTTCCGGTCTGGCATTCATGTCCGCGTTCCGTGCGGTAAGAGTGCTGCGCGTACTCAAGTCGCTCAAGGCTCTGCGCGGCACCAAGCTCATCGGTTCCGTCAAGCACCTGCAGGTCATCATCAATGCCATCGTCAAGTCCATCCCGAGCATACTGTGGACGGGGATACTGCTGATCCTGATCTATTACATTTTCGCGCTGATCGGAGTGAACCTGTTCGGCGAGACGTTCCCCGACTGGTTCGGAACGATAGGCAAGGCGATGTATACTCTCTTCCAGGTAATGACGCTCGAGAGCTGGTCCATGGGCATAAGCAGGCCCGTCATGGAAGCGTTCCCGTATGCGTGGGCGTATTTCGTGCCGTACGTACTGCTGTCGTCCTTCGTGGTCATGAACGTCGTCGTCGGCATTGTGGTCAACTCTATAAGCGAGGTCACCGCCGAGAGCAATGCAGAGGACAAGGTGGAGGCTTCCTCGGAGGTCTCGCGAACGGAACTCCTCGAGGAGATGCGTGCGCTCAAAGAGCAGCTCGACCGCATGGAGAAGGCAATGGCTCAGGGCAAGTGATTTCCGCTATTGTAATTAAGTAAACTATATTTTATTATTTACACCAATGGCTGTTATGAAAGGAGAATTTTACTATGGCTGACGAACAGAAGACAGTAGCTGCCGAGGAGGTCGCAGTTAGCGAGGCAGCTCCCAAGAAGGGCGGTATCAGCGAGGCAAAACTCGAGATCATCATCGCTATACTTCTCGGTGTTACGGCAATACTTATGGCATGGGCAGGCTGGATCAGCTCGCTGCACGGCGGCAACCAGGCTACCAACTACACACAGAGCAACAACCTCTCCGCAATGGGTAACTCCATGTACAACGAGGCAGCTCAGTACTATATGCAGGACATGCTCCTCTGGAACCAGATCTACGATTATGCTTTCGACGCTGAGATCGCTAACATGAAGGGCGAGACAGACGAGGCAGACATGATCTATGCCAAGATCGAGACCCTCATGAACGACAACTGCACGGAGGAGTTCTATGATGCGATCGAGTGGGCATGGGACCAGGATTATGACGCAACGCCTTTTGACAAGGAAGGTTATGTTGATTCCTACTTCGCAGAAGCAAACGCAGTCCTCGATGAGGCAGATGCGCTCCTCGAGCAGGGTAAGACAGATAATGCAAACGGCGACGCTTACGGCCTCGTATCCGTTATCTACTCTGTAGTCCTGTTCCTCTTAGGTATCGTCGGTATCTTCAAGAAGATCCCGAACCGCGTCGTCATCACGATCTTCGCAGTCGTGCTGCTCGTTATCGCAACGATCTTCATGCTTACGATCCCGCTGCCGACAGGCTTCAACATCATGAGCTACTTCGTACACTGATACGGGTTGGCAATGCAAGCACACGAAAAGGGCTGCTCCGGCAGTCCTTTTTTGTTGGGTGTTACTGCGACTGTACCGCACGGCAGTACAACTGTAGTAACAAACAGGCGTTTTCGGGGCGAAAATCACTACAACTGTACCGCACGGCAGTACAACTGTAGTAACAAACGGGCGTTTTGGGGGCGAAAATCACTACAACTGTACCGCACGGCAGTACAACTGTAGTAACAAACGGGCGTTTTGGGGGCGAAAATCACTACGACTGTACCGCAGAGCAGTACAACTGTAGTAACAAACAGCGGAACCGTCAGTCATCCGACCCGGGCGCGAACTCCAGAATCTCATCTTCGCCGCCCCGGGCGCCGAACTCGAGTATCCCGTCGTCTTCGGTCGAGGGCGATGAGTGCACCGCGTCTGCGATGGCCATCACGGCGGTGTTGTATCTGGCGAGCATGTCGTCGTGCTCGTGAAGGATCGCAGAGGTATCACCGGAATTTGCCGCCTGCTCGAGCCTTGCGCAGATCTCGGACAGAGAAGTCGCGCCGATCATTTTCGAGGAGCTCTTGAGGGAGTGCACGTTGATAGCGTAGTTGTTCCAGTCGGACTCTGCGTAGTACTTCTTGAGGACGGCTTCCTTCTCGGGCTTGGCGTGTGCGTACTCGGCGAGCATCGAGCGGTAGAAGGCGTTGTCGTTCTGGCAGTAGGTGAGGCCGACCTTGGGGTCTATGCCTGCTTCGCGGAGAGAGTCGAACTCGTCTGATACTGCGGCATCTTCGGACGATGCGATATCTTCTTCGGACAGGCGTTCGACCTTGTCCTCAGGCAGGTACTTGATGATCATCTTCTCAAGCGCATAGCTGTCGACTGGCTTTGTCAGGAAGTCTGTAAAACCTTCCGCGAGGTAGCGCTCCTTGGCGCCGACGACCGCATCCGCAGTCAGGCAGATCACAGGGGAGTCCTTGCTCGCGCCCGTCTCTGATCCGCGTATCAGGTGGAGCGTCTCGGTGCCGTCCATCTCGGGCATGCGCTGGTCCATGAGGATCAGGTCGTAACGGTTGATCTCACAGAGCGCGATCGCACCGGGACCCGTGTATGCCGTATCAACTTTCATCTTGGTGTTCTTCAGGAGATTTACGACGACGGCGAGGTTCATCTTGGTATCGTCAACGATGAGGATATGCGCATCGGGCGCGCGGAAAGATTCGCGGTATACGCCTGCGCTAAGGACGTTGTCTTCGAACCTCTTCTGGAAGTCGCCGACGGGAACGTCCTTTACTATCTTCTGCGGGATCGTCACGGTGAAGGTGGAACCCTTGCCGTACTCACTCTCGACCGCGATCGTGCCGTGCATCATGGCCAGCAGGCGCTGCGTGATGGGCAGGCCGAGGCCGGAACCGGGGTTCGTGCTGTTGCGCTCGAGACGCTCGAAGTTCACGAAGAGCTTCTCCTTATCTTCCGTCTTGATGCCTATGCCGGTGTCCCTGACCGCGGCAACGAGCGTGATCATGCCGTCTTCGTTCCTCTCGCCGCGCAGACGGAACCTGATGATGCCGTGCTCTGTATATTTGACTGCGTTGTTCAGGAGGTTGGTGAATATCTGCTTGATGCGCAGCTCGTCGCCGAAGAGTTCGTCCGGCAAAGATCCATCAACATCTATAACAAACTCGAGGCCCTTGTCGCGCGCCTTGTAGAGCGTCATGTTGCTCAGGTCGTTAAGCATGGAGCTGAGCTGGTAGGGCGACTCCATGAGGTCCATCTGTCCCGCCTCGATCTTGGAGAAGTCCAGGATATCGTTTACTATCGCGAGCAGGTTGTGCCCCGCGTTCTCGACGTCGCCTGCGTAGAGCACGATGTTCTTCATCGCTTCCTTGCGCGCCTGGATATCGTTATCGGACAGCTCCTGCGCGGTCCTGCCTTCTCTAAGGATCATCTCGTTCATGCCGAGGACGGCGTTGATCGGCGTCCTTATCTCGTGCGACATGTTGGCGAGGAAATCGCTCTTGGCGTGGTTCGCGCTCTCGGCTCTCGTCTTATCTTCAAAGAGCTTGCCCTGCGCTCTCACGTACGGTCTGACGACGAAGAACGCCAGCAGTGCCGCGACGATCTGCGAGAGTATGAGGATTATCAGGTAGCTTATGACTATCTCGGTGGTCTGGTCGGATATCTGTGTCTCGAACCAATCTGCTGCGAAATCGACTACGACGATGCCGACGATATTGCCGGATGAGTCGCGGACGGGGCTGTACGCACTGTAGAACTCGCCCCACTTGTCTGTGTACGGCTCGTCGTCTACTGCGGCCGTTCCTCTGCCTGCAAGGTAGAGCGCATCGGTGGATTTGGCGATGTCACCATAGGCAGCAGGTTCGTCCGGATCCGTGTCCAGCACGAAAATAAACGCCGCCGCATCTTCTCTCAAGACATACACATATTCGAGCTCGACGTTGTCCCTGAATATCGTGAGTTCATCGTAGATCTTGTTGTACTCCGCGCTGCCGACCGCGTCATCGTCGATCGAAGCGAGTGCGTCGCCGCTGATCGAGTTCGCCGCGCAGTTTGCGATGTCCAGCATTCGCTGCTGGACCGCCTTGCGGATACCTATCCTGGATATGTAGATCGCGATGGAGCAGAAGAGGATGCCGGTGATCAGGATGATCGCTTCGACCATCAGTATTACTTTGGTGGACAGTCTGCTTTTTGTCCCCACGAGACGGCACCCCCTTGTTTTTAATATATAGATATTACAAAACTAAATAATTCTTTACAATACCGCCAATTACAGTAAAATCTACGATATGAATAATCAGTTGAAGACACTTATTCTGAACCTCACCGCGACATTTATCCTGATGGCGCTGCTCGTCACTTATACGACGATGCAGATGTACAGATCTTCATATAAACACGTCTACGAGCTCGGCAACGATAAGACGGCTGCGATATCCGCAGACCTCGAGAACTACCTGGAGACCGCGCGCTCGGTGCTCTGGGTCGCTGCCGATACGGTCGACCACATGTATACCGAAGGTGCGACGAACGACGAGATCCGCGAGTATCTCATCCGCGAGTCGACCAACACCGCATCACAGTTCGATGAGACATACACGGGCATCTACGGTGTCATCGACGGCGAATTCGTCGACGGCGTCGGCTGGATACCTCCGGATGATTACGACCCTACGGTAAGGGACTGGTACAAGGATACGGTTGCCGCGGGCGGACAGCCTCTGGTCGTATCGCCGTATGTCGATGCGCAGACCGGCAATGTCATCATCTCGGTATGCAAAGCGCTCTCGAATAACGACAACGTTCTCGGTCTTGACCTGACGCTCACGGGCGTCCAGGAGACAGTAGAGCAGACACAGATAGACGGCAACGGATATGCGTTCATCCTTAATTACGACGGTACGGTCGTGGCGCATAAAGACGCCGGAGAGAACGGCAAGAACTACAGCGAGATCGCCGACAAATCCGAGCTGTTCAAAGAGATAATGGAGACCGGCAAAGGCAACTTCGAGATGGAGATAGACGGCAAGATGTGCACGGTCTTCGTCGATGACGTCTCGGACCAGTGGCACCTGGCGATCGTGGTCGAGTCGGATGCTCTGTTCAGGCCGACGAGGAACGTGCTCGTGGTGAGCGTTCTTGTGGGACTGCTCGTTTTCGCGCTGCTGTCGACGTTCTATATCCTGAACTTCAGGCACGAGCATAAGATCAACATGCGTCTCGAGGAGATGAAGGCGAACGAGCGTCAGAGGGAGTACGAGGCGAAAGTGCTGGCGCTCGAGAAGGCTGCCGCCGACAGCGCGAACAAGGCCAAGAGCGACTTCCTCGCGGACATGTCGCACGAGATAAGAACGCCCATCAACGCAGTCCTCGGCATGAACGAGATGATCCTCAGAGAGTCGGACGACGACCAGATCCTGGAGTATTCCTCGAACATCAAGAGCGCAGGCAACAACCTGCTGTCGATCATCAACAACATACTAGATTTCTCGAAGATCGAAGACGGCAAGATGGCGCTGGTTCCGGTGGAGTTTGCGACGAGCGAGCTCATGTATAACCTGGTGAATGCGATAAGCGAGCGTGCAAGATCCAAGGGGCTCGAATTTAATATAGACGTAGATGAATCTGTTCCGTCAAAGCTCTACGGCGACGATGTCAGGATAGGTCAGGTCGTGGTGAACCTCCTTACCAATGCGGTCAAATACACAGAGTCGGGAAGCGTTACGCTGCGCGTGAAGAACAACGGCACATCTGACGGCAACGTCAAGCTGAGGTTCGACGTCATCGATACCGGCATCGGAATCAAGGAAGAGGACTTAGACAAGCTCTTCGAGTCGTTCAAGAGGATCGAGGAGAAGCGTAACCGCCACATCGAAGGCACGGGTCTCGGCATCTCAATAGTGTGTAAGCTCCTTGAGATGATGGACAGCAAGCTGGAAGTGGAGAGTCAGTACGCGATAGGTTCGACATTCGGCTTCGACCTGACGCTCAAGGTGGTCGATCCCGAGCCGGTCGGCAAGATCGACGACAGGAGGAAGAATGTCCGCAGGGAGAGGGATGATACAAGGCACATCTACGCTCCGGACGCGAGAGTCCTGATCACTGACGATAACGGAATGAACCTCAAGGTCGCCATTAACTTCATGAAGATCTTCGGCATCACGCCCGTTACATGCTCGTCCGGAACCGAGGCGATCGAGCTGGTGCGTAAGGACAGGTTCGATATCATCTTCTTGGATCACATGATGTCGCACATGGACGGCATCGAGGCGCTCGGCGTGATGAAGCAGGAGAACATCCTGAACGGTGCTGCCGTCATCGCTCTTACCGCGAACGCAGTCGTCGGTGCAGAAGAGCAGTACCTGGCAGCAGGGTTCGACGGATACCTGTCCAAACCGGTCACGATAGAAGACTTTGAGAAGACGCTCAAGCAGTATCTGCCGGAAGGCCGCATCGTCAGGAAGGATGATATCCCGGAAGATCACTTAAATAATAAAGAAATTAAGAATATGACAATTGACACAGCCCGGGAAATAGGGCTTAATGTTGATAGTGCACTTGTCTTTGCATATGGGGATGAAGACTTCTATCTGGAGTTGCTTACGGATTATGCCAAGGAAGCTTCGGATAGGTGCGCTGAGCTGACCTCGTACCTTGAGCAGGGTAATCTCAAGGATTACGAGATACTGGTGCATTCGATCAAGAGTTCTTCCAAGACGGTCGGAGCAGATGATCTGTCCGAGCTTGCCAGAGATCTTGAGATGGCTGCTAAGAGAGGCGATCTGGATTACGTCAGGCAGCATCACGACGCGCTCGTATCAGGGTCAGAAGAGTTGACAGTAAGGATAATAGGAAACTGACAAGAGGTGTTTTATGGCTGAAATGATGGGCGGTATAACCGGCTGGTTTATCGCGGACAAGATCGTAGCTTATCTTTTTATTGTTCTTTTCATCTGGGGCGCGTCGAACAAGTTCGGCAAGAAGGGCGAATTCAACGATGATTTTACCAGCCTCGACAACATGAAGTCCCTTCAGGGTTTTGCAGCGCTCGGCGTCATACTTCACCACATATCGCAGGAATATTTCTTCCAGGAAGAAGGCGTGCTGTCGCTCTTCGTCAATGCGGGCGCATACTTCGTCGCACTGTTCTTCTTCTGCTCGGGATACGGCCTTATCAAGAGCCTTGATACCAAGAAGGATTACCTCAAGGGATTCATAGGCAAGAGAGTCGTCAAGTCTCTCGTTATCCCGTTCTATGTCAACGTCATCTTATACGGCCTCATGATGTTCATCGTCAAGTGGCCGCTGGAGCCCTTGCAGTGGGTAACCAACTTCCTGGGCATCACCATGATGAACAGATATGCGTGGTTCCCGATCGTTCTTGCGCTTCTTTACATCGTGTTCTATATACACTTCAGGAACTTCAAGAACCGCAAAGCCGGCTTTATCGTCATTGGCATATTCATCATATGCCTGGGCATCCATACATGTATCTGCGGACACGTCGCATGGTGGGCCGGACCGGATAACTGGTGGATGGACGATAATTTCTGGGAGACTGATTTCAAGTGGTGGATGGATGAGCAGATCTTCTGGTTCAACGGTGAGTGGTGGGCCAACTCGGCGCCCGCGTTCCTTACGGGACTTATTTTCGCGAACTACGAGAAGAAGATCGTGGCGTTCTTCAAGAAGAAGTATGTCCTCAAGCTGCACATTCTCATCGTGATAACGCTCCTCCTCGGAATGCTGAACAATTACGGTCAGGCTGAATTCGGTTACTGGACTGAGTGGGAGGGGAACGGACCTGCGATCGGCGATAAGATCGTCACGTACTTTACGCAGATCCCGCTCCTGTTCGTGTTCCCGCTGCTCGTGTTCGTTGTCATGATGAAGTACCACGTAAGCAACCCGGTATCAAGATTCTTCGGCAAGTATTCGCTGCACACATATCTCATGAACCTGGCGGCCATAACCATGTGCCGTTTCATCGAGGTGCCTGATGCGCTCGTAATGGTAGGGGACGTGAAGAACAACCTGTTTATCTTTGCGATCGCCGTCATCGTTCTGTCGGTGCTCCTCGGTATGCTCGAGCACAAGATCACGACTGCCGTGCAGAGCCTGATCTACCGTAAGCCCGCGCCGGTTGCCGTTGCAACATATGTCAGACCTTCGCTCCTCGAGGAGGACGGCGAACATACGACAAAGACGAGCCTTGCAGCTGAGATCAAATCTGATGATGCTGCTGATAAGAAAGCTGAAGAGAAGGTCGAAGCCGAGCCTGCAAAGAAGGCTGAAGAGAAGAAGGAGTGATCGTAACGATCACTTCTTAACGCTTCCCAGCGCGACTCCTTCTACGATGAATCTCGAGCAGATGAAATAGACGATGAGCGGGATGCCTATCCTTAGCAGATTAGTGTCTGAATAGGTCATCGCAAGCGTCGCGCAGTCACCGTCGATAAGGATGATGGACGGGACATATACGTCGTACCAGCTGGATACGAACAGGAAGATGACCTGTGTCGCGATGGCCGGCTTGAGCATCGGGAGCACGAGCTGGTTGAATATCCTGAACTCGCTTGCGCCTGCGATCCTTCCCGATTCCACGATCTCCATCGAGAATGTCGCCTGCAGATAGAGCTTCATGAAGAATACCGTCAGCGGTGTGGCGATGGCGGGGAGGATAAGCATAACGATATTGTTTGTCATGTGGAACTTCCAGACCAGCTGGTAGTAGCCTATTACCGAGATAGTTGTGGGAAGCATCATGAATCCGACGATGACGTTATTGAATACCGTCTTGAGCTTCCATTCATAAGCTGTGATCGCATATGCCGTGAGTGATGAGAAATATATATTGAGAGTTACCGACGTGACGCTGACGATCATGGAACGCATGAAGGGTCCTACGAGATAGGCGTGATTTTTGAAGTATTTGGGTATCCTCTTGGCAGGGTCGGCGATGATCTTCGTCCAAGTCTCTCCCTCAAGATCGATGACCATCATCACAAGAGGATACAAGATGATGAGGATGAGTATGGCGAGCACGGCATAAGTCGTGATCTTAAGATTACGATCACGCTTCCTGAGCATAGTCTGAGTTGTTATCTGATTCTCGCTCATATCATGCCGTCTTCCTTGCTTCCCTGAGCTCTTTCTTTCTGATCTTCCTGGCCTTGGCTTCATCCTTATCCCACAGGAATATGAAGTACAGTATTACCGCAAAGATCACACAGATGACGAGCATTATCACGCTGGCAGCAGATGCCCTGTCATACAGATATGCTCCCATGAAGGCCTGATTCTTCATATAATTCGACAGTGTAAGATTCTTCCTGTCAACGTTAAATGATCCGAAGAAAGACGGAACATCTGCCATGCCGATACCGTCGACAACGCTGATAACAGTAATGAAGAACATTATCGGACGCATATTGGGGATCGTGATGAAGAAGAATGTCTGCAGTCTGTTGGCACCGTCTATCTCGGCCGCCTCGAAAACTTCCATCGGGATCCCGGTAATGCCTGCCACGGCATAGATGAAGGTTACGCCGAAATGCATCAATGCATAGACCACGACGATAAGGAAACCTACCGACATAAAGAATTTGAGATCTTCTTCGGTGATCCCGAAGCCGTTGATCATGGCGGCAATATAGGTGAAAACGATGATGCTCTCTACTGAACCCAGGATGTATAATGCCGCGGAGCTTCCGGAGAAGAGGTGAGGGCACATGAAGGTCAGCTTGAACAACCACCTTCCTTTTATCTTAAGACGTCTGTCGGTAACCAGCGCGGCGAGCCAGAATGCCAGTAACCATTCGGGTATCGTCGCACATATCCAGTAAAGGAAAGTATTCCCGAGAGAGAGCTTGAATGATTTGGAACCTAAGACATCCGCAAAATTCTTGAACAGAGGCTCACCTATTGCCGGCAGGAACTTCGGATCCGTATTGCCCGCATGCTTCAGATCGCAGAAAGCAAAATACAAAGTGCTTCCCAACGGATAGAAGTTGAACAGCAGGAATGCAACAGTAAACGGGATAATGAAGATGTATGCCCATTTGGTGTAATGTCTCGCGATGTGGTTTCTGTTGTTTGACATGTTACTGTTTGACGCTCCCTAACGCTACACCCTCGACTATGTGCCTGGCACAGAACAGGTAGACGATTATCGGAGGCGCTACGGTGATGACTATCGGCTTGATTATATATACGTTCCAGGCAACCGCATAGGTGCGGAATTCTTCCTTGATCAGAAGGATCGACGGGAGGTATGTGTCATACCAGCTCTGCGAGAAACAGAATATGAGCTGCGTCGCGACCGCCGGCTTGAGCATCGGAAGTATCAGCTGATTGAAGATCCTGAATTCACCGGCGCCGTCTATCCTTGCCGACTCCACGAGTTCCTTCGAGAAAGTCGCCTGCAGATACATCTTCATGAAGAATACGGTGATGGGAGATGCGACGGCAGGGAGGATGACCATGGCGAGATTGTTGATCAAGTGGAGATCCTGGACCATCTTATAGTATCCGATGTAAGACATCGTCGGCGGGAGCATCATTACTATTATCACGAAAGTAGAGACGGCCTTCCTGAACTTCCATTCATATGCGGTAAGGCCGTAAGCCGTAAGTGCCGATATGTACATGCATCCGACGCAGGTCGAACCGGTAACGATGGCCGAATTGCCGAGGCTAACGAACAACGGCGATTCGCAGAAATCCACCGTCTGCTTCCAGTATCTTAAGACTCTCTTCAAAGGATCCTTGAGGAACTTCTGAAGCTCCGAAGTCTCTGAATCGATCCCTGCCGTGGTCAGCCAGATCACGAAGGGCGATAAGACCAGGATCGTAATGAGGATCGTAACGATATAAGTCGCGGCCCTGAGCTTCAAGTCTCTTTGCTGAAGTATGGTTCTCTCATGGCGGATCTCACTCATATCAAGCAGTCTCCTCCAATCTCTTAGCTTCGCGCTTCTCTTTCCTGATCAGCTTCCTGAGCTGTGCTTCATCCTTATCCCTTATGAAGGCAAAGTAGATGATCAAGGCACCAATGCCCATCAGTCCGAGCAGGAATATGCTCGCGGCAGATGCGCGGTCAAAGATATCTGCGCCCATGTAAGCCTGATTATTGATATACATATTGATCGTCAGACACCGTCTCAGGGTATCGTACATACCGAAGGCAGAAGGCACGTCGCTCAAGCCGAGACCGTCGACCAGGGTGACAACGCTTATGAAGAACATGATGGGCTTCATGCAGGGAAGTGTTATGTGGAAGAAGGTCTGCAGCCTGTTTGCACCGTCCATCTCCGCGGCCTCGAAAACTTCGACAGGGATACTCGTGATGCCTGCCACTGCATAGATGAACGTTATTCCGAAATGTATTACCACTGATATCACTATGACAAGGAACCTGTTCGAGAAGAAGAACTTGAAGTCCTGCATGTCCAGACCGAATCCGTTGATCATGGAAGCAACATAGACGAATCCGACAGCAGAATACGTGAACAACATGAGATGTTCGAGCAGCAGTCCGCTCAGAGTTGAGCCGGATATGAGCTTAGGGAAGATGAACGCCGTCTTATACAGAGTCTTGCCCTTGATGCCGAGCCTTCGGTCGGTGATCGCAGCCGCGAGCCAGAATGCCAGTATCCACTCGGGGATCATCGTTGCGAAGAAGAACATCAATGTGTTCTTAAAAGCATCGTGGAAAGAAACGGCTTCCAACACTTCCTGGAAGTTCCTGTACCAGGGCTCACCGATGGAAGGCAGGAACCTGGGTCCGGGACACCCCTTGCCTCTCAGATCGCAGAATGCATACCATAAGGTGCAGAACAGCGGATAGAAGTTGAATAATAAGAAGATGACCAAAAAAGGCAATACAAAAATGTACCCCCACTTGGTGTAGCGCCTCGAAATCTTATTCCTATTTGCCATAAGTCCCCTTATGTGACTATTTTGTCAGATATCCCCATATATGACAATGTCAAGAACAGTTTAACACACATATTTTGTATTGCTATAATAATTCTGATAATTATCTGATTAATATTGTAAGTTCTGTCACGGGAGGTACGACTATGAAATGCAGCAGCTGCGGCGGTACGATGATCTATGATGTCGCCAAACACGGCCTGGTGTGCGACCACTGCGGTTCGCTTCAGGTCCTTCCGGGTCCCGGCGAACAGGGCGGGGCAGCGGAGAACGATATCGGACCCGCCATCAAGAGAGCCAACACCGACTGGGGCGCATCAAAGACGCTGGTAACCTGCCAGAGCTGCGGCGCCCAGCTGTTCTGCGACGAAGATAAGATGTCCGGTCTGTGCCCGTTCTGCGGTTCTGCCGTAGTGCTCACGCTGGAGAATGCGAATTTCGGTGTCGCGCCTTCTGCGATCATACCGTTCTCCGTGACCAGGGAGCAGGTCGAAGCGAATTTCTACAAGTGGAACAAGTTCGCGTTCTGGTCTCCCGAGAAGTTCCGTACGGGCAAGGTCTTAGGCAACCTCACGCCTGTATATGTTCCGTACTGGACTTTCGATGCCGATGCGGAGACGACGTACAGCGGCAGGTTCGGAGACATACAGGATTATCAGGACGGCACCAAGACGAACTGGTCGAACGGGAGCGGCGTTGTGAAGACGCATATCAATGATTTCAGAGTATGCGCCAGCAGGAAGTTCGCCACCGACAAGCTGCTCAATTCGGTCGTGCAGTTTACTGCAGAGGAGATGGTCCCGTATCAGCCCGAATATCTGGCAGGCATGACCGCAGAGAAATACACCATAGGCATAGAAGAAGCCTGGAATTCCGTTCAGGAAGGCGAACTCAAGAAGATGGCGATAGATGCTGCCCAAAGGAATGAGCACGCCGACTGCTGTGAGAATGTTACTACCTCGACAACATATTCCAATGTCACCTACAAATGCGTTCTGGTCCCGGTCTGGCTGACCGGATGCAAGTTCGGCGGCAAGGTGTACAACGTCGTGGCAGGCGGCCACAACATGAGGGGCAATTGCAAGAGACCCGTATCGATCCCGAAGATCGCCATTCTCATCGGTCTGGTATTACTGCTGTTCAGCTTCGGTAATATCATGTACCTGATAATGCTCATAATAACGCAGTTGATGCAATAAGCACTTGCAACTTCAGGTTGACAAAGTTCAAGCCGCGGTTGGTGGAGATGTAATGAAAGCATAAGTTACATTGAACCCATCAAACGCAGGAGGTAGATACAATGAATGTAGCAGACAGGATACAGGCACTGCGCAAGCAGCACGGCATGTCCCAGGAGCAGCTCGCCGATGCGGTGGGCGTCTCGAGGCAGGCCGTCTCCAAATGGGAGAGCGAGCAGGCTTCCCCCGATCTCGACAAGGTCGTCATCATGAGCGACCTGTTCGACGTGACGACGGATTACATCCTCAAGGGAATCGAGCCGGCCGAAGTGCAGGACCACAAGACAATGGCCGACGTTATCGACGAGAAGGTGCTCACGGAGAAGAACGGCAGCCGGCTCAAGACGGTCTTCAAGGTCGCCCTGATAATCGCCGCCGCGTTCGTCGCGATCGATGCACTGGTGATGCTGATATGCCTGCTGACGGGCAATTTCCCCGTCTGATAGCGGGATCGCAACCTCAGGTTTACAAACTTCAAGGCCGCGGTGGTGGAGATGCTACCGCGGTCTTTCTTATAGTTGAGGCATCAAACCAAACGGAGGCCTTATATGACTGTCAAAGAAAGATTCCTCAACAAAGAAAGGTCCTGGACCGACATCCTGCCGCTCGTCTTCGTACAGGCTTACCTGTGGATGAACGCAGGCGGCATACTCTCACACCTGATACAGGCTGACAAGTGGAGCAGGCTGTTCGTAAACCGCATCAAGATCGCCACGGATATGGGCGATTACATGTTCTCGATAGGCTTCTGGGCCGCCATGATCGCTGCTCTAGTCATCTTCAGGAAGAACAGGCCGCTGCTGCGGGTGCTTTGTCCTGAGCGCAAGATCCGCATCCTGACGGGTTCTGTCATTGGCCTTGTGCTCGGCTTTGCGCTCAACGCATCTGTTATCGCAGGCGCAGTCCTCACCGGATGCCTGACGCTTACTCCCGCCAATGCCAAGCCGCTCACCGTGATCGGCTACCTGATAGCGATCTTCTTCCAGGCTGGCGGCGAAGAACTCATCTGCAGGATGTACATCATGGGCAAGTTAAGGAGAAGATATAAGAGCCCGGCAGTCGCCATCGTCGGCAACGCACTCTTCTTCCTGATATTCCACCTCGGCAATCCCGGCATCAACGCGGCGAGCATAATCAACCTCCTCGCTGCCGGTATCATGTTCTCGCTCATAGTCTATTACTCCGGGAACATCTGGACCGCCATCGGTCTGCACACCGCGTGGAACTTCACTCAGGTGGTCCTTTTTGGTCTGCCCAACAGCGGCGTCGAGTCCGTGTACTCCATATTCAAAGTGGAGCAGGCTTGTGACGGGTTCTTCTTCGACAGCGGATTCGGAGTCGAGGGCACATGGGCGGCAGCTATCCTTATGTGCGTAGTGGCGGCTGGTGTGATCTTGTTTGCGAAGACGGGCAGGAAAGGTCTTTCGAACCGTTATGACAGCAAGTTGGACTGCAGCGCTGTCTGAGGTGCTGTATTTTGACCGGCAATAAGGGTGTTCTGACAGCATACCGCACTGCGCCGCTGTCCTTACTGCTGTATTTTCGCCCCGAAAAGAGTTGTTCTGACAGCAAGTTGGACAGCACCGCTGTCTGTACTGCTGTATTCTAACTGCCGGAAAGGGCAATTTGACAGCAATCCGCACAGCAACGCTGTTTATATTTATAGACACATATCAATGTGTTAAGTTGCTGTCAAATATCAAATAAGTGTTATAATTATCCCGTTCGGCTCAAGCAGCCGGGCGGGATCTTAACCTTTGGAGGGGAATATGAAAACTAAGAAACATGCAGTTCTCGATCATCCGATACTTGCATATGCTTTGTTCGCACTGTTGGTTGTCATCGTATCATCGACAGCATCGACTCTTATCGACACACCGCTTGCCTATGTCCTTCCCGGATACGGCTCGGAGCTCGAATACAACGGGATCAAGGTGATGTCGGCATCCGGCGTCGGCACGGCGGTCGGCGCAGTATTATGCGTTCTTATCTTTTGGCTTATCTTCCGCAAGGAATTCAACGGCATGCTCAGGGGCAAGTACCTGCTTACGGGACTTCTCCTTCTCCTGCCGTTCCTGATCTTCCACTACTCCGGAAGCGTCGTCAGCTGGGTACAGTTCGGTACTGCCAGCGTATTCATCGCATTCCTCAGGGCAACCGCTCCCGGCTTTATGGAGGAGATAGCCTTCAGAGGCTTAGGCGTTGCCAACTACATGCGCGTCAAGAACAATGATTCCGGCATCATCAAGATCTTCTGGATCTCATCCGCCGTGTTCGGTTTTGTACACATGCTCAATGTCTTTGCCGGCGCGCCGCTTCTCATCAGCATTATCCAGTCCGTCTATGCGATGGGCGTCGGAATGACATTATGTGCCGTATATCTGCGCACGGGCAATCTCTGGACGACCATCATCGCTCACCTTACGGTCGACTTCATGGAGTTCATCCGTGCCGACCTCGGTTCCAGCGGCGGCGTCATGCTCGGCATGGGCATCGGCGACTGGATCACGATCGCAGCAGGTGCTTTCGCCGCGTTCTGGGGTCTCTACCTCATCAGGAAGTCCAAGCGTCAGGAGATCATCGACCTCTGGAACGAGAAGTGGCCGAAAGCAGAGGAGACTGCTGCTGCCTGACCTGTTCCCGAAAAGGCTTACAAGGGCTGTCCCTGTCGGGGCGGCCTTTATAATTGCGCAAAAAGTCTCTGTTTTAGTCTTCATTCCGTACCAAAGCGAGACCAATACCTCGCGACCAATAATACCTCTTGACACACAATACCTCGTATTGTATAGTATCCCACAACAGGAGGTATTAGGCATGGATGCACAGTTCAAAAGAGGCATACTTGATATCCTGGTACTTGCCGCCATCAAGAACGAAGATTCGTATGGCTACAAGATCATCAAGGACATCAAACCCTATATGACGATATCCGAATCGACGCTGTACCCGATCTTGAGAAGGCTTGAAGAGGGCGGATCCCTCACGGTCAACTCCCAGGAACACAACGGAAGGCTTCGCAAGTACTACCACATAACGGATGTGGGAAGGAAGAGGATCGAAGATTTCGCGAATGAGTGGAAGGAGATACTTGAGATCTATGAGTACGTTGTAAGAGAGGGGGATGCCGCATGAAAAGAAATGAATTTATGGAAGCCGTCAGGAAGAAGCTCAAGGGCCTGAGCGAGGAAGACATCAATAAGGCGCTGGAGTTCTATGACGAGATAATCAACGATAAGGTAGAAGACGGTGTACCGGAAGACGAGGCTGTAGACGCCCTCGGAACACCCGACGAGATAGCAGAGCAGATCATGATGGGCATGTCCCTTCCGAAGCTCGTCAAGGCGAAAGCAAAGCCTTCAGGCGGCTTTAAGGCATGGGAGATCGTTCTTCTCATCCTGGGCTTCCCGCTCTGGTTCTCGCTCCTGGTCGCAGCTGCAAGCGTAGTATTTGCATTCTTTATAGTGATACTGTCGCTCGTCATCGCTTTCTTTGCAGTAGTGATCAGTTTCGGATTTGGCGGCCTGGTGCTCATAGCAGCAGGATTCATGAGCCTCATCACAGGCGGCGGTGTTTCCGCGATATACCAGTTAGGCGTGGCATTAATGCTCATCGGTCTCGCAGTGCTCTTGTTCACACCTGCCAAGGCAATGGCGCTCTGGATGGTGGAGATGTGCAAGAAGTTCGGAAGATGGGTAAAACTTAAGGTTATTAACATGAGGAAGAAGGGAGAATAAGATGTTAAAGCTTACAAAAATATTACTTATAACAGGCGGTGCGATCTTTGCACTCGGAGTAGTGATTACTGTCGGAAGCGTTTTTGTTATTCGCAAATCCGCAGCTAAGAAGACAGAAGTTGTTTATGAGAAGCAGGAGGTAGTGATCACTGATGATGTCTCCGCGATCAAGGTCGGTGAGGTCTCGCAGGACGTTGAGATCAAGCCCTCTGAGGACGGCGAGATCAAGGTCGAGTATTATGACGCAGATAATTACATTCATAAAGTGGATGTAATAGGCGACACCCTGACGGTCGAAGTTAATTCATACTCAGAAAACATACAGTGGTGGGAAATGGTATCGATCAGTATGGATTGGTTCAATGACAGCCAATCCTTCGATCACCCTGTAGTTATCTATCTGCCTGAGGGCACTTATGACTCCGCTCAGATCGACAGCGTAAGCGGCGATATCACACTTCCTGAAGGTTATGTCTTTAATGACATCAAGATGGACACGACAAGCGGTGATATCACATCCTTATGCGGATCGGCAGGCGAGATCGTTGTAAATACGATCTCAGGCGAAGTTAAGATCGCTAACTGCACACCTTCAAATATCTCGGTCAACACGACCAGCGGTTATATTTTCTTTGATGATATGACTGTAGGAGGAAACACAGATCTCGATACCATCTCCGGTGAAGTTACGCTCACAAATCTTGAGACAAAAGACATCTCTGTCAGTACGACAAGCGGTGACATCATCCTCAAAAACCTGACGACCGGAAATGCCGACTTCGATACTACGAGTGGTGAAGTATCAGGTACTGTAACAGGCGATCACGAATTCGATGCAGATACTGTCTCCGGTGGTATCGATATCGCTTCAAACATCAAGGGCGAGCCCGAGTTCAGCATCTCGACGGTAAGCGGTGACATCACGATCGACGCGGCATAATTTCAGGCTTTTGATGTGGTAGAATTCACTTAAATATGACTGTACTTTTTTACGACATCAGTTTTGCAATATCGGTAGTGCTCATGCTGTCATATGTCTTCATATGGCAGAAGCACTTCGATGCGCATCTGTCGCTTATATTCCTGACGATCCCGTTAGCGAACTTAGGCTACTGTTTCATGGCCCGCGCGACGAATATCCAGGAGGCACTGCTCGGCAATAAGATATGCTATTTCGGAGGGTGCTTCCTGCCACTGTTCGTTACTCTTGCGATCTTTGGCATCTGTAAGATCAATCTCAACAAGCATCTCAGGGTAATAATCCTGCTGTCGGGTGTTGTATCGTATCTGTCGGTGCTGTCCATTGGATATAACAGATGGTTCTATACCTCCGTAAGCAAGGATGTCTCGGACGGCTATCTGGTCCTTGAGAAGACTTACGGCCCGATGCACACGGTCTACTATGTGTTCGTCATAGCCTATATGCTTATCGGTCTGTCGGCACTCATATATGCCCTCTTCTTTAAGAAGGATATTTCCAACAAGATCGTCTCGGTGCTGTTCATCCCCGAGCTCGTCACGATGATCTCTTACTTCGCGGTAAAGATCTTCAATCTCAAGGTCGAGCTCGTGCCGTTAACTTACGACATCGCGATGGTGGTGTTCCTCATCGTCGCTTACAGGATAGCAATGTACGATGTTGCCGATGCAGCGATAGATTCCATCGTCGAGAAGGGCAACACAGGTTTTGCTTCGTTTGACTTCAAGCACAGGTTCCTCGGCAGCAACAGCGTAGCAGGTGAGATGCTGCCGTTCCTTAATAACATCAAGGTCGACAGCGTGGTCAAAGAGCAGACTCTGATCAAGTGGCTCGAAGATTTCAAGGCTGACGAGAACAAAGACAAGATATCGTTCAAGCAGGACGACAAGATAATCCTTATCAACATCAACTACCTCGTAAGCGGCAAGAAGAAGGTCGGCTACCAGCTTCTCATCACGGACGATACCGAAGAGCAGAAGTACAAGGAGATGCTCGAACACTTCAATTCAAAGCTCGAGCAGGAGGTCGACCAGAAGACCCGCAACATCGTCGAGATGCACGACAGGCTCATTATCAGCATGGCAACCATGGTCGAGAGCCGCGACAACTCGACGGGCGGTCACATCAGGCGTACGAGCGACTGCATGCGTTTCCTGATCGGTGCGATGCAGGAGGGCGGATATCCCGGCCTCACAGAGAAATTCTGCCATGACATCATCAAGGCTGCCCCGATGCACGACTTGGGCAAGATCGCGGTCGACGACGCCATCTTAAGGTTCGAGGGACGATACAACGACGAGCAGTATGCCAAGATGAAGATACATGCGGCAGAGGGTGCGCGGATCGTTCACGAGATCCTGAAGGACACGGACGATTACGACTTCCATATCCTCGCCGAGAACGTTGCCCACTACCACCACGAGCGCTGGGACGGCTCCGGATATCCGGAAGGTCTTAAGGGCACGGCAATCCCGTTCGAGGCGCGCATCATGGCTATCGCGGATGTCTACGATGCCCTCGTAAGCAAGAGGTGCTACAAGGACAGCATGCCTTTCGAGAAGGCGGATGCGATCATAATGGACGGGTTCGGCACGCAGTTCGATGCATCGCTCAAGCCGTACTACGTCGCGGCGAGGCCGAAGCTCGAGGAATACTACCGTAAGGAAGCCAATTAAGATTCAGAGAACGGCGATGAACTTCATGAAGTCATCGTCGTTTTTGTATACGCCCGCACAGCCTAAGATCTTCGCGAAAGTCTTGCCTATCTCGGTCTTGAGAGCTTCGTGGATCTTGTCTTCCGATGACAGGTCATATCTGTCTTTCCATTCATCGATCCAGTCGGCGTGTGATGCGATCTGCTCGATAGTGCGGATGTCTTTGCCGCTTGCTATCGCATCTTCCATAAGTGCCATCTCGGTCTTGAGCCTTGCGGGGAGGACCGCCAGGCCCATTACTTCGATAAGGCCGATGTTTTCTTTCTTGATGTGATGGTATTCGGCGTGCGGATGGTAGACGCCCATCGGGTGCTCGCCGGTCGTGATGTTGTTGCGGAGCACGAGGTCCAGTTCAAACTTTCCTTCCGCGTTCTTCCTCGCGATAGGGGTGATCGCGTTGTGACGCTCACCGTCAGTCTCGGCGAAAATGAAAGCGTCCTCGTCCGTGTATCCTTTCCACTTATCGAGTATCATGTCCGCGCAGTCCGTAAGGCGCTCGATGTCATCTCCCTGAAGCCTGATGACCGACATCGGCCAGTTGATGATTCCTGCTGTGAGGTCCTCGTATCCGGGGATGATAAAAGTGCACTTGTATCCTGCGCGTGCCATCGGGAAGGTATAAGCTCCGCCCTGGAAATGATCGTGGCTTAAGATAGAACCGCCGACGATCGGAATGTCAGCGTTGGAGCCTGCGGTATAGTGCGGGAACTGTTCGACGAAAGAGAGTAACTTCTTGAACGTCGAGCGGTTGATCACCATAGGGATATGATTCTTATTCAAGATAATGCAGTGCTCGTTGTAGTAGACATAAGGTGAGTACTGCAGGAAGTATTCGTCGCCGTCTAATAGGATGGGTATTATCCTGTGGTTCTGTCTCGCGGGATGCGCGAGCGTGCCGGCGTAGCCTTCGTTCTCGGGACAGAGAAGACACTTGGGGTATGACGTGCTCTTCGCTTTTCCTGCCGCTGCGATATCTCTCGGATCCTTCTCGGGCTTGCTGAGATTAATGGTTATATCGATGTCTCCGAACTCGGTAGGCGAGAGCCACTTTACGTCCTTGACGATGCGGTCGGTGCGGATATAGTTTGTGGCTTTTGAGAAAGCATAGTACCAGTCGGTCGCTTCCTTGGCTGATACCGCGCGGAGCTCGTCGAACTTCTTTATGACTGCGGAAGGGGGAGGCGTTAGTGCTCCCATAAGTTTTGTATCGAAGAGATCTTTGCTCGCATTCGTATCGCTCTTCATCACGCCGTGCTCGTAAGCCCAGTTCATCATGTCTTCGAGTATGAGGTGCAACTCTCTCGTTTCGGGTGAAGCCGCAGGCGTGATATATTCATCTATGCCTAACAATTCTGCAAGCCTGTTGGTCGTGTATATACGGTCACTCTCCTCTATAAGACCGCTGCGAATGCCGTAGTTTACGAGTTCCAGGATATATATATTAATCATAAATAGACCTCCGTCTATATTACTCTGATGCCGCCTTGATTACGTATCGCGAGTATCTCACAGGCGCCTTCGCCGAAGACCTTATCCATGCTCTCACGGTACTTTGATGCGTTTTCTTTCTTCACGAAAGCCTGTATCGTGCCTGCAAACCCGCCGCCGTGAACTCTCGCCGCTTCATCAGATCCCAGCACTGAGTCGCTGACTGCGAGCGCGAGGGAGACGTTCTGAACGCGGACGTCCTTGTTTGTGTAGACGTTCTGCAGGTACTTGAATGACGAGTTACCCGATCTTCTGACCAGGTTTAAGAACCCGTTTAAGTCGTTGTTATTGAGTGCTGCCGCTTCTTCGTGAGCGCGGACTGTCTCGTTTGCAAAATGTATCGCTCTTAAGACTGCGCGGTCGCCTGCCTTGGCTCTCAGATCATCCATGTTATCCAGGATGTCATCAAGAGTAACGGGGCGAAGGACATCGTGTCCGAGAAGGTTCGCGATCTGCTTCATCTCAGCAGGAACAGCTGCATAATCGTCCGTCAGATCGGCGTGCGAACCCTTCGTATCTGTGATGCAGAGCGCGTAATCAGTCTTAGTAAAATCGAAATCAACTCTTTCCACCACGGGATCAGCAGGATCTTCAAAATCGATATGCACGAGACCGCCCACGGAGCATGCCATCTGATCCATGAGTCCGCATGGCTTGCCGAAATAAGTGTTTTCTGCGAACTGTCCTATCTTGGCGATCGTAACGGGGTCAATGCTCATATCGTTATAAAGACCTGACACGATGGTTCCGATCAAGGTCTCAAATGCTGCAGAAGAGGACAGGCCCGCGCCGATAAGTACGTCGCTCGTGATATAAGCGTCGAATCCGCCCAGGGAATAACCATTATCCTTAAGACCTGCAAGCACACCGCGGATAAGAGCTGCGGTAGTCTCTTTTTCTTCTTTGCGCAGAGCAAGGTCACTTAAATCTATGCAAGTCTTGCCGAATCCTTCAGCCAGTACATTCACCTGACCGTCTTCGCGGGGAGAGACAACAGCGATAGCGTCTTTGTTGATGGATGCTGCGAGCACTTCGCCATGCTGGTGGTCGGTGTGGTTGCCGCCGACTTCCGTTCTGCCGGGAGCGGAGAAGATGGCCTGGGGAGACGCCGTTTCGAACGCTGCGCCGAATGCCTTAACGGCAGAAGCGTATCTGTCGCCCTGACGGGCAGCAGCTTCATCGGTACAGTAGATATCTTTGTAACCAATTGCAGACAGATCGAGCATAGTACGCCTCCAAATCACCTTTTGCCTTGATTATAGTTTGCCTTTTGCCGGCGGTCATTTGGCAAACCTGCACAAGTCTCGGAAACTAATTTTGTCAAATCAGTTTCCAAACAAAAATACCCTCCAACCCTTTATCCTGCTATTATTAGGGTGGAAACGCAAAAGACTATAATCAGTTTCCGAGGAGATCAGTGACCATGATCAGCGAGATTAGGGAAAAGATATTGATAGGTACTATACAGGTCTTCAATAAGAAGGGCTTGAAGCTCACGATGGACGACGTCGCTGACGAGCTCAAGATCTCCAAGAAGACTATCTATAAGGAATTCGACAGCAAGGAAGAGATGTTCGAGACGATGGCGGACTATGTGTTCGACAATATCAAGGTAAGAGAAGAAGAGATCATTGACTCAAAAGAGTACTCGACCGAAGAGAAGATCAGGCTCCTTCTTTCCGCGATGCCCGAGAGTTATAGGAACATCAACTTCCAGGAACTGCATCCTCTGAAGGACAAGTATCCGAAGGTTTATAAGAAGCTCCAGAGAAGGCTCGAGACCGGCTGGGAGCCCACGATGAAGCTCCTTGAGCAGGGCAAGGAAGAAGGCATCATCAAAAAGGACGCCGACCTCAAGATATTCAAGATCATGATGGAAGCATCCCTCGAGAGATTTTTCGAGCAGGACGTAATGAAAGGCGGCAGCAGAAAGTACAACGACTACCTCAACGAAGTAGTAGATATTCTCTTAACGGGCATTTCAGCCTGACAGGTACTAACACATGGAAAAGTCAAAAGTAATCTTTAATAACGTTCAGCCCGCTTCGGTCTACAACAAGGCCGTGAAGTCCAAGGCAAAGTATGCAAAAAAGTTCGGAGACGACTCCGATAAAAACTATTCAGCAAGGGTGGTAGAAAACGGATACATCGGGGACATCCTGGGTGTCAGGAATATCGCTGTGGGTGATGGCGACCCCGGTGTATCCGAAGGGTTCGATACTGACAAGGGCCTCATCGTAGGCAACATCAGGATGGGCTTCGGTCACTACCGCATCTCGATGGCTATCGCATCCGCTGCAAATTCCATGGGCTACATCCCTTACTGGATGGACCTCAATTCATACAAGCAGACGACCTGCACCAAGGTCATCTCCGCGCAGAACGATCTGTACTCGAAGGGTTCGAGGATCTCGCAGAAGTCGAAGCTCTTCAACAAGATCGTCTGGGAGCCTCTTAACTACGAAGGCTTCAGGAAGCTGTCCTACAATTCTTCCGACCAGAAGAACGCAGAACTCATGGCACCCGTTTATGAGAACGTTCCCAAGGACATCCCCGTAGTCGCCACACACGTCTGGCCCGCGCAGGCAGCTATACACGCAGGCATGAAGCACGTCGTGAACGCGATCCCCGACAACTGGCCGATGGCGCTTCATTACGCAGAGGGAAGCATCCATACGGTCCAGACACATTACGCTTATCAGGGCTACCGTATCTGCAACGGCATGGACGGCAAGAAGGTCTTGAACCCGATGCCCGAAGACAGCCTCAAGTACACAGGACATTATATTGACCACGAGCTCGTTGCAAACATTGAAGAAGACTGCGCACGACGCCTCGCCAGAAAAGCATCCGGCAAGCCCATGCGATTCCTCCTTACCATCGGCGGGGCAGGTGCGCAGAAAGAGATCTTCGCAGCTATCATCAATGAGCTCATGCCCGACATCAAGGCGAACAAGGCAATGCTCTACGTCAATATCGGCGACTACCAGAACGTCTGGGAAGACCTGAAGAGGATGGTCCCCGGCATCAGTGATATCGCCAGGACGCACTTCAACGACTGGGAAGAGACCAAGCAGTTCTGTAAGGACGCGATAGACGGCGAAGTCGAGGGAATACACCTGTTCTGCCACGAGAACATTTTCGAGGCGGTGTACTGCACGAACCTTCTGATGAGGTCCTGCGACGTCCTCGTTACCAAGCCGTCGGAGCTTGCTTTCTACCCCGTCCCGAAACTCTTCATCAAGCGAATCGGCGGCCACGAGCAGTGGGGCGCGATCCACTCGGCAGAGATCGGCGACGGCACATTAGAGTGCAGGGACATCCCGCACACGCTGCAGATGATAAGACTGTTCAAAGACGACGATACAACGCTTAAGGACATGTGCGAGAACATAGTAAGAAACAAGTCGCTCGGGATCTACGACGGCGCATACGAAGTCGTTAAGATCGCGATGGGAATGAAGGCATAAGGAGGCAAAGGCTATGGAAAACAAGAAAGGTCTTTCCGGACTGGAGAAATTCGCTTACGGCATAGGCGCTGTCGGCAAGGACATGGTCTACATGCTGTCTGCATCGTATGTCCTCTACTACTTCCAGGACATCATGGGAGTAAGTGCGATCGCCATGGGTATCATCCTGCTCGTCGCGAGAGTGTTTGACGCCTTCAACGATCCCATCATGGGCATCATCGTCGCGAAAACGAAGACCAAGTGGGGCAAGTTCCGTCCCTGGCTTCTCATCGGTACCATCACCAATGCGGTCATCCTCATCATGATGTTCGCCGCACCTCCGTCGCTCGATGCCAAGGGCCTCGTCGCTTACGCTGCGGTCACATACATCCTCTGGGGCATAACATACACCATGATGGACATCCCTTACTGGTCGATGATCCCCGCATTCACTGAAGGCGGCAAGGAGAGAGAAGGACTGTCCGCACTTGCAAGGTCATGCGCAGGCGTCGGTTCAGCACTCGTTACGATCTTTACCGTCATGAGCGTGGCTTTCCTCGGCAGCGCTCTTGCAGGCAAGACTACAGAAACTATTACCAAGACTTACAGCACGGCTGATATAAACACCACGGCTTTTATCGTATATCTTGACGAAGACGGCAACGAGACCGGAGAAGTCTCCGAGTACACGGATTCAAGCCTTGACCTTACCATCAACCTGACAGGCTCTGAGAAACTCTTTGAGGGCTTTGAGGCAAAGGAAGGCGAACAGGTTAAGACAGGCATCATCTCCGTATCTTCCGACAGCGCTGACGTGACATACGATATCAGCGGTCTCGATATGACTAACGGCAAGATAACCGTATCTGCGGACAGCAGCGATCCTTCCGAGATGACTGTTGTCATTTACGGTCAGGGTGAAAGCGTTGCAGCCGTCAGCGGCACGATTGATATGACTTCGACGCTCGAGGTGGAGAGAGTTGGTTTCAAGTATTTCTCTATCGTCATCGGCGTGCTCTTCGTTATCTTCACAGTCATCACATGTCTGTGCATCAAGGAGAAGTCCTCCGTCGACATGCAGACCGCATCCGTTGGACAGATGTTCAAAGCACTCATCCAGAACGATCAGGCGATGACAGTCGTACTCACGATCGTCTTATTCAACACGGCAACATACATCACATCGAACCTTCTGATCTACTTCTTCAAGTACGATCTCGCAGGCAAGAACTGGCAGGGCAACTACACGCTGTTCAATATGTTCGCCGGCGGCATTCAGATCCTCGCGATGATGCTGTTCTTCCCGCTGCTGCGTAAGGCTTTCGATACCATGAAGATCTTCTATATCGGAGTATTCTCCGCTATCGGCGGATATGTGATCTTGCTCGTGCTGGCGCTCATGGGACAGACCTCCGTATATCCGTTCTTCGTACCCGGATTCTTCATCATGGGTTCTGTCGGAATACTTAACGTCATCTGCACGGTATTCCTCGCGAACACTGTTGACTACGGCGAACTCAAGAACAGAAGAAGAGACGAGTCGGTCATCTTCTCGATGCAGACTTTCGTCGTCAAGCTCGCTTCAGGCGTCGCTGCACTCGTGGCATCGATCTGCCTTGCGGTATTCAACATCCAGGAGAATTCCGACGGTGTCGCAACACCTTCCGTTCTTGCGAAGACCATAAGGGACATCGCATCCGGCGCGGATCAGGCAGTCGACAATTCTTCGGTCGTAGGCCTGAGGCTCGTAATGACGCTCGCACCCATCATCGTCCTTGTTGTGGCATTGCTTATCTTCAAGGCAAAGTATATTCTGACAGATAAGAAGCTCGAAGAGATCTCTAGTGAACTTAAGTCAAGGAGCTGACTGCCATGATCACAGTAAAAGGGGAGAATGCCCCGCTGTTTATCCTTAATACCGCACACACCACGTATGCGATGAAGGTAACGGATACGGGTCACATCGAACATCTGTATTACGGACGTAAGATCCACGCGGATGACGCGGACGGCCTTACCGAGCAGCATGAGTTTGCCCCGGGCACGTCTTCGGTCTATTCACAGGAAGCGTCTAACTACTCTCTGGACGATATGCGTCTCGAGATGAGTTCTTACGGCAAGGGCGATCTCAGGGAAGCGTTCCTCGAGGTCATCAATCCCGACGGAAGCATGACGTCCGATTTTCTTTACTCCGGATATACCGAGAGTAAGGGCAGGGACGGAGGCACGGAAGGCCTTCCGACTTCTTACGGTGAGAATGCTGAAGTGCTGACTCTTACTCTGACAGATAAAGATAATTCACTCAAGCTCGAACTCATCTACTGTATCTACGAAGATACTGACGTCATCACAAGATCCGCTCGCCTCATCAACGAGAACGAAGGTGATATCAAGATCAAGAAGATCATGAGCGCGCAGATCGACTTCGATCCGGGCGATTATACCTTCAGCACATTTACGGGCGCATGGGCAAGGGAGATGAAGAAGACCGATATGCCCGTATCTTCCGCTCGCCTCGTGAACTCCAGCTTCACGGGCAATTCTTCCAACCGCGCGAACCCGTTCGTGATGATCTCATCGCGCAACGCGACAGAAGAGTACGGCGACGTCTACGGCTTAAATCTTGTGTACAGTGGCAATCACTACGAGTCGGTGGAGAAGAGCCCCTTTGGGAAGGTGAGATTCCTGTCCGGCATCAACCCCACAGCTTTTGAATGGAAACTGTCGAAAGGAGAGTCCTTCCTGACCCCGGAAGCGGTCATGACATATTCCCATGCGGGATATAACGGAATGAGCGGGCAGATGCACGACTTCGTGTCAAAGCATATCCTGCGCGGTCCGTGGAAGGACAGACTTCGGCCCGTTCTTCTGAACTCCTGGGAAGCATCCTACTTCAAGATCTCTGAGGCCAAACTGATGCGCCTCGCCCGCAAAGCAAAAGAGGCCGGCATCGAACTCTTCGTCATGGACGACGGATGGTTCGGCGAGCGTAACGACGATACCACTTCGCTGGGCGACTGGTTTGCCGATACCAAGAAGCTGCCACGCGGCGTAAAGGGCATCTGCGACAAGGTCAGATCTTTGGGATTGGACTTCGGCATTTGGGTAGAGCCCGAGATGGTGAGCCGCGAGAGCGGACTGTATCTCGCGCATCCCGAATGGGCGATGGAGATACCCGGCAAGGCTCACTCCGAAGGCCGCAACCAGATGGTGCTGGACCTTGCGAATCCTGAAGTGCAGGACCACCTTATCAAGGTAATGAGCCATGTGTTCTCATCGGCTGATATCTCATATGTTAAGTGGGACATGAACCGCAATTTCTCCGATATATTCTCGGGTTCTCTTCCTTCTGACAGGCAGGGCGAAGTAACTCACAGATACATACTTGGACTGTACCGCGTGATGCGTGAACTGACAGAGAAGTTCCCGAATATCCTCTTTGAAGGATGCGCATCGGGCGGCAACAGGTTCGACCTCGGCATACTCTGCTACTTCCCGCAGATCTGGGGAAGCGACAACACCGATGCCGCGTGCCGCGCCGAGATCCAGAACGGCTACAGCTACGGCTATCCGATGAGGACCGTGACTGCGCATGTATCAGACTGCCCGAATCACCAGACATTAAGAAGGACTCCGATAGAGACCAGGTTCAATGTTGCCGCATTCGGCGTGCTCGGATACGAATGCAATCTTGTTGATATGAGCAGCGACGACTTTGAAGCGGTCAGAGCGCAGATCGCCATGTACAAGAAGTGGCGCGAAGTGATGCAGCACGGCAGATTCTATAGATCCGTATCAATGAATGATTCGGCCGGATGCGGCGTAAGCACGTTAGAGCCGCTCCCCGGCAACGATATCTCCTGGACGGTCGTGTCTGATGACAAGACAAAAGCGGTATCGATGACGATGCAGCTGCTCACACATCCGAATGCGCAGTGGGGCATCTTAAAGCCCGTTGGTCTGGATGAAGAGACCAAGTATCACATAGAAGGCAGGAAGATGAAGTTCGACCTCCGCGAGTTCGGAGGACTCATCAATTACGTCGCGCCGATCCACGTTAAGCAGGACAGCCTGCAGCACAGGACGATCGCAAGGTTCTACAAGATGAAGGCCGAGAGCGAGTCCCACGATATGTACGGCGATGCCATGATGTACGCAGGCGTGCACCTCAGGAGCGCGTTCGCATCGGGCGGATACAACGAGAACATGAGATACTATCCGGATTACGGTTCGAGGATATACACGATCGAGAAAGCAGGGTAATGCCATGAGAACGGACATCAACAACGGCTGGCTGTGGTCACCCGTCTTCTGCGAAGAGATGGTAAAGCCTGACTATAAAGATGCAGTCATGGAAAGCGTACGCATCCCTCATACGGTCAAGGTCACGCCCTTGAACTTCTTCGACGAGCACGAGTACCAGATGGAGTCGTGCTACAGGAAGAGTATTGATGTCCCTGCAGAGTGGGAAGGCAAGCGCGTGTTCGTTACATTTGATGCGGTCGCGCACGAAGCGGAAGTGTACATCAACGGCACTTCGATCGCACGGCATTCCTGCGGCTATACAGCCTTTGCTGCAGAACTGACGGATCATCTTAAGTACGGTGAGAAGAATGTGCTCGCAGTAAGGTGCGACAGCCGCGAGTCCCTAAACATTCCGCCGTTCGGTTTCGTCATCGACTACATGACGTACGGCGGCATCTACAGAGAAGTGCATCTCGATGTAAAAGAGAAGGATCACATCAGGGACGTTTTCGTGAGCGCGGGCGCAGACAAGAAGGTAAAGATCAAGACCGAAGTCGAAGGCGAGGGTGAACTCGTTGCGACGATAACTAGCGTCGATACAGGCAAGGTCTTGTTTGCAGAACCTTGCGGCGCAGACGCCGAGATCGAAGTAAAAGACGCGGAGCTCTGGAGCCTCGATAAGCCTCATCTTTATGAGCTTACGATGACTCTCAGAAACGGCGGTAAGGAAGATACATTCACCACCAGATTCGGCTTCCGCGACGCAGTGTTCAAGACCGATGGATTCTACCTCAACGGCGAGAAAATAAAGCTACGCGGACTTAACCGCCACCAGTGCTGGCCGTATGTCGGATATGCAATGCCGAAGTCCATGCAGATGATGGATGCAGACGTGCTGAAGAACGAACTCGGCGTCAATGCCGTGAGGACCTCGCACTATCCGCAGTCGCATTATTTCGTGGACAGGTGCGATGAGATCGGACTGCTCGTGTTTACCGAGATCCCCGGCTGGCAGAATATCGGCGACGATGAATGGAAGACCCAAGCCGTCGTCAACACGCGCGAGATGGTTACGCAGTACAGGAACCATCCTTCGATAATCCTTTGGGGCGTTAGGATCAACGAGTCAGTCGACTGTGATGAACTCTATCTTAGAACGAACAAGGAAGCGCATGACTTAGACCCCACAAGGCAGACTTCAGGCGTCAGGTATCTCAAGAAGAGTTCGCTGTTGGAAGATGTCTATGCGTACAACGACTTCAGTCACAGTGGTAAGAACCCCGGGTGCGAGAAGAAAAAAGACGTCACTTCCGATATGAACAAGCCGTACTTCATAAGCGAGTACAACGGCCACATGTTCCCGACCAAAGCATATGACTCCGAGCTTCACAGGCAGGAGCACGCGCTAAGGCACTGCAACGTCTTGGACAGCGTGATGGCAAACGGAGACATCGCGGGCTCGTTCGGATGGTGCATGTTCGATTACAACACGCATAAGGATTTCGGTTCCGGCGACAGGGTGTGCTACCACGGCGTTACCGATATGTTCAGGAACCCGAAGATGGCGGCAGCAGTCTATGCGAGCCAGAACCTGTCAGGCGAGCCGGTCCTCGAGATCAGCTCTTCGATGGACATCGGCGAGCACCCGGCAGGAAACAGGGGCGAGATCTATATCTTCACGAACTGCGACAGCGTGAAGATGTATAAGAACGATACATTCATCAAGGAATACACACGTGCGGATTCGCCCTATAAGAACATGATCTCTCCGCCGATGCTCGTAGACGATTTTATCGGCGATCAGATGAAGGAGGAGGAGGGCTTTACCGACAGGCAGAACAAGATCGTCAAGGACGCGCTGAACTTCTCCGCAGTGTACGGCATGGACAAGATGCCGCTCAAGATGAAGCTTTCCATGGTCGAGGCCATGACGAAGTACAAGATGAAGTTCGATGATGCGTATATGCTTTTCGGGAAGTACATAGGCAACTGGGGCGGAGAGTCGACGCAGTTCAGGTTCGAAGGAATCCGCGGCGGGGAGGTCGTAAAGACCGTCACCAAGTGCGCGATGACAAAGCTCTGTCTGAATGCCGCTGTATCTTCTTCCGAGCTTGTCGAAGGAGACACTTACGACGTCGCAGCGATCAGGATCAAGGTCACGGACGAATACGGCAACGTTATGCCGTTCTACAACCGTCAGGCCATGGTCGAAGTTACAGGCGAGATAGAACTGCTCGGACCTTCGCTTGCCGACATTAACGGCGGCATGGGCGGCGTTTATGTGCGCAGCATGGGCAAAGAAGGCAGGGGAACTGTCAAGATAACCCTTCCCGAACAAGGCTTATTCTCCGAGACCGGGTTTACCGTCAGAATAAAATAACGAATCCTTAAGATTACATTATCGCAAATATCAAACTCACGCGATATAATAAAAGAGTATCTGAACGGCACAGTAGTATTCTGTACTGAGTGGGAGGTAGTCTTATGGGTATGGTCGAGAAGGATTACAGAAGCGGCGAAGTCATCGTTAAGGAAGGCGAGACAGGCAAGAGTTTCTTCCTGCTTCTGGAGGGCAATGCCAGTGTATATGCCGATTACGACAAGAAGGATCCGCTCCGCCTTGCAGTTCTTGAGCCGGGTGAATTCTTCGGTGAGATGGCTATCATCGAGGACTATACCAGAAGCGCTACCGTAGTCGCCAAGACCAATGCCAAGGTGGTAGAGATCCCGGGTGACGAGTTATATGAATTCTTCTCCGAGAACCCCGATCAGATCCTCGAGCTCATGAAGCACCTCGCGGCAAGAGTCGAGAACATGACGGCCGATCTCAACAATGCGCACAGCCTCCTCGAAGAGCTCCGCGCATCTGACGAAGGCAAGAAGAAGTCCCTGTTCTCCAAGATCAAGAAGCACATGGACATCTACCAGAACAATAAGAGCAAGATCCCCGAGGTAAGCCCCGAGACGCTCAAGGAAGCGTTCGCTGCGATCCCCGCAGGCCCGAATGCGAAGAACTTCAGGAAGGGCATGATCATCTTCAAGGAAGATACCGAGGGCGACTGCATGTACATCCTGCATAAGGGCAGAGTCGGTTTCTATACCGCTTACAGGAGCAGGGATGAAGAGGAGGTCACGGCTTTGGATGCCGTATCGTTCTTCGGCATGATGGGCCTCATCGAAGGCGAGAGCAGAAGGTTCTCCGCCGTATCCGAGTCCAACGATACGCTCGTGGAGAGTGTCCGCCAGGAAGACCTCGAGCAGATCTTCAAGGATACGCCCGATAAGGTCATCCTCATCCTCCGCCACCTCTCCAACCAGATCAGGCGTACGAACTACGACTTCCTCTCCACTTGTAAGGAGATCACGGAGACTTACAATAACAAGTAAGGTCTTCAAAGACAGAGAATACCAAGATGCCGGCATGAAGTCTGCCGGCATTTTTGTTTGTATATTTTTTTACGGTTTGTTAATACCGAGGAAAAATAACACTTCACAAATTCGTGTATTATAATTAGCATAATCATTCATTTTTGAGAGTGTGCGCACATGACGAGACAGGACGATGTATTCAAGAAGATCGCAGAGTCACTGCTGGTAGATTATTCCAGTGTCTACTATGTCAATGCCGTCACGAATGAGTATTTCTGGTATTCCGTCAATCCCGAATTCCATTCGCTTAGTCTCGAACAGGGCGGAGATGATTTCTTCAAGAACATCGTAAGAGACTGCAAGAAGGTCATCTACGAAGAAGACCAGCACATCTTCACGGAAGACATGCAGAAGGATAAGCTCCTTGCAGCCATGAAGAAGGGCAGCACCCAGAGCATTGAGTACCGCCTTATGATAAACGGCGTCCCCACGTGGCATTCGCTCAGGGTCATACGCGGTCTCGATGAAGACGACGGGAACGATTACATCATCCTGGGCGTATTGAATATCGACGAAGAATACCACCGCAGGGAGCAGGAGAAGGAGACTGCACGTGAGCGCGAGGTCTACAACCAGATTACGGCCAGCCTCGCAGGACAGTACGATACCCTGTACTATATTGACCTCGATACTAACACTTATGTCGAGATCTCTTCCACGGACGATTATAAGAAACTGAACGTTCCTGCGACGGGAAGCGATTTCTTTGCCGAGAGCAGAAGGAGCATACGTAAGTATGTCCATCCTGAAGACCAGGAGAAAGCACTGTCTCTTCATTACAAGGATGCGATGCTGAAGAACCTGAAGCACAGGAATTCTTATTCGCTCTCATGGCGTCTTGTCGTTAATGAGAATGTGCAGCACATAAGACATACCGAGATCATGGCCAGCGACAAGAAGCACATCATCGTGTGTATCGAGAATATCGATGAGGAAGTCAAGGCCAGACAGGAGATGGCGGAGACCAGGCAGAAGAGCATTACGTTCACGCAGATCGCGGAGAGCCTTGCCACTCAGTATGACCTCATCTATTACGTTGATATCGATACCACATACTACAAAGAGTTCGCTACCCATAAGCTCTATGGCGAACTTGAGATCCAGGAAGAAGGAGAAGACTTCTTCGGTACTGCGGGTCTTAATGCTGAGAGGATCATCCATCCGGAAGACAAGGAGAGGCTCAAGCTCTTCCTTGATAAGGATCATCTCATATCAGAACTCGAGAATAACAGACAGCTGACTCAGGATTACCGCATGGTCGTGGGCAACGATGAGCCCCAATACACCAAGATGACGGTAAGCTGGGCATCTGATAAGAAGCATCTCATCATCTGTATCGAGAACCGCGATGAAGTCGTCAAGAAGGAACAGGAGCATCTTGATGCCCTTAAGATGGCAAATGAGACAGCAAGACGCGACAGTCTTACCGGAACAAGGAATAAGACGGCATATCAGGAATTCGAGAAAGATATACAGGCGATCATCGACGAGCAGCGTGACGAACCGTTCGGCATCGCTGTCTGCGATCTTAACGACCTTAAGCTGATCAACGATACGCAGGGCCACAAGGCCGGCGATGAATACATCAGGACTGCCTGCAGACTTATCTGCCAGACCTTCGCTCACTTCCCCGTATTCAGGGTCGGAGGCGATGAATTCGTGATCGTCCTCAAGGGTCAGGATTATGCTATACGCGACGATCTTATCGATTCGTTCAGAAGACAGGTCGAAGATAATATGCGTATC